>DASZNR010000179.1:0-2357 GCA_035551175.1 Amycolatopsis sp. | reverse complement strand
CCGCTGCGGTTGGTCCACGCCTGCTTGCACGTCACCGAGCAGGTGTGGCAGCCGATGCACTTGTCGAGGTTCATCACCATGCCCAGCTGGGCCATCACGCGCATGTCAGTACTCCACCTTCTGGCTGCGGCGGCGCCGGATCACGGTGACTTCGTCACGTTGGTTCCCGGTGGGCCCGAGGTAGTTGAACGCGAAGGAAAGCTGGGCGTAGCCGCCGATCAGGTGCGTCGGCTTGACGAGGATCCGGGTGAGCGAGTTGTGGATGCCCCCGCGGCGCCCGGTGTGCTCGGACTTCGGGACGTTCACCACCCGCTCCTGGGCGTGGTAGACGAAGACCGTGCCCGCCGGGATGCGGTGGCTCACGACCGCTCGCAGCACCATCACGCCGTTGCGGTTGACCGCTTCCACCCAGTCGTTGTCGTGCACGCCGATCGCAGTCGCGTCGGGTTCGCTCATCCACACCACCGGGCCGCCGCGGGACAGCGAGAGCATGAACAGGTTGTCTTGGTACTCGGAGTGGATCGACCACTTCGAATGCGGGGTCAGGTACCGCACGGTCACCGAAGCGCCGTCGGTCTCGCCGAGCTCGGGTTCGCCGAAGAGCCGGTGCATGTCGAGCGGGACGCGGTAGATCGGCAGGGTCTCGCCCATCTCGTGCATCCAGTCGTGGTCCAGCAGGAAGTGCATCCGGCCGGTGAGGGTGTGCCAGGGTTTCCGGCGTTCGACGTTGACCGTGAAGGGGGCGTAGCGGCGGCCGCCGGTCTCGCTGCCCGACCACTCCGGGCTGGTGATCACCGGCACCGGCTGGGCCTGGGTGTCGGCGAAGGAGATCCGCTTCTCCGCACTGCCCGAGGCGAGGTCGGCGAGCCGGACGCCGGTGCGGCGCTCGAGCTGCTCGAAGCCCTGCACGGCGAGCCGGCCGTTGGTGGTGGCCGACAACGCGAGGATCGCCTCGGCCATCTTCGCGTCGGTGTCGATCGCCGGGCGGCCGTCGCCCGCCCCGCCGAGCATGACGCCGTTCTTCGCCGCCAGGTGTGCGATTTCCTCGTCGGGGTGGTAGGTGACGGCCTTGGTGGTCATGCCGAGCCGGTCGACCAGCGGGCCGATCGCGGCCAGCTTGTCGGCCACCGCGGGATAGTCGCGTTCGACGACCACGAAGTTCGGCATGGTCCGGCCCGGGACCGCTTCGGTCTCGCCCGCGCGCCAGTCCAGGACCGTGCCGCCGGGCTGGGCGGTCTCGCCGGGGGTGTCGTGCTGGAGCGGCACGGCGACGACGTCCCGCCGGACGCCGAGGTGCGTGGTGGCCAGGTCGGAGAACCGGCGGGCGATGGCGTGGAACGCGTCGAAGTCCGTGCGCGACTCGAACGGCGGATCGATCGCCGGGGTGAACGCGTGCACGAACGGGTGCATGTCGGTGGTGTTGAGGTCGTGCTTTTCGTACCAGGTCGCGGCCGGCAGCACGACGTCCGACAGCAGCGTGGAACTGGTCATCCGGAAGTCCAGCGACAGCAGCAGATCCAGCTTGCCCTCCGGTGGTTCGTCGCCACGCCATTCGACGTCCTGGGGGCGGCGGCCGGGTGGGGTCTGCTCGGCTTGGAGGTTGTTGTGCGTGCCGAGCAGGTGCTTGAGGAAGTACTCGTCGCCCTTGGCCGACGAGCCGAGCAGGTTGGCTCGCCACAACGTCAGGCAGCGCGGCCAGTTTTCCGGCGCGTCGGGGTCGTCGATCGCGAACTTCAGGCTGCCGTCCCGCAGGCGGTCGGCGACGTGTGCGGCGACGTCGTAGTCGGCTTCGTCGGCCAGGTCCAGGGGGTTGACGTCGAACTGCGGGTAGGACGGCATCCAGCCCAGCCGGGCGGACAGCGCGATGGTGTCCATCGTGTGCTTGCCCGCCAGCTTGCCTTCGGCGAGCGGGGAGGTGAGCGCGTCGGCGCGGTAGCCGTCGTAGCGCCACTGGTCGGTGTGGGTGTACCAGTAGGCGGTGCCGATCATCTGGCGCGGCGGGCGCTGCCAGTCCGTGGCCATCGCCATCGTGGCCCAGCCGGTCACCGGACGGCACTTCTCCTGCCCGACGTAGTGGGCCCAGCCGCCGCCGTTGCGGCCCATCGAGCCGGTGAGCATCAGCAGCGCCAGCACGGCGCGGTAGGTGGTGTCGCCGTGGAACCACTGGCAGATCCCGGCGCCCATGATGATCATCGTCCGGCCGTGCGACTCCTCGGCGTTGGCCGCCATCTCCCGGGCGATCCGGACCACCTGCCCGGCAGGCACCGACGTGATCGCTTCCTGCCACGCGGGCGTGTACGGCTCGGCCGCGTCCTCGTACCCGGCGGGCCAGGTGCCCGGCAGACCGTCGCGGTGGA
>DASZNR010000178.1:0-4910 GCA_035551175.1 Amycolatopsis sp. | reverse complement strand
GATCTCGACCCGGCCGAGAAGCTGCGCATGCTCGTGCGCACCCTGGTCCTGCACCGCGCCGAACGGCCGGAGCAGTTCCGCACGCTCGACCGCAGCGACCAGTCGCTGCCGCCGGAGATCGCGAAGAAGCACCTCCAGAGCAGGCGGGCCGTGCTCCGCGAGATCACCGCCCTCATCGAGGAGGGCGTCACCGCCGGGTTCTTCCGCCCCGTCGACGCCCGCGTCACGGCGCTGTCGATCATCGGCATGTGCAACTGGGTGGCCTGGTGGTTCCACCCGTCCCCGGCGCACCCCGCCGAGCCGGTGGCCGACCAGATCGCGGACAACGCGGTGCACATGGTGGCCAGGGAGGCCGGGCGGACCCCGGACGCGCCGACGCCGCTCGGCGCGGTCGCGCTGCTCCAGCAAGACCTCGACTACCTCACCCGGCTGCTCGGCGCGAACGGTGAACCGGGGAACTCTTCGCCGGGGGAGTAGCTCCGGCGTCACCGGTCGTGGAGGGAACCGTCCGGGCTGAGGGGGTTCACCGGGGACGTGCGAGCGGGTGTACAGGCGCGCGTCGGCGACCTCGTCGTCGTAGCCGACGCCGAGGCCCGGCTGCTCGCCCGGAGTGAGTCGAGTGGCCCTGGCGACCCGGCGAACCTCGTCGTGCTGAACGACACCCACCGCCGGGGCTCGACTTGGCCGCTGTCGTGCAGTCGGGCCCGTGGGTGCTCGGCGCCTGATACCGCGTCTTGTGCCGAAGCCGGGAGGCGCCTACTCTCCATTCCACTACAACTTGTAGCTTAATGGAGGCGGTATGGCCGGTCGTCGCCGAGATCCCGATCTCGAGGAGCGGCTCACCGCGGCCGCGTGGTCGCTGCTGCAGAGCGAGGGCTACGACGCGCTGAAGCTGACCGAGGTCGCGGCCCGGGCCCAAGCCCACCGCACCGATGTCTACCGGCGGTGGACGAGCAAGGCTCAGCTCGTCGTCGACGTGCTCGCCCGGCACCTGCCGCCCGTTTCGGATCCCGATACCGGGACCCTCCGCTCGGACCTGCGGGCGATCGTCGAGGACTTCGCGGCTTCCTGGTCCTCGTCCTGGATCGACGGGCTCATGGGGCTCGTCGCCGATCTGCACCGGGACCCCGACGCCGAGCTGAATTTCCGGAGGATGGCCGAGGGCCGCGGCGAACCACTGCGCGACGCCATCACCCGGGCCGTGCGGCGCGGCGAGATCGGCGAACCGCCGGACCTGTCCCTCGTCGGCGATCTGATCGAGGGGCCGCTGATGCACCGCCGGATGCTGGGGCGGCAACCGCTGACGCCGGAGTACCTCGACGCCCTCGCCGCCCTGGCGCACAGGGTGCTGACCGGGACCACGGTGGCGCCGTGAGCGAACCGTACGAACTTTCCGCCGTGGCCCAACTCGCGGCTCTGCGCGCGGGCGACGTCAGCTCCCGGGAGCTGACGGAGCACTACCTGGGCCGCATCGAGAAGTTCGATGGCGGACTCGGCGCGTTCACCACCGTCGCGCCGGACCTCGCCCTCGACGAAGCCGCTCGCGCGGACCACCGCATCGCCCGCGGGGAGTCGGCGCCCCTGCTGGGACTTCCCTTGGGCATCAAGGACCTGTACCCGGCCGCGGGACTGCGGACGACCTTCGGCTCCGCCGCCCTGGCGGAGTTCCGCCCGCAAGCCGATACCTGGACGGTCGGGTTGCTGCGCCAAGCCGGTGCGGTCCTCGTCGGCAAGACCACCACCGCGGAGTTCGGCGCCACCTGCTTCACCGACACCGCCGTGACCGGGCGGCCGACCGTCACCCCGTACGACCCGACGCGGTACGCGAGCGGTTCCAGCGCAGGCGCGGCCGCCGCGGTCGCCGCGGGGCTGCTGCCGCTGGCCCACGCGGGCGACGGGGCCGGGTCGACCCGCACACCCGCGGCGACCTGCCACCTCGTCGGTGTGAAGCCGAGCCGGGGGCTGCTCAGCTCGTCGGTGCCGCTGACGTCCTTGGCCGGCACGACGATCGAAGGCCCCATCGCCCGGACCGTCGGGGACGCGGCGCTGCTGCTGGACGTGATGGCGCGGCCCTGGAACGGCGATCCGGACGGCTGGCGGCCGGACGACAACTTCGCCGACGCCGTCGAGCGGCTACCCGCGCGGCCGCTGCGCGTCGCCGTGTGGACGGACCCGGGCTTCGGCGGTGCTCGGCAGCATCCGGAGGTGGTCCGCGCCGTAGAACGCACGGCGACCCGGCTCCAGGAGCTGGGGCATGACGTGCGGGAGGTGCGGATCCCGGCCAGGTGTGACGATCCGGTGCGCTCGGCGCTGCGCACGCACTTCGCCGCCTCCGTCCACGCCGCGGTGCGGTCGCTGGTTCCGCCCGGTCGGCGGGAACAGCTCCTGCCGTACACCCGGTACCTGTGCGCCGAAGGGGAAGCGCTTTCCGGAGCGGACCTCTTCGCGGCGAACCGGGTGCTGGCCCACTACGCAAGCGCCTTCCTGACGGCCTTGGCGGGCTTCGACGTCGCACTGACCCCGGTGACGAACGGGCCGCCGGTGCCGCTCGGGCACTTCGAGGCCGGTGGGGTGGCGGGGATCGCCGACGCGATGCTGGCTTGGTCGGCCCCGACGCCGTGGGCCAACTGGACCGGTCAGCCCGCGGTGGCCTTGCCGTCGCATGTGGACGGTGACGGGCTTCCGTACGGCGTGCAGCTCGTCGGACGCCGCCGCGACGACGCGTCGCTGCTCGCGCTCGCCGCCCAGCTCGAAACTTCCGCTCTGTGGACCGACGTCCATCCGTCCTGCTGGGATGAGTGAAAGGCAGCGCCCGATGAAAACGAGCCACCTCGATCCGGGTCCCGGGCTGACCGAGAAGTCCGTCGCGCTGCCCGACGGGCGGCGGCTGCGAGCCGTCACCGCCGGTGAGGGGGACGGGCCGCTGGTCGTGTTCGAGGCCGGGATGAGCGCCCCGGCCGCGTCGTGGGTGCACACCCAGCGCGAGATCGCCGCGCGCACCCGCACGGTGTCCTACGACCGGGCGGGCTACGGCGGCAGCGATCCGGACCCGCACGACCGCACGATCGAGCGGATCGCGGACGACCTCACCGGTCTCCTCGACGGTCTCGGGGAGACCCGGCCCGTCGTCCTGGTCGGGCACAGCTGGGGCGGGCCGGTCATCCGGCTGTTCGCCGAGCGCCACCCGCACCGCGTCGCGGGCCTGGTCTTCGTCGACGCGACCGTCGCCGAGGTCGTGAGCGGCCGCGGCACGCACATCCTGTCCTGGTCCTTCGGGGTGCTGGCCGTGCTCGCGCGCCTGGGCGGGCGGAAGCTGGTCGTGAAACTGACCGTGCCGCACGTGTCCCGCGCCATCGCGGCGTCCGATGTGGACATCATCACGCGCGACTACGCGTGCGCCCGGGCGATGCGCGCCGCGCGCCGCGAAGCGGCTCAGGTGGTCCCGGCGCTGGCGACGATGCGACGGCTCCAGGCCGCCGGAACCCCGGACGTCCCGACGATCTGCCTGCAGGCCGGGCGGATCGACCGCGGGATGTCCCGGGCGCGCCCGCGGTTCAACCGGGTCGCGGCCGAGCTCATGGCCGCCGTGCCGAACGGGCGGGCGGTCGTCGTCGAGGGCACCGGGCACCTCATCCCGCAGGAGAATCCCGCGGTCGTGCGCGACGCGATCCTCGAGGTCGTCGAAGCCTCGGCAGGCCGACGGTGATCCCCGACGCGGTCGCGCCGACCGCCGGGACGTCCACCGCCGGTTCGGCCACCGCTCAGGGGCGGCTCATCGGCGCACTGGTCGGCACGAACGCCGCCGGGTACATCAGCATCGCGGTGCCGATGAACCTGCTGCTGATCACCCACCTCACCGCGATCGCCGGCGCCGGCGCGACGTCGGCGTTCAGCCTGGTGACCGGCATCGGCGGCGTGGTGGGGCTGCTGGCGAACCCGCTCGGCGGGCGGATCAGCGACCGGACGGCCGCCCGGTTCGGCCGGCGCCGCACGTGGATCCTCACCGGCGGTCTCGGCGCGGCGATCCTGCTCGCGGTGATGGGCTGGACGACCGAGGTCTGGCAGGTGGCACTCGGCTGGGCCCTCATCACGGCCCTGGTCATGGTCCAGCTCGCCGCGAGCGCGGCGCTCGCCGCCGACCAGGTGGCCCCGGAGCGGCGCGGGGTGGCGTCGGGTGTGGTGGCGTTCGTGGCACTGGCCGGGCCCGCCGTGGGTTTCGCCGTGGTGAGCGTCCTGCCGGCGATTCCCTGGCTGCAGTGGGGTGTGGTCGGCGTGCTGAGCGCCGCGGGCGTGCTCATGGCCGTCCTGCTCGTGCGCGATCCCCGCCACCGGATCCCGGCGGCCGAACCGCGGCTCAGCTTGGCGATCATCCTGCGGTCGTACTGGGTCAGCCCGCGCAGGCACCCCGCCTTCGGCTGGGCGTGGGCGGTGCGCTTCCTGATCACCGCGGCCTGGGCGTCGAACAGTTACCTGGCCTTCGTGTTCACGCAGCGGTTCGCCGTCCCGGCCGCCGCGGTCCCGGGCATGATCTTCCTGCTGACCCTGATCGGCATCGCGTGCGTCGCCGTCACGGCCTGGCTGACCGGCTGGCTGTCCGACCGGATCCGGCGGCAGAAGCCGTTCGTGTTCACCGGCGGCCTAGTGCTCGCCGCCGGACTGGTCCTGGTGGCGCTCTCGCCGAGCGTTCCGGTGGTGTACCTCGGCACGGCGGTCATGTCGCTGGGTTACGGCGCTTTCTTGGCCACGGACTTCGCGCTCTGCTTGCGCGTGCTGCCCGACCCCGGCTCGGCGGGCAAGGACTTCGCGGTGCTCAACATCGCGAGCACGCTGCCCGTCGCGGTGGTGCCGTTCGTGGCCCCGGCACTCCTCGCGGCGGGCGGGTTCTTCACCATGTTCGCCTGCCTCGCCGC
>DASZNR010000177.1:0-46825 GCA_035551175.1 Amycolatopsis sp. | reverse complement strand
ACTTCCCCAAAGGCACCGACCTGTCCGTCCACACCGCCGAGGACCTCGAACACGTTGCCCAGAAACTCAACCGCCGACCACGCAAAACGCTCGACTGGAAAACCCCAGCCGAGCGCCTGCGTGATCTACTGACAACCACATCGGCCATCAGGTGTTGCGAGGACCCCGAGAATCCGCCCAGCCGTGCCGGGGCATCGGTTGTGTTCACGGTGCGTGAGCGGCGTGGCGGGGCGAGGACCGCGTGGCCGCGCGAGTTAGGCTCGCAGGCATGCCGGACACGCAATACGAAGACCTGCTTCGTCACGTTCTCGACACGGGCGCGCGCAAAGCCGACCGCACCGGGACGGGTACGCGGTCGGTCTTCGGACACCAGCTGCGGTACCGGCTGTCGGACGGATTTCCGCTGGTGACGACGAAAAAGGTGCACTTCCGGTCCATCGCGTTCGAGCTGCTGTGGTTCCTCCGGGGCGAATCGAACGTCACGTGGCTGCGGGACAACGGCGTCACGATCTGGGACGAGTGGGCGGCGCCCGACGGGGAGCTCGGGCCGATCTACGGCGTTCAATGGCGGTCGTGGCCGAAGCCCGACGGCGGGTACGTCGACCAGATCGCCGAGCTGCTGCGCACGCTGCGCGAAAATCCCGACTCGCGGCGGATGATCGTGTCGGCGTGGAACGTGGCGGACATTCCGCGGATGGCGTTGCCGCCGTGTCACGCGTTCTTCCAGTTCTACGTCGCGGACGGCGAACTGTCGTGCCAGCTGTACCAGCGCAGCGCGGACCTGTTCCTCGGCGTGCCCTTCAACATCGCCAGTTACGCGCTGCTCACGCACCTGATCGCCGAGCAGGTCGGCCTCCGCGCCGGCGACTTCATCTGGACCGGCGGCGACTGCCACATCTACGACAACCACGTGGAGCAGGTCCGCACGCAGCTCGCGCGCGAGGCGCGGCCGTTCCCGACCTTGCGGCTCAAGCCGGCGGACAGCCTGTTCGACTACACCTACGACCACTTCGTCGTCGAGGGCTACGACCCGCATTCCGGCATCAAGGCACCGGTGGCGGTGTGATCGGGCTGGTCTGGGCGCAGTCGGCCAACGGCGTCATCGGCCGAGACGGTGCCCTGCCGTGGCACCTGCCCGAAGACCTGAAGCACTTCCGCGAGCTCACCGCGGGCGCCACCGTGCTGATGGGGCGGCGGACGTGGGAGTCGTTGCCGCCGCGGTTCCGGCCGCTGCCCGGACGGCGCAACCTCGTGCTGTCGGGATCGCCACGCGATGACGTCGAGACGTTCGATTCGCTGCCCTCCGCGCTGGCGGAGTGCACGGGGCCGGGGGACACCTGGGTCATCGGCGGCGCCGCCGTCTACCGCGCCGCGTTGCCGCACGCCGACCGGGTTGTCGTCACCGAGCTGCGGTCGGAGTTCGAGGGTGACGTCCACGCGCCGGACGTCGGCCGCCCGGCCGACCAGGTCGGCGAATGGCTACGGTCGTCGACGGGGCTCGAATACCGGTTCCTGACCTGGGGCTGAAGTGTCCGAAGTGGACGCTGGGCCGGCGGTCTCGTTGTGCGGACGTGCCGTGTGACCTCAGCGCGAGCCAGCCGAATCCAGAGGCTTTGCGGTCGACCGTGGGAAATGAGGTCGACAACAAATCATCTCAACAAAAAACAGATTGTCTATTTCCCACAGGAGGCGATCGCTTCGGCTCTTGCGTACCCTGGTCTGGCGACCTCTGACGCCGAGCACTCTGCGATTACTGTGGCCGACCGAGGTCGAAGATCACTTGACGCCTGATTGATTCACGGCCGTTCGCCCTCCTGCTGGGGTTCCCGCACCAGCGGTGATTCGGCGGTGGCGTGTTTGTCCCGCCTGAAGCGTGGGCACCGCTGCGCGCCGCAGCTGCCGCAATCGCTTCCGCGCCGGTAGTGGCGATGAGCCGCTTCTGTGTGGCCGCACACGCAGACCCGCTCTTCGGTCATCCGTCGCGTTCACCTTCTGCCGCGATGTCAGGTCCATCCGTCCGTGGATCAGTGTAGCCGATCACTTCATCGGGCCCGCCTCGCGGCGGTTCACCTTGTCCCATGGGCGATTCGCGCCACCTGCTCTGGTTCATACCGCCGCTACGACCTGTTCGACCGAATTCCGCTGACGTCCGAACATCGAAGGGGAGCTTCCGGAGGTGCCCGAGGTGCACCAGGTTCCGGGTGGACGGCAACTTCGCGACGCCTCGCCCACCGGTGCCCGCCGGACGTCGAGATCGTCACCACTCTCACCCAAACCCAGGGGGACAAGGCAAACAGGCGGGCCCGCACGTGGCGAAGAACCGGCGACGGTCCGGCTCGATACGGGCGCATCGCCCACGGGCCCAGCAGATCCCGCCATTCGCCGAGGCGCTCGCGTCGGCGCGGACTGCGCGAAGGCACGCTGCTTCACCGCCGGCGTGGCGACGACATCACGCTGCTGCGCGGGGCCTGCGGCGCGATCCACAATGGATGCACGAAGGTGTTGCTGCACAAGAGTTCTGACGTCGTGCTCGCGGTCCCGTCAATATCCGTGGGTCGCGACACCACCCGCCGGTGGGGGCACGGGATCGGGATCGAGACGTCGATCACCGGCCGGGTCGCGCTCACCGGCCCGACGTCGCCGAGGTGACGAACTTCAACGCCCGCCTGCCTGCGGTCGGCAGGCGTCCATGACCAGATCCAGCAACCGATCCGCCTGCTTCTCGCCCTCGGGACCCCGCGGGGTGCGCCACACGCAGCCCATCATGAGCAGCACGTCGTCGGGGTCGAGGCCGGGGCGGAGGCTTCCGTCGTGTTCGCCGGCGGCGAGGATCGTGGCGATGGTGTCGATGACGAGGCCGTAGGACTCGCTGGTGATGGCGTCGTGCTTGGCGGCCGAGAGGGCGTCGCCAAGGCTGCGTTTGATGCGGATGTACGCGGCCAGCTGCTTGAAGTACAGCTTGAGCGCGGTGGGTGGCGTTGCCCGGCGCAGCAGTTCCGCCGCGCGCTCGTCGAGGTCTTCGAGTTCGGCGCGGTAGACGGCCAGCACCAGATCTTCGCGCGTAGGGAAGTGCCGGTAGAGCGTGCCGGGGCCGACGCCGGCGCGTTTGGCGATCGAGTTCAGCGACGCGACGTCGTCCTCGGTGAGGGCTTCGCGCGCGACCTCGAGGATGCGGGCGCGGTTCGCCTTGGCGTCGCTGCGCTGCGGCATCGCGGATGGCCCCTTTCATCGAGCTTGCGTACCGGAGAGCTCTCCGCTACTGTGCAAATAAGCGGAGAATTCTCCGTTACGAGTGAACCACAGGGTTGAGAGGGTAGTCGTGGAGTACGTGAAGCTGGGCAGTACGGGGCTGGACGTGTCGCCGATCGCCATTGGCGCGATGACGTACGGCGAGCCGGAGCGGGGGCATCCGGTGTGGTCGCTCGGCGAAGAGGAATCGCGCCTGCTGATCAAGCACGCGCTCGACGCCGGGATCAACTTCTTCGACACCGCGAACATGTATTCGCAGGGCTCGAGCGAGGAGATCCTCGGCCGCGCGCTGAAGGACTTCGCCGACCGCGACGACGTGGTGATCGCGACGAAACTGCGGCACCCGATGCGATCGGGACCGAACGGAAAGGGCTTGTCGCGCAAGGCGATCATGACCGAGATCGACCACAGCCTGCGCCGGCTGGGCACCGATTACGTGAACCTGTACCAGATCCACCGCAACGACCCCGCGACTCCACTGGAGGAGACGCTGGAAGCACTGCACGACGTGGTGAAGGCCGGCAAGGTGCGATACCTGGGCGCGTCGTCGATGCCCGCGTGGGAGTTCGCGAAAGCGTTGCACACGCAGAAAGCCCACGGCTGGGCCCGCTTCGTGTCCATGCAGGACCACTACAACCTGCTGGCGCGCGAGGAAGAACGCGAAATGCTACCGCTTTGTCTCGACGAGGGCGTCGGCACGATCGTGTGGAGCCCGCTCGCCAGGGGCCGGCTCGCCCGAGCGTGGTCCGCGGCGAAGGCGACGGCCCGGGGTTCGACGGATCCGTTCGCCGATCTGCTCTACCTGCCCTACACTGCCGAGGCCGACCGTCGGATCATCGACGCGGTCGGCGAGGTCGCAGAGGCTCGTGGCGTATCGCGCGCGCAGGTCGCCCTCGCGTGGCTGCGCGCCAAGCCCGTGGTGACGGCTCCGCTCGTCGGGGCAGGCACGACCGGCCAGATCGACGACGCCGTCGCCTCACTGGAGCTCACGCTGAGCGGCGAGGAGCTCTCCCTGCTGGAACGCCACTACACCCCGCGGTACGACTTCCAAGGCCTCTCCGACGACCGCGACCTGCAGCGGATCATGGCGCAGATGCCGCAGTTCACGACCGCGTCCTGAGCGGTTCACCAGGTCAGCCCGGCGAGCACCGAGACACCCACCAGCAGCCAGGCCACGTAGTCGCCCACGTGCCCGGAATGCGCCTGGTGCAGTGCGTGGATTCCCTTGCGTACCAACGCCGGCGCGGACCGCCGCGGCCACAGGCCGGCGGCCGCGAAGACGAACGAAAGCACCACCGCCGCGGCCGCGTGCACGAGACCCGGCGTGGTCCACGCGACCTCGGCAGGCGGGGGAGGCGCGGTCGCGCGTACCACGGGGAGGGCGGCGTGGAGGTATCCGGAGTGGTCGGCGACCTGGGCGCCGGCCGCCGCTGCGGTGTCGCGCAGCCAAGGCACGGTGCCGGAGGCCAGCGCGATGGCCACGAGCAGGCCCGTCGCGATCAGCATGGTCGCCGGGGCACGCCGGAGGTGGGGTGCGGTCTCGGGTTCTTCGCCACCGCCGGTGGACCTGTCGTCGCCGCTGCCGCCCGGCGTCCGGCCGAGTCCGAAGTGGACCCGCAGGCCCGCGCGCAGCACCGCGCCGGCGGTGACGGCCGAGACCAGCACGGCGAGCACGGCCACCCACTCCGGCGCGGAGTGCTCGGCGACGGCTTTGCCGAGCGCGACACCGAACGGCGGCAGGCCGGCGAGGGCGAGCGCTGCGACCACGAAGAGCGCACCCTGCAACCGCGAGCCCCGGCCGGCCAGCTCGTGTTCGTCCACGCTCTCCCAGATGTTCAGCAGGACCCCGACGAGCAGGAACAGCGCGGACTTCGCGCCGGCGTGCCCGAGCACCGAAAGGACGAATCCCGCGCCCGCCTGTGCGCCCGGAGCCGCGAGGCCACACAGGAAAATCCCGGTGTGCGCGATCGTGGAATACGCGAGCAGCCGTTTGAGATGCCGCTGGGTCACGCACAGCACCGCGCCGAGCACCGCGGTGGCCGCGCCGAGGACCAGCAGCACCCGCTCCGGAGTTTCCGGGAACACGACGGACCGCACCCGCAGCACGCCGTACAACCCGAGTTCCACCATCACCCCGGAGAACAGCACGCACACCGGCGCCGGTGCCACGGCATGTGCGTCGGCGAGCCAGAAGTGGAACGGCACGGCGGCGGCCTTGACCAGCAGGCCCGTGCAGACCAGCACGAACGCGGCGGTCGTCAGTGCATCGGTTCGCCCGGCCAGCGCGACGCTCAGCTGCGCCAGCCCGAGCTGCCCGCCGCGCGCGTAGAGCAGGCCGATGCCCATGAGTGTGAAGTAGGCGCCGAGGGAGTTCACGACCCCGAAGTTGAACGCGCCCTGCACGGAATCGGCCTCCTCCACCCGGTATCCGGTCAGCGCGTAGGCCACACCGCCCATCAGCTCGAAGAAGACGAACATCGTGAACAGGTCGCCGGTCACGAGAAAACCGAGCATCCCGGCCAGAAACAGCAGGATCAGCGCGTGGTAGCGCGCCTCGACCGCGGCGAAGTAGCGCCAGCTGTAGACGAGCGCGCACACCGTCAGAAACCCCGCCAATGCGCACAGCATCGCGCCAAGTGAGTCGACGACGAGGACGATGCCCACCGAGCGCCTACCGTCCGGGTAGTGGCCGCCGAGCCAGGTCACCACGCGCTCGTGGCGGGCCTGGCCGACGAGCACACCGGCGAGCACGGTCACGGCGAGCGCCGAGGCCGTGGCGAACGCGTCCGTGGCCGCTCGCGGCAGGACCGGCCCGAATCCGAGCAACAGGCACGCGGCGGCGATCGGCACCGCGACGAGAAGGGCCGGCAGCACCTCAGCCCCGCAGCGCGCGAAGCTCGTCGGGGTCGACCGTGCCGTGCCGGCGGGAGATCTGCACGGTGAGGGCGAGCAGGAGCGCCGTGATGGTCGCGGACACGACGATGTCGGTGAGCGTGAGGGCCTGCACCGTCGGGTCGACGACCGGCACCTGCTGGCGCTGACCGACGATCGGGGCGCCGGCGCCCTTCTGGTAACCGATCGCGAGCAGCAGCACGTAGGTCCCGGACTGCGCGACCGACAGCGACACCACCGTGTGCACGAGGTGGCGGCTGCGCACGATCCCGCCGCAGCCGATCAGGAGCAGCCAGCCCGCGAGGCCGTAGCAGACGGCCGTCATCGGGCGTGCCCGAGGCCGTGCGCGAGAAACCGGGACAGCAGCACGACCACGCCCGCCGCGACCTCCATCCCGACGAACACGCTCAACAGCGGCACCGTGCCGGCCGAGACGAGTGAGCCGAACGAGCCGCGGGGCAGGAAGTTCGCGAGGAAGCTCCCGGCTGCCAGCAGCCCGGCGAGCCCCGTCACGACGTAGAGCCCGGTGGCCGCGGCTTCGGTGTGTTCCAGCCAGGTCAGCGGGCGGAGCCGTTGCAGCGCGGAGTGGCTGCCCGCGAGGTAGAGCAGGTGCCAGCCGGTGGCGAGGACGACACCGCCCTGGAACCCGCCGCCGGGGGTGAGGTGGCCGTGGAGCACCACGTCGAGGCCCAGCACGACGGCGACGGGCAGCAGGAGATACCCGGTGAAGCGCACGGTGGGAAGGACGTAACCCCGCTCGGGGGGAAGGGCTTTCCTGCGTGGCGGCAGCAGCGTCAGGACCCCGACCACCGCCGCGGCGACGATCGTCTCCTCACCGAGCGTGTCGAGGGCGCGGAGGTCGAAGTTCACCGACGACACCAGGTTCGGTGTGTTCGCGTGTTGCGCCGCAGGCAGCACGAGGTCGCGGTAGACGTGAACGGTCCCGCCGACCGCGGGCATGCGGAGGAACGCGGCCACGAGCAGCCCGGCTACGCCCAGCCCGCCGGCCAGCGCGAGACCGTCGCGGGCCCTCATCGGCGGCGCACCCGGCGAACGGTGAGCAACACGAGCAGCGGCACGACCGCGGACCCGACGGCCAGTTCCGACAACGCGACGTCCGGCGCCTGGAAGACCACGAACAACACGGTCAGGCACAGGGAGAAGACCGAATACGGCACAGCCTGACGCCGGGGATCCCCGGTGCTCACCACGACCAGCCCGGCGACCGCGACGAGCACCACGGACACCAGCAACAGCGCCGCGTTCACGACGGCAGGTCCCGGTCGACCAGGTCACGCCGCGCCGCCTCGAGCCGCGCCGTGGCCGCCTGCGTCACCGGACCCGTGACGACGAGCAGCACCACCGTCGCCACGATCGCGCCGGATCCGAGGTGCCAGCCGTTGACGAGCACCAGCCCGGCCCCGATCAACGGCGCACCCAGCGTGGTGGCCGGCGACAACAGGTGCAGCCTCGTGAGCAACGCCCGCGCCCGCAGCAGCCCCGCCGCCGACAGCACGACCACACCGACGCCGGCGAACACGAGAATTTGCGCCGCGACCGTCACCGCGCCCCCAGCAGCCGGATGAACACGAGCGTGCCGGAAAACGCCAGCACGACCAGCACCAGCGGCAAGATCACCGCACTTGACGGCCCGTAAGCCTGCGTGAGCACCAGCAACACCAGCACCGCGACCGCCGACGCCAGCTGCAACCCCACTAGACGTTCGGCGGGACGTCCCCGGGCGGACAACCACAGCGCCGGGCCCAGCCCGCCGGCGAGGAGCACGAGTGCCGCGGTGAGCAGCCAGGTCATCGCCCCACCTGCCCGCAAGCTGGTCGACCGGCGCGGGCCGGTTGGTGAACTCGCTCCACAGGGGATCGTTCGCCGCAGCGTCCCCGGGCGGACAGCGGCGGTAGCACAAATGGGGCGGTGGATGGCCGGCTCACGAGGTCACCTGCCGCATGGTTCGGGTGCCGCTGCCGGGCAGCCGGTGCACCACCAGCTCGCCACTGCCGGACGCGCCGGCCACGACCATGGTGCCGGGTGTGCAGCCGAACACGAGTGCCGCGGCCGCCAGGCGGCCGTCGTGTCGTGGTCGCGGTTCAGCCGGCAGGCGCACTCGTTCGACTCGCCCGGCTTCCGGGTCCCGGACCACGGTCACCAGCGCTGCAACCGAATCCCGCACCGCCGCGACGGGCAAGGGCCCGAGCCACCGAAGCCAGCCCGGCGCGAACTGCCACCGCCCGCCGAGCGCCCGCCGGGCTCCCACTGCCGCCGCCGCACCGCAGAGCGCCGCGAGCGCCCCGGCCACCAGCTCGGGCACCGACGGGGTCGAGAGCGTCAGAAGCCACAACCCGGCCAGGCCGCACCACCACGCGCCGACCTCCAGTGCCCTTCGCATGCCCCCGGTTTCCCGCTGTGGTGCCGGGCAAACCCGGGCCGCGGCTTCAGGCGTGGTGCCGTGGTGGCGAGGTATGCCGCTGTGCGGTGTGGACTGCGGCAGACCCCGCACTGTGGTGCGCAAACCCGGGCCGCGGATCAGGTGGGGCGCCGTGGCGGGGGGTATGCCGCTGTGCGGTGTTGAGCGCGGCAACCCGCCCGGGCGGCCGGTTTCGGCGAAAGCGGCCCGGGGGCGCGCACCAGAGTGGCGGGCTGAGACAACACCCCAGGAACCCGCGCGTGAACCGTTCGCAGGGCTCGTGCGCCCGCGCTGTGTGGGGCGCGGGATTTGGCAGGACCCGAGTGCCGGTGGGGTCGTCGAGGCGATGCGCAGCTCGACGGGGCCCCACCGGCCTCCTCCCCGTGGTACGCGGCGACGCCGGTGGTGGTCGGGCCCGGCGCCGCCGCAAGGTCCGTCAGTCGGTGCGGAGGGAATCGGCGACGGAGCCGCCGGCGGAATCGGCTCGTTCCCCCGGATCCGGGTCCGTGTGGCGGCGGGGGATGTCGTCGGGTGCAGTGATCGGTTCGGTGTCGGACGGGGCCGTGTCGACCGTCTCGTCGAGATCGGCGGCCGTGGTCGCCGCGATGGGGCGGTCCCCGATCGCATCGGGCTGCTCGTCGGGCTCTTCCTCGGCGAGGCGGTTGGCGAGTGGACGGCCTTCCCGGAGTTCGGCGGGCGTGGTGCCGGACCGTGTGGCCGGGCTCGGGCGTTCCGGCGGCTCCACACCGGACTCGAGCGGGTCGACGCGCAAGTCGTCCTCGTCGAGGGATTCCGTCGGGCTCAAGGTTTCCGGTTCGTGGTCAGGCAATGTCGGACCTCCCGTCGGACCCCCTGTCGGCTCGCTTGTCGGCTCTCTTGACTTGCTTCGAGAACAAGCGGATCAGGAGGCGGATCGTCAGGACGCCCCCCAACGCCGCCGCGAAGTACGGGAGCGGGTTACGGCGCACAGCCATCGCCCCGCCGCGGAACTTCTGCGCGGCCGGCGGGGAGACCGCGTCGATCCGGGTTGCCGCCTGGTCGATCGTGGCGTCGAGCCGCTCGGCGGCGCGCGAGCGGACGTTCAGCCGGTGGCTCAGCGCATCGAGCGTTTCGGCCAGCTCCTCGCGGGTCACGTCGCGGTCGGCCCTGGCGCGCTCGGCGTCGGTGGGCGTGGCTCGTTCGGTCATGACCGGACCTCCCGCCGGATCGTGTCGACGTCCTCACGCACGCCCGCCATGGCCTCCTCCGGCACCGGTGGCGTCGCGCGCGCTGTGGTCTTCTTCCCGGCGAGCGCACCGATTCCGGCGACCAGCAGCAGCGCGGCGCCGACGAGCACGGCAGCCAGCCACCCCGGCAGCACAAGGGCCAGTGCGAGCACGGCCGCGGCGATCAGCACCGCAACACCGAAGAAGGCCAGCATCCCGGCGGCGCCGAAGAGGCCGACCCCGAAGCCGAGCCGTTTGCCCTTGCCACGCAGCTCCGCCACCGCGAGGCGGAACTCGTCCCGGACAAGGCGTTTCACCTCGTCGGACAGGTCTCCGGCCAGCTCGGCCGTGGACTTGTCGCGGGCCGGCGTCCGGTTCACTTCCTCCAGCATGGTTCCTCCCTTCACACTGCGGGGCGTGGTCGCGGTACGGCGACGTCGTGGCGTGGCTGGCACGACGTGCAGACCATCGTGTGGCTCACCGGGCTGCCGTCCTCGCGAACCAGCCGCGCGACGTGCAGAGTCAAGTGCCCGCACCGTTCACAGGGGACGGTGGCGCTCCCCGGATCGAGCTGGATGCGAGTCTTCATGGGAAACTCCTCATGATCAGGGCTCCAGCAGGATCTTCTGGACGCCGTCGAGCTTCTTCTGGAACATCTCGTACGCGCGTGGTGCCTCGGCCAGCGGCAGCTTGTGCGTGGCGAAGCCTTCGACGCCGAGGGGATCGCCGTCCGCGGTGAGCACGGGCAGGATGTCGTCGACCCACCGGCGCACGTTCGCCTGCCCCGTGTGGAGGCGGATCTGCTTGTCGAACAGCTCCAGCATCGGCAGCGGGTCGGCCATTCCGCCGTACACTCCGGACAGCGAGATGGTGCCGCCGCGGCGGACGGCGTCGATCGCGGCGTAGAGCACGCTCAGCCGGTCGACACCGGCCTTCTCCATGACCTTCGCGGCGACCGCCTGGGGCAGCACGCCGACGAGGCTGTGTGCGAGCTTGCCGACCGGCGCACCGTGCGCCTCCATCCCGACGGCGTCGATCACCGAGTCGGCACCACGGCCGTCGGTGAGGTCACGGATCGCGTCGCCGATGTGCCGGTGGTCGCGAATGTCCACTGTGGTCACACCGTGCGCGCGGGCCCTGGCCAGGCGCTCGGGCACGAGATCGACGCCGATCACCTTGCCCGCGCCCTGATGCTGGGCGACCCGCGCGGACATCTGGCCGATCGGGCCCAGTCCGAAGACGACGACGGACCCACCCTCGGGGATGTCCGCGTACGCCACCGCTTGCCACGCCGTGGGCACCACATCGGAGAGGTAGACGAACCGCTCGTCCGGCGGCCCTTCGGGTACCTTGATCGGTCCGTAGTGTGCCTGCGGTACGCGCAGGTATTCGGCCTGTCCACCGGGGACCTGGCCGTAGAGCTTCGTGTAGCCGAACAGTGCGGCGCCCTTGCCCTGGTCCCTCACCTGGGTGGTCTCACATTGCGACTGCAATCCACGCTCGCACATCCAGCACCGGCCGCAGGCGATCGTGAACGGCACCACCACCCGGTCGCCCGGTTTGAGCGTGCTCACCCCGGAGCCGACCTCCTCCACGACCCCCATCGGCTCGTGTCCTAGCACGTCGCCTTCACTGAGGAACGGGCCGAGCACCTCGTACAGGTGCAAGTCCGACCCGCAGATCCCGGTCGAGGTGATCCGGACGATCGCGTCGGTCGGCTCTTTGATCGCCGGCTCCGCCACCGAATCGACCCGCACATCCCGCTTGCCGTGCCACGTCACTGCCTTCATGACCGAGGAGTTCCCGGGCGAGGCGCGGCCAAACGTGCGAGTGTTCGCAGGTCGCCGACGAACGCGTCGTAGGCGGTGTCGCGGTCGGGCGCGCGCAGCACCGCGGCCGGGTGCACGGTCGCGACCGCGGAAGTGAACAGTCCGGCGAAATCCTCGGGCGGATCCAGCGGCTCACCACGGTGGCGGGTGAGCCGGAAGCCGGGGCCGTACACCGATTGCGCCGCCGTGGCACCCAGCACGAGCACCAGCCGGGGCCGGACCGCGCGAAGTTCGGCAAACAGCCACGGGCGGCACGCGACGACCTCCGAACGAGCGGGCTTGTCGTGGATCCGCCGCTTGCCGCGCAGGTGGAACTTGAAATGTTTGACGGCGTTGGTCAAGTAGAGGGACCCGCGGTCCAGGTCCGCGTCGCCGAGTGCCCGGTCGAGCAGCCGCCCGGCCGGGCCCACGAACGGTTCGCCCGCGCGGTCCTCCTGTTCGCCGGGCTGTTCGCCCAGCACGAAGACGTCGCCGCCGCCCGTACCGAAGACCGTGCCCGTGGCGTCGCGGTACAAGCCGCAGCCGCGGCACTCTCCCGCCGCCCGGCGGAGCGTCTCCAGGTCGGTCGAGTCCGGCGGCTGCGCTCCCGGTTCCCGGCGCGTGGACATTCAGTCCGTTTCCGGCCGTTCCCGCTCGCGTCCGGCGCGCTCGGCGGCCCGGCGCACTTCGTCGCCGACCTCCTGCCAGTCCTGGTCCGTCGGGTCGTCGTGGACGAGCCGGGTGCGGCGCGGATTCGCTGCGGGGTGTTGCTCGTCGAGGGGTTCGGTCATGATCGTCCTCCGTTCTAGCCCGGCATGGTCTCGCCGCCGAGTGGCGCGATGACCTCACCGCTGTAATACGAGGAAAGCCGCTCAGCCGCCAGGAACACATACGACGGCGCGAGGTCGTCGGGGTGCGCGGCTCGTTCGAAAGGCACCTGCAGCCCGAACTTCTCGACCTTCTCCGGTGGGAACGTCGACGGGATCAGCGGTGTCCACACCGGACCCGGCGCCACGCAGTTGATCCGCACCCCGCGGTCGGCGAGTGCCTGCGCCATCGCGTAGGTCCACGCGTGGATCGCGCCCTTGGTCGCGGAGTAGTCGATGAGGGACTTGTTGCCCCGCAGCCCGTTCACCGATCCGGTGTTGATGATCGCGGCGCCTTCGCCGAGATGGGGGAGCGCGGCCTGGGTGACGCGGAAGTAGCTGTGCATGTTCACCTCGAACGTGTGCAGCCACTGCTCCTCGGTGAGATCCTCCGGCCGGTCGACCGGCCATTGGGTCGCCACGTTGTTCACCAGGATGTCGAGGCCGCCGAGGTGTGCGACGGTCTCGGCGACGATGTCGCGGCAGTGGTGCGGCTGCGCGAGATCACCGGGCAGCAGCACGCACTTGCGGCCCGCCGCCTCCACCTTCGTCCGCGTGTATTCCGCGTCGTCGTGCTCTTCCAGATAGGCGATGGCGACGTCGGCGCCCTCCTTGGCGAACGCGATCGCGGTCGCCCGCCCGATTCCGGAATCCCCGCCGGTGATCAGCGCCCGCTTGCCCGCAAGCAGGCCGCGGCCCTCGTAGTCCTCCATCGTGTCCCTTGGCCGGGGCTGCATCGGCCCGGTCCGCCCTGGCGGCTCCTGCTGCTGCGGTGGTCGCTCCTGCGCCACGGTCGGCCTCCTCGTTGCGTCGTCGGTTTCGAATGCCCGATTACCCGCGACGTGCGCGGCTAACCACGACGTTTCGACGCGGGCCGCCGGGGGCCCGTACCGGCGACGCGCAGCATCCACGGGCGTCTCGGTCCGCGGGAACGACGCGGTACAAAGTCCTTGTACCGCACGGAGTTCAGCATCTGAGAGCAGTGCACGACCACTCGACAGCCTCGCCGCGCGCGGGTGAGAGTTACGGGCAAGCACCCGAGCCCCGTCCCCTGGAGTGGTCCATGAGTTCGCCCCCTCTCGCCCGCATCGGGCCGCCGCCGGTCGAAGACGAGCAGCTGCGGGAGCTGGCCGGGAGGCGCGTGCATCCGGTGCGCCGCCCTGGCCGGTGGGTCATCGCCGCCGTGGTGGTGGTGCTGCTGGCACAGCTGGTCCACGCATTGGTGACGAACCCGGTCTTCCAGTGGGACGTCTTCGGGTACTGGTTCTTCCGCCCGGTGATCCTCGACGGGCTCGTGCTCACGCTGGAGCTCACGGGCCTCGCCGCCGTGTTCGGGCTGGCCGGCGGGATCGTGCTCGCGCTGCTGCGCCTGTCACGAAATCCCCTGCTGCAGGCTGTTTCCTGGGTCTACGTGTGGATCTTCCGCTCCATTCCGCTGATCGTGCTGCTGTTGTTCCTCGCCAACGTCACCGCGCTCTACAGCACGCTGAGCCTCGGCATCCCGTTCGGCCCGTCGTTCGTCCATTTCAGCGCGACGGACCTGCTGAGCTTCTTCGTCGTCGCCGTGCTCGGGCTGAGCCTGAACGAGGCCGCGTACGCCGCCGAGGTCGTGCGGTCCGGCGTGCTGTCGGTTGATCAGGGGCAGCTCGAGGCGGCAGCCGCGCTGGGATTGCCGCGGTGGCGCCAGTACCGGCGGATCATCCTGCCGCAGGCGACGCGCGCGATCGTGCCGGCGTATGCGAACCAGCTGATCGGTCTGCTGAAAGGCACATCGGTCGTGTACATCACGTCGCTGCTCGAATTGTTCGGTGTGGTGGAGACGCAGGCGAGCACCAACAGCGGCCAGATCATCCCGCTGCTGCTCGTCGGCACCGTCTGGTACGTGATCCTGACCAGCGTCTTGTCGGTCGTGCAGTACTACGTCGAACGGTACTTCTCCCGCGGCGCGCTGCGGACGGTTCCGCCGACGCCGCTGCAGCGGGTGCGGGCCCGGCTGCGCACGTTCGGGGTGGTCCGGTGAGCGAGGTGCGCGTGCGCAACGCCGTGAAGTCCTACGCCGGCGTGCGAGTGCTCGACGACGTCGACCTCACCGCCCCGGCAGGGCAGGTGACGGTGCTGCTCGGGCCGTCGGGCTCGGGCAAGTCAACCTTGCTGCGAACGATCAACCACCTCGAACGCCTCGACAGCGGCTACGTCACCGTCGGCGGCGAGCTGATCGGCGTGCGCGTGCACGGCGACCGGTTCCGCGAGCTCAGCGACCGCGCGATCCTGCGCCAGCGCTCGCGGATCGGGTTCGTGTTCCAGCAGTTCAACCTGTTCCCGAACCTGACGATTCTCGACAACGTCGTCGAAGGCCCGATCGTCACGCAGCGCGTGCCCAGGACGGAAGCCGAGACGCGGGCCCGCGAGCTGCTGGCCCGCGTCGGGCTCGCGGGCCGGGAACGCGCCTACCCGCGCCAGCTTTCCGGCGGCCAACAGCAGCGTGTCGCGATCGCCCGTGCGCTCGCGCTGGAGCCGGAGCTGATCCTGCTCGACGAGCCCACGTCGGCGCTCGATCCTGAGCTCGTCGGCGAGGTGCTGTCGGTGATCCGCGACCTCGCGCGCTCCGGTACGACGCTCATCGTCGTCACCCACGAAATCCGCTTCGCCCGCGAAATCGCCGACCAGGTGGTGTTCCTCGATGCCGGCCGGGTCGTGGAAGCGGGCCCGCCCGACCAGGTACTCGACCAGCCCCGCCACGACCGCATCCGGGAGTTCCTCGGGAGGGTCACCCGCACCGAAAGCGCAGGAATCCCATGAGACGCCAGCTGATTCTGCCCCTGCTCGCCGCCGCCCTCGTGGCGAGCGCGTGCAGCAGCCCGCAAGCGGCGACCGACCCGAACGGCCCGCACTCCGTCGACGTCGCCGCCAACACCACTGACGAGCACCCGATCACCCTTACCGTGCCGGTCGTCGCCGAGATCCGCGCGAAGGTCCCCAAGGCGATCCTCGACCGCGGCAAGCTCGTGATCGGGGTCGGCGCCCTGCCGTCCGGTTTCCCGCCACTGGCCTACGTCGGCACCGACCAGCGCACACTGACCGGCGCCGAGCCGGACCTCGGCCGGCTGGTGGCCGCGGTGCTCGGGCTCCAACCCGACGTGGAAAACGCTTCGTGGCAGAACCTGTTCGTACGCCTGCAAAGCGGTCAGTTCGACGCCGGGTTCTCCAACATCACGGTGACCGAACAGCGCAAGCAGCAGGGCTTCGACTTCGCCGCCTACCGCGAGGACAACCTGGGCTTCGAGGTCAAACGCGCCAGCACGTGGAACTTCACCGGTGACTACGAAGCGTTGGCCGGCAAGACCGTCGCCGTCGATTCGGGCACGAATCAGGAGAAGATCGTGCTCGAGTGGCAGAAACTGCTGCAGGCCCAGGGCAAGAAACTCGACGTGCGGAACTTCGCGGACAAGAACAGCACCTACCTGGCGCTGGACTCCGGCCGCATCGACGCCTACTTCGCCCCGAACCCCAGCATCGCCTACCACGCCGCGCAAACGGCGAAAACGCCGAACCCGACGCGAAGCGCGGGCACGTATTCAGGAGCCGGCGCCAAACTGCAGGGCCTGATCGCGGCGACGACCAAAAAGGACAACGGGCTCGTCGGGGCGCTCTCGGCGGCCATCGACTACCTCATTCAGCACGGCCAGTACGAAAAGTGGCTCGCGGCTTACGGTCTCGGCAACGAGGCCGTGAAGCAGGCCGCGATCAACCCGCCCGGTCTCCCGCTGGACAACTCGTGACTCGCCAACCCACGACCCCCCGAGGGGTGACCGAAGCGGAAGAGTCCATTTTGGATGAACCGGCGTGGGCCTCGCTGACCGGCCCGCACGCGCGCTTCGCCGAACGCCGTGGCCGGATCGTGCGGTACCCGGCCGACGTGGCGCCGTTCGTCGCCGTCGATCCCGGCGGTACCGGACCGGTGTGGGACGATCTCGCCGCGCTCGCTGGCCCGGGTGCGATCGTGCCGCTCCTGGCACAGGCGGGCACCCCGCCGCCCGGCTGGGACGTGGTCCGCGAGGCGGCCGGAGTGCAGCTCGTCGACGAGGTGGTCGCGGCCACGCCGGACCCCGAAGCGGTCCGCCTGACCGAAGCCGACGTGCCCGAGATGCTCGATCTCGTCGCCCGCACGCAGCCTGGGCCGTTCCGCCCGCGGACGATCCACCTCGGAACGTATCTGGGCCTGCGCCACCACGGCGCACTCGTCGCGATGGCAGGCGAACGGCTGCACCCGCCCGGCTGGACGGAAATCAGCGCCGTCTGCACCGACCCCGCCTATCGGGGCCGCGGCCTCGCGACCCGCCTGGTTCTCGCCGTGGCCGCCGGTATCCGCGACCGCGGCGAGAACCCGTTCCTGCATGCCTCGGCCCAGAACCACTCCGCGATCCGGCTGTATGAGTCACTGGGCTTCCGGCTGCGCCGGCGCACCGTGTTCGGGCAGATCCGGGTGCCGGGCGCACCGACGGCGGATTTCACCGCCGCGGCAACCGGCTAGCCGCGGGACCGGTCAGACCCTGCCCGTCACAACCTGCCCGCTGTTGCCGTCGGTCGGCCCGCCGGGTCGCCGGCATATCGGATCGGAAGCGCGGGCAGTTGTGCGGGAGAACTTGCGCCGTCGCGCCCGGTGGTGTCGATGTGCGGTGGCGCAGGCAAGGCATCCGGCGCCGCCGGGCGATCGGCCGGTGGCGCCGACGAACACCCGCGGCGACGTGAGACGGTCAGCCCTCTTGCCCGGCGGGCGCCGCGGCCATCGGCTTCGCGCCGAGGACCGCCGCTCCGGCGATGGCGAGCAGCACGGCCAGCCCCACGAACCCGGCGCCGAGCGTGACCGTCGCGGCGATCGCGCCGACGAGCAGCGGTCCACCGGCGTCGCCGAGTTCGCGGCCGACTTCGGCCGCGCCCATGGTTTGGCCGAGTCGTTCACGCGGGGTGCTCGCGGCGAGGTGGGCGAACCCGAGCGGAGTGGCCAGGCCGACGCCGGCTCCGATCGCGACGGCCGCCACCAGCACGCCGACGGCACCGGGCACGAACGCGGCCAGTACCATCCCGGCCGCGGCCGCGCCGAGCCCGATGGCCATTCCGGGCCCGTCGGGCAGGCGCCCGGCGTCGCGGCGCCGGCCGGACCACGGCTGCACCAGCGCGGACGACAGTGCCAGCACGGAAACCGCCGCGCCGGTGACCAGCGTGTTGAGCCCGGCGGCAGCGCCCGCCACGGGCAGGAAGCCGACGCCGACGGCGAGCGCGGCCGTCGTCGTCGCGAGGGTCGCGGTGGGCCGCAGGAAGCTCGGGTGCCCGAGCCGGCGGGCGAGGCCGAGCACGGTCTGCCGGGCCTTGGGCAGCGGTTCCGCCGCGGGCACCACGAGCACGGCCCACACGGCGACGCCGATCGCGAGCACCGCGAGAGTGCCGAACAGCAGGGAGAACCCGCCGAAAGTGACGAGGACACCGCCCAGCAAGGGGCCGAGGGTGTAGCCGACGCTCTTCCACGCGCCGTAGCCGCCGAACGCCCGGCCCTGGCGTTTGCCGGTCGAGAGCCGGGCGACCAGCGCGCCGGCGGCAGGTGAGAACGCGGCCGCGGCGGCACCCTGGCCCAGCCGGGCCACGCCGACCAGAGCCGTGTTCCCCGCCACCACGAACGCGGCGGACGCCAGTGCGAATGCGAACAGCCCGCCGAACAGCACGGGTCGCGGCCCGACCCGATCGGCCAGTGATCCGAACACCGGTTTGAGGACCACTTCGGCGCCGTCGTAGACGGCGAGCAGGAGCCCGAGCGTGAGCAGGGAGGCGTGCTCGCTGTCGGTGTAGGCGCCGAGGCTCGCCGCGATGCTGTGCGCGCCGAACGCGGTCACGAACCCGGCCGCGTACACCGGCCGCAGTTGGGCGGGTGTGGCTGTTGTTCGTCCGGTTCCGCTCATGTTCTCGTTTCCTGGGTCACATCTGATGCAGCGCGCGGAAAACCTGGTCGGTGTATTCGGCGAGGCGGGTGGTGCAGTGTTTGAGGCGTTGCTCCGCCTCCTCCGCCGAAGGCGCCCCGAACACGTCGCGGGCCTTCAGCGCGAGGTACCAGCGACGCAGGCGTTCCAGGCTTTGCTCCTCTTCCTCGAGCTCGGCCATGGTGAACTTGCGGTTGCGCACTTCCTTGTCGATCTCCGCGTCGAATTTCGCGCAGTCGGCAAGGAACTCGCCCCACTCGTCCTCGCGTTCGTCGGTGAACAGGGCGGCCATCCGCGTGGCGTCGCGCTCGCTGTGCCCGGCCGCGTCGAGGAGGACGACCTCACCCTCGCCACGCTCGGCCAGCTCGACCGCGCGGGTCACACCGCCCGAGAACCCGGCCACGTCGGGCACCGCCCAGGTGCCCTGGCCCAGGGACAGTGCCCCGACCCGCTTGAGCTCGCGCCACACCGCCACCCGGTGCCGCGACGGCTCAGCCGGTACCCGCACGACCAGGACCAGCCACTTTCCCGCTCCGGTCTCTGTCACGGAGTTCAATGTAGCACGTGTTACTCGGCGGCGCGTACGGCTGGGTCACGCATCGATCGTTCGGGGTTCATCGTCGGCGGGTCAGTGTTCGCCGTGGCCGGGCATCGCGTCGGGTGACCCGCCCATCATGGCGAGCATGGCGCGGCCTCCGGTGCGGAAGAAGCGGACGACGAGGACGGCGGCGAGGACGAGGAAGATGATGTTGAGCCACGTGGTGTAGTTCCAGGAGACGCCCTCGGAAACGACCGCGGTGGTGCGCCGCGCCGGGATGAGGCCGGTGACGCCGAAAAGGAGTTCGACGAGGTAGCCGGCGGCGACCATGGCGAGGTAGAACGTGGCGAGCAGGACGAGGGTCGCGCGGACGCCGTAGTACTTCCGGTAGATGTTCAGGATCGGCAGGATCAGCAGGTCGGCGAAGATGAACGCGACGACGCCGCCGAAGCTGATCCCGCCGCTCCACAGCACGGCGGCGAGCGGGACGTTGCCGATGGAGCAGACGAAGGACAGGATCGCGACGACCGGTCCGACGAGTGGCCCCCACACCGCGGAGAGCACGGGGTGGCCGCTGAAGAAGAAGGCCTGCCAGAACGACTCGGGCACCCACGCGCCGATGGCGCCGGCGATGAGCAGGCCGCCGACGAGGTCGCGCAGGATCGCGGCCCACTCCATCACGAACACGTGCGACACCGAGGTGAAGCCGGGCGCGGAGAGCAGCCGTCGCCAGAAGGGACGGTCACCGGCCACGGACATGTCCATCGCGGCGTGCCCTTCCATCGAGCCGGCGAGGCCACGTTCGGCTTGGCCGCGGGCGTCGTCGATCAGCTTCCGGCGCACGAAGATCCGGAACAGCACCGCGAGCACGACGATCATGATCGGGCCACCGATGAACTCCGCGGCGGTGAACTGCCAGCCCATCAGCAACGCCAGGATGATGCCCAGCTCCACGACGAGGTTGGTGGATCCGATCTCGAACGCCATCGCGGCGGTGAGGTCCGCGCCCTTGCGGAAGAGGGCCCGGGCAAGCGCCACTGCCGCGTAGGAGCACGACGAGGACGCGGCGCCGAGCAGCGACGCCACGGTGAGCGTGCGTGGCCGATCATCGCCCATCAGCCGCACGATCGTGGACTTCCGCACCACCGCCTGCACCACCGCGGACAG
Source organism: Amycolatopsis sp. (assembly GCA_035551175.1). Lineage (GTDB taxonomy): Bacteria > Actinomycetota > Actinomycetes > Mycobacteriales > Pseudonocardiaceae > Amycolatopsis. Next base: position 26,712 of record DASZNR010000177.1, on the reverse strand, counting down.
GAAGAAACCGAGGATCAGGGCCCAGAGGATCTCCCACGTCATCGACCCGGCGAAGGCCAGCGCGTGCCCGATCGCTGCCATCATCAGCTTCTCCTCGTGCGCACGTCGACAGCTGTCGGGCCACCGTAACCGTGAGCCGTCGCGGCCACAGGGGCAGCGGGCCGCGGTTCCCAGGTGCCGCGGCGCGGCGTGGCGTTCTCCGCCGTTCGTCACCGGTTTCGACTTCTCCGGATACGAGGCGTTGTCCGTTGTTCCTGGCACTCGGTACATTGCTGGCGCTGCGACGGAGCAGGGAGGAACGCCGATGCGACGAAGGTTCGGGCTCAGGACACTCGCCCTGGCCGCGGTTGCGATTATCGCCGCCGGGTGTGGGTCGTCGCCGCCCGCGCCGGCGGCTCCGGCGAGTGGATCCGCGGCCGCGGTCACCGGAACGCTGATCGTGAACGGAGCGGGCACGCTGGCCAAGCCGTTCACGGCGGTGATCACGGCCTTCAAGGCGCAGAACCCGGGCGTGACGGTGCAGTCGCGGTTCGCCGGCAGCGTCGAGCTGGTGCGGGGGGTCACCGAGCTGCACAACCCGGTCGACGTGCTGGGGGTGGCGGACTATTCGCTGATTCCCTCGAAGATGTACGGCTCGAAGTTCGCGAACTGGTATGTCGGGTTCGCCTCGAACCGCATCACCTTCGCCTACACCGACCACAGCAAGGGCGCCGCCGGCCTCACGCCGGACAACTGGTACCAGGTGCTGGCCCAACCTGGCGTGAAGGTCGGCCGGTCCAACCCGGACACCGACCCCTCGGGCTACCAGACGCTGCAGATGCTCGCGTTGGCGCAGAACCACTACCACCAGCCGAATCTGGCGGCGGGCGTACTGGCGAATTCGCCGCCGGAGACGATGGTCGGCACGGAAACACAGCTGCTACCGGCCGTGTCGTCGGGCCAGATCGACTACCTGGGGATCTACCGGTCGGACGCGTTGCAGCACCACCTGAAGTTCGTGGACCTGCCGTCGGCGATCGACCTGTCCGACCCCGCGCAAGCCGCGACGTACGCCACGGTCAGCACCCCGACGTCTTCGGGGGCCCGCCCGGGCCGGCCGATCGTCTACGCGCTCACCGTGCCGACGAACGCGCCGAATGCGGCGGCTGGGCTACGGTTCGTCGAGTTCGTCCTCTCCCCGGCGGGTCAGAAGATCATGCGTGACAACGGATTCACCGTGGTCAGCCCCGCGGTCGCGGGCGTCGCGGCCGGGGGTCAGGTGCCCGCCTCGCTGCGGTCGCACACGGTCCCGGCCGAGCTCCCCGGGGGCTGAGTGACCGGCACGGCGTCGCGCGAACAGCGAAGGTGGAGCGGAAGCCGGGTCTCGCGCGGGCTGTTCCCGGCGCTGCTGTGGCTGGCGAGCGGGGTGCTGCTCGGGTTCATCCTGTTGCCGGTGCTCGGTCTGGTCACGGCCACCTCGCCCGCCGGACTCCGCGCGGCGGTGCGCAGCGGCGAGATCCGTGACGCGGTGCTGCTGAGTGTCCAGGACGCCGCGATCACCGCGGTGGTCGCCACCGTGCTGGGTGTTCCGCTCGCGTATCTGCTCGCCCGGCGGCGGTTTCCCGGGCACGCGCTCGTGCAGGCGATCGTGGATCTGCCGCTCGCGGTTCCGCACACCGTCGCCGGCATCGCCCTGCTGTTCGTGTTCGGTCGCACCGGCTGGCTCGGCGCGGCGGCGCAGGCCACGGGATTCTCCTTCTACGGCACGCAGGCCGGGATCGTCGTGGCCATGTTGTTCGTGAGCGCGCCCTTCGCCGTCAACAGCGCGCGAGTCGCGTTCGAGGCGCTGGACCCGAACGTCGAACGAGCCGCCCGAAGTCTGGGTGCCTCGCCGGGGCAGACGTTCCGGCGGGTCACCGTTCCGCTGGCCTGGCGCGGAGTTCTGACCGGTGCGGTGCTGGTCTACGCCCGCTCGGTCAGCGAATTCGGCGCCGTCGTGATCCTCGCCTACTACCCGGCGACGGCTCCGGTGGAGATCTACAACCTCTTCCTGTCCGCGGGTCTCGCCGAGTCCGCGTCCGCGGCGGTGCTGCTCCTGCTCGTGGCACTGGCGACCTTCCTCGTGCTGCGCACGCTGGCCTCGGGCTGGCTGGTCGCCGGCGCCCGGCCGCGGCGGTGACCCGTGCTCACCGTGTCCGGCGTCGTCACCCTCGCGGGTTCCTTCCGGCTCGGCCCGCTGGATCTCGAGGTGCCTGGCGGCCGGGTCCTGGTCGTGCTCGGCCCCTCGGGTGCCGGTAAGAGCATGCTGCTCGACACCGTCGCCGGCTTTCGGAGCCCGCGGCACGGCACCGTGTGCCTCGACGGCCGGGACCTGACCGGCCTGCCCCCCGACCAGCGGGGGATCGGCGTGGTGTTCCAGGACGCGGCGCTGTTCCCGCATCTGTCGGTCCGCGACAATGTCGGCTTCGCCCTTGCGCTGCGCCGGCAGCAACGAGGCAGGGGTGGCGCCGTGATCGACGAGCTGCTCGCCCGGTTCGGCATCGGTCACCTCGCGCGCCGCGCGCCGGGCTCCCTCAGCGGCGGAGAGCGGCAACGGGTCGCGCTGGCCCGCGCACTCGCCGCCCGCCCCGCGGCGCTCCTGCTGGACGAACCCCTGTCCGCGCTGGACCAGCCCGTCCGGGAGGAACTCCGCGAAGTGCTGCGCACGACGCTGCACGAACTGGCCGTCCCCGCCATTCACGTCACCCACGACCGCGACGAAGCGCTGCGCCTCGCCGACGACCTGGCCATCCTCGACAGCGGCACGCTCTGCCAAACCGGTGCGGCCGACCGGCTCACCGGCCAGCCGACCGACGCCGTCACAGCCCGTCTGCTCGGCTGGCTGGCCCTCGGTTCCGTCCGCACCGCCACGGACGGCCGTTTTGTCGGTGACGTGCCGATCAGCCCCGCCGAGCACGGCGGCGCGGGGCCGGGCACCGTCTTCTACCGGCCGGAAGAGGTCCGCCTCGGTGGCCCGGATCGATCTTCGCCGCCCGGGCTGCACGTGCGAGCCCGGATTCTCGACATCGTCCGGACCGTCCCCCTTGCCCGGGTGCTGCTCGACACCACACCGCCGATGACCGCGCTGGTGCTGCACCGCGACCTCGACGGGCTCGACGGGCTCGGCGGCGACGTGGAAGTCACCGTGCCCCGGCACGCCGTGCGGGTCATCACCGACTCGGCTCCGGCCCCTTCGGCGTGACGCCTCCGGCACCGGTCGGCACCTTGACCTACCAGTGGCCGTTCCATCCACTGAGGACTGTTCCATCCGACATCTCAGCTGATGCCGGGAATCGCTTTCGCGGGCCGCACGGACGTCCTCGTCGAATGTCGTCGGTTCGGGCCAGGTCAACGCGGTTGGCGCGGTGTCAGGACAGCGCTGGTGTCAAGCCAGGATCAGTCCAGGTGCGCGATGACCACCCGGCCCGGGAGTGCTTCAGCCCTGGCGGTCCGGACGTCGCCACGGGTTCCCGTTGTCCGCCGCCGTGGCTGAGCGGGGTGCTTCCCCGCGAGCGGTCCGCGGCCCGCGGTGGTGATGTTCGGCACTGATGAGCGAAGCCCCAAGGTGACTATGAGCAAGTGTTGCATACTACAACTGTGTCCTTGGTAAAGAGTGTCGCGGATCGGCGACTGGTGGTCCCGGCGCGGCAGCCGCTGGGTCGATGGTTTCGGGAGAGCACCACCGGCCTGATCGGGCTGTCGCTGGTGATCGGCGCCGGCGCCGGGCTGGGTGCGGTCGCGTTCAGGTGGCTGATCACGACGTTCACCCGCGTGTTCTCGGGGCATGCGGACTATTCCACGGCGGGGCACGCGGCGCATCCGTGGTTTCCCCAGCTGGGCCCGTGGTTTCTGCTGCTGGCGCCGGTGGTGGCGGGCCTGCTGTACGGACCGTTGGTGTACTGGTTCGCCCCCGAGGCGCGGGGGCACGGCGTGCCCGAAGTGATGTACGCCGTCGCCGAGCGGGGCGGACGGATCCCGCTGCAGGTGAGCGTGGTGAAGGCGCTGGCCTCGGCGCTCACCATCGGCTCGGGTGGTTCCGTGGGCCGCGAAGGCCCGATCGTCCAGATCGGCTCGGCTCTCGGCTCGGCGCTGGGGCGGATGGCGAAGCTGCCGGAATCGCGGTTGCGGGTGCTGGTGGCGTGCGGTGCCGCGGGCGGGATCGCGGCGACGTTCAACGCGCCGCTGGCGGGGCCGTTCTTCGCGATGGAGCTGATTCTGCGCGATTTCGCGGCGGAGTCGTTCGGAGCGGTGGTGCTGTCGAGCGTGACGGCGAGCGTGGTGGGCCGCGCGGTGTTCGGCACCGCGCCGTTCCTGGACCTGCCGCCATTCACCCTTCGCAGCCCGGTCGAGTACGTGCTGTTCGTGGTGCTCGGGTTGCTCGTCGGTGCGTGCGGTGTGTTGTTCACCCGCGTGCTGTATCTGATCGAGGACCTGTGCGACTGGCTCTGGCGCGGCCCCGAGTGGCTGCGCCCCGCGGCCGGCGGGGTGGTTCTGGGTGGGCTGTTGCTCCTGCTGCCGGAGATGTACGGGGTGGGGTACCCGGTGCTGCAGAACGCCGTGGAAGGCAAATACGTGATCGGGTTCCTGCTGGTGCTGCTGGCCGGGAAGATCGTGGTCACCAGTTTGACGATCGGCATCGGCGGCTCGGGCGGGGTGTTCGCGCCGTCGCTGTTCATCGGCGCGATGGCGGGCACGGCGTTCGGGATCGTTGCGCACGCCTGGCTGCCGGGTATTACGGCGTCGCCTGGCGTGTATGGCTTGATCGGGATGGGCGCGGCGTTCGCCGGTGCGGCACGGGCCCCGATCACGGCGGTGATCGTGCTGTTCGAGCTCACCGGCCAGTACACGATCATCCTGCCGATGCTGACCGCGATCGTGATCGCCACGGCAACCAGCCGGACGTTGACGCGGGACACGATCTACACCCTCAAGCTCCGCCGCCGTGGCGTTGACCTCGACCGCCACCCGGACGCGCGTCGGCTGGCGGCCACCCAGGTCGCGTCGGTGGCGGAACCGTTGCCGGAGCCCCTTTCCGCGGACCTGCCCCTGGAGTCCGCCGCGCACGCGCTGGCCGTGTCCGGCCACGGCATCCTCCCGGTGATCGACCCGGAGGGTCGCTACCAAGGCTGCGTGACCGCGCGCGCCGTTGCCGAGGCTCTCGCCGGTGAGCACGCCGGTGTGGTCGGCGACCTCGCCGAATTGCCCCCGCTCGTGACCTGCGACAGCACTCTCGCCGACGCACTCACCGCGCTGACCACCGCGCCGGGCACCGGTCTGCCGGTACTGAACGGTGAACAGAAGCTCGCCGGATGGATCACGCACCAGGCGGTGCTGGGAGCCCTGCAACCCGCGGCCACGGCCCGGTGACCGTGGGGTTCGCCGTGGCCGAGTTGGGCGGCCCGGTGGAGTGAACCGAGATCGAAGTGGATACCGTCCACTGTGGTCCGAGGAGCCGCGTCGAACGTCCGCAGGCACCGGCGGTTGGACACGACGGACGGCGACGACAGCGCCATCGTGACAAGGCGGCCGCGCTGATCCGCGGGTGCCGGAAGGTCGCCGGGCTCAGTCCCAGATCCCGTCCGGGGCCGCGTTCGCCGCGGGTTCGCCACCGGCTTCGGCGAACGCGGTGAGCACGTCGACCAAACCGTGGCGGGCTTGTTCGGGCATCTTCGCGACGATCTTGGCGATTTCGCGTCGCCGGCGGCTGGTCACCGCACGCACGACCCGGGCACCCTCCGGCGTGAGCTCGATGAGGATCTCCCGCCGCGACGACGGGCTGCTCTGCCGAGCGACCATGCCGACCGCGGTCAGCCGGTCGACCATGCGGCTCGTGGTCGACGGCGTGACGCTCAGCAGTTCGGCCAGCGCGGCGTGGTTCAGTGGGCCACGCGAGTGCAGGATCACCAGCACGCGGAACTGCGGCAGGGTGATGAGGTCTCCCGCCGCCGCGATGGATCGGGCCGACACCGCGACCAACAGGCGGGACGTCGTGAGCACGGCGTCGGTGATCGCGTCGACGTCGGTACCGGCTGCGTTGGTCGTGGAGCGGGCCATGTCCCCAGTGTGCCGCACGCAGAGCTCGTGAGTGGCGGCGCCGGTTCTAATCGGCGGTGCTAATCGGCGGTTCCAATCGGTACCGCCACTCACGAGCTTCTCTTACGGAGCCCTAACGGGCCGCCGCGGAGCCCGGGGGACACCCGCCCGCGGACATTAGGCTTCCGCTGCAGTCGATTCGTGGTGGCGGCCCGGCAGAACGGCCCGGGCGCACCCGTGAGCACCGAAGGAGGTGCAGGCAGCGGTGGCCTGACACCCTGCCTGTTGTTCATGGCACGCAGCACGATCCCGCCTTCGGAAACGTCCCGAGGCGACCTGGCGCCGAAGCCACCCGCGGAAAGTTACGGCTTCCCCGCGCGCCTGTGGCGGGCCATCGAGCGACGGCGTCCGCCGGGGCTCGGGCGGACGCGGGCGTGGCGCAGCCCGTTGCGGGGGCCATGGCTGACGTCGGTGTTCGGCGCCGTGCTGCTGGCGATGCTGCCGCTGGTGATCATCACCGGCCTGTTGGACTACATCGCCTACGGGCCACAGTTCGGGCAGGCGTTCCCCGCCGACATCGGATGGTTGCACCTGCCGTTCTTCGAGTGGCCGACCCGCCCGTCGTGGCTGTTCCGGCTGACGCAGGGCCTGCACGTCGGCCTCGGGCTTGTGCTGATTCCGGTGGTGCTGGCGAAGCTCTGGTCGGTGGTGCCGAAACTGTTCGCCTGGCCACCTTCGCGCTCGATCGCGCAATTGCTGGAGCGGTTGTCGCTGTTGCTCCTCGTCGGCGGGATCCTGTTCGAGATCGCCACGGGCGTGCTGAACATCCAGTACGACTACATTTTCGGATTCAGTTTCTACCGCGCGCATTACCTCGGGGCGTGGGTTTTTCTCGGTGCGTTCGTCGTCCACGTCGCGCTCAAACTCCCGAAAATGGTGCGGTCACTGCGTTCGCGTTCGCTGCGTGCCGAGCTGCGGACCGGCCGCGCCGACACGAAACCCGAACCGGTGGACGACGATCTGGTCGCCGTCGCGCCGAAGGCGGCGACGATCAGCCGCCGGGGCGCGCTCGCGCTCGTCGGCGGAGGAGCGCTGCTGGTCGCCGTGCTGACCGCGGGCCAGACCGTCGGCGGGTTCACCCGCCGGTGGGCGCTGTTGTTGCCACGAGGGCGTTCCTACGGCGACGGGCCTAACGACTTCCAGGTCAACAAGACGGCCGTCGCGGCCTCGATCAGCACGCGGGAGACCGGCCCCGGGTGGCGGCTCTCGCTGCTCGGCGGGCCGCGGCCGGTGCAGTTCGACCGTGCGCAACTGCTGGCGATGCCGCAACACACCGCGACGCTTCCGCTGGCCTGCGTCGAAGGCTGGTCCGCGACACAGGACTGGTCGGGAGTCCGGCTGCGGGACCTGGCCGCGGCGGCGGGCGTGCCGGAGCCGGAACGGGCCGTCGTCGTGTCCATCGAGGTCGGTTCGTTCGCGCGAGCGACCTTGCAGAGCAACCAGGTGCTGAATCCCGACGCGTTGCTGGCGTTGAAGGTGAACGGCGCGGACCTGTCGCTCGACCACGGGTTCCCGGCCCGCGTCATCGTTCCGGCGCTGCCCGGGGTGCACTGCACGAAATGGGTGCGTTCCATCGAATTCCGGGGCCGCTGACCGATGCGTACCGTCCTCGCCCGCGTCCGCGGGTTCTACGGCGAACACCCGCTGCACCTGCTGGTGCTGGCCGCCTGTTTCGCCCTCGCGGGGGTGGCCGCCACGCACGTCGTGACCGACCGCTTGTGGCCGCTGATGCTCATCTGGTTCCTCGCCGCTGTCGTGGCGCACGACTTCGTACTGTTCCCCGTGTACGCGCTCGTGGACATCTCGGCGACCTCGGTGCTGGGCGCGCTGCGCCGGCACCGCCGTCACGGCGGGCCGTCCCGGGTGCCGGTGCTCAACTACCTGAGGATTCCCACGCTCGGCGCGGCGCTCACGTTCGTGCTGTTCCTGCCCGGCATCATCCAGCAGGGCGCGGTCACCTACCACGCTGCGACCGGGCAGACCCAGGCGCCGTACCTGGCGCGGTGGCTCCTGCTGATCGCCGTGATGTACGCGGTGAGCGCGGTGGTGTATGCGATCCGGCTGTATCTCGCGGGAATTCCCGTGCGTGCGGCCCTCGCGCCCGTGCGGGCGTTGCTCGAACGGGGCGAGCGGGTGCTGCTCGTCGCCGGCGGGCCGGCTGCTCCGGTCGGTGCCGTCGCCACGTCTTCGGCGCTGTACCACGGCGTCGCCGACCGGCCGGGCACGTGGCAGCGCACGCCGTGGCGCGATCTTGCCGACGTAGAGTTCCGCGCCGAGGACAGCGTGCTCGGTCTCGTGCCGGTGCCGGGTGGATCCGAACTGCCGCCGGTGTCCCTTGTGGAGCCCGGAGAACTCGTCCGGGTCGCGAAGGAGCTCATCGCCGAAGGCCCGGCCGAGAGCCCGGGCCGGGCCGGGGCGCTCGGCCCCCGGACCGCGGGCGCGCTGGCCGGGCTCGTTGCGGCAGCCGTCGTGGGCGCGGTGACGGCGTTTCACGCCATGGCACCGACCGCCGGAAGCCTCGGTCTCGTGGGTTACGGGCTGCAGTCCATTGTGGTCGGTGTCGCCGTCGGGTCGACGGTTTCGCGCGACCGGCTCGGACCCGCGGCCCTCGTGGCCGGTGGCGTCCTGCTCGGCTGCCTGGGGTGGCTGGTGTTTCCGCTGACGCTCGCGCCGCTGCTCGGCGGCCACGCGCCGACGTGGTCCATCGCCGGTGCGGTCACGGCCTATCCGGACCTGGTTCGCGACGTCCTCCACGGCGGGCTGACCGGTGTGCTCGTCTCGGCCGCCGGGGCGGCGGGGTTCCTCCGGCCGGCGCGGTCGAAGGCCGCGCGGCCTGGCGGCGTGCCAACGAGGGTGGTCATCGTGGGCGGTGGGTTCGCCGGGGTCAGCGCCGCCCGCCGGTTCGAGAAGCTCGCCGTGCGCGGCGCGCCCATCGACGTCACCGTCGTCAGCGATTCCAACTTCCTCCTGTTCACGCCGATGCTCGCCGAGGCCGCCGCCGGAGCGCTCGAGGCGCGCCACATCAGCGCGCCGGTGCGTGCGGCCGTGGCGCACACGCGGTTCCGCTACGGCACGGCCCAGCGGATCGACGTGGAAAACCGCGTCGTGTATCTCGGCGCTGACGAGGACTCGCAACTGCCCTATGACCACTTGGTCGTCGCCTGCGGCTCGGTGCCGCACACGTTCGGCTTGCCCGGCGTCGACGAGCACGCTTGGCCGCTGAAAAACCTGACGGACGCCGGAAAGCTGCGAGACCACGTGCTCGAACTGCTCGAAGCGATCGAGCACGAACCCGATCCGGCGCGGCGGGCCGAGGCGCTCACGTTCGTCGTCGCCGGTGCGGGCTTCGCCGGTACCGAGATGATCGCGGAGCTGTTCGACCTCGTCCACGGCGTGACGCGGTACTACCCGGAGATCCGCCCCGACGAGCTGCGGTTCGTCCTCGTCCACGGCGGCGAGCGGATCCTGCCGGAGATGCCACCGACGCTCGCCCGCTACGCGCTGGGCCGGCTGACCGCGCGGGGGATCGACGTCCGCCTCGGCGTCCGGGTCACCGACGCGGCGGCCGACGGCGTCCGGCTGCGCGACGGCGCCTGGCTCCCGACGAAGACGTTGGTGTGGACAGCGGGCAACCGGCCGAGCCCGCTCGCCGGGCGGCTCGCCGAGACGGTCGGCCGGCCCAAGTTGGTCACGGAGCCGGAACTGCGCGTCACCGGTGTCGAGCGCGTGTGGGCCGTCGGCGACTGCGCACTCATCCCCGGCCCCGACGGCTCGTTCTACCCGCCGACCGCGCAGCACGCCTTGCGGCAAGGACGGGCCGTGGCCGACAACATCGCGGCGGTGTCGGCCGGCCGGGCGCCGCAACCGTTCCGCTTCCGCACGATCGGCGTGCTCGTGGCCCTCGGCCGGCACACGGCGGTCGCCGACATCCGGGGGCACCGGTTCGCCGGGCTGGCGGCGTGGCTGCTGTGGCGCGGGATCTACTTGTCGAAACTACCGGGTCTGGAGAAACGGGTGCGGGTGCTGTTCGACTGGCTGCTGGATCTGGCCTTTTCCCGCGACATCGTCGTGACGACGCCTCGCGACACCCGGAACGAGACGAGGAAGCCGTGACGGAACCGGCGACGCCCACGAGGACGCGACTGGCCGGCGCGGGACACGGCGGGGCGGCAGGATTCGCCGGCGGCCTCGTGTTCGGGGCCTCCATGGCGGTGTTCGGCACACTGTCCACTGTGGCCTCGATCGTTCACACTGGATCGGCGGCCGCGGGATTCGTGGTGCACATGGTCTTCGCCGTCGTGATCGGCGCGGGCTTCGGCGTGTTCGCGGTGCGGCAACGGATCGGCGTCGGTGAGACGATGTTCTGGGGCCTCATCTACGGTGCGTTCTGGTGGTTCCTCGGCCCGCAGACGCTCTTGCCGTTGTTTCGTGGGCTGCCCGTCGCGTGGAACCTCACCGGAGCGCGCGAGGTGCTGCCGAGCCTCATCGGGCACCTGGTCTACGGGCTGGTGGTCGCTGGCGTGTTCGTTCTGCTGCGCCGGGATCCCGCTGCGACCAGACCGGATCCGCTGGCCGGACCGGTCACGCGAGGTGCGCTCGCCGGAGTGCTCGCCGCGCTGCTCGTCCACGCCGTCGCCGGAACGGCGGCCGGTTCGCTCGGCACCGCGATCGTGGTCGGGGTGATCGCCGGCGCGGGCTACCCGGTGCTGTTCGGCGCCCACCGCGAAGGCACCGGCCCGGCACTCATCCGGGGAACCTGCTACGGGTTCGTGGTGTGGGTGGCCGTCGAGCTCACCGCGAGCCCGCTGGCACGAACGGGCCGGCTCGGCTGGTCGGCCGACGACGTGAGCGCCGCCGTCGGTGCGCTGCCCGCCGACGTGCTGCTCGGCGGCGGGCTCGCCGTGCTGTTCACCTGGCTCGGCGCGGCGGCGCGGACGCTGTTCACCGACGACGTCCGCGCCCTCACCCCGGAACCGCCGGGCGAGCGCGGGCTGCGCGCCACCGGCTACGGCGCGCTCGCCGGCCTCGCCGGAGGGCTGTTGTTCACCGTCGTGATGGTCTCGGTCGGCTCCCTCCACCGCGTCGCGCACATGGTCGGGTCCGACGCCGCGCCGGTCGGGCTGGTCCTGCACCTGCTGATTTCGCTCGCCCTCGGGATCTCCTACGCCGTGGTCTTCCGCCGCAGCGCCTTCGACCCTCTCTCGGGCGCCGGCTGGGGCGCCGCGTACGGGTTCTTCTGGTGGTTCCTCGGCGACCTGACGTTGCTGCCCCTGTTCGCGGGCCAGCCGATCCACTGGGAAGGCCCGGCACTCGCGACGCAGTTCCCGTCGCTCGTCGGCCACCTCGCTTACGGGGCCGCACTCGGGGCTGTCTACTACGGCCTGGAGGCCCGTACCAACCCGTGGTGGATGACCCGCAACGAGGCCGAAACCGCCCGGGCCGCGGCCCGCCGCCACCAAACCCTCGGCGCGGCGCCGGCGCTGTGGGTGCTGATCGTGATCATCGCCATGCTCCTGCCGGTGCTCATCGGCTCACCCGCGTAGCGCTTCGGTGGTTGGCGCGGCGGTCTACGCAACGTGCTCGTAGCGGATTCCGCAGTGGGGCACGGCGACCGCTCCGGCCCCAACCGACCCGGCTTCAACGGTCTGACCCGGTCCGGTCCGCAGTGGCGCACGGTGACCGGGACCGTGATGTCCGCGCGAGCCGTCGGTCACGCGCCGGATTCGCATGACCGCCGGTCGTCGGTCAGTAACCGCCGTAGCCCTGGACAGGCGGTGCCTGGGTGGGTGCTGGCGCGGGCTGGCCGCCGATGGCGGCCGCGTGCCAGGTGAAATGGCTGCTGCCGAAGTCGTCGGTGAAGTTGTCGCCGGTGCGGTCGCCGGGTCCCTTGTCCAGCCGGAAGGTGTAGAGGGGCTTCTTGTCGAGAGTGAGCTGGTTCTGGCCGTTGTCCGCTCGCTTGGTGACGCCGAGGCCCGCCACACCGGGGACGTTCGGTGCGGTGGCGTCGGTGATCGTGACCGGGAACCAGAAACCCAGGCACGGCCCGGTGCACTGAACCGCGCCCGTGGCCTCCTGGTCGGAGAAGTACACCGTCCGGCCCGACGAATCCACGAGGAACCGGCCGTTGACGGACACCGCGTGCGCCCCGGCCACGGCGGTCGGTGAAGCCACTGGGCTGCCGGCATCACCGTACGACCCGCCGGACGCGCATCCGGCGACGAGCGCGCCGGCCCCCGCAAGAGCCAGGGTGAGGGGACGGAAGGTGCGAAGTGGCACGGCCATCGGAATCTCCCTTTCCGGGCCTCGCCGACGCGAGACCGCTGACGTTCCTGACTACGGCGCGCCAGCGGCCGCCGTTCATCGGCGATGCGGTGAACGGCGGGAGTCCCACCGTCGTAGTAGCGACCATGACGTGCCCTGACGTGGAGTCGGTACCGGCCTATCTGACGTGCGCACTGGAACCGCACGAAGCCGAACGAATGCGTGCCCACCTGACGGGCTGTGAGGTATGCCGGGACGAGGTCGTCGAGATCGCGCCGATCCTCGGCCGGCTGCGCCGACTGACGGAATTCTCGCCGCCCGGCTCCGTGACGGCTCGCCGGTGGCGGGGTGGACTGCTGCGAAATGCGCTCCGGTGGCCGCACCACGACGGTGCCCGGGGAGCGCCACGGACCGTCCGGTGAGGACGGTCGCCGCGGCGCGCGTCGTGCTGGGCGTGGCAACCGCGGCTGGTCTGGCCGTCGACGCCTGGGTCCACTTCGACCTCGCAAGCACTTACGACCGGGTGGGCTCGGCCATCACCGAAGGCGCGCTCTTTCGCGCTCAGGCCGCCGCGGCCCTGCTCGCGTGCGTGATCGTGCTGCGCTGGCGGGGCGTCCGGTCGTTCGCCTTCGCGCTGCTCGTCGCCTCGACCGCACTACTTGCCCTGATTGCCGCCACCTACCTGAGGATCGGTGCGATCGGGCCGTTCCCGGACATGTCCGAGCCGACCTGGTTCCCGGAAAAGGCCAGGGCGGCGATCGGAGAAGCCGTCGCGTTGTTCGCCGCGGCCTCCGGCGTGGTCACGGGCCTCCTCCACCGGCGCCGACGATGAGCGCACGGGGCGCCTGCCACGTAGTGAAGGGTATGACGAAGGTCGCGGCTCGCGAGGACGGGTTGATCCGGGCCCTCTACCGCGAATACGGAGATTCGCTGCTGCTCTACGCCTGCCGGCTGACGAACGGCGATCAGCCGATGGCCGAGGACATCGTGCAGGAGACGCTGCTGCGCGCGTGGCGCCACGCCGGTGAGATCACCGTGGAAACTGCCCGCCCGTGGCTGTTCCGCGTGGCCCGCAACGTCGCCATCGATCGGCATCGCGCCGCACTGCGCCGGCCGAACGAGCACCTCGCCGAAGCGATCGCTGAGACCCCCGCACCCGACGACGTCGAGCAGGTGCTGGTGGCCTGGCAGGTGGCCGACGCGCTCCAGGAACTGTCACCCGCGCACCGGGAGGTGCTCGTGGAGCTCTACTTCCGCGACCGTTCGGTCGCCGACGCCGCGCACGCGCTGCACGTGCCCGAGGGCACGGTCCGGTCCCGGGCGTATTACGCGCTCAGGGCGCTCAAACTCGCTCTGGAGGAATGCGGGGTCGAGGCGCCATGAACTGTCCGTTCACCCAGCAGATCGGGGTGTACGTCCTCGGCCGCCTGAACGCCGCCGACCGCCACGACCTGGAGTGGCATCTACCCTCGTGCGATCGGTGCCGGTCGGAGCTGAGGGACTTCCAGAGCCTGCTGCCGCTGTTGTCGGCTGCGCGGGAACAAGGCCTGACCATTGGTGGTGCGCGCCGCGAGGCCTCCGCCGAACTTCTGGAGCGGACCCTGCGCGCCGTGGCTGTCCGCCGTGCCCACCGCATGCGCCGCGTGTTCGCGTCCGCCGCCGCGGCGCTCGTCATCGCCACCGGGACCGGGATCGGGATCGTGGTGAGCACCAGCGGACCTGGTACGCCGCCACCGGCCACCCAGGTCTCCGCGCCCGCCGCGAGCAGGACGACGATTCTCGCCGTTCCCGGAGGCACCCAGGTCGAGCTGACCCTCACCGGGCTGCCGGCGAACACCTCATGCCACCTGGTGCTCCACACCCGAGACGGCTCCAGCGAAACCGTGTCCTCGTGGCACGTGACCTACCCCGGTCCGGTCGAAGTCCGAGCTCGCTCCCAAGTGCGACCCGAGGACATCGCCTCGCTCGACGTCGTCGACGACAGCGATCGTTCTCTCGTCCTGGTCGCGGCGCCCGCACCGGGCACAGGCACTCGCTGACCGTGCACCGACGACGCCGACGGCCTGATGTCATCGCGTGCCGGCAGCCCCACCACGTCGCGGGCAAGGCCACTGCCGGCTTCACGAGAGCGGGCGGCGACTCGCGAAACCCTCCGGACTGCCGGAAGGTCTACCGCACGAGAACCGGTCAGGGCTTTCGAGCGACGCCACCGGCGATCAGCGGGCTGTCCGGCCACCAGTCCACCAGCGGGCTGATGCCGGCATCGGTGTCCGGGCCGGACGGGACCAGCTCCAGGCCGGTGAACAGCTCGCGAATGTCGGCCGACGTGCGTGCGGTCGCCGCCGAGGGACCCGTTGCGCGCCGCCTCCATCACGGCGGTACTGAGGGTAGCCACCCGGTGGGGTTCTTCGTGAACGGCTGAGGGCCGTTCCACTGGGACGGGTCCCCGCGAGGCCGGGACATCATGGTGAAATGACGACCCTGACATTCCGCCACATCGCCCTTGCGGCTTGTGCGCTCGCGGCGGCGGTTCTTTCGGCAGGCTGCAGCACCCAGGTGGACGGGACCGGTTCCGCGAGCGCGCCGCACACCACCACGAAGAGCAAGGCTCCCACCAGCGAGCCCGTTCCGGCCTCGACCCGGCCGAGTGCCGAAGACGGGACGAACTACCAGGCCTGCTTCGGCGGCGACTGTGAGATCTCGGTGTCCCAGCCGGTCACGATCACCTTGTCCGATTCGCCCGTCGACGCGGGTCCGTTGACGGTCCAGAAGATCAACGCCGACAGCGTCGACGTGCAAATGGGTCTCCCGGGCGGGCCCAGCATCGGCACCGCCGTCAAGACGGGCTGCACGACCGCTTTCTACGCGAACAACGCGAGCGGACTGGCTGACACGTCGTGCATGGGCGAACCCGGCGACATCCCCGGCATGTACGTCAAACAGCTGGTCACCGTCGAGGCCATCACCGACGGCACCGCGATCCTCGCCGTGAAATCCGAATGACGATCTACGGGCCGGAACGCCGATCGGTGTCGTCGGGTGGGTCGACGAGGCGGGCGGGTGTGTGGAGGTCACCGCGCCAAAGGTAGAGCGCGAGGAGGGGAGTGGCGTCGGTGCGGATGGCGTGCGGCCGGGTGGGCGCGTGGTGCAGAACCGCGCCGGGTTCGCGTGGGAGATAAGGGGAATCGCCGACGGACCAGCGAGCCGCGGTGAGCGGTAGGTAGACCTCGTCGGCCGGGTGCCAATGCGGCGGGTAGTGCCGGTGCGGGCCCAGCAGCAGGACGCCGAGCGTGACCAGGCCGGCGGGGTCGACGGCCACGGGGCTCATGGCGGCAGGGCCGAGCAGGGTGCAGTGCGCGTAGCCGGACAGGAAGCGTTCGTTGGGTGGATCGCGGACGTAGGTGTGCGTCTGCGTCCACCGGGCGGACGCCAGCGCCTGCACCAGTACTGGCGTACCGTCCGTCGGCGCGAGGCGGATGGCTTCCGGCAGGTGGCGTAGGGCGGGCAGGTCAGCGCTCGCTGCCACGGGCGTGACGGGTGCGGTCGGCCGTGTGCGACGCAGGTCGGCCGCATGGTCGGGCAGGGCAGCGCTCGCCAGCCGACCGGCCAAGCCGGAGACGAGCGCCGTCACCGCCGACGTGACGTTTCCCGTGGGCACGACGCGTCTCCCTCCGGTTCGCCTGATCCGCACGAATGGACGTGCTGTCGGCCCATCCTTCCGAACATCGGGCCGGCGTGCGTGCTGGGGGAGAGGTTGCGCCGGTGCCTGGGCGGCTTCGAGCCAGCCACAGCTTTACCCCGAACCCGACAATCGCTCGCTGTCAGCACGAGACGCCGCCGTCACGGCCAATGAGCACGGGCGCGGGTGACGAATCCGATCCGGGGCGTCCGGGTGGCTGACGGGGTTGTGCCGCCTACTTGTGGTGTGTCACACGGGCGCGGGCAGGCTGCCGAGAACGGCTTCCACGCGGCGCGCCAGGTCGAGGAGGCGGCGGTCCTGGCCGTGTGCGCCGTCGATCTCGAGGCCGGTGGGCAGGCCGTTTTCGGCCAGGCCCATGGGAATGCTGATGCCCGGTAAGCCGGCTCCACTGGTGGGAACGGTGTTCTTCGCGAGGATCAGCTCGCTGACCTCTTCGCCTGCGATCGTGACCTTCGGTCGGTGTTCGATCAACGGGGCGGTGCTGGGTGTCGTCGGGAAGACCAGTGCGTCGAACCCCCGACGGGTGAACACTTCACCGAGCCGGCGCTGGAGTTCCGGGCGATCGACGGACAGCGTCTCCTCGTAGGTTTGCCGGGGGAGGTAGCCCGGCCCGTTGGGCACGACGAGATTGCTCCACGTTTCTTTGAGGTCCGGTTTGAGCTCACTGTAGATTTCCTCGAATGAAACCGGAAAGGCGTTGCCCTGGAGAAAATCGGAAACGGATTTCCTTGTCTCGCGGAAGAAGAGCCGCCACGTCACGCTGTCCGCCAAGGAGGAGAAGTCTTCGCCGAGGTCGATTTCGACGATCTCGGCGCCGGCGTCGCGCAGACGTTCGAGCGACTGCGTGAAATGCGCTTCGACCTCCGGGTCGATCACCCGCAGGTAGTGTCCGGGAGCGTAAGCGAATTTCGTCCCTTTCAGCTCGGCGCGATCGGACGGGGGAGCGACGGCGTCCTTCGTGACGACCTGATCGATCAGCGCGCAGTCCACGACGCTGCGGGCAAGGACGCCCGCCGTGTCGAGCGGGTGTGAAATCGGCGCGATTCCGGTGCTCGGCCACCGGCCGGTGGTCGGCTTGAAGCCCACCACGCCCGACAGCGCCGCGGGCACCCTGATGGAACCCACCGGGTCGCCGCCCAACGCCGCGGGCACGATCCGAGCCGCGACCGATGCTCCGGCACCGCTGGACGATCCTCCGGGCACGTGATCTCGGCCGTAGGAGTTCTTCACCTGTCCGAAGCGCTTGTTGTGTCCGGTCAGCCCGAAGGACATTTCGACGAGGTTGTTCTTGCCGAAGACGATGCCGCCGGCGGCTTTGAGGGCGGCGACGACGTCCGCGTCTTCGGCCGGCGCGAAGTCTTCCAAGGTCGCAACGCCGAGTGTGGTGCGAAGACCGCGGGTCGTGTAGCTGTCCTTCACCCCGATGGGGACACCGAGGAGGGGGCTGTCGGCGCCCGCGGCGCGCGCCTTGTCCGCGTCGGCCGCCGCGGCCAGCACGGCGGATTCCTCGATCGTGATGAACGAATTGAGATCGGAGTACTGTCGTGCGTTTTCAGCAGTGCGCTGGCGTACGACTCGGCGGTGATGTCGCCTTCGCGAATTGCCGCGGCTGCTTCGGCGACACCGAGTTCGGCCAGCTTGTGGATCTCGGAGACCGGAGCGGTGTCTGCGGACAGGAGCTCGTCGTGCATGAAATACCTCTCGTGAATATGAATCAATTCTTGCCAGTCTGGTGCGGGTGTGACCGGACGGATTCGCGATCCACCCGCGGTTCTTCGTCGCGAAAGCTGCGACGTCTCTACCGGACGTCTGCCACGTCTGCGGTGAGAGCAGAGGGCACGGGAACGTCGAGAATTCGCAGGAGGTCGGTGACCTTGCGGTCCAGCTCGAGCCCGACGGCGGCGATGTCCGCGATGTCGAAGCTGGCGAACCGGGTGCTGGGCTGGTCGATGGAGAATCGGGTGACGCCGTGCTGGTCTCGGTGGATCGTCGTTCGCAGGGGTGCGTAGAGCATCACTGCCGGGTCGTGGCGATACATGCGTTCGGCGATCGTGTGGTTTCCCATGAGGTAGGTGGCGCAGGACCCGCGATTGCCTGCGAGCTGCATGAGTTCGCCGACGTCGGTGCTCCAGAACCGCATGAATCCGTGTGGCGCGTTCTCCTCGGCGGCGGCGAGCACCGTGTCCCAGCTCGCGTGCTCGGCTCGCAACTGCGTCATCCGAGCGAGATCCAGGACCGGTACGGCCGCTTCGTATCGGGCCCGGAAGTCCTCAAAGGACGTTCCGGTGTCGATCGACCACCGGACGACCTCATGGCGAACTGACGTGGAGTTCTGAGTGGACATGGAGAACATCGACTTTTCCTTTCATTCCTGCAATTGAGCGACGAGACGCGGACTCACAGCTGGGGCACGCTGGGTGAGCCGAGCATCGGAGGCGAGGTAAATCGATCGTTGTACTTGAGGCTAGCAGACGCGCGCCGCGAAGTACAACGACCGATATACTTGTGGCATGGGAACGAGTGAGACGACGGCCGTCGCGGCCAGGGGTGGGCGTGGGGCGCGGCAGCGCATCCTGCGCGCGGCGGCCGAGTTGTTCGCGAGCGACGGCATCCACGCCACCGGTATCGCGAAGCTGACGGAGGTGGCCCACGTGTCCACGAGGACGCTCTACCAGCACTTCCCCAGTAAGGAGGCACTGGTCAGCGCCTACTTGCAGTGGCTGGAGGCCGACGAGGGCGTGCTCGCCGAGACCGCGCTGGAGCGCGGCGACCTCCCCGCGCGTGAGCGGCTACTGGCACTGTTTGCCGAACGTCCGGCCGGCCCGCCTTCGGCAACAGTCGTGCGCGGTTGTCCCTTGCACAACGCCGCCGTCGAGGCGGCCGGGACGATGCCGGAGGCCTCGGCACTGGTCGAGCGGCACAAGAGACAACTCGCCGAGCGGCTGATCAAGACCGCCGCCGAGGCTGGCGCGCGTGGGCCCGAAGTCTTGGGACGGCAGCTCGCGGTGCTGTTCGAGGGCGCTCGAGCGCTGGCGACCTCACTCAACGACCGGCGCCCGTTCGACGACGCCCAGGAACTCGCCGAAACGCTGATCGACGCGGCGATCGAACCGGCCTGAGGGAGCCAGCGACACGGCCGGCTCGGTCTCTACCACGAGAACGACCTGAGCACCCCGTGGCAGCCGGCCCAGCGCGGGATCGTCACCTCGGTCGGCGGCACTTCCCGTGGCGCACCGACACAGTGGGGGGAGTGACCCCCCGGATTTGCCCGACCGGTTTGCCCCTGGTCGCTCCTTGCGGCATCTTTACGGGTGGAGCGCCGGGAAGTCTGGTCGGCCTGCTCGTGTCCACCCGGGCGACGAGCCGGTCCGGCGACTTCGGGAGTTCAAGGTGCTCATCGCGGAACCGCGCCCTCGGGCGCTGGGACCACTGGCGGTCGCGGCGATCCTTCACGTGGCCTCTCACCTCACCCGTGCGAAACCCGTTTCGAGCGATGTCCTGATCGCGAAGCTGCTGCGGGCGCAGCCACCCGACAATCTGCCCACCGGCCGGGGCACCGGCGAAGCGTCAAGAAAACGACAGGAGTGGCCCGTGAGCCCCGGCGCCGTCACCCGGTACGTCGTAACCTGGCCGCATGCACGCTGCCGAGATGGCCGAGGAGTACCCGGTCGTCGACTTGGACTCCGACGCGCTGGCTGCTGTCCGGTTGCTCGCCCAGCAGCGCCTTCCGGGCTTGGTGGTGACCGATGCGACCGGGTGCCCGCAGTCGGTCCTTCCGGCCTCACAGGTGGTGCAGTTCCTGGTGCCCGGGTACGTGGTGGACGACCCGTCCCTGGCCGGTGTGCTGAGCGAATCGATGGCCGATCGGGTAGCCGACAAGCTCGACGGGCGGACCGTACGCGAATTGCTGCCGGCCGATCCCACCGAGTTGCCGCGGGCGAACGCGGACGACACCGTGGTGGAGGTCGCCGCCATGATGGCCCGGCTGCGTTGTCCGCTGGTCGCGGTGATGGACGGCCGGACGCTGCTCGGCGTCGTGTCGGCCTCTCGCCTGCTGGAGCTCGCGCTGCGCTGAACCGGCCGGTGGCGCGATGAGCACGATCATCGCGGTCACCGTGTTCGTGATCGCCTACGTGTTCATCGCGACCGAGAAGATCCCGAAGATGGTCACGGCGCTCGCGGGCGCCGGTGTGGTGCTCGCCGCCGGGGTCAGCGGTTCCGCCGACGCGTTCTTCTCCGAGGACACCGGCATCGACTGGAACGTCATCTTCCTGCTGCTCGGGATGATGATCATCGTCGGGATCCTCCGGCGCACCGGTGTGTTCGAGTATGTGGCGATCTGGGCCGCCAAGCGGGCCAAAGGCTCCCCGCTGCGGATCATGATCCTGCTCGTGCTGATCACCGCGGCCGCGTCGGCATTCCTGGACAACGTCACGACTGTGCTGCTGATCGCCCCGGTGACGCTACTGGTCTGCGACCGACTCGGCATCACACCCGCACCGTTTCTCATCGCGGAGGTCTTCGCGTCCAACATCGGCGGAACGGCGACCCTCATCGGTGATCCGCCGAACATCATCATCGGCAGTCGGGCGGGCCTGACGTTCAACGACTTCATGCTCAATCTGGCGCCGATCGTCGCGCTCGAACTGGCAGTGCTCATCCTGGTGCTGCCGTGGTTGTTCCGCGGTTCGTTCACCGTGGATCCCGCGCGGGTCGCCGACGTGATGGCCCTCGAGGAACGCGAAGCGATCCAGCGTCCGAAGCTGCTGCTCAAGTCGGGCGTAGTGCTGGTTTTCGTTCTCGCCGGGTTTGTGCTGCACTCGGTGATCCACCTCGATCCGTCGGTCGTCGCGCTGCTTGGTGCGGGGGTGCTCGTGCTCGTCTCCGGCAGCCAGCCGCAGCACTATCTCGCCGGCGTCGAGTGGGAAACTCTGCTGTTCTTCGCCGGGTTGTTCGTCATGATCGGCGCGCTGGTCAAGACCGGGGTGATCGGTACTCTGGCGCAACTGGCCGCCGAGGCCACCGGCGGCAATGCGCTCCTCGCCGTGTTCCTGATCCTCGCTGTTTCGGCGCTGCTGTCCGGGGTGATCGACAACATCCCTTACGTGGCCACGATGAGCCCACTCGTGCTGGTCCTCACGCAGGACATCCCCGACGCCACGCATTCCCAAGCACTGTGGTGGTCGCTGGCGCTCGGCGCCGATTTCGGTGGCAACCTGACCGCGGTTGGCGCCAGCGCCAACGTCGTCATGCTCGGCATCGCGGCTCGATCGGGTTCACCGATCTCCTTCTGGGACTTCACGAAGAAGGGCGCCGTCGTCACCGTGATCACCGTTCTCGTGGCAGCGCCGTACCTCTGGCTGCGCTATTTCGTACTTTCCTGAAGAGGCACACCCGGGCGAAGGGGCTCGAATGAACCAACTCGTGATCGCGATGGTGGTACTCGTGCTCTTCGGTCTGGCGCTACTCGGTCTGCGCCATGTCAACCACCACCATCGTTGACCGGTCGGACCCCACCCACCGGTCATCCGCCACCACGAGACCGCGCCGAACCGCGTGAGAAAACCGAGGCGGTCAAGGAGTTCCTCTAGCGTTACCTCGGCTTCGAGACCCCGCGAGCGCGTCGTCGACGGAACGTCGAGTTCGGTGCGTATGAGCACCATCATCCTCGGCCACGAGGTCGCGATCCCGCGCGACAACCTCGGTGCACACGGCCGTCTGCACCACGCCGTGTTCTTCTACGGAATCCAGCAGCACAACCGCCCGCACACTCACAGCAGTCCTTTGTGGACTGTTCCACCGGTTCGCTCGAATTCGTCGTCCGATTACACTTCCCATCGCCGCGGCCGTCGCGGCCGCAACCGAACGGTCCGGCGTGGGCCTGTCCTGGATGCCAGGACAGGCCTGACGCCTCAGCGAGGAGCGTCCCCCCGGCGGTACTCGGCGGTGAGCTCGTCGAGGGCGGCTTTGAGGTCGGCGTCGAGCGTGAGGTCGACCGCGGCCAGGCTGTCGGTCAGTTGAGCCGGCTTGCTCGCGCCCACGATCGGTGACGTGATGGCCGGGTTCGCCAGCACCCACGCCACCGCGAGGGTGGTCAGGCCGAGCCCGGCCTCCGCGGCGAGCGCGCGCAACTTCTCCACCGTCGCGAACTCGCGGTCGTGCCAGTAGCGGTCCTGGTACAGCCGCCCAGCCTCACCGAGGGTGAACCGGCTGGACTCGGTGATCTGCTCCTGGCGATGCTTCCCGGTCAGCATTCCCCCCGCGATGGGGTTGTAAGGGATCACGCCCAGACCCTCCTCGGCCGCGAGCGGGAGCAGCTCGCGCTCGATCTCGCGGAACAGCAGGTTGTACCGCGGCTGCACGGAGTCGAACCTGGGCCAGCCGTGCAGTTCACTGCGCCCCAGCGCCCGGGCCACCTTGTAGGCCGGGAAGTTCGAACATCCGACATACCGGGCTTTCCCGGACCGGACCACGTCGTCGAGTGCTGCCAGGCTCTCGTCGAGCGGGGTTTCGGGATCGGGGAAGTGCAGCTGGTAGAGGTCGACGTAGTCGGTCCCCAGTCGGCGCAGCGAATCGTCGATGGCGTCCAGGATGTGCTTGCGGGACAGGCCCTTCTGCCAGGGCCGCTCGCCCATCACGCCGAAACACTTGGTGCCCACGAGGAAGTCCGACCGCTTACCGCGCAGCCACTTGCCGATGATCTGCTCCGTGCGGCCCTTCCGCTCGGCGCCACCGCCGAGGGGATAGCTGTCCGCCGTGTCGAGGAACGTGATCCCGCCCTCCGCGGCCGTGTCGAGGATTGCGAAGGAATCCGCTTCGTCGCATTGGTAACCGAAGGTCATAGTGCCCAGGCAGAGCCGGGAAACCAGGAGTCCTGTCGTGCCGAGCCGAACGTGCTGCACCGGGACCGATCCTTTCATCGTGGCCGGGGTTTCCGCGCCGGACGCGGGAACGAGGGCCTTGTGTGCGGGGTGTGACCGAGCATACGATACTTCACGAGGGCGAAAGAGATTCATATATGTAAAAGGGAGGCGCGGTGGACATCACGGCACACCTAAGGGGTGTCTGGGCGGCCCTACTGACCCCATTGACCGACGACGCGCGGCCCGATCTCGATGCGCTGCACAAACATACGGCGGGATTGGTCGAGACCGGTGTGCACGGCGTCGTCCCGCTGGGCACGACCGGCGAGTTCTGTGAGTTCTCCGCGGTGGAGCGCGCGGAGATCGTCCGCACCACCGCGGAGGCAGCCGGCGAGCGAGTGCCGGTTCTCGCGGGCGTCACGGCGCTCTCGCTCACGCAGACGCTGCGGCACATCGACGACGCGAAGGCAGCCGGCGCCGATGCGGCACTCGTGCTCCCACCGCTGTACTGGAAACTCGACGAAAACGGAATCCACGACTACTTCGCGACAATCGCGACTTCTTCGTCGCTGCCCGTGGTCGCGTATGATTATCCGGCGCTGACCGGACAGAAGATTCCCGTCGCGGTGCTGCGCCGGCTGGCGGCTGAGCAACCGAACGTCGCCGGGGTCAAGCTCACCGTACGCGACCTGTTCGAGATCACCTCGGTCGTGGCGGCGGTCAAGGCGGAACGGCCGGACTTCCGGATGGTGACCGGCTTCGAAGACCTGCTTCCCGCCGCGTTGCACGCCGGCGCCGACGGCGCGATCAGCGGCATGGCCAACTTCTGTGCGGACCTGCTGCTGGAAATCCACCGGGAGGTGCGCGAACCCGGGCAGCGGCTGGCGGCCGCCCTGGCCGAGCTGACTGCACTGTTCGGTGTGTACGGGCTTTCCTCGCCACCGATCCTCGCGCTCAAGGCCGCGGCCGAGGCCACCGGGCACCCGATGGCGGTGCGAGCGCGAGCGCCCGGCGGTGATCCCGATTCCGTGCGCGCGGCGGCCCGGAAGCTGCTGGGCGGCCGGGCGTGGTGATCGACGGTTACCTCCACATTGGACTTCCGCGCTTCCAGAGTGCGTCGGATGCGCTGGTGGTGATGGATTCGGCCGGGATCGGCAAGGCGGTCGCTTGCCCGTTCACCACCTGCCCGGACCTGGTGGAGGTGCACCGGGCGCTGCGCCTGGCACCGGAGCGCATCCGCGCTGCCGGGCTACCGCTCGGCGCCGACCGGGGTGAGGTGGAGAAGGGAATCCGCGCCCAGTTGGAGGCCGGGTTCGACGGGTTGCGGCTCTCCGGCCAGGACGTCGCCGAGCGGTCTTGGACACTCGACGCGCTCGGTGACGCCGTCGCGCTGGTCTGCGGTGAGCAAGGTCTGCACACTGGCGCCGAGGCACTTCTGTCCTACCTCGGCCGGAACCCCGGTGCGCTGGTGCTCGGCGGCCACTTCGCCGGGCCGGTCGATCCGGAGGAGCTTTTTCGCCGGTATCCAGCCACGGCCGAGTTGTTCGCGCACGAGCGGTTCGCGGTGATCTGTTCCCGGCAGGGACTGTTCGACCCGCCGCTCATGCAGGACTGGACGGCCGCGCTGATCGAGCGCGTGGGCTGGCGGCGGCTGCTGTGGGGGTCGGAGGCGCCCGTGCTGCATTGGCGCGACGAACCGATCGCGACCGCGATGCGCTGGATCGAGCGGTTCGAGCCCGACGCGGAGCAGGCAGCGGACTTCTACTCCGGCAACGCGCAGCGACTCGTCTTCGACCGGCCCCGGCGGGAGATCACCGAACTGAGGCTGCCTTTCGACCCATTCGCGTTCGAGGTCGCCAAGCCTTCGCCCACCTGGCCGTACGGGCTGCCACTGGACAACCGGCTCACCGGACGGCTGTTGCACGGCTGGCTCGGCTGGGGCGGTGCCGGGCGCGGGCCGCTGCGCCAATACCTGGACGAGGTGCTGGCCGGTGCGTTGCCGGAGGTGAATCGATGACCCTGGCCACGGCGATGCCGAGGCGGACGCTCGGCGGCACCGGGATTTCGGTATCTCAACTGGGATTCGGCGGCGCGGTGGTGGGCATCCCGCAGTACCTCAGCCCCGGTGACCGGGACAGCTCGGCGTTCACCGACCAGGCGGAACGAGCGCTCGCCCGCGCGCTCGACCTCGGCGTCACGTTGTTCGACACCGCACCCGGCTACGGCAACGGACGTTCGGAATCCCTTTACGGCGCTGTGCTGTCCGGGGCGCGCGAGGACATCGTGCTGTCCACAAAGCTGCACATGCGTCCGGGAGAGGGACCCCTCGAATGGGAAGCGAGCCTGTCGGGGAGTCTCGAGCGGCTGCGCACCGGTCACGTGGATGTGCTGCAGGTGCACGGTTCCACCTGGTCCGGCGGGCAGGCGGACTGGTTGCTCGGCGAGCCGGCGGCGTGGCTCCGGCGGGTGCGCGCCGACGGCCGGGCGCGGGCGGTCGGCGTCACGGCGGAAACCCCGAGCGGTGGCTTGGAAAAGCTCGTCGAATCGGGCACCTTCGACACCCTCCAGGTCGCCTACAACGCGATCTACCAGGGTGCCTGCGACTACCAGCGGGCCCCGTTCGGCGTGATCCCGCTGGCGAAGGCGCGCGGCATGGGTGTGCTGAGCATGCGCACCGCCACCTCCGGCGTGCTGGCGAGGCTGCTGCGCGCGGAGTTCCCCGACCTCCCCGTCGACCGGATCAACCGGCTCGCCGTCAAGTTCGTGCTCTCGACGCCGGAGGTGGACTGCGCACTGGTCGGGATGGCCGGGGTGGACGAGGTCAGCGCGAACTGTGCGCTGGCCGCGGACACCGGTGACCGGCTCGACCTGACGGAACTGCACAACCGGTTCCTGACCTAGCCGGGCTCCTCCCGGCGACTCTCACCCTCCGGAGCGGCAAGCCGCTCCGTCCCCGCCACATGCGATGACAAGGGAGTCAGGCATGGCACTCACGAATGAAGACAGCAGTGAAACCGTGAGCGAGGCAGAGCAGAAGGCCACGGTACGCAAGGTGGCCTGGCGGCTGGTCCCCATCCTTGCGCTGGCGTACTTCATCAATTCCATCGACAAGACGAACGTCAGCATCGCCTCGCTCACGATGAACGACGAGATCGGCCTGTCCGCGGCCACCTTCGGCCTGGCCTCCGGGCTGTTCTTCATCGGCTACTTCGTGTTCGAGGTGCCGAGCAACGTGCTCCTGTACAAGGTCGGCCCGCGCAAGTGGATCGCCCGGATCATGGTCAGCTGGGGCATCGTGTCCGCCTGCTCGTCCCTGGTCGGTGGGGCCACCAGCCTCTACGTCGTGCGGATCCTGCTGGGCGTGGCCGAAGCCGGGTTCTACCCCGGCGTCCTGCTGTACCTGATGTTCTGGTTCCCGCACCGCTACCGCGGCCGGATGCTGGCCTACTTCGTGCTCGGTGGCGCCTTGTCCAGTGTGATCGGTTCGCCGCTGACCGGTTTGCTCATGGCGCACACAGACGGCATGTTCGGCCTGTCCGGCTGGCGAATGATGTTCGTGCTCGAGGGCATTCCCGCGATCCTGGTCGGGATCGCCGCCCTGTGCATCCTGCGCGACCGGCCCTCGGACGCGAAGTGGCTGACGAGCAGGCAGCGGAACTGGCTCAACGGGGTGCTGGCGGCCGAGCGGGCCGGCGTGCAAGCGCACAACTCCCGCGCCGGCCGGTTCCGGATGCTCGGCGACGTGCGGGTGCTGCTGTTGTCGTTCGCCTACTTCTG
>DASZNR010000176.1:0-3290 GCA_035551175.1 Amycolatopsis sp. | reverse complement strand
CGTCGCAGATCAAGACCGTCGTCACGGGGTTTCCTTCCTGCAGCCGGGTGACATTCCACTTCCCCTATCGGACGCTTTAGCCCGAACCTTGACACGATCCGGTGGCTTTTTTTGAAGTTTCTTAGCCCGGATGCCGGAACGGCGTTTCCGGCAGGCTCAACCCGGCTCCGTGGGTACCCACAGCGACGCAAGTGCAATCCGCATCGTGCAAGGATCTGCGCGTCGTAACACTGCGTGCAACACCTCCCGGCTTCTGAATCGATACGTGTCGGCGTGGCCAGCTCCGAGATCAGCAGCGACGCGCGCGGCCACCCAAGAAAGTGAATTCAGTTCGTATTTTTCGGCGTCCATGGCGGCGTTCGTGACGACGGCGGTCGCGTGCTCCCGTTCCGCGGGTCCTCCGGCGGTCGCGAGCGCGACGGCAAGGACGATGTCGGATTTGACGATGTGCCGCCGCGACCCGCGCGCCCTCGCCGCTCCCGCCGCGACGCGCGCGGGGGCCACCGCTTCGCCGGCGCGGCCGGCCGCCAGCTCGATCTCCGCACCCACCCAGCCGCCGCGCACGGTGGCGCGCCAACGGTCATCCGCCACCGCCGCCGACGCGGCCAGCCGACGAGCCGCGGCGATCCGGCCGAGTGCGAGGTTGTCGGCGGCCAGACCGAGCAAGGCGTCGGCTTTGGCGCCGCGCGCATCGAGCCCGTCGGGGTTCGGGCGAAGCTTCGCCGTTCGCCAGCTGACCTGGGAGTTAGCGGTGGACAAGCGGGCCAGTGCTTCGCCGTCGAGAGCCCGGGCGGTCACATGGCCGCCGAGTTGGCGACGATGGGAGGCGAGCACGCCGGCGGCGAGTGACGCGAGGACGGGATCGGGACCACCGCGGAGGTTGGCGAGGATGGTGGCGGCGCGCGCGTAGCAACCCTGTGCACCGAGGACGATCGCGGCCAGCAGCCGCTCCCGAGGTGGCGCGAAGCGGGGCGCGGTGACGGGGCCCGGCGGGGGCACGAGGTCACCGAACGCGAGCTCGGCAAGGGTGGACGGCTGCACGAAACCTTTCTAGCGCCCCGTACCGACAAGAACGTGTTCGACGCGGTCGGCGGCGGTCGGCAGGTCGGCGAGGAACTCGACCTTGCCGGGCAGCGTCTCGGGGTCCCAGCCGGGGCCACAGGCGAACAGCCGGCTGCGCTGACGGCCGCGGGTCACGCGGGCGAACAGCCGGGGATCGGCGCCGCCGCGACGATGCGCCCACAGGACCACGGCCGAGGGCACGCTGCGCCGCACGGCCACCGCCAGCACCTCCACGGGCAGCGCCACGCCGAACAGCTGCGCGCCGATGCGCCGGCCGGCGAGCGCCGCGGCGAGTGCGTAGACCGGCATCGTGTCGCGTTCTTCGGGCACACAGGTGACCAGGACGGGCCGCAGGTTGCGGGGCACCTCGAGCACCGGCGTCGCACGGACGAGCGCGGAGTAGACGCACTCGGCCAGCAGGTACTCGACCTCCGCGCCCGCGCTGACCCCGCGCCAGCGCGCACCCAGCGCCGTGAGCACCGGCTCGATCACTCCGGACCATGCGGCGAGCACGCCCAGCTCGTCGAGGGCTTCGGCCAGCATCCGCTGGACTGCGCCGACGTCCATGGCCAGCGCGGCCGTGCTCAGCCGGCGCGCCAGCCGCGACGGAACTTCGCCGTCGCTCGGTTCGGCCACTGGCGGGGCGACCGGCTCTTCGGCGGGCGGCGCCGTGTCCGCGCGCGGCAGCTGTTCGAGCGCATAACGGGCGGCTTCGGCGGTCGAGGCGCCGCGCAAGAGCGCGCGTTGCATGAGTTCGAGGCGGTCGATGTCGGAGCTGCCGTAACGACGGTGGCGTCCGTCGGTGTGGCGGCTGGGGCCGAGGCCGTAGCGGCGGTCCCACGTCCGCAGGGTCGACGGGGCGACC
Source organism: Amycolatopsis sp. (assembly GCA_035551175.1). Classification (GTDB taxonomy): domain Bacteria; phylum Actinomycetota; class Actinomycetes; order Mycobacteriales; family Pseudonocardiaceae; genus Amycolatopsis. The sequence continues at coordinate 1,363 of DASZNR010000176.1, read as the reverse complement.
CCGAGCCGGCGAGCGACCGATGCCACCGGCAGGGTGGGTTCTCCTTCACGCGTTCCGGATCCCACCCGGCCAATATCCAGGCCCCCGACAGTGACGGCAACCGGAGCCAAAACCCCAGCTCACCATTACGGGGGATGCCTAACGGCTGAATCGCGCGCAAGGCCTTGAACAACTATTGGCGCGCTTCTAACGTTACCGCCGTTGCACCGAATGGAGTATCGGCACCACAGCAGAGCAGCTAATGGCATCGACCGGATGACGGAGGCGGTCAAGATGGCAGACACGCGCAGGCTCCCCGGCCCCAATGCAGACATGTGGGACTGGCAGCTGGAGGGGTCGTGCCGGGGGATGGACAGCGCCGCGTTCTTTCACCCGGACGGCGAGCGGGGGCCGGCGAGGGCACGGCGTGAGGCCAGGGCCAAGGCGGTCTGCCTGGCCTGCCCGGTGCTCGAACTGTGCCGACGGCACGCATTGGCCGTGCACGAGCCGTACGGGATTTGGGGCGGGCTTTCGGAGTCCGAACGCGAGAACCTGATCAAGCAGGACAAACGAGCGCTCAGCATGACGTGAGCGGCTTCCCGACTCAGCCGGGGCGGTGTCCGATATGGACACCGCCCCGGTGTCGTTCCGGGGCTGGGGCCAGGTCGGTGACGCCCGTGGGCTCGACGAGCGACGCGCCTTCACGACACGACTCCCGGCGGGTGGCTCGAGTGCGGCCTGACCCGGCGCAAAAAGCGGGGCGGCACCCCGAAGGAGTACCGCCCCGCCCGTGAAGCGGCGAAGACCTCAGTGCGCGTGCCCGTGGCCGTGGCCTGCGGCCTCGGGTTCCTCTTCGACCGGCTTCTCCACCACGGAAGACTCCGTGGTCAGCACGAGCCGGGCGATGGAGGCTGCGTTGGCGACCGCGGAGCGGGTCACCTTGACCGGGTCGACGATGCCGGCCGCGAGCAGGTCGGTGAGCTCACCGGTGGCGGCGTTGAAGCCCTGGCCCCAGCCCTGCTCCTGGACCTTGTTCACGATGACCGCGCCTTCGTGGCCCGCGTTCGACGCGATCCAGAACAGCGGCGCGGTAAGGGCGTCTCGGACGATGCGGACGCCCGTGGCTTCGTCGCCGGTGAAGCCGAGGTCGCCCTCGAGCTCCTTCACGGCGTGGACCAGCGCCGAGCCACCGCCGGGGAGGATGCCCTCTTCGACGGCCGCCTTCGTGGACGCCACGGCGTCTTCGATGCGGTGCTTGCGCTCGTTCAGCTCGGTCTCGGTGGCCGCGCCGACCTTGATCACGGCCACGCCGCCGCCGAGCTTCGCGAGCCGCTCCTGCAGCTTTTCGCGGTCCCAGTCGGAGTCGGTGGTCTCGATCTCCTTG
>DASZNR010000175.1:0-14795 GCA_035551175.1 Amycolatopsis sp. | reverse complement strand
CGACGAGCACCGAGGCGGGACCGGCACCCTCCGGTTCGTCGCGACGAAGGTCGCCGAAGCCCTCGCCAGCATCCTGCTCGTGATCGTGCTCGGCTTCCTGCTGTTCCGGCTCCTGCCCGGCGACCCCGTGGCGTTCATGGTCCGCGAACGGCCCACCGACCCCGCACAGATCGCCGAACTGCGCGACCGCCTCGGCATCGACAAACCCCTGCTCACGCAGTTCTGGAACTACTTCACCGGCCTCTTCCGCGGCGACTTCGGCACCTCCTACATCGAACGCCGGCCCGTGCTGGACATGATCGGCGAACGGCTGTGGCCCACGGTCCTGCTCGTCGGCAGCGCCACCGTGCTCGCCGTCGCGCTCGGCCTGTGGCTCGGCGTCCGCGCCGCCTGGAAGCGCGACAGCTTCTTCGACCGCACCCAGACCGGCATCGCGCTGACCCTGTGGTCGGTGCCGCAGTTCTGGCTCGGGCTGCTGCTGCTCGTCGTCACCGGCGGGCTGTTCCCGAGCCGCGGGATGCACTCACCCGACGCCGGCCCCGGCTTCCTCGCCCAGGGCCTCGACGTGCTGCACCACCTCGTGCTGCCGTGCGTGACACTGCTCGCGGTGTTCTACGCGCAGTACATGCTGGTCATGCGCTCGTCGCTGCTGGGGGAGATGAACGCCGACTACCTCACCACCGCCCGCGCCAAAGGCCTGCGCGACGACCTCGTGCGCCGCCGCCACGCCGTGCCCAACGCACTGCTGCCCACCGTGACGCTCGTGTTCATGCAGTTCGGCATGGTCGTCTCCGGCGCGGTCACCGTCGAAGCCGTGTTCAGCTGGCCCGGACTCGGCCAGCTCACCTACGACGCCCTCCACGGCCCGGACCTGCCCGTCCTGCAAGGGGTTTTCGTCGTGCTCGCCAGCGCCGTCGTGCTGATGAACCTGCTCGCGGAACTGCTCTACCGCGTGCTCGACCCGAGGGTGCGCACCGCATGAGCACACTCACCGAAACCCCGCGCGCCATCGCGTGGCGCCGACGCCGCGCCGGGATCGCCCGCACCTGGCGCGAATTCGCCACCCAGAAAGCTGCGCTCACCGGCCTCGTGCTGCTCGTGCTCACCGTGCTGCTCGCTCTCCTGCTGCCCGTGCTCGGCAACTCCGACGGCCTCGACGTCACCAAAGCCACCGGCCGTCCGCTGAGCCCACCCGACGGGCAGTTCTGGCTCGGCACCGACATCGACGGCCGGTCCGTGCTGCTGCTGACGATGTGGGGCACGCGGGTGTCCCTGCTGGTCGGCTTCTCCGCAACCGTGCTCAGCGTGCTCATCGGCACCGTCATCGGCATCACCGCCGCGCACTTCGGCGGCTGGCTGTCCACTGTCCTGTTGCGGTTCACGGACTTCTTCCTCGTCTTGCCCTCACTCGTGCTCGCGATCGCACTGTCGGCCGTGCTGCCGCAAGGGATCTGGACGATCGTGCTCGCCATCGGCGTCACCGCCTGGCCGAGCACCGCGCGGCTCGTGCGCGCCCAAACCCTCACCATCGAAAGCCGCCCGTACATCGAACGCGCCCGCGCACTCGGCGGCGGGCACCTCCACGTCGTCGGCAGACACGTGCTGCCCGGGGTGGCGCCGCTCGTGCTCGCCAACACGACCCTCGTCGTCGGCAACTCGATCATCGCCGACGCGACCCTGTCGTTCCTCGGCGTCGGCGACCCCAGCTCCATCTCCTGGGGCGCCATGCTCGAAACCGCGCTCAACAACGGCGCTGTCAGCCGCGGCGCCTGGTGGAACCTCCTCCCACCGGGCATCGCGATCGTCCTCGTCGTGCTGTTCTTCACCCTCGTCGGCCGCGGGCTGGAAACGGTGCTGAACCCGAGGCTCAAAGGACACCACTCGTGAGCGCGCTGCTCGAACTGAAGAACCTCGGCGTCACCTACCGCGCCGGTGGCCGCGACATCGACGCCGTCCGCGGCGTCGACCTGCGCCTCGACGCCGGCGGCACGCTGGGCGTGGCGGGGGAGTCGGGGTCCGGCAAGTCGACCGTCGCCATGAGCGTGCTGCGGCTGCTGCCCCGAAGTGCCCACGTCACCGGCGAAATCCTCCTCGACGGCGAAGACGTCACCACCATGCGGTGGGGCCGGCTGCGCGCCGTGCGCTGGGCCGAAGCGTCAGTGGTGTTCCAAGGCGCCATGCACGCGTTGAACCCGGTGCGCCGCATCGGCGAGCAGATCGCCGAACCCCTGCGCCTGCACCCGCCCGAAGCCGGTGCGTTGAGCGAAACCCAGGTCAAGGCCCGCGTCGCCGAACTGCTGCGGCAGGTCGATCTCCCGCCCGCGCGCGCCGGCGCCTACCCCCACGAGCTGTCCGGCGGGCAGAAACAGCGCGTGATGATCGCGATGGCGCTCGCGTGCTCGCCGCGGCTGGTGATCGCCGACGAACCCACCACCGCACTCGACGTGATCGTGCAGGCCCAGGTCCTCGAACTGCTGTCGAAGCTCGTCGCCGAACAGGACATCGGGCTCGTGATGATCAGCCACGATCTGTCCGTGCTCGCCGCGACCTGCGAACGCATCGCCGTGATGTACGACGGGCAGATCGTCGAGGAACGCCCCAGCGCCGAACTCATGACCGATCCGCACCACGACCACAGCCGCGCGCTGGCGGCCGCGTTCCCCACCGTCGGCGACCCCGTGTCCCGCTTCGCGCCCGCAACCAGCACCCCGCTGCCCCCGGAACCCGAACACCGCGCCGAGCCCGGCGACACCCCGCTGCTCGAAGCGGCCGACCTGCACGTGAGCTTCCGTGACCGCACCGGCAAACGCATCCACGCCGTCAACGGCGTCGACCTCACGGTCGGACGCGACGAGATCGTCGCGCTGGTCGGCCAGTCCGGCTCCGGCAAGACCACCCTCGCCCGCACCCTGCTCGGCCTCCAGAAACCCGACTCCGGAGCCGTCCGTCACGACGGCAAACCCCTCCCGTCCGGCGGCGCCGCCCTGCGCGCCTACCGGCGTCAGGTCCAGCTCGTGCTGCAGGACCCGACGAGCGCGCTCAACCCCGCCCACACCGTCTACGAAGCCGTCGCCGAAGGCCCCCGCATCCACGGCCTGCCCGCCGAACACGACACCGTGCTGCGCGCCCTCGAAGCCGCCGAACTGCGCCCGCCGGAGAAGTTCCTCGACCGCCTGCCCCACGAACTGTCCGGCGGCCAGCGCCAGCGCGTCGTCATCGCGGGTGCGCTCGCGCTGGAACCCACCGTGCTCGTCGCCGACGAACCCGTCGCCTCCCTCGACGCCTCCGTCCGCGGCGAGATACTGGCCCTGCTCCTGCGTCTGCGTCGAGAACTCGGCCTCGCCGCCCTCGTGATCACCCACGACCTCGGCCTGGCGTGGAACATCGCCGACCGGGTCGCGGTGATGTACCACGGTGAACTCGTCGAAACCGGCACCGTCGAACAGGTCCTGCTCGACCCCCGCCACGACTACACCCGCTCCCTCCTCGCGGCGCTGCCCGGCGGCACCGCCCAGCGCGCACCCACCGGAGACTGACGTGGACCGCACCATCCGCTGGGACGGCTTCCACAACACCCGCGACCTCGGCGGCCTCCCCACCCGCGACGGCACCACGCGCCGCGGCGCGTTCTACCGCGGCGCCGACCCACGGTTCGTCACCGCCGCGGGCTGGGCCCGAGCCCGCGCCGCCGGCGTCCGGACCGTCATCGACCTGCGCAACCCGGCCGAAATCCCGCCCGACCCGCCACCACCCGGCCTGATCCGCATGAACGTCCCGATCGACGACGCCGACGACATGGACTTCTGGGAGTACGTGCGAGACCCTGGGCTCGACGGCAGCCCGCTCTACTACCCGCTCTTCCTCGAGCGCAAGGCAGCCCGCTGCGCCGAGCTCGTCGAGACCCTCGCACGGGCCGCGCCCGGCGGCGTCCTCTTCCACTGCGTGTCCGGCCGCGACCGCGCCGGCCTCACCGCGCTCCTGCTGTTGTCACTGGCCGGCGTCGAGCCCGAAGCCATCGCCGCCGACTATGCCCTCTCCACCGAAGCCGTCCAGCCCCTGTACGCCGCGCTCGGCGTCGAAGACCAGGGCTCGCTGATCGCATCACTCCTCGCCCAGCGCGGCACCACAACCACCGGCGCCGTGCTGGCCGCCCTCGACGGGTTCGACGCCCGCGAATACCTCCTCGCCGCCGGCGTGAGCGGCGCCGCGCTTGACGACCTGCGCCGCCGCCTCGTCGCGCCTGCCCGGTGACAGAGCGAGCCGGACCAGGCAAGCGCGTCCGAACGGGACCACCCGCGCGAACCGGGTCAAGCGCCCCGACGTGGGCGAACACCTGACCGAACCCCTTCCGTGAGCGGGAGCCCGTGCACTACGGCGAAGATTCACCCGGTAATCTCCTGGATCGAAATGGCGACCACTACCCACACCGCGCAGCCGTCCGTGCTCAGTGCCGCGGACGAGCAGCACCTTGCGCCCTCACGGTTTCCGTACCGGACGATCGCGATGGGCACCGTCGGGACCACACTGCTGATGCTCGCCGCGCTCGGCGCCGGCGGCATCCTCATCCGTGACCCCGTCCTCGGCCACGGTCCGCTGTCGTGGATCCGCTACGGTCATGGCCGCGAACTCGCCAACGGGCTGCTGTACCTCGGGTTCGGACTCGTCGTGTGGGCGTGGGTCCGCCTCGGCCGCTACGTGCTGGCCGGGCGCATCGGCAGCAAACCCATCCTCGTCGCCTCGGCGTGCTGGATGGCGCCGCTACTGGTGTCGCCGCCGCTGTTCACGCGCGACGTGTTCTCCTACCTCGGCCAGGGCGCCCAGCTGCTCTACGGGCTCGACCCGTACGCCAACGGCCCCGCCGAGCTCAACGTGCTGCCGAACGTCGTGCAGAACGTCCACCCGCTGTGGCAGACCACCCCCGCCCCGTACGGGCCGCTGTTCCTGCTGATCTCCAAAGGCATCGTGTCCATCACGCGGGACAACATGATCGCCGGCGTGATCCTCACCCGCGTCGTCCTGCTCGTCGGCCTCGGCATGACACTGTGGGCGCTGCCACGGCTCGTGAAACACCTCGGCGGGAAACTGCCCGTGGCGCTGTGGCTCGCCGTCGCCAGCCCGATGATGGTCATCCACCTCTTCGGCGGCCCCCACAACGACCTCATGATGCTCGGCTTCCTCACCACCGGCGTCCTCGCCGCACTCGAGCGCAAGTACGTCGTCGCGGTCGTGCTCGTCACCGTCGGCATGCTCATCAAGCCCACGGCCGCCGTCGCGCTGCCGTTCCTGGTGTGGATGTGGGCCGCGAACATGAGCGGCGAATCGAAGACCAAGAACTTCTTCAAGGCAGGCGCCGCGTCCGTCGGACTCTTCCTGCCCGTGTTCCTCGCCGGCACGTGGCTTTCGCTCGGCTCGCTCAACCTCGGCTGGTGGTCCGGCCTCAAAGCACCCCAGCTGATCGCGAACTGGCTCAACTTCCCGACCGGCATCGGCGAAGCCGTGTACAACCTCGTGCACCTCGTCGCCAACGTGTCACCGTCGCCGTTCGTCACGGTCGCCCGGGCGCTGGCCATGATCTGTCTCGTCGTGTTCGGCGTCCGCCAATGGTGGCTCGCCCGCCACGGCGGCGCGCAGGCCGTCTACCGCGCCGCCATCACCCTGCTCGCCGTCGCGATCCTCATGCCGCCCACCCTGCCGTGGTACCTCACGTGGGGCTTCGTGCTCATCTCCGCCTTCCCCTGGGAACGGCGCAACCTGTCCGCCGTCGTCGCCGTGTCCGTGTTCGTCACGCTCGTCTACTACCCGACGGGCGAGCAGGCGCTCTACGACTGGTGGTTCATCGCGATCGTCGTCGTGGTCAGCCTCTACGCCGCCGCCTCACTTCTGCGCCCCGACCCGCTCGGCCTCATCGCCGCCTGGCGGAAACCGCGGGAGGACACGTTCCTCCCCGCGGCTCCCGCCGCGCCCGTCCCGCGCGACTCAGACGCACCCCGGCCCTGAGGGCTCCTCGGCGAACACCCTTTCCAGCGCGCTGAGTCTCGTGAGTGGCGGTGCCGGTTCTAAACTAACCGGCGCCGCCACTCACGAGACCCACCAGGGCACGAGACCCACCGGGGCAGGCAGCGCGCCGTGGTCAAGCCCCCCGTGGCCAGGATTGTTACGAAGCGGACCAGCCGTGCCACGAGGTGACCACTGTGGACACCACGGCGTGCTCCGGGGGATGCGCCGCGTATTGCGGGTACTTCGCCACGAGCCACGCCACGCGCTCGGCCCGGGCGTCGCCGGTGATGATCCGCGCGGTGCCGTCGGCGCGGGCCCACCAGAGCCTGCTCCAGTCGTCGGCGTAGACGTCCGCCAGGAAGGACACCACGGGATTCTCCGCGATGTTCGCCAGGCGCCGCAGGGCGGTGGTGGACTTGGGTTTGTGGTCGACGGCGAACACGATCTCGTCAGGCACACCCGGGCCCGACACCGCGAACGTCACCGGCACCAGATGTGGGACACCGGAACCCGAGACCGTCGCAAGCCGCGCCACGCGGGAAGCGGCGAAACGCGCACGGGCTTCGTGGGCGGACAGGCGCATGATTCAGACCAGCGCGGGGGAGTCGAGGGTCAGCGTCGCCCGCTCGGTGTCCAGGCAAGCCGCCGCCCCCAACGGCAGCGTCGGCGACGACGCGACGTGCCCGAACCCGAAGTCACCGAGCACCGGGACCCCCAGCGGCGCGAGCCGGTCCAGCAACAGCGCGCGCAGCTGCGCCGGGTCACCGCAGCCGGCCCACGAGCCCAACACCACCGCGCGCACCTCGCTGAACCAGCCGGCGCGCACCAGCTGCGTCAGCATGCGGTCGATGCGGTAGGCGCTTTCGGTCACGTCCTCCAGCAGCACGATCCCACCGGCCGCCGACCCCTGCTCCGGCGTGCCCACCCCCGCGGCCAGCAGCGACAGATTCCCGCCCACGAGCACCCCCGACGCGTGCCCGGGCACGAGCACATCAGCCGCCCGAGCGGTCAGCACGCGCGTCCGCTCCGGCTCGAACAGGGTGCGCCGCAGGTGCTCGGCCGCCGGCTCGTCGAACAGGGCCGACGCCGGCATCGGAGAGAACAACGTGTCCAGGCTCAGGTGGGTGGCCAACGCGCGGTGCAGAGCGGTCACGTCCGACGAGCCGGCGAGCACTTTCGGCCCTGCCGAACGCAGCGCGGCCCAGTCCACGAGGTCCAGCATCCGCTGCGCGCCGTACCCGCCGCGCGCGGCCAGCACGCACGTCACCTCCGGATCCAGCCACGCCTCGGTGAACTCCGCCGCCCGCACCTCGTCCGGCGCCGAAAGGTAGCCGTGCGACGAGCGCACCGCCTCACCGACCCGCACTTTCACACCCCAGGCGCGCAGCCTGGGCAGCGCGGCGGCGAGCAGGTCCGGCTCGACAGGTCCCGACGGCGCCACCAGCGCCACCGTGTCACCCGCCACCAGCCGCGGCGGTTTCATCGTGACAGGTCCAGCTTCGGCACGTCCGGCGTCGCGAACCCGAACACCTGCCCGTAGAACGACAGCTCCGCCTCCAGCGCCGCCACGATCGTCTCCGCCCGCCGAAACCCGTGCTGTTCACCCGGGAACCGCTGGTAAGCGTGCTCGACGCCGCTACCCGCCAGGCTCGCGACGAACCGGTCCGCCTGCTCGGGCGGGCAGATCTGATCCTCCAGCCCCTGCTGGAACAACACCGGCCCGGCCAACGAGCCGGCGTGCGTGATCGGCGACCGCTCCCGGTAACGCTCGGCCGTCTCCGGGTACGGACCGACGAGCCCGTCGAGGTACTGCGACTCGAAATCGTGGGTCTCCCCACCTGCCCCGGTCCACGTCGCGAGGTCCAGGATCGGGAACTTCACCGTCGCCGCCGCATACGTGCTGGTCATCGTGATCGACGCCGCCGCCGTGAACCCACCCGCGCTGCCACCGCGGATCCCCAGCCGCGCGCCGTCGGCCGATCCTTCCGCGACGAGCGCCTCGGCCACAGCGACACAGTCCCGCACGTCCACGACACCCCACTGCTCGCGCAACCGCTCCCGAAACGCCCGCCCGTAGCCGGTCGAGCCTCCGTAGTTCACCGCCACGACGCCGATTCCGCGGCTGGTGAAATACGCGATCGTCAGATCCAGCGCCGCGTCACTGCGCCCGGTCGGGCCGCCGTGCACATGGACGAGATACGGGGGCCGTTCGTCCTCCGGCCCGGCGAAATCCGGGTTGGCCGGCGGGAACACGTACGCCGGGATCCGCGACCCGTCGGCCGCGGTGAACACGCGCTCCTGCGGCACCGGCAGGTACTCCTTCGGGGGCAGGCCCGCCGGCTGCGGGGTGAGCTCCGACCACGTGCCCGTCGCCAGATCCAGGCGGACCACGGCGCTTTCCCGGTCCGCGCCACCCGCGATCCCGGCGACCCCGCCGGGTACCGCGACCAGCCCCGCCGCCGACCACACGCTCAGCGGGACGGCGACCGGCGTCACCGACCCGTCACGCTCGTCGAGCACCGCGAGCCGTCCCGTCGCGAGCACGGCGTGCCGGCCACCGCCGAGCGGGGTGAACCAGTTCACCCCGAGCCGCCACATCGCGCCACCGAACTCCTGCTCCACCGGGGCCAGGTTCACCACCGACCCGTCGAGCGACACGCGGTGCAGATTCCACCAGCCGTCCGGGTCGAGCAGCGCCAGCAGCCGGTCAGGCGTCTCCCATTGCAGCTGGCACACCGCCACGTCCCGGCCACCGGCCAGCACGCGGGCCGCGCCGAACACGCCGTCTTCGCCGACGGGCGCCACGAACAGCTCGGTGCCGTCCCACGGCATCGCCGGATGGTCCCACGCGAGCCACGCCGCATGCGCGCCGTCGGGGGAGAGCTGGGGCGAGGTGAAAAACCGGTGCCCGGTCACGAGGACCCGCTCGGGCGAGCCGTCGACGGGGATCGCCACGAGCTCCCGCTCGATGTCCGTGCGCCGTGGCCCGGTGCTGCGTTCCCGCACGGCCCACACCTCGCCCGCGCGCCCGGCCCGCAGGTCGCCGTAGCGCACCCCCTGCGGCTCGGCCGGCTCCGGCGTCAACGCGGTCACCACACCGGCGTCCGACGCGTACACCCGCTGATCGGCCCAATGCGTGAACACCACGGTGCCGTCGACCACCACCCATGGCCGGCCGCCGTACTCGTGCACGCGGTTGCGCACGTTCCACGGTGGCGGCAGCACGTCCTCCGTCCCGCCGCCGGGCACTTCGCGCACGAGCGCGACGCGGCCGCCCTCGGCGGGGCGGGCCTCGGCCCACCACAGTTCGTCACCGACAGTCGCGAGCCACTGTGCGCCACCTCCCGTCGCCGCGACATCGGCCGCCGAAACGGGTGAGGTCCAGGTTCCGTACGCTGAGATCCGAGGCACCCGGAAAGAGTAACGGCGATCCGCAGCGTGTCCGCAGCCACACGCACCGCACCGAAATCCCGGTCAACCAGGGGCGGCGGATGCCGATCAAGCGTCCGTGGCCTAGTGTCGGAGGTGCTATGTCTCGCGTAATCCACGTCTTCCGCAAGCCCGACCGGTTCGTCGCCGGAACGGTCGGCGAGCCCGGCGATCGCACCTTTTACCTCCAGGCGTCGGAAGATGTCAGGACGATCAGCGTGACGATCGAGAAACAGCAGGTGGCCGTCCTCGCCGAGCGCCTGGGCTCGCTTCTGGAAGAGGTCGCCAACCGCTTCGGCGCCGACGTGCCGGCCGAGGTCCCCGACGACCAGCTCGACGTCGACCCGCTGAGCGTGCCCGTGGAGGAGGAGTTCCGCGTCGGCACCATGGGACTCGGCTGGGACGCCGACTCCAGCGCCGTCGTCATCGAGCTCCTCGCGATCACCGAGGGTGAGGTCGACGAGACCGTTGTGCTCGACGACACCGAGGAAGGACCCGACGCGGTGCGGGTGTTCCTGACCCCGGTCGCGGCGCGCGCGTTCGCCGAGCGCGCCGACCGCGTCGTGAACGCCGGCCGCAAGCCGTGCCCGCTGTGCGGCGAGCCGCTCGACCCCACCGGGCACATCTGCCCGCGCCAGAACGGCTACCGCCGTGACGTCGACGTGACCGAGGACTGAGGAACCGCGTGGCCGCCACCCCTGTCGAACCGACGGATCCCGCCGCCCGTGAGTTCGTCACCCACGGGCGCATCGACGTCGAAGGCCGGCTCGTCGACGCGTCCAACGTCACCCTGTTCTGCGCGATCGAACTCGACGGCGTCACCGGCCGCGTGGTGTACAAGCCGGTGTCGGGCGAGCGGCCGCTGTGGGATTTCCCCGACGGCACCCTCGCCGGCCGCGAGGTCGCGACCGCGATGATCGCCGACCGCAGCGGCCTTGGCGCGATCCCGCCGACAGTGCTGCGCGACGGCCCGTTCGGACCCGGCATGGTGCAGCTGTGGGTGGACACGGCCGAAGAGGTGGAGCTCGTCGACGTCTGCGCCCCCGACGAAGTGCCCGAAGGCTGGCGCACGGTCCTGCACGCGCACGACCGCCTCGGTGACCCCGCCGTACTTGTGCACGCCGACGACCCCGGCCTGCGTGAGCTCGCGATGCTCGACGTGGTCGTGAACAACACCGACCGCAAGGGCGGGCACCTGCTCGCCGGCACCGACGGCCGCGTCTACGGCGTCGACCACGGCATTTGCCTCCACACCGACCCGAAGCTGCGGACCGTGCTGTGGGGCTGGATCGGTGAGCCCCTCGGCGACGAAGCCACCGAGAAACTCCGGAAGCTGCGTTCGGACCTCGACGGGCAGCTCGGCGTCGACCTCGGCGAGCACCTCACGACGTTCGAAATCCGCGCGCTGGAGAACCGCACCGACATCCTGCTCGCCGAAGCCGTCCTTCCGGAGCCGGGTGACGACTGGCGCGCCATCCCGTGGCCGCTGTTCTGAACCACGCGCTCGACACCGCGGCACGCGCCCGGCTCGTCGACCGATTCGGCCCCGCCGTCGAACGGTGGTGCGATGCGCTGCCCGCGCTCGTCGCCCGCCTGGCCGCCCGCTGGCACCTGACCATCCTCGAGGCCCGTGCGGGCAACACTGGCCGCACCCTGCTGTGCGCGAGCCCCGAAGGGCCACGCGTCCTGAAACTCTGCCCCGATCCGGCCGTCACCACCGCAGAGTCCACCGCGCTGCACGCGTGGACCGGGCTGCGGTGCGTCGTGCAGATCCTCGACGTCGACCTCGGAGAAGGCGCGATCCTGCTGGAACGCCTCCTCCCCGGCACGACGCTGGACCAAGCCCCGATCCCGTGGGACCAGGTCCGCGACCTGATCACCGAAATCCACCGGGTCCCCGCGCCCGCGACGCTGCCCACCCAGCTCGACCGAATCCACACCATGTTCGACCTCGCCGAACGCCGGCTGCGCGGTTCGGCCGCGCAAGCCCACCTGCCCTTGCCAGTGCTCGACGTCGGCCGCACCCGCGCCGCAGCGCTCGCCGTCAGCGGTCCCGTCCCGCACGTCCACGGCGACCTGCACCCCGGCAACGTCCTCGATGCGGGCGCGGACCGCGGCATCGTCGCCTCGACCCCCGCCCGTGCGCTGGCGACCCCGCGTTCGACGCCGTCGACTGGGCGTACCTGCCGATGTCGTCCGCCGGTGGCACTCTCGACGACGGCCTTGCTCTCCTCCCGGATGCCACCCGCACCCGCGCGTGGTGCATCGCCCTCGCCCCGCTGGTCGCGTTGGGGCCCCTGCGTCGAACCGGACCTTCGCCGTTCACCGCCGCCGTCCTGCGGCTCGCCCGGTGAGGTGCACCGGGATCGACGCGAGTCCGGCCTGACCCGGCCCAACACCGCCGGTCGCGCAGGACAGGCGGCACAGCGACCCCGCAGGAAGTCTCCCCGCTCGCGCTGCGGCCGGGAGCAGCCGACCGGCTTCCGGCGCGGCGCCACGACAGGGTGGGCACGGCGCCGATAGTGTGCTGCGCCGTGCGCTCACATTCCTATGACGACGTGCTCGCCGGACCACGCAGGCGCAAGGTGCCGGAGGTGCCCGCCGAGCGAGGCCTCGTGGTGGAGGATCCCGCGAGCGGATTCTGCGGTGCCGTCGTGAAGATCGAGTACGGCAACGTCGTGCTCGAGGACGCCAAGGGCCGCCACCGGGTGTTCCCGCTCGCCCCGGCGGCGTTCCTGCTGGAGGGCAAACCCGTCACGCTGGTGCCGGCCCGCGCGGCCGCGGCGCCGGTCCGGCAGGTGTCGGCGTCCGGCTCGGTGAAGGTGCAGCGGCTGCAGGCGCGAGTCGCCCGCGACTCGCGGATCTGGGTCGAGGGCAAGCACGACGCCGAGCTCGTCGAGCGGGTGTGGGGCCACGACCTGCGGGTGGAAGGCGTGGTGGTCGAGCCGCTCGACGGTGTCGACGTGCTCGCCGACCGCATCGCCGAATTCGGCACCGGGCCCGGCCGAAGGCTCGGCGTGCTCGTGGACCACCTGGTCGAGAACAGCAAGGAATCCCGCCTGGTCGCGCAGATCCACGACGAGCAGGTGCTCGTCACCGGTCACCCGTACGTGGACATCTGGCAGGCGGTGAAGCCCGCCGCGGTCGGCATCCGCGCGTGGCCGCGGATTCCTCGCGGCACCGAGTGGAAGGTCGGGATCTGCGAGGCGCTCGGGTGGGGCGAACCGTACGAGGGTTGGCAGCGGGTGCTGGCGGCGGTGAGCAGTTTCCGCGATCTCGAAACCCCGCTCATCGGCGCCGTCGAACGGCTCATCGACTTCGTTACCGAACCTCCCGAACACGAAGAGTGACGGCCGGTTATGTCCGCTTCAAGCGAGGTCACGCGTGGGTCACGGCGAGTCACTTGCCCGGTGCGAACCGGCGCGGTCTGAGAGCATGAGCACATGGCAGCGGCACTGATCTGGCTGATCATCGGCATCGTGCTGATGATCGCGGAAGTCATCTCCGGTGACTTCGTGCTGATCATGCTCGGCATCGCCGCGCTGCTGGGTGCCGGGTCGGAGGCGCTCACCGGCAATCCGCTGATCGACGTCGCGGTCTTCGCCGTCAGCTCCGTGGCGTTGATCGTGCTCGCCCGCCCCGCGCTCAAGCGCCGCTTCCTCGCCGGCCCCCATGTGCGCATGGGCACGGACGCGCTCGTCGGCGCCCGCGCCGTCGTGGTGTCCACAGTGGACTTCGATACCGGGCGGGTGAAGATCGGGGGAGAGGTGTGGTCCGCGCGCGCGGTGCACGAGTCCCAGCCGCCGATCGCGCCCGGTACCAGCGTCACCGTGGTCGAGATCTCGGGCGCCACCGCCGTGGTGGACGTCTTGTCATGAGCCCTGGCAAGTCGGAAAACGGTACTAGGTAAGGGGAAACACTCTTGTCGACAATAGCGATCGTCGTGGTCGCGCTACTGGCACTGTTCGTCATCATCACGGTGGTCAAGGCGATCATGGTGGTGCCACAGGCCCAGTCGGCGGTGATCGAGCGCCTCGGCCGGTTCCGCACGGTCGCCTCGCCCGGCCTGACGTTCCTGGTGCCGTTTCTGGACAAGGTCCGCGCGCGGATCGACCTGCGCGAACAGGTCGTGTCGTTCCCGCCGCAGCCGGTGATCACCGAGGACAACCTGACGGTGAACATCGACACCGTCGTGTACTTCCAGGTCACTGACTCGCGCGCCGCCGTGTACGAGATCTCCAACTACATCATCGGCGTCGAACAGCTCACCACCACCACGCTGCGCAACGTGGTCGGTGGCATGAGCCTCGAGGAGACCTTGACTTCCCGCGACGCCATCAACAGCCAGCTGCGCGGCGTGCTCGACGAGGCCACCGGCCGCTGGGGAATCCGCGTCGCGCGCGTGGAGCTCAAGGCGATCGAGCCACCACCCTCCATTCAGGACTCGATGGAGAAGCAGATGCGCGCGGACCGGGAGAAGCGCGCGATGATCCTCACGGCGGAAGGTCAGCGGGAGTCCTCGATCAAGACCGCGGAAGGCCAGAAGCAGAGCCAGATCCTCGCCGCGGAAGGCCAGAAGCAGGCGGCCATCCTCGCGGCCGAGGCCGAACGGCAGTCCCGCATCCTGCGTGCGCAGGGTGAGCGCGCCGCCCGCTACCTGCAGGCCCAGGGCCAGGCGAAAGCCATCGAGAAGGTGTTCGCCGCCATCAAGGCCGGCCGCCCGACACCCGAAGTGTTGGCGTACCAGTACCTGCAGACTCTGCCGCAGATGGCGCAGGGCGATGCGAACAAGGTCTGGATGATCCCGAGCGACTACGGCAAGGCCCTCGAAGGCTTTGCCCGCGCCCTCGGCGCTCCGGGCGACGACGGCGTGTTCCGCTACGAGCCGCCGAAGGACGACACCCCGCCCAAGCCCGACCTCGACGACGACGAAGTCGCCGGCTGGTTCGACACCTCCAGTGACCCGAAGGTCGCCGAGGCGGTCGCGGCCGCGGAAGCGGTGGCGCGCAAGGAGGTTGAGGGCCCGCTCGGTTCCGAGCACCCCCGCCGCGCCATCGGCGGTGCCACGCCGGCCCTCGGCGCGGGCGCCGGCGAGGACGACGAGCCCCCGGCCCCGCCCGAACGGCCGCAGCAGCCGACCACGCCGCCCCCGGGCGCCCAGCAGCAGGCGCCCCCGCCGCCGCCGGTTCCGCAGCCCCCCACGCCGCCGGCCGCCCCGTACCAGGGCCCGCCGCAGCAGCAGAGTGGCGGGCCGGGGCCGTTCCCGCAGCAAGGCCCGTTCGGCGGTCCCCAGGGTGGCCCGCCGCCACAGGGTCGCTGACCTTCCGATGACAGCGGGGTGGCCCCGGGGTTTGCCCGTGGCCCCCCCC
>DASZNR010000174.1:0-25522 GCA_035551175.1 Amycolatopsis sp. | reverse complement strand
TGACCGGCCGCAACACTCACGACCCTAGGCAACCAGCGACACCACGTCGTCCGCGCAGCCCCACGCGAGCGTGATGCCCGCGCCGCCGTGGCCGTAGCAGTGGATGATGTCGCCGGTGCGTTCCAGACGGACACTCGGCCGTCCCGGGCGCAGACCGACCCGCGTGCCCAGCACGGCCGCGTCGGCCAAGCGCGGTTCGAGCGCCCGGCAGCGGCGCACGATCGCGGCCGCGGTGGCCGGGTCCGGCGTGAAGTCACCGCGGCCGATCTCCTCCGTGCCGCCGCACACGACGTGGCGGCCGTGCGGGATCACGTAGGCGAGCTCGCCGTCGACCTCGTCCACGGCCCACGACGAGAGGCCAGGGTCTGCGAGGTGCACGACCTGTCCCCGCACGGGCACCAGCGTGTCGTCACCGGCCAGCCCGCCGCCGGCGAGGCCCGTCGCGTTCACGACGACGTCGGCGTCGAGGTCGCCGAGCGCCGTGACTGTGCGGTATTCGGTGCGCACGCCGAGCGCGGCCGCCTGCTCGGCCAGCCACGCGAGGTACACGGGCGTGTCCACGATCGCCGTGGTGAACGCGAGCACCGAACCGTCGCGGGACACGTCGGTCATCGCGGAAAGCCAGTCCGGGTCGGGCAGCTCGCCCGGCACCCGGATCCAGCCGGGCCGGAACCGGATGCCTTGCGCTGCCGTCAGCGACCGGTACACGCCGACGGTCGTCGCGGTCCAGCGCACCACGCGCTCGTCCGGACGCACCACCGGCGGGTAGATCAAGCCGCCGGCCACCGCCGACGTCGTCTCCGCAGGCTTGCCCTCCGTCACGATCGTGACGCTGTGCCCGGCCTCCGCCAGCCGGTGCGCGCAGCTCAGCCCGACGACGCCCCCGCCGGCCACGGTGATCCGCATGCCCGCTCCCTCCGCTCGTGGTCGGTCGATCGTGGCCGAGATCGGGGCCGGGGCGCCACCCACCACCCACGTACGCTCGGTGGCCGTGAACCGGGTTCTGGCCGTGGTGGCCGTCGTCTGCCTGCTGGCGACCGTCGCGCTGGGACTGGTTTACGCCGGCGGGCACCTGCCGGGTGCGCTCGACTCGGCGGTCGCGGGAGACGTCGCAGGTCTGGGGCGCACCACGTTCGACGTGCTCGTGCTACCCACCGAACCGTACGTGCTCCTGCCCGCCATCGCCGTGATCGCCGGCGTCTGCGCGTACCGGCGCCGCTGGGCGGACGCGGCGCTGGCGATCGCCGGCCCGGCCGGCGCGGTCGCGCTGAACACCTGGGTGCTCAAACCGCTGTTCGGCCGCTGGAAAGACGGTGTCCTCGTCTATCCCAGCGGGCACACGGTGAGCCTGGTGACGGTGCTCGTGGTCCTCGTCCTGCTGGCGCGGCCGAAGATCGTGACGGTCGTCGTCGGCACGCTTCTACTGTGCGGCGCCGCGATCGGCATGATCGGCCTCGGCTACCACTACTTCACGGACATCGCCGGCGGCACACTTTTCGCCACCTCGGTCATCACCGGCCTGCGGGCCGTCACGCCGCGTCGCGCGCCAGCGCGGTCAGCCGGCTGACCGCACGCAGGTACTTCTTGCGGTAGCCACCCGCGACCATCTCCTCGGTGAACAGCTCCGGCAGCGGAACCCCTGACACGGCCACGGGAATCGCCCGGTCGTAGAGCCGGTCGGCGAACGCCACGAGCCGCAGCGCCACGTTCTGGTCCGGCGCCGGCGTCACCTGCCGGAGGTGCACGCGGCGCACACCGTCGAGCAGCTTGCCGTAGCGCGAAGGGTGCAGCTTCTCCAGGTGCGTCACGAGCGCGGCGAAGTCGTCCACAGTGGACCCCTCGTGCTCGGCCGCGGACGCGTCGAGCTCCTCGTCGCTCAGCGGCGGCGGCGCGTCGGGCAGGCCGCGGTGGCGGTAGTCGGGCCCGTCGACGCGCACGACCTCGAAGCGGCGTGACAGTGCCTGGATCTCGCGCAGGAAGTCTTCGGCGGCGAAGCGGCCTTCGCCGAGCTTGTCGGGCAATGTGTTCGACGTCGCGGCCACGAACACCCCCGCGTCGGTGAGCTCCTGCAGCAGCCGGCTCACGAGCGTGGTGTCGCCGGGGTCGTCGAGTTCGAACTCGTCGATCGCGAGCAGGCGGTGTTCCGACAGGCGCCGCACGGCCTCGGCGAACCCCAGCGCGCCGACGAGGTTGGTGAGCTCCACGAACGTGCCGTACGCCTTCGGTGAAGGCGCGTCGTGCCAGGTCGAGGCCAGCAGGTGGGTCTTGCCCACACCGAATCCGCCGTCGAGGTACAGCCCCATCTTCCCGGCCGGCACGGCCTCGCCACCGAAGAGCGAGCGCAGCCGCGACTTCTTCGCCGGCCGCACGCCGATCCGCCGCGCGAACGCCGAGCACGCGGCCACGGCGGCGGCCTGGCTCGGCTCGTCGGGGTTGGGCAGGTAGGTCGAGAACCGCGCATCGCCGAACCGCGGCGGCGGCACCAGGGAAGCGATCAGCTCGTCGGCCCCGAGCTCGGGAAACCGGTCTGTCAGGGCAGCAGCGGGCACAGCCGCAGAGCCTAACCGCGTGCCGTCCACGGCCCGACGTGGTGCCCGCACCCGCGTATCCCCCGGTCGGGGCGAGGTCCGGGCCCGTGCTGGGATAGGTGACGTGCGGAGCGTGTGGCCACCATCACCGGACGGGACCGAACTGTCCGACGACGACCTGGAGCGCGTCTACGCCTACCCCGAGCACCTCCGCGAACCGTTCGTGCAGGTCAACTTCGTGGCATCGGCCGACGGTGCGGTGGCGGTCGACGAGCTGTCGAAGGGTTTGTCACACCCGGCCGACCGGCGGGTGTTCCTGCTGGCGCGCGACCTGGCCGACGTCGTCCTCGTCGGCGGCGGCACCGCGCGCGCCGAGAACTACCGCGGCACCCGCACCACGGCCGTCCGCAGCGCGCGGCGGGCCCGGCTCGGGCTCGCGCCGGCGGCGCCGGTCGCCGTGGTCACGCGCACTGCCGGCCTCGATCCGGCCGCCCCGCTGTTCACCGACACCCGCGTCCCGCCGCTGGTCGTGACCACCGCGAAAGCCGACACCGCCGCGGTGGCCGAGGCCGGCGCCGACGTACTGGTGGCCGGCGACGACGAGGTCGACCTGCCGCGGGCGCTGGCGATGCTGGCCGAGCGCGGGCTGCGGCGCGTGGATTGTGAAGGCGGACCCGGGCTCTTCGCCCAGCTGATCGCCAACGACCTCGTGGACCAGCTGTGCCTCACCGTCGCGCCGTTGCTCGTGGGCGGGGCGGCGAGCCGGATCGCGGCGGGCCCGGCTGCGGCGGTGCCGCGCCGGCTCGACCTCGCGTCGGTACTCGTGGAGGACGGCTTCACACTGCTGCGCTACCGGCGGGGCCGCGGCTGATGGCCGACAGCGAGGCGCTCGTCGCGGCCGCCGTCTCCGGGGAGGTCGCCGCGTTCGACACGCTCGTGCGCCGGCACACGCCGATGATGTACCGCGTCGCCCTGCGCATCACCGGGAGCCCTGCCGAAGCGGAGGACGTGGTCCAGGAGGCGTGGCTTGCGGCGTGGCGCTCGCTCGGCACGTTCCGCCACGAATCGGCCGTGTCCACCTGGCTGTACCGCGTGGTCGCCAACGGCTCGCTGGCCCTGGTGCGCCGCAACCGGCCGACGGTCCCGATCGAAACCGTGCCGCCGCACGAAGTCCCCACCGACGACGGCTCGCCGGAGCGTCAGGTCGTGCGCGCCGAACAGGTCGACGAGGTACTGCGCGCCATCGCCCGGCTCGACGTCGCGCAGCGGGTGCCGCTCGTGCTGCGCGAGCTGGAGGGTCTCAGCTACGAAGAAGTGGCCGAAGTACTCGAAGTCTCGATCCCGGCCTTGCGTTCGCGCCTGCACCGGGCCAGGGTGGCGCTGCTCGGCCAGTTGAGGGAGCGGCGATGAACGACGAGGCCACCGGTGGCCCTGGTGATCCCGAGGGGGATCCCCGCTGGGCGCTGGTGCGCGCCGCGGCCCGTCGCCCGGTCGCCACGCCGCCCGGCCTCGTCGACCGCGTGCTTCGTTCGCTCGCTGAGGAACGCCACGGCCCACCGCTGACCCTGTCCACCTCCGGCGGCCCCGTGTCCGTTTCGGAGCCGGCGCTCGTGCGCCTCGCCCGCTCCGTCGCCACGGACCGCGCCGCGGACGTCGACGGCATCACGGTCTCGGCCGTCGCGCTCGAGAACGGTCAGCTTCAGGTGCTGACCACGGTCCGCGACGGCGTCGCGGCGGACGAGGCCGCGGGCCGGCTCCAGCACGACGTGACCGAGGAACTCGCCCGGCTCCTGCGAGCACGGCCTCCGGCGGTCACCGTGCACGTCATCGACGTTCGGCCCGACTGAACCCGACGCGACCGGCCAGGCACGCGTGCGCCGACCGCGGGTTTCACACAGAATGCCCCATGGCCCTTCCCGTGCAGGCACCGATCAAACCCATGCTCGCCAAACCGGCGAAGGCGATCCCCGACTCCGGCGGGCTGCTGTTCGAGCCGAAGTGGGACGGGTTCCGCTGCCTGGTGTTCCGCGACGGCGCGGAGATCACGCTGCAGTCGCGGGCCGAAAAGCCGCTGAACCGCTACTTCCCCGAGGTCGTCGAGCAGCTGCTGGCGACACTGCCGGAGCAGGTCGTGCTCGACGGCGAGCTCGTGGTGGGCCGCGGCGGCAAGCTGGATTTCGACGCGCTGACCGAGCGCATCCACCCGGCCGATTCTCGCGTGCAGCTGCTCGCGAAGGAAACGCCGGCCGAGTTCGTGGCGTTCGACGTACTCGCGCTGGGCGCGGAGTCCTTCGTGGACGAACCGACGTCGGCACGCCGCGCGCGGCTGGAGCGGATCGCGGGTGAGGGCGTGCACCTCACGCCCGCCACCACCGATCCGGAAACGGCGCGGCACTGGTTCGAGCTGTTCGAGGGCGCCGGGCTCGACGGCGTGATCGGCAAGCCGCTCGACGAACCGTATGCGCCGGGCAAGCGAGTTTTGTTCAAGTACAAGCATTCCCGCACGGCCGACTGTGTGCTGGCCGGGCTGCGCTGGCACGTCGACGGCGAACCGGGCGAGGCCGTCGGCTCGTTCCTGCTCGGGTTGTACGACGCGGACGGGCTGCTGCACCACGTCGGGGTCGTCGGGTCGTTCCCGGTGAAGCGACGGCGAGAGCTGGCCGAGGAACTGGCGCCGTTGATCACCGACGGCGAGAGACACCCGTGGGTCGGCGACGCCGTGCGCGAGGGCCAGCGGATCCCGGGCGGGATCACGCGGTGGCGGTCGAAGGAGCAGCCGTGGGTGCCGTTGCGGCTCGAGCGCGTGGTCGAGGTGTCGTACGAGCACACCGAGGGTGGTGACCCGGCGCGGTTCCGGCACACGGCGCAGTTCGTGCGCTGGCGGCCGGACCGGGAGCCGGCCTCGTGCGGCTACGCGCAGCTGGACGAGCCCGCGCGCTATGACCTGGCCGCGGTGTTCCGTGGCGAGGTCGTGCGGACCCGCTAACCGCCGTCCCACACCGGTCGTGCCAAGCTCGAGGGACCGTGATCGCCACCGCAAGATGTGAGGACCCGCCCGTGCGCCGCCGTTCGACCCGCCGTCCGCGTGCTCGGGTCATGGGGGCAGTGCTGGGGACGCTGTTGGGCGCTCTCATGGTCGCGGGCTGCACGACGGGACCGTCCGTGCGTCCGGCGGTGGTGGACAACGACGGTGGCGCGACCACACCCGCGCCTCCGAGTTCTGCGCCCGTGCCGTTGCCACCTCTGACGGCGCCGCGGGGTGCGTCGCTGCGCTGGACCGACTGCGACGCCGACACCCGCGCCCGCCTGGGCTCGCCTGCGGTGACCACCTCGGTGCACTTCACGTGCGCGCGCATGACCACGCAGCTCGACGCGCCGGACGACACCCAGAACCTGCTCGCGCGCATCCTCGTGCTGAAGGCGGGCACCGGGCCGATTCCACTGGTGGTGGTCAACGACGTCGACGGCGAACCGGGCTCGCTCTACGCCGCGCGGCTGGCGGCTCGGCTGCCACCCGCGTTCCTGCAGAAGTTCTCGTTGATCGGCGTCGATCGCCGCGGCACCGGTTTGTCGGGCGGCGTGCAGTGCGTGCCGCCGGAGGCCCGCGACGCGCTGCTGGGCGCCGACCCGGAGCAGGGCAGTCTCGGCGACGTCCTCGACGCCGCGCGCCGCGCCGGCCAGCAGTGCGCCATCGATCTGGACACGGCGATGACGGCGCTCGATTCATGGCGCACCGCCGGTGATCTCGAGCAGCTGCGCCAAGATCTCGGCGAACCCCGGCTGAACGCGCTGGGCCGCGGCGACGGTTCGAAGGTCCTTTCGGAATACGCGGTGCGCTTCCCGAAGCAGGTCGGCCGCATGGTCCTCGACGGCTTGCCCGACCCGGGCCAGGACCGCGCCGCCGTGCTCGACGCGGTCGCCGCGGGCGCGCAGGCCACGTTCGACGCCTTCGCCACCGACTGCGCCGCACGCGGCTGCGCGCTGGGCGATCCGAAGGCCGCGCTGAAGCAGATCACCGACCGGCTCCGCACCTCGCCCGTGACGACTCCCGACGGCGTGACGGTGTCCCCCGGCGTCGCCACCTACGCCGTGTACCTGGGCCTCGCCGACCGCACCCGCTGGCCCGAACTGGCCGACGCGTTGAGTTCGGCCCGCACCGGCGACCTGACCGCGCTGGAAGCCTTCACCGACCCCGTGCTGACCGACTCGCAGGGCCGCGCCTCCCGCATCGGCGGCACCATCGCCACCCGCTGCAACGACAGCGCCACCCGCCTGCCCGCCGACCAGATCGACAAGGTCGCCCAGGACATGCGCACGAAGTACCCGCAGTTCGGTGCCGCCGTCGCTCAGGAACTCGCCTGGTGCGGTCCGTGGCCCGTCCGTCGCGAGCCGCTCCCCGCGGCCGGAGCCCCGGGTGCCCCGCCCATCCTCGTCGCCGCCACCGCCGCCGACCCCGTCACCCCGGCCGTCGGCACCACCCGCGCGGCGGACCAGATGCCCAGCGCCGTCACGATCACCTGGCAGGGCTCCGGCCACGGCGCGGTCGGCCAATCCCCGTGTGTCACCGCCGCCGCTCAGGCTTTCCTCATCGACGGGAAGGTCCCGACCGACGGCACTCTCTGTCCCGCGTGACGCATTGCCGTACCGCGAGCCGGACTTCCCGTCACGCCCCAACGGCCGTTCCGTCCCGGAGCGCCATGATTCCCTGTCCTGATTACCAGAACTTAGGAGCACTCAAGAATCGGGGGCGAGAGGCGACGCGCCGCCGGCCTCACTCACCCCTACTGCCGATATCCCTCGACTTCCCCCACACTCCGCACCTGTGCTTCACGCGGATCCTCGTGAAACTCCGATTTGGCCCGCCTCTGCCTCAGCAGGTCCCAGCACTGGTCCAGCTCCTGCTCGACCTTCGTCAACCGCGACTGGTCATCACCGTTCAGCCCCGTCCCCACCGACTTCGACCGCAGATCGTGCTCTTCCGCGATCAGTTCGTCGATCCGGCCCAGGATGTCTCCGTCGGCCATCGAGTGTCCTCCTCACCTCGTGCTACCGGGCCTTGACGCTACCCGCAGCCGGGGAATTCCCGCCGGACGCTGCCTGTTGCAAACGGCATGAGCACCCAGGAGCTGACCGCCGCGAACTTCGACCAGACAGTGACCGACAACGACTTCGTCCTGATCGACTTCTGGGCGAGCTGGTGCGGCCCGTGTCGCCAGTTCGCTCCCGTGTACGAGAAGTCGTCGGAGAAGCACTCGGACATCACCTTCACGAAGGTCGACACCGAGGCTGAGCAGCAGCTGGCCGCCGCGTTCGACATCCGGTCCATCCCGACGCTGGCCGTGATCCGCGACAAGACGCTGATCTACGCGCAGCCGGGCGCGCTGCCCGAGGCGGCGCTGGAGGACCTCATCCGGCAGGCCCGTGAGGTCGACATGGACGAGGTCAGGAAGGCCGCCGCCGAGCAGGCCGAGCAGGCCGAGCAGGCCTCCTCAGAGCAGGCCTGACCCACCCTCGGGGACGCTCGGGTCGCCGACCGGGAAACGCGGAAGACCCCTCGCACACACGGTGCGAGGGGTCTTCCGCGGTCGAGATCTCACGAACGGGTCAGTAGCCCGCGCAGGAAGAACGTCAGGTTGGCCGGCCGTTCCGCGAGCCGGCGCATGAAGTAGCCGTACCATTCGTCGCCGCACGGCACGTACACGCGCACCGTCCGGCTTTCGGCCGCGAGGCGCTTCTGCTCTTCCGGCCGGATGCCGTAGAGCATCTGGAACTCGTGGTCGCCCGGTTCGCGACCGGCGTCGTCGGCGAGCCGGCGCGCGATGGCGATCATGCGCGGGTCGTGCGTGGCCACCATGGGATAGCCCTCGCCGGCCATGAGCACGCGCAGGCAGCGCACGTAGGACTTGTCGACGTCGGCCTTGTCCTGGAACGCCACCTCCGCGGGTTCCGCGTAGGCGCCCTTGCACAGCCGCACCCGGGAGCCCGGGCCCGACAGCTCGCGACAGTCCTGCTCGGTTCTCCGCAAGTACGCCTGCAGCACCGCCCCCACCCACGGGTACTCGCCGCGCAGCTCCCGCAGGATCGCGAGCGTCGAGTCCGTCGTGGTGTGGTCCTCCATGTCCAGCGTCACCGTCGCGCCGACGGCTTCGGCGGCCGCACAGATCTTGCGTGCGTTCTCCAGCGCGACGCCCGCCCCGTCGCCTGCCAGGTTCTGCCCGACGGCCGAGAGCTTCACCGACACGTCCGCCCCGGTGGCGAGGCCCTGTTCGGCCAGCGCCGACAACAGATCCTCGTACGCGTGGACGGTCGCGGTCGCCTGAGTGGCGTCGGTGGTGTCCTCACCGAGGTGATCGATGGTGATCGACCGCCCGTCGGCGGCCAGCTCGCGTGCGGTGCGCACGGCGTCGGCCGTGGTCGACCCGGAGACGAAACGGCGCACGACGGATCGCGTCGCGGGCACGGCTTCGATCAGCGCGCGCATCCGCTTCGATCGA
This sequence comes from Amycolatopsis sp., assembly GCA_035551175.1. Taxonomy (GTDB): domain Bacteria; phylum Actinomycetota; class Actinomycetes; order Mycobacteriales; family Pseudonocardiaceae; genus Amycolatopsis. The sequence continues at coordinate 16,500 of DASZNR010000174.1, read as the reverse complement.
GCGGCGGCGAGCATCGGGGCACGCAACATGGCGGTCCTCCCTCAGCCCTGGTGCGGGTAGCGCACGGTGGTCGGCGGCACGAAGGTCTCCTTGATCGAGCGCGTGCTCGTCCAGCGGAGCAGGTTGAAGATCGAGCCGGCCTTGTCGTTGGTGCCCGAAGCACGGGCCCCGCCGAACGGCTGCTGCGACACGACGGCGCCGGTCGGCTTGTCGTTGACGTAGAAATTGCCCGCGGTGAACCGCAGCGCGTCCGACGCCTTGGCGATGGCCGCGCGGTCGGTCGCGATCACGGAACCGGTCAGCGCGTAGGCCGCGGTCTCGTCGACGACCTTGAGCATCGTCTCGTAATCGCCGTCTTCGTACACGTGCACCGACAGGATCGGGCCGAAGTACTCGGTGCTGAAAATTTCGTGCTTCGGGTTCGCGGACACGAGGATCGTCGGCCGCACGAAGTAGCCCACGCTGTCGTCGGCGGTGCCGCCGGTGAGGATCTCCACCTCGGCGTCGCCCTTCACGCGCTCGAACAGTGCGGCGTGCTTGTCGAACGCCCGGCGGTCGATCACGGCGCCGCCGAAGTTCGACAGATCGCTCACGTCGCCGTAGGTGATGGCCTCGGTCTCCGAGACCAGGCCGTCCTTCAGCTGCTCCCACACGCTGCGCGGGACGTAGGCACGCGAAGCGGCCGAGCACTTCTGGCCCTGGTACTCGAACGCGCCGCGAACGAGCGCGGTCCGCAGCACGTCGAGGTCCGCCGACGGGTGCGCGAGCACGAAGTCCTTGCCGCCGGTCTCGCCGACGAGCCTCGGGTAGCCGCGGTAGCCGGCGATGTTCGCGCCGACGGTGCCCCACAGGTGCTGGAACGTCGCGGTGGAGCCGGTGAAGTGGATGCCCGCGAGATCGCGGTGCGTGAGCGCCACCTCGGACACGGCCTTGCCGTCACCGGGCAGCAGGTTGATCACACCGGCAGGCAAACCAGCCTCTTCGAGTAGCCGCATCGTGAGGTGCGCGGCGAGGCTCTGCGTGGGCGAAGGCTTCCACAGCACCGTGCTCCCCATGAGCGCGGGCGCCGTGGGGAGGTTGCCGGCGATGGCGGTGAAGTTGAACGGCGTGATGGCGTAGACGAAACCCTCCAGCGGGCGGTGCTCCATGCGGTTCCACACGCCGGGCGAGCTGTTCGGCTGCTCGGCGAGCACCCGGCGGCCGAACTCGACGTTGAAGCGCCAGAAGTCGGCGAGCTCGCACGCCGAGTCGATCTCGGCCTGCGTCGCCGTCTTCGACTGGCCGAGCATCGTCGCGGCGTTCAACGTCGCGCGCCACGGCCCGGTCAGCAGGTCGGCGGCGCGCAGCAGCACGGCGGCGCGGTCGTCGAACGACAGCGCGCGCCACTCCGGCGCGACCTCCCCGGCCGCGGCGATGGCGTCCTTCGCGTCCTGCTGCGAGGCGCTGGAGATGGTGCCGAGCACGTGACCGTGGTTGTGCGGCTCGACCACGTCGATCTTCTCGCCGCCCCCTTCGCGCTGCTCACCGCCGACGGTCACGGTCAGGTCGACGGGACCGGCCTGACCCAGCTTCTTCAGCGCACCCTCCAGCTCGGCGCGCTCGGCGCTGCCCGGTGCATACGTGTACACCGGCTCGTTCTTCGGAGTGGGGGTCTGGGTCACGGCGTCCACGGCGGCTCCCTCTTTCGGGCTTGAACTCTTTCGGGTTTGAACTCGGTCGGGCTTGAACACGGTGTTGCTGGAAATTCGTGTTTCCCGGATGCCCGAACGGTAACTCCGGAACACCGCCAGGAGTTTGTCCGAGTGGCTACAATCAGGAGGAGGAACTTGTCCGATCGAATGAAGGTGCCCGAGTGACCACAGAGGACACCGCGCCTTCGTTGCGGCACGTGCTGGCGACGCTCGGCGAGCCGCTGGTGCGCGTGCTCGTGGCGCCGCGTGGGCTCGGCGTGCCGGTCGGCGACGTGGTGATCCTCGACCCCGAGGACCCGCTCGAGGCGCACCCCGGCGACCTCGTGCTGGTGATCGGCGCCCGCGGACGGGCGGCGGCCGGCGCGATCCGCGCGGCCGGGCGCGGTGGCGCGGCCGCTGTGGCCGTGAAGGGCGAGAGCGGCACGGACATCGCGGCCGACGCGGGCGTGGCGCTGTTGACGGTGGGCGCCGAGGCGCGATGGGAGCAGGTGGAGGCACTCGCGCGGGGGGTTGTCGACGCGGCACGCGCGGGCGGAGAGGCGGAGACCGGCGAGGTTCTTGGCGACCTGTTCGCCCTCGCCCAGACCGTCGCGACGCTCACTGGTGGCCTCGTGAGCATCGAGGACACGGCGAGCCGCGTACTCGCGTATTCGCGGTCGTCCGACGAGGTCGACGAGCTGCGCCGGCTGTCGATCCTCGGCCGCGAAGGACCTGAGCGCTACCTGGCGATGCTGCGCGAATGGGGTGTCTACCAGCGGTTGCGAGCCGGCGAGGGCATCGTCCGGATCGACGAGCGGCCCGAGCTCGGGATCCGGCGCCGGATCGCAGCCGGCATCCACGCGGGCTCACAGCCGCTGGGCACGATCTGGGTGCAGGAGGGCGCTACGCCGCTCACGGAACAAGCCGAGGCCGCGTTGCTCGGCGCGAGCCGCAGCCTCGCACCACAGCTCATCCGGGCTCGAACGCTGCCGAGCCCCCAGCTTCGGCTGCGCGAAGACCTGCTGGCCGGCTTGCTCGAAGGCCGCGTGGACGCCGAATCGGTGGCCGACGACATCGGCGCCGACCCCGCGCGCCCCGCGCAGGTGCTCGCGTTCGCGCTGTCTTCGGGTGGGGCGTCGGCGCCGGACCGGCCGCTGCGGCGCGCGGAACTGGTGCACCTCATCGCCGTGCACACCGCCGCGTACCGGCGGAGTGCGCTGGTGAGCGTGCTCGGCGGCCGGGTGTACGCGCTGCTGCCGGATTTGCCGGAACATTCGGACGCGGCCGTGCTGGCGCTGGCGAAGGAGATCGTCACGGCCGCGCAGCGCCACCTCGACGTGCCGGTCCGCGCCGCGCTCGGCGGCGTGGTCCCCCGGCTTTCCGACGCGGCCGCGTCACGCGGCGACGCCGACCGCGTGCTGCTCGCGATGGCGCGCGGCCGCTGGCCCGACGCGGTCGCGGCGCTCGCCGACGTGCGCGCCGACGTGTTGCTCTCGGAAGTCCTAGCCTACCTCGGCGAGCAGCCTCGCATCCGGGACCCACGGCTGACCGCGTTGCGCGACCACGACGCCGGGCACGGCGACATCCTCGTGCCGGCCGTGCTCGCGTACCTCGACGCGTTCGGCGACGTCCGCGCGGCGGCGAAGGTGCTGAACATCCATCCGAACACCGTGCGCTACCGCGTGCGCCGCGCCGCCGAAGTGTCCGGCGTCGACTTCGGCGACCCGGCACAGCGGCTGCTCACGGCGCTGCAACTGCGGCTGTGAATCCCTGGCATCCCACGAACCCTGCCGCGGCTCGCTAAGGTGCGGCATGGAGCTCTTCAGCCGGGCGTGGGGTGCCCTGCAGGAAACCGTCCACGCGCTCGAAGCACCGCAGTGGGTCGCGCCGTCCGGGTGCGCCGGGTGGCTCGTGGAAGACCTCGTGTTCCACTTGATCATCGGGGCGCAGGACATCCTCATCACGCTTGTCACGACGACCGACGCCGCGCCGACCCGAAATGCCGTGAGCTACTGGGAACCCGGTGTCCCCGGAGACGGCACGGACGCCGAATCGGCCTTCGTCCGGCGTGGCGCCGCCGCGTACGCGGGACCGACCGCGCTCACGCACCACTTCGACGACCTGGCCGTCGCCGCCGGAAAGGCCGCCGCCGCGACGGATCCCGCCGCAGGCGTGGAAACCCGCGACGAGGTGCTGACGGTGGCCGACTACCTCACGACGTACGTGGTGGAAGCAACGCTGCACCACCTCGATATCACGCTCCACTTGTCCGAAGTGGACGGACCGCCGGCCGAAACGCTGGCCGTCACGAGGGAAATCGTCGAACGCGTCGCGGGGCGCCCGCTGCCCGCGGGCGACGATCGTGAGGCGCTGCTGCTGGGCACGGGCCGCGTGCCCGCGCCGTCCGGCTTCGCGCCGGTGGCGCTCGGATGACCGGCTGACTCGACGGGACGTTCGGATCCGCCGAGACGTCGGTGGCCCGCGGCTCACGCGCCAACAGGCCCTGCACGCCGGGCGCGACTTCGACGAAAGCGCCGAACGGCAGGTGCTGCACGACGACACCCTCCAGCACGCCACCCGTAGCGTGCTCGGAAAGCCAGGTGTGCCAAGCGGATTCCGGTGTGAGTTCCGATGTGGACAAAGAGTTCACCTCCTCTCGCGTTGTCCCTTCAGGGTGCGCGAGGAGGTGGCGGGCCGCGGGCCCGCCGGGGGGTCACGGCACAGCCGGGTACCCCGTCTGCTCACGGCGCGAAGCCGACCCGGCAGTCATGAACTCACGTTAGCAATGGGCGCAAGCGAAATGTCGGCCAGTGCGGCGAACGAATCGAGGCGGGCCGACTGGTCGTAGGTGCTGGTGGTCACGAGGAGTTCGTCGGCGTCGGCGAGGAGCGCACCGAGCCGGTCGGTCACCTCCGCGGGGGTGCCGCTGACCTGGCTCGCGACGATGTCGTCCAGACGGCGGCGCTCGCGGGTGGTCATGGGCAGCGCGAGCACCTCGTCGACCGGCGACAGCGGCGGGAACACACCGTGGCCCCGGGAGTACACGGTGGCCCACGCCTCGGGCACGAGCAGCAGGCGCGCTCGCTCCGCGGTGTCCGCGACGGCGACCGCGGTCGACACGACGACATACGGCTCGGCTCCGGTGAAACGATCGCGGTAACGCCGGATCGCCTCGGCCATCGCGCGCTCGCCCCGCACCGGCGCGATCACGAGTGGCAGCCCGAGCTCGGCGGCGAGGTCCGCACCTGATCCGGTGGCGAGCAGAAAGGTCGGCAGGTCGAGGCCTTCGGCGGGAATCGCGTGCACGCCGGGGTAGGTCGTCTGGTCGCCGCGGAAGTAGCCGAGCAGCTCGCGCACCTGCGTGCCGAATTCGCCGGCGGCCTCACGATGGTGGCCCAGCGCGCGCCGCACGCCGTCGGTGAACCCGACCGACCGGCCCAGCCCCACGTCGACCCGGCCCGGAAACAGAGCCGCGAGCACCCCGAACTGCTCAGCCACGACGAGCGGCCGGTGGTTCGGCAACATCACGCCGCCGGTGCCGACGCGGATCCGCTCCGTCGCCGACGCCACGGCCGCGGCCAGCACCGTCGGCGCCGACCCCGCGACCCCGGGCACGCTGTGGTGCTCCGACACCCAGAACCGGTGGTACCCCAGCGCCTCGATCTCCTTCGCGAAGGCCACCGTGTCCCGCACCGCCTGCGCGCTCCCTCGCCCGCGCCGGACGGGCGAACGGTCGAGCACGGAGATCGGAAACTTCACTCGGGTGACAACGCGAAACCGCCCTCACCGATTCCGGCTCAGGCGCGCCAGCGTTCGCTGTAGTCCGGGTGATCGGCATAGGGCAGGGCGAGCAAGCGGAGGGTCAGGCACCAGTTGGAGCCTGCCTCGTCGGCCGGCACGTGGCACGTCTCGCACCAGTACTCGCTGCCGTAGAGCGGGAATCCGGGCACCTTTTCGGACACCGTGGTGCGGTGGGCGAGCATGATGCGCCGCGTGGCCTCGACCTCGTTGATCATCTGGTTGACGACGTCGAGCTCGATGTCACCGAGTGCACGCACGCGCTGCTCGACCGCGACCTTCGTCTCCCCGCGGTTGAGCGGCTCGCCGTTCTGCGCCTTCTGCACGGCTTGCATGATCAGCGCCTGCCGCTGACCGACACGCGCGGCGAGGAACGCGATCAGGTCGTCCACGAGGGGCCTCCCTCCTCAAGCCTGGCTCCTCCGGCCCGGGATAGTCGTCGCGCACGGCCGGGGCGTTACGACCCGAAGACCACCCCAGCCCCCGCGCGACGCTTCCCCGCCTCCAGTCTGACCTGCGGCGAGGTGAGACAACCGTAAAGGTGGGAAAAATTCGCGTTTTCCGGGGTTGTGGGCACTCGCGGCAATTGCCGCGTCACTCGGTGTCAGCTCGAGCCTTGCTCGGCTGAACGCGCTTCGGTTCACCCGGCATCTTCGGGTAGTCCGGCGGGTACGGGAGCTCCGCCCCACCCCGGTCGCGGTCGTCGCGGTCGTACCACTCCAGCAGGGTTTCGAGACCGAACGCCGTTTCGTCCATGGGGGCGTGCAGGTCGCCGTGCTCGGCCAGGAACGACGGCACGGTCAGCACGTCGAAATCGTCCGGATGGACGTCGTCGAGCAGGTCCCAGGTGAGGGGCGTCGAGACGGTCGCGCGCGGAGTACCGCGGACCGACCAGCTCGAGGCGACGGTCCGATCGCGCGCCGCCTGGTTGTAGTCGAGGAACACCCGGCCACCGCGTTCCTCCTTCCACCAGGAAACCGTGGCTTGGTCCGGGATCCGGCGCTCGACCTCGCGCCCCAGCGCGATCACGGCGTGGCGCACGGCGATGAAGTCCCACTCCGGCCGGATCCGCACGAGCACGTGGACGCCCCGGCCGCCGGACGTCTTGGGGTAACCCGTGAGCCCGGCGTCGGCCAGGACTTCGCGCACGACGCGGGCCACGGCAACGGCGTCGTCGAAGCCGGCGTTGTCCGGCGGATCCACATCGATCCGCAACTCGTCCGGATGGTCCACATCGGACCGCCGGACGGGCCACGGGTGGAAGTCGAAGGTGCCGAGGTTGGCCGCCCAAGCGAACACCGCGGGTTCGGTCGGGCACACCTCGTCGGCCGTCCGCCCGGACGGAAACGTGATCTTCGCCGTCTCCACCCACTCAGGCGCGCCCTTGGGCACGCGCTTGGCGTAGAACCACTCGCCTGCCACACCGTCGACGTAGCGCTTGAGCGTGGTCGGCCGCTCGCCGATCGCGCGCAGCAGCGGCTCACCCACGGCGAGGTAGTGCTCCACCACCTGACGCTTGGTGATGCCGCGCTGCGGGAAGTACACCTTGTCCGGGCTCGTCACCCGCACAGTGCGCTCCCCCACCTGGTACTCGACCGGATCGCCGTACTTGGGCATGGGCCCACGGTAGCCGGATCCGCGCCCGGTCAGCCGCAACGAGTGCCCTACCGTGAACGGGTGTCCGGCAGAAGCAAGCTGATTCTCGCGCTCACCGTGCTCGCCCTGTTCGCCGTGACCGCGGTCTTCCTGCCGATTCCCGGCCCCGCGCAGTTGCGGCAGTGGGCACAGGCGACGGGTTCGGCGACGCCGCTGGTGCTGCTCGTCGCGTACGCGGTGCTCACCGTGGCTCCGATTCCGCGCACGGTGTTCAACCTCGCGGCCGGCCTGCTCGTCGGCAGCGTCGCGGGGATCGTGATCGGCCTGGTCGCGACGACGATCTCAGCCGGATTCGCGTTCGGTCTCGCACGGCTGCTGGGCCGCGACCTCGTGCTGCGGCATGTGCACCGCAAGCCCGTGCGGATCGTGAACGAACGGCTTTCGGGCGGTGGTGTGCTGGCGATCACGTCGCTGCGGCTGATTCCCGTCGTGCCGTTCGCGCCGCTGAGCTACTTGTGCGGAGTGTCGTCGGTGAAACTGCTGCCCTACCTGGTGGGAACGGCTCTCGGCAGCGTGCCGGGCACCGTCGCCGTGGTGGTGCTGGCCGACGCGCTGACCGGCGACACGCCGCCCGCCCTGCTGGCCTGTTACGGCGTGTTCGCGGTGGCCGGAGCCGTCGGCCTGGTCAGGGTGCTGAAGAAGCGCACACCGGCATCCGAGGCCGCAGAGCCCGCGGCTTCCGCACCGGCTGGCTGACGACGGTCACCCCCGCCCGACCGCTACACTCATTCGGGTGCGCAAGGGGTATCCGCGCTGTGTAAAGCCACGATCACCGGGATTTCGTCAGGAGCGGTCGCCATCGACACCGGGCAGCTGATCGCGGGGCACTACCGCCTCGTCGAGCACATTGGTAGCGGTGCCATGGGTGTGGTGTGGCGCGCGGTCGACGTGCGGCTGGAGCGGACGGTCGCGATCAAGCAGATCCTCCCGCAGCCGGGCGTCTCGGAGGCCGAACGCGACAACTTGCGCCAGCGGGCCATGCGCGAGGCCAAGAACGCGGCCCGCTTGCAGCACCCGAACGCGATCGTCGTCTTCGACATCGCCGAGCACAGCGGCGATCCGTGCCTCGTCATGGAATACCTCAACGGGCCGAGCCTCTCGGCGGTGCTGGCGGAACAAGGCACGCTGACCGTCGGGCAGGTCGCCCGTATCGGTGAGCAGGTGGCGGCCGCGCTCGTCGCCGCTCATCGGGCGGGCATCGTCCACCGCGACGTGAAGCCCGGCAACATCCTCATCGACGAGATCGGCACCGCGAAGATCACCGACTTCGGCATCTCGCGCGCGGCCGGCGACATGACGCTCACGCAGACCGGCCTCATCGGCGGCACTCCGGCGTACCTCGCGCCGGAGCTCGCGCGTGGCGCCGACCCCGTGCCCAGCTCCGACGTGTTCGCCCTCGGCGCCACGCTGTACCAGGCCATCGAGGGTCAGACGCCCTACGGCAACACCACCAACCAGCTCGCGCTCCTGTACGCGGCCGCGAACGGCCAGATCAACCCGCCCACACAGGCCGGCCCCGCGACCGCGCTGCTGATGTCGCTGCTGCGCACCGAACCCGGGGAACGCCCCAGCATGGCCGAAGCCCGCGAAGGCCTGGCCAAGCTGGCGACCGGCGAACCGGCGACGCCGAAACTCCTGTCCGGCTCAGCCGGAGGAGCAGCCGCGGGCCTGCGTCCGCCGTGGCAGCGGTTCGACGCCTCGCAGAAGCCCGCGTCCCCGGTCCCGTCGCAGGCTTCGTCGAACCCGCCCCGCACGCCGACGGCCGCGTTCACACCCATGCAATCCCCCGCCGCGCCGCAGACGCCCCCGCGGCCGCAGCCCGCGCCGACCCAGCAGCCCCGCACACCCGCCACCACCGCGGCGGCCCCCAACTACCGCGCCGGCGCGACCGGCGCCAAGGGCACCGATCGCAAACGCCGGATCGCCCTCTTCGCGGGCGGTGCGGCCGCGGTCGTCGTCATCGCCGTCGTGGTGTTCCTCGTGCTCAGCTCGGCCAACAGCACTTCCGGCTCCGGCACGAACACCGCGAACCAACCACCGGCCTCGGCTTCGGCGCCTTCGCCGACCCCGAGCAGAACGCCGACCAGCTCGTCGCCGCCACCGGTCGCGTCCAACGGCAGCGTCCAGTGGGGACCGGCCGGCAACCGACTGGTGGAGTTCTACTCGACCGTCAGCGACAACCCGGCCGCGGCCTGGGCCATGTTGACCCCCGCCGCACAGGCGCCCTACGGCAGCCTCGACGGGTTCACCTCGTTCTGGGCCACGCAGAAGATCGGCGGCTACAAAGACGCCAACGCGTACAAGCATCAGAACAACGCGGACGGGTCCGTCGACATGCAGATCAACCTGACCGTGAACGGCGCGACCGCGCCGAAGGTCGTGCAGGTGATCGCGGCGCAGGACGGCACCTTGTTGCTCAACACCGATCCGCGTCCGGACGGCTCGGCGAACCCCTGATTTCGCGGCCGGTGCACGTGACTCACAACGCGCGGGGAGTGTGCGGGGTGGTCCCATGGCATACCGTGGTCACATGGCCGACAGCGGAGCTGGGCAGCCGGGCTGGAATCCTCGGTTTCACGAGGATCTGGTCGGGCTGGATCCGTACGACCCGGAGGCGCGCGCGTTTGCCGCGCACCTCCACCGGATGGAGCGCACGGGCCCGACGTTCACCGTCGAAGCGTGCCTCGACCAGGTCGCCGATTTCGCCGACTCCAGCACCCGCGCCGGCGGTCTGCGCTACTGGGTTTCAGCGCTGGTCGTGGCGCTCATCGTGTTCGGCGTGATCGTGACCGCATGGGACATCGTGACCCGGGCGATCGCCTGGCTCGCCGGGTAACGTGGATGCGGTGAAAGGTATGAAACCCGTGGTCGGCACCACACCCCGAGTGGTGAAGTCCGAGCAGGAGTGGCAGTCACAGTTGTCACCCGAGGAGTACGCGGTGCTCCGCCAGGCCGGGACGGAGCGGCCGTTCACCGGCGAGTACACCGACACCAAGACCGCCGGCGTCTACGAATGCCGCGCGTGCGGTGCCGAACTGTTCCGCAGCGACACGAAGTTCGAAAGCCACTGCGGCTGGCCGTCGTTCTACGACCCGGCCGAGTCCGACGCCGTGCTGCTGCGCGAAGACCGCAGCCTCGGCATGCGGCGCATCGAGGTGCTGTGCGCCTCGTGCCACAGCCACCTCGGCCACGTCTTCGAGGGCGAGGGCTACGACACCCCCACCGACCAGCGGTACTGCATCAACTCGATCTCGCTGAAGCTCACCCCGGCCGGCGAGTAGCAGCCTCCGGCTCGTGAGTGCCGGCGCCGGTTCTAACCGGCACCGCCACTCACGAGCCCTGGGCTCGAGCCGGCACGGGATGCCACACGGCCTGGTCGACGCCCGGCCGGTGCGACGCGTGGTTCCAGCGCGGCGGCGCGCCCGGCAGCTCGCCGGCCATGCGCACCCGCGTGAGGCGGCCGAAATCACTGTCGACGTGTTCGAGCAGATCGGTGAAGTCCACATCGGACGCCGTGGAGTCCTTGCGCCCCAGTGAGTCCAGCCAACGACCGGTACCGGCAAGGGAGAGCCGCACGTGGTGGCTGCCGCCGGTTTCACTCGCGCGCTGCACCGCCGTCATGATCGCGGCGGCCGCGAGCCAGCCCGTGGTGTGGTCCAGAGCCTGCGCGGGCAGCGGACCCGGGCCGTCCCCGCTTCCGCCCTCCTCCGCGATGCCGGAAGACATCTGCACCAGGCTGTCGAACCCGCGCCGCCGCGCCCACGGACCGGTCCACCCGTACGCGGAGAGGTCGGCGGTCACGATGCCCGGACGCAGCTCGGCGAGGTCCTCGGGGCCGAACCCGATTCGGGCGAGTGCGCCGGGCCGGAATGACTGCAGCACGACATCCGCGCGCGCGACGAGCTTCTTCAGTTTCGCCCGCCCGCCTTCGGTGTCGAGCGCGACGAACGCGGACCGCTTGCCGTGGCCGGTGTCCATCGTCAGTGCCGGGATGCGTGGCAAGTGCGCGGCGCCGACGTGCAGCACGTTGGCGCCGTGCGCCGCGAGCACCCGACCGGCCACGGGGCCGGCGAGCACGTGTGTCAACTCTAGAACGCGCACCCCGCCGAGCGGCCGGTCGGAGTCGAACAGGGCCCGCGGGGGCGCTTCGCCGATCTGCCGGATTTCCACGAGCGGCAAACTCGCCACGGCCTGGCCCTGCGGGTGCGCGAGCCACTCTTCCCGCGAACGCATCAGCGCGGCGGCACCACCCGCCGTCACCACGGCGGACTCGACCTCGGCCGCGGGCCGCCCGGCCACGGCCTTCGCCACGGCGGCACGCTGCCCTGGCACAGCGAGCGCCCAGCAGATCGCGGCTTCGTGGCGCGGGTAGTTCGCGTGCAGCTTGACCCAGCCGTCCGCCGCGCGATAGTCGCCCGCGAGGGGTCCCCATGGGCTCGGCGGCGGCTCACCGTCCACGCGCAGCAGCCGTTCGCTGAGGATCGCGGCCGCCGCGTGGCGGGCGTCGACACCGACGGTGCCGGGTTCGATGCCCCGTAGCCTCAACAACTCGGCGGCCGCGAGCGTCGCCGCGCCGACGCCGGCCGAAGCGGCGGCCACGACGCGGAACGTCCCGGGTAGCGCGGATTCGTCGCCGGTCAGGGAAACGGGCGGGAGCGATCCGCCGGTGAGCGTCCGCCACACCCCGGCCAGCACGTCCTGCACGACGGTTACGGCAACGCCGCGACGAGCTCGGCCGGCGCCACGCGGGTGCCGGTGTAGAACGGGATTTCCACACGCACGTGGCGGCGCGCCTCGGTGGCGCGCAGGTGCCGCATCAGGTCGACGATGCGGTGCAGCTCGTCGGCCTCAAACGCGAGGATCCACTCGTAGTCGCCGAGTGCGAACGATGCGACGGTGTTCGCCCGCACGTCCGGGTAGTCCCGCGCTTCCTTGCCGTGGTCGGCGAGCATCTTCCGGCGCTCCTCGTCCGGCAGCAGGTACCAGTCGTAGGACCGGACGAACGGGTACACGCAAATGAACTTGCGTGCCTCCTCGCCGGCGAGGAACGCCGGCACGTGGCTCTTGTTGAACTCCGCGGGACGGTGCAGCGCGACCTGGCTCCACACCGGGCTCGACGCGCGGCCCAGCTGGGTGCGCCGGAACCCCGAGTAGGCGGCTTGGACCTGCTCGATCTCCTCGGCGTGCCACCAGATCATGAAGTCGGCGTCGGCGCGCAGCACGGACAGGTCGTAGACCCCGCGCACGACCACGCCCTTGTCGGCGAGGCCGTCGAGGAACTCGGCCGTCTCCTGACCCGCGGCCCCGCGGTCATCGCCCAGCCGGCCCGGCTCGGTCTTGAAGACCGACCAGGCGGTGTAGCGGATGCTGTCGTTGAGCTCGTTGTAGTTCAGCCGCGCCATGGCCCCATCCTCCCACCGCGCCGGCGGTGAACGCCAAGCGGCCGGTGTCACACCGAGAGCGCCGCCGCGATCCGGCGGGCCGCCGCGTCCGCCGTGGCGACGCAGCCCGGCAGACCGACCCCGTGCAGCGTCGCGCCGGCGACGGCCAGCCCCGGCAGCCCGGCCACGGCGGATTCGATACGCGCAACTCGTTCGAGGTGCCCGGTGCCGTATTGCGGCAGCCCACCGCCCCAGCGCGTGACGAGCGTGTCTATCGGCTCGGCCGTCACGCCAGTGAGCCGCGTGAGGTCGGCGCGGACCGCGGCCACGAGTGCGTCGTCGTCGCCGGCCAGGGCGCCGGGCTCCCGGAAGCGGCCGACGGAACCCCGTACGAGCACTGGTCCGTCGCCGCCGTAGTGGGCCCATTTGGTGGAGGAGAAGGTGAACGCCTTCGACGTGTACGGCACGCCCTCGGGGTCGCGCTCCCCCGCGCCGATGAGAATCCCCGACGCGTCGGGCAGCCGCGTTCCCGGCGGTAGCGCGAAGGCGACCACCGCCATCGACGCGAGCTCGACCTCGGCGAACGCCGCGGACGCCGCCGGGGCGACGCCGTCGAGCAATTTGCGCGCGGCGGGCGCGGGGACGGCGAGCACCACGGCGTCGACGTCCACCGGGGTGTCCGTGGGCGCGTGGGCGGGCGCGGCCGCCCCGACGTCGAGGCGCCACCCGGCCGCGGTGTGGGTCAGGGCGCGAACCGTCGCCGACGTGCGAACCGTCGCTTTCGACAACGTCAGCAGCCGATCCGTCAACCCTCGAAGGCCGCCGATGAGCGTGCCGAACACCGGCGCGGTGCCTGGGGTCTTGGGCAGCAGCGACGCCGCGGCTTCCGTCAGCGAGCCGGCACCCTCGGCCACGGCCTCCGCGAGGCCCGGCATGGTCGCGCGCAGGCCGAGTCCGTCGGCGCCACCCGCGTAGACGCCGCCGAGCAGCGGGTCGACGAGCCGGTCGACGAGTTCGTCGCCGAAGCGCGCGCGCAGCAGCGGGCCGAGCGGCAGGTCGGCACCGGTCAGCTCGACCGGCCCCAGCGATCGTTCCTTCTCGACGGCGCGGCGGCCGTCCTCGGACAGCACCCCCGCGACCGCGCCGGCGGAGCCGGGCACGCCCATGACCGTGCCCGGCGGCAGTCCGAGGACGGCTCCGCCGGCGTGGATCTTGGCGCGCGCCTTCGTGGGGTGCGCGAGCCGCTCGGCGAGCCCGACCTCGGCGACAAGGGCGGTGACCTCGGGACGGCGCGCGAGGAACGCTTCGGCGCCGACGTCGTAGGGCACCCCGCCGACCTCGGCGGTGCGGAGCTTGCCGCCGATGGCCGGAGTGCTCTCGAAAACGGTGATCGCGGCGTCCTCGCCGAGCAGCTTCCGCAGCCGGTACGCCGCGGCGAGCCCGGAAATGCCGCCGCCGACGACGGCGACGTGCTTCACAGCGAATGCACCAGACCGGCGATGCGGGTGAGGACCTCGGGATCCACGCTCGGCAACACTCCGTGGCCCAGGTTGAAAATGTGTCCTTTGGCGGCACGGCCCTCACCGACGATGCGCCGCACTTCGGCCTCGATCACCGGCCACCCGGCATACAGCAGCGCGGGGTCGAGGTTGCCCTGGACCACGGCCGACCCGCCGAGCCGCCGCACGGCTTCGTCGAGCGGCACGCGCCAGTCGACCCCGACCACGTCCGCGCCCGCGTCGCGCATCGCCGTGAGCAGCTCGCCCGTGCCGACACCGAAGTGGATCCGCGGCACGCCGTACGACGCGACACCTTCGAGCACCTTCCGCGAATGCGGCAGCACGAACTCGCGGTAGTCGCGTTCGGACAGGGCGCCGGCCCACGAGTCGAAGAGCTGGATCGCGTCGGCGCCCGCGTCGAGCTGGGCCCGAAGGAACGTCAGCGCGATCGCGGCCAGACGATCGGCGAGCTCGTGCCACAGCCGCGGCTCGGCGTGCATGAGTGCTTTGGTGTGTTCGTGGTTGCGGCTCGGCCCGCCCTCGATGAGGTAGCTGGCCAGCGTGAACGGCGCGCCGGCGAACCCGATCAGCGCCGTCTCGCCGAGGCGGTCCACCAGCAGGCCGACACCCTCGGCCACGCGCGAGACCTGGTCCGGTTCGAGCAGCGGCAGCGCCCGCACTGCCGCGGCGTCACGCACCGGACGGCCGACGACCGGGCCGGTGCCCGGCACGATGTCGATGTCCACCCCGGCCGCCTTGAGGGGCACCACGATGTCGCTGAACAGGATCGCCGCGTCGACGCCGTGGCGGCGGACCGGCTGCAGCGTGATCTCGGCGAGCATCTCGGGGTCGAAGCAGGCATCGAGCATCGGCACGCCCTCACGCAGTTTCCGGTACTCCGGCAACGACCGGCCGGCCTGGCGCATGAACCACACGGGCGTGCGCGCGGGCCGTACGCCGCGTGCAGCGGCGAGGAAGGGTGATCCGGCGAGGTCGCGACGGGTCGGAACGGGTGCGGGGGAAACCTGGGCCACGACGCCCATGTTCCCACGCGCGTCCCACGCGTCCGGCCGGGGCGGCCACGTGCGGACTCACGAGCCCAGCCACGCCGAGAAACGCGAACGGGGCGGGAAGCGGACCATTCGGCCGGTCGGGGCGTCCCTCGGCGCGCCTGCGTCCGCAACGGGGCGTCGCCGCCCTACAGTCGGTGGGTGACCGCGATGACACCAGTGCCCGAGCTCTTCCGCGAAGCCGTCGCGGCGCTGAAGTCCGTCCGGCCCCGTCCCGAGATCCGGCTGGAGACGATGCGCGCGCCGCAGCGGCTCGCGCCGTGGTCGTTCGCACTGAGTTGCGAGGTTTCGGGCCCGGCCGACGTGCTGGCGTCGGGGCGCCTGGTGCTGCTGCACGACCCCGAGGGCCAGGAGGGCTGGGACGGCGTGCTGCGGCTGGTCATGTATGTGCGGGCCGAGCTCGACCGCGAGCTGGCGACCGACCCGTTCCTGCCCGCCGTCGGATGGTCCTGGCTCACCGACGCGCTGGAGACATCGGGCGCGACCCATCGTGCGCTCGGTGGCACGGTCACGGAGACGTCGTCGGCGCGCTTCGGGGACATTGCCGGCCCGGCCCGGACCGACGATCTCGAGCTGCGGGCGTCCTGGACGCCGACCGATGCCGCGTTGCGCGCCCACGGCCACGCGTTCTGCCAGGTGATGGCGAGCGTCGTGGGGTTGCCGCCGGTCGGTGTGACGCTGTTCGAGCAGCGGCAGAGCTCCTGACTTTCGGAGGAACACCGCTTCAATTCCCTCAAATTCACCCGGCCGGGACCCCGCCGGGGCTGTGGCGCGCGCTGTGTGCACGCAGCGGGTCCGCCGTGGTCTGGACAACCAGCCCCGACAGAGGTCGACCGAACACGACTCTGGCACCGCCGACGTCCGTCCACGCCGGACCGTTCGCACGTGCGCGCAGAGGCCGCCACGTTCGTGAAGACCTCGTGATCACGCGCAGTCATCTGTTGATCACCAGTTCGCCGGCCCCGGACGCCTCTCACGCGGTGCTGGTGGCCCCGGTCCGATGGCGCGAAGGACCCCTCCGGCAAACGTGAACGACAGTGATCTTGCCCCGGCGGGGGCCGATTTCCGGGTTGGGTGGACCAGCCCGGACGCCTCCGGACTGAAGCATCGGAAGGTGCACGAGCCACCTGCACGGGCGTTTGCGAGGTGGTAACTCCTTTTCATCGCACCCGAGCGAGGTTCCGTTAACAAATGGCGCACTACTACCCCGATCGTGGGACAGCGAACGCCCTGAGTGACGAGTCGTTTCAGATAGATACCCGTTCGATCCCCCCGTAACGGCCTCCGGGCGGCTACAGTGCCTTCGACGACACCACTTTCGGTCTAAAGCTGGCGCGGCTGAACGGCCGAAGGTCCCGGTGCCGGTCGGGGGGCACGACCGACTCCAGGGAGGTAGTGACGTGGCTACCGTCGGCTTATCTCAGGC
>DASZNR010000173.1:0-5000 GCA_035551175.1 Amycolatopsis sp. | reverse complement strand
TCTCCACTCCTGGCTTGCTCGGCAAGTTCGTCGAAGGTGAGCCCCGCGTGTTCCAGTGCGTTCTTGACGGCTTCTTCGAGGTCGGTGGCCGTGGCCTGAGTCACGTCGCTCTCGGGGCGCTCGGCGATCGCGGTCACTGCGCTGCCGCCCGACTTCGCGGACCAGATCGCGGACAGGCTGGCCGACAAGCTCGCGAACAGGCTCGCCCAGTGAGTGCGCACCGGGCCGAAGTCGAGTCGCTCCCGGCGGATCCGCGGTTCAACCCGGCGCACCCGGATCACGCCGGTTGGGCGAACGGTGCGAAGCCGCAGCTGTCGTCCCCCGAGCCAGTCGACGAGGCGCAGCCCGACGAGCGCGAGCGGCTCACCGAGGCCAAGCCGTCGAAGCAGTCGCGCAAGCGCTGAGCAACGTACGAAGCCCCACCTCCGCGTCCGGAGGTGGGGCTTTCGTCATTTCTGGAGGTCCGGCGGCTACGGCCTGGCGAGTTCGCGCCGCCCGACATCGGTCAGCACGTAGTAGCGGTGGGCGTCGACGGATGAGTCATCGTCCCAGCCCTCGGTGAGCCAGCCGCGCTGGAGCAGCCGCGTCAGCAGCGGGTACAGCCGCGTGCTGTGCAGCTGCGCCGCACGGCGCAGATCCTCGCCCTTGAATCGGGACTCGGCTGTTCCCGCGAGGAGTACCGACGCGAGCTTGCGCATTTCCCGGGTCGACCGCATGGCTCGATTCTAGACCTCGTCGTCCGGCTCGGGCGGGTGCTCCCGCGGGCGCAGCGGCCAGCGAAACACACTCGATCGGTAGTTGCCGCCCGGTCGCGTCGGGCCGGTCGGCTGCCGCGGCGGGTAAGTCACCGCCACGCCGAACGCCACGTTCCCGTCTTGGCCGCCGGTGAGGCAGCTGCGCGGGTCGCGCCGAGATCTCGACCGCTTGGGCACGGGCTTCTCCTAACGCCGCGGGGGCGGCGGCTGGACGGGCCGGGGTTGCGGGCCGGGGTTGTCGCGGGTGGGACTGCTGGGCCTGTCCTTGCCAGGTCCCGGCCTCGTTGGTCCTGGTCCTGCGGGGTTGCGCGGCATCGACCGTCCTTCGATCAAGGGTTGAGCAGGTGGAGGGCAGGACCGGTGCGCCCGGCAAGCCGGCCGTGGCCGCGCACCGGTCCCGCCTCCGCCGCGCGCGGCCCGGTGCGCGCAGCGGCTGGAACCCGGCCGACGCGCCCGCCGAGAGGGGAGGGGGCAGACGCGCCGGCCGGGAGCTCTACTCGCTGTCCGGCGGCCGGAGCGGGCCGGACTGCGTGAGGCTGGACCACGGGTGCGTGGCGAACAGCGCGGCGGCCCGGCCGCTCATCTCCTCGGCGGTGTCCCAGTACAGCCGCGTCAAGGCCATGAGGTTGTCGGCGAACGCGAGCTCGCCCATCTCAACCTGAGCCAGCCGCGTGAGGAGCTGGTTCGTGCGGCGAACAACGCCGCGAAGCGTCTCGATCAGCTCGCGGTCGCGCTCGCTCAGGGCGGCAAGCCGCTCGGTTGCGGCGGCCGTGTCGCGCATACAGCCCACGATCCGGGCGGCAAGGGTTGCTTGATCGGGCGGCGTCTCTCCGGTGATCTCTTCCCAGCGCAACAGCAGGCGCTCCGCGGCCTCGTGCGCTTCGCGGTCGAGCTCGGCGTCATCGGCGGGCATCGCGGGTCACCACCTCGAACAAGTCGCCGACGAACACCCCGGCCGCGTCGGAACCGGCGCGCGGGTGCGGGACACGAGCCCAGCTGTGCGCCGCGCACGCCGGACACGTCCCGGCGCTGCTCGGCCACGGCATCGGCAACGGCCGCGGGTCGATGCTCGCCCGGTCGTGCTCGAGCGGGAACGGCGCGCCGAGCAGGCACCACGGGCGCAGCAGCTCGAGCCGCCGGTTCGCCAGCTCAGTGACCCGGTACAGGTGCTTCCACCCGTCCGCCTCGAACAGGTGCCACTGCCACCGGGCGACCGGGGGCGCTGTGCGCGCGGCTGGCCGGTCGTCGAGCGCGGTCATGTCGCGTACCGGTTCTGCTTCGGCCACCGGCGCTGCACTTCGCGACGGGCGGCCTGCCACTCGCGTGCTGACATCTCCGACACCGGTCGGAACGGAGTGGACTCACCGTCGGGCCGGTCCTGAATAGGAACCCGGTCGCCCTCGTCGCCCCCGTCCACGGAGGGCACCTCGCCGTCGCGCGTCGTCACGCGGTTGACGTTAGGAGCGATAATGCCTGGTAGGAGGAGCCCGCAGGGGTGGCCATTCGCAGGGGGTGGCCAGAAACGGGGGCCAGAGCCATGATGGCCACCTGGCACGGCGCGAACCGCGAGGAGTACGAGTGGAGCAGCAAGGGGTCGGCGCACTGCTCCGAACCGAGCGCAAACGCGCAGGCCGCTCGCAAGCCGATCAGGCCGATGCCCTTTCCGCGATGGCGGGGCGGCCGGTCACCCGCAACGAAGTGTCGCGGTGGGAGTCCGAGCGGCGCTTGCCTACGCCGTTCTGGCAGAGGCACATCGCGGCGAGCTTCGGAATCGGCGAGCAGGACATTCGAAGAGCGGTCACGACGACGCGAACGGAACAGCGGAAGGCGAGGGCGGGAGAAGTAGTGCAGCGGCGCGAGTTCATCGGAGCAATGGCCGTGCTGGCAATCCCGCTCGCGCGCACGGAACAACCTACCGCACGCCGAATCGGGCAATCCGACATCGACGAGTTGCGCCGCCGCACAGCGCGCCTCCGCCGCCTCGACAACGTCATGGGCGGGGCCGAGACCTATCCCGTTTATGCCGCCGAAGTCGACTTCACCAAGCAGCTGCTTCGCGAATCCAGTCACACCGCCGACATCGGCCAGCAGCTGTGTGCGCTGCTGGCCGAGCAGCAGCAGCAAGCCGGGTGGGCTGCATTCGACCACGGCCAGCACGCGCTCGCCCAGCGGCTCTACACCGACAGCCGGAAAGCCGCCGAGGAAGCGGGCGCGCTCGACCTGGCCGGGAACGCCTTAGCCTACGCCGCCTACCAGCAGACCACGGCATCGCAGAGCGGGACCGCGCTCGCGACCGACTCGTGTGAGGTCGCGCGGCCGATGGCCACGCCGAAGGTGAACGCGCTGCTACTCGAACGGAAGGCGTGGGCGCACGCGACCGCGCGCGAGCCGCAGGAAGCCGACCGGGCCCTGAACCAGGCACGAGAAGCGCTGCACGTCCGCGACGACCGGCCCGACCCGGACTGGGTGTTCTGGGTGAACGAGGCCGAGATCGACATCATGGCCGGCCGCTGCTGGACCGAACTCCGACGGCCGCTTCGGGCCGTGCCGGTGCTCGAGCAGGTGCTGGCCGGGTTCGACGACACGCACGCGCGGGACAAGGCGCTGTACCTGACGTGGCTGGCCACGTCGTACGTGCACGCCCACGAGGTCGAGCAGGCCGCCGCGACGCTGGCGCGCGCCGCGGACCTGGCGGCCGGGGTCGGCTCGGTACGCCCGGCCGTCCGGATCCAGGCCGTCGCGCGCCAGCTGAAGCGGTACCGGTCGACGCCGGTCGTCGGCGACCTGCTCGCCCGGCTCGAGGTCTAGCGCGGCCTCGTGGACTCCTCGGCCCACGCCAGGTAGTCCGCCGATCCGCGCACCAGCTCGACAGCCGTGACCTCCGGCTTTTGCCACGGGTGGTTCGCGATGATGTGCGCCTCCAGCTCGGCGTAGCGCGCGTCCGTGGTCTTGAACGTCACGTTGAACTCCTCGCCCTGGCCGCTTTCGCCGAGGTGCCAGAAGAACGACGTGACGGGGCCGACGACCTGCGCCGTCCCGGCGAGCCGGGCGGCGACGGCCGAGCCAGCCAGTTTCTCGCCGGATTCACGGTCTGGGGTTGCTGTGGTCACGACAAGATGAACGGTCATGCGGCGAGCCTAGGGGCCGCTGCGGGAGCTGGTCAGCTGGCGACGCCGTGGTCGTCGGCGGGCGCGTTGAGCAGCACGGCCAGCACTATGGCCGCGCCGACCAGGACGACCGGCACGATCACCAGCACCCAGATCAGGATCGTCCGGATCGAGTACGTGACCGCGAGCTGCTCGAGCGCGGCCTGCAGCATCGGGTCGTCGTCGTTCAGGACGCGGGTCTGCGCGGCGTCGCCGGCGGACATCCGACCGGTGGGGTGGGTCATGCTTGCTCCTTGCCTGAGGGTGCTGCTCGTCGGAGTCGTGTGGATCTTCGGTCGTGTTACCGGGTCCATCGCCGGAGCTCCTTCGCTTCGGCGAGCTCGGCGCGCGAGCAGCCGTCCCGGCCGTCTGCCGCGGCCCGCTGGGCGAGGTACGGGTAGTAGTCGGGCCAGCCGGTGAGGACGCTGCCGCAGTCGGCGACGATCTCGGCATGCGGGCCGCGGCCGCCGGCGTACAGGTCGCAGCCGCCGCACGCCCGGTACTGCAGGATGTCCGTCCACTCGTGCGCGATCGTCGACCACACGTAGCGGCAGGGGAGCAGAGACTGGTCGGCCGTGAGCACGATCCGTCCGAAGCCGTCCGGCGTCGGCTCCGCGTACCCCGCGGACCCGGGTGGAACGACGGCGTCGAGGTCGGCCTGCGGGCGGACGAAGACGGCGACGTGGTGTTCGCCGAGCCGGGCGACGGCGGTGTCGGCCGCGGCGGTGGTGTCGCAGCGCGTACCGACGGCGCCGTCGAGGTCACGCGTGGACTGCGGGAGGGCGGTCGGAGCCGCCGCGCTGGGGGCGTTGAGCGCGGACAGCGCGGCAGCTACGACGGCGAGCAGAATTGTCGTGAGAGTGAGCCTGTGGGAGCGCATCGGAACCTCTTGGAGTAGGCCCTCGATCCCACATACGTCCCATGATCTTTAGGTTCTCGCTGGTCAGGGCAGGTATGCCGTCACCTTCCTGCGGTGACGCCGTCCCGAACGGGCTCAGACCGCCAGCCGGCCGCCGTCCACCGGGAGCACCGCGCCGTGGACGAAGCTCGCGTCGCCCGCTGCCAGGAAGGCGATCGTCGCCGCGATCTCCTCCGGGGA
>DASZNR010000172.1:0-8891 GCA_035551175.1 Amycolatopsis sp. | reverse complement strand
ACTTCGGACTCACCGCCGACGGTGCCGTCAGGGCCGCAGATCTATGGCGGCGCGGAAGCCGCCGTCCATGTGGAACGGCGTCGAGTTGTGCTCGTGGACGATCCGCCACGCGCCCGTGGCCCGGGTCAGCACCAGCGTCGAGCGGAACCACAGCGTGAACGGCTCGCTCATCCCCGCGGGCACGGCCGACATCTTGGTCAGGCTCGCGACGAACGCGAACTCGCCGGACACCGTCACCTCGGGTTCGTGGTAGTCGTAGGTGACGGGGCTGTCGAACGTGCCGAACCACTTCGCAAGGAACTCCGCCGATGCGCCGGTGGTGCGAAGCGGCGGCGCGAGGTCGAACTTCACGGCGCCCTCGGCATAGTGGACGATCAGCCGCGCGGGGTCCTTGGCGTGCATGGCGGCGGTGCGTTCGGCCAATAGCTTCCGGATCTCGGTTTCGGACATTTTGTGCTCTCCTGGTGTTGGGCGAGGCGTGCCTTCACCCGGGATGTCGAAGCCGTTCGCGTGGCTTCGACATCCCGGATGAAGACAATTTCGAGGAGGCATCCGATGAAGTATCTGGTCCTGATCTACGGCAACCCGGCGTCGCGTGCGGCTTGGGCGGGGATGAGCGACGAGCAGAAGGCCGCCGGCCTGCGTGCGTACTCGGCGTTCAACGAATCGCTCGACGAATCCGGCGAGCGCATCCTGTCCGAACGGCTGGCCGCGCCCGAGCTCACCAAGCAGGTCATCGTGCGTGACGACCAGGTCAGCACCACCGATGGGCCGTTCGCGGAGATCAAGGAGCAGCTCGCCGGCATCTATCTGCTGGAGTGCGAATCGGAGGAACGCGCCCTCGCGATCGCGGCGCGGATTCCCGAGGCGCCGTACGCGACGATCGAGGTCCGGCCCGTGATGGGCCTGACCGGCGACGTCGATTTCGAGCTGTGATCGAAGGGCTTCTGCGCGAGCTGGCACCGCAGGTGCTGGCCGCGCTCGTGCGCCGCTACGGAGGGTTCGACACGTGTGAGGACGCCGTGCAGGAGGCCCTTCTCGCGGCCGCGATGCAGTGGCCGCGCGACGGCGTCCCGGACAACCCGAAGGCGTGGCTCGTCACCGCGGCTTCGCGGCGGCGCATCGAATTGTTCCGCAGCGAATCCGCGCGCCGACGTCGCGAAGAGTCCGTGGCCGCGCTCGCACCACCCGATCCGGAGCCGCCACCGGCGGTGGACGACACCCTCACGTTGCTGCTGCTCTGCTGCCACCCGGCGTTGACGCGGCCTTCGCAGGTCGCGTTGACCCTGCGGGCCGTCGGTGGGCTGACGACGGCCGAGATCGCGCGGGCCTATCTCGTGCCGGAGGCGACGATCGGCCAGCGCATCAGCCGCGCGAAGCAGAAGGTCAAGGGCGCGTCGTTCACGCTGCCGCCGGAGGCCGAGCGGCCCGCTCGCGTCGCCGCGGTACGGCAGGTGCTCTACCTGATTTTCACCGAAGGGCACACGGCCAGCGCCGGCCCGGCCGTCGACCGGGTGGAGCTCACCGACGAGGCGATCCGGCTCACGCGCGGGCTGCACGCCGAGCTGCCCGACGACGGCGAGGTCGCCGGCCTGCTGGCCCTCATGCTGCTCACCGGTGCGCGCCGGGCGGCGCGCCTTGGTCCGGACGGCACGATGGTCCCCCTCGCAGAGCAGGATCGGTCGCGCTGGGACGCCGCCGCCATCGCCGAGGGCACCGACCTCATCACCCACGCGCTCGCGACCGCTCCCGTGGGGCCGTACCAGCTGCAGGCCGCGATCGCCGCCGTTCACGACGAAGCCCCTTCGGCCGAGGACACCGACTGGCCGCAGATCCTGCTGCTCTACGACCTCCTGCACCAGGTCGCGCCGGGACCGATGGTGACGCTCAACCGGCTCGTCGCGCTGGCGATGGTCGAGGGCCCTGCCGTCGCGCTCGCCGAGCTCGACGCCGCTGACCCGCCGGACCACTACCGCGTCGACGTCGTGCGCGCGCACCTGCTGGAGCTGGCAGGTGAACCCGACGCCGCGCGCGAGCACTACGCGGCGGCCGCCCGGCGGACCTTGAGCCTGCCTGAGCGCCGGCACTTGGAATCGCGTGCTTCGCGTGGTTTGTCCGGACCACGCTGACTCAAGTCTGACCCCACCCCCGACTGAAGGGTGACGCCCCGGGCGCCAGCTCCCCGGTACGCTGCGGAGGCAGGACGAAACCGGCAAGCCGCAGGGGGTAGAGGCAGTGAACATCGACCACGTGCTGGAGGCGATCCCTCCGCTGTCGGTCTACCTCCTCGTCGGGTTCGTGGTGATGATAGAGAGCCTCGGAATCCCGCTGCCGGGCGAGATCGTGCTGGTCAGCGCGGCTCTGCTCGCCTCGGCCCACAGCGGACTGAGTCCGCTGTGGATCGGCATCCTGGCCAGCGCGGGAGCCATCATCGGCGACAGCATCGGCTACCTCATCGGCCGCAAGGGCGGTAAACGCCTGTTCGCCTGGGCGGGCCGCAAGTTCCCCAAACATTTCGGCCCGCAACACATCGCGAACGCCGAACGGATGTTCCAGAAACACGGTATGTGGGCCGTGTTCTTCGGCCGGTTCGTCGCGGTGCTGCGCATCCTCGCCGGTCCGCTCGCCGGCTCACTGGACATGCACTACCCGCGGTTCCTCTTCGCCAACGCGCTCGGTGGCATCGTCTGGGCCGGTGGCACCACCACGCTCATCTACTACCTCGGCGTCGTCGCCGACCAGTGGCTCAAGGGCTTCCAGTGGGCCGGCCTCGGCGCCGCGGTCGTGGTCGGCATCATCGTCACACTGGTACTGAAGAAGCGCATGGCGCGCAGCCACGAAGCGGGCTCGGAACAGAAGGACGACGCGGTCGCCTAGTTCGCGGGCGTTGAGAGCAGCGTCGCCGCCAGCCGCTTGGCAGTGTGGAACGGCCGCGCGGCCTGGGTGACGACCGACGTGACGGTGGCTCCTTCCAGCAACAGCAGCAGCTCGTCGGCCAGGGTTTCGGCGTGCTCCTGTTTGCTTCGCCGGAGCTGTGTCAGCAGGTAGCCGTGGAGCGCGGTCTTGTGGTGGCGCACGACTTCGCGCACTGGATCGGCCGGGTCGGGGAATTCCGAGGTGGCGTTGAGGAAGCCGCAGCCGCGGAAGCCGTCACGAGAGAACCAGGCCTCGTAAGCGTCG
The DNA here is from genome assembly GCA_035551175.1 of Amycolatopsis sp. Classification (GTDB taxonomy): domain Bacteria; phylum Actinomycetota; class Actinomycetes; order Mycobacteriales; family Pseudonocardiaceae; genus Amycolatopsis. Next base: position 5,711 of record DASZNR010000172.1, on the reverse strand, counting down.
AACACCGCCAGCACCCGCTCGGCGGGAACGGTGTGCCCGGCCGTGATCCGGTCGATCTCCTCCTGCCACTGGCGGTCCCGTTCCCGGAGGTAGGCGACGACGAGCCGGCTCTTCGAACCGAAGTTGCCATACAGCGCGGCCTTGGTCACGCCCGCCTCAGCCGCCACGGTGTCGACGCCAACGGCGTGGATGCCCTCGCGGTAGAACAACGTCGACGCGGCCTTGAGCACCTTGGCTGCCGCGTCGCCGCGCCGGGTCCGAGCCACGTGTCCTCCAGACTGATCAGTCTCTGTCGCGACCTGTCCGAACTCTAACACTGGTTGACAACAGACAGACCTGTCTGTTTGGTTGCGAGTGTGGTCGAGATCAGCGAGCAGACAACCGCGCGGTGGTGGTCCGCCGCCGCGGTCGGGGCGGGCGTGATCGCCCTCTGCTATGGGTTCGCGCGCTACGCTTACGGACTGTTCGTGCCCCGGTTCGGCGCGACGTTCGGGCTCACGACCGTCGGCATCGGCGTGCTGGGTGGACTGTCCACCGCGGGCTACGGCGTCGGCCTGCTGCTGTCACTGCGGACGGCGACGCGATCCGCGCTTGGCACCGTGCTGGTGGCCGGGGCGTTGGCGGCAGCGGGACTCGGGCTCATGGCCGCCGCGCCGAGCGTGGCCGTGTTCGCCGCCGGGATCGTCCTCGCGGGTGGCAGCGCGGGCCTGGTTTCGCCCGGCGTCGCGCAGCTGATCGGGCAAACGGTCGACGCACGGCACCTGGTCCGGGCGCAGACCTGGGCCAACACCGGCACCGGGCTCGGACTGGCCGCGTCGGCGTTCACCCCGCTGCTGGCGTTCGGCTGGCCGCTGATCTGGGCGGGGTTCGCCGCGCTCGCCGTGCTGATGACGGCGCTCGCTTGGCGGATGTTGCCGCGCGCACCCGCCGTGGACGAGGTCCCTGCGTCGGTCCGCGGCCTGACGCCGCTCCTGATCAACTCCGTCCTCATCGGAGTGACGAGTGCGCCGTACTGGACCTTCTCCAGCTCCCGGGTCACCGCGACCGGCCTGAGCTCGACGGAGGCGACCTGGTGCTGGTTCACGATCGGCGTGGCCGGGCTGCTCGGCGGGCTGGCTGGGCGGGCGGCCGAGCGCTTCGGGCTGCGCACCGCCAACCTCGTGACGTGGACGCTGGCGGCGGCGGGGCTGGCTTTGCTGGCCCTGCCGCGACCGGGGTTGGCCGGCGCGCTGCTCTCCGGTGCGTTGTTCGGCAGCACCTACCTGGCGCTGACCGGGCTGTGCATCCTGTGGGCCGCCCGCCTCTTCGCGACCCGGCCGGCTCGCGGAGTCACGTGGTCGTTCGTCGGGCTCGGGGTGGGGCAGACCGTGGCGTCACCGCTGGCCGGTGCGGCGGCGTCGGGGATCGGGACCGCGGCGGTGTTCGGGCTGGCCGGGCTGGCGGCGCTCGCCGGGTGGAGCCAGCTCGACGCTCGCCTCGCCCCGCCGGGGTCACGTGCCGGCGGGTAGCAGCTCCTCATCCGTCGGCTTCGTCTGCTTGCGCCGCAACGAGCCCAGCAGGACCCCGCCGATGACGACGGCCGCGGAGACGATCTCCAGAGGCGACGGGACCTCGTCCAGCAGGAAGTACGAGGCCGTGAGGCCGACCACCGGCACGAGCAGTGAGAACGGTGCGACGACGCCCGCGGGGTGGTGCTTCATGAGCGTGGTCCAGATTCCCGAGCCGACGACGGTGCCGAAGAGGACGACGTAGGCCAGCCCGGCGATGCCGACGAGCCCGGCGGTGGTGCCGAGCGTGGTGAGTGAGTGCCAGTCGACCGTGGGGCCCTCGAAGACGAAGGACAGGGCAAGCATCGGCAGCGGTGGCACTACCGACATCCACAGCACGAGGTGCATCGGGTTGTCCGGCGTCGCGCGGCGGACCGCGAGATTGCCGACCGCCCAGCTCAGTGCGGCCAGCAGCGTGAGGATCATCGGCAGCAACGCGGCGTGGCCCGACTGCTGCCACGCGATCGCGGTCATCCCCGCGACGGCCAGCAGAATGCCCGCGAACTGCCGGCCGGACACGCGTTCGCGCAGGAGTACGGCCCCGAGCAGCACCGTGAACGGCGCGGAGGCCTGGAGCACGAGCGAAGCCAGGCCCGTCGGCATGCCGACGTCCATGGCCACGAAGAGGAAGGCGAACTGCCCGGTGCCGAACCCGAGGCCGTAGCCGAGGAGGTAGCGCAGTTTCACCTTGGGCCACGGCACGAACAGGATCGTCGGGATCGCGAGGAGCCCGAACCGCAACGCGCCGGCGAACATGGGCGGGAACTGGCCGAGCGTGGCGTGGATGGCGAGGAAGTTGCAGCCCCACAGCACGGCGACGAACACGGCGAGAAAACGGTCACGGGCGGACATGCCCTCTACTGTGCAGGGCGCCATCGTGAAGGACCAGCGAGAATATTTGCACCGAACTTGTAGCTGAGCTTCACATACACTGCGGGTCGTGGACCTCGGGAAACTTCGGACGCTGCGTGAGTTCGCGGACCGTGGCAGCGTCACCGCCGCGGCGCGGGCACTGCGGTGCACACCGTCAGCGGTTTCGCAGCAGTTGCGGGGCTTGCAGGCCGAGGTCGGCGTCGCGCTCACGGAGCCCGACGGTCGGGGCCTGCGGCTCACCGACGCGGGGCAGGCGCTGGTCGCCCGCGCCGACGACGTGCTCGCCGCGCTCGACCGTGCGGAATCCGAGCTCGACACGTACCGCAGCGCGCCGCGCGGGCGGGTCCGGGTCGCGATCTTTCAGTCGGCAGGCCTGATGCTGTTGCCCGGCTTGCTGACCCGCGTCGCGCGCTACGACGGTCTGGTGGTCGACGTCCGCGACGTCGACATGACCCCCGCGGACGTGCCGGCGCTCGTCGCGGACTACGACGTCGTCGTCGCCCACCGTGACGAGCACGCGCCGGCCTTCACCTCCGACCGGCTCGAGGCGGTGCCGTTGCTGCGCGAGCCGCTCGACGTCGCACTGCCCGCGGGCCACGCGCTGGCGCGTCGCCGCCGCGTGGGCCTCGCCGACCTCGCAGACGAACGCTGGATCTCCGTCGACCACGGCTTCCCGGTCGACGACGTGCTGCGCTCCCTCACCGTCCGCATGGGTGTCCGGCCACGAATCGTCCAGCGCATCAACGATTTCCGGATCACCGAACGCCTCGTCGCCGCCGGCCACGGCATCGCACTGCTGCCTCGCTACACCATGGACGCCCGGCGCGGCAGCGGACTCGTCGGCCGACCGCTCGCCGGCATCCGCGCCGCGCGGATGGTGGAGGCCGTCAGCCGGCGCGGGGCCTTGGCGCGACCCGCGATCGCGACGGTGATCGCCGAGTTGCGCGCGGAAGTCGCGGCTCTCACCGGCTAGGGGCGACGCGGCGGATGCCGAACGTGATCGCGGCGCCGAGGGCGGTTGCGACGCCGAAGGAAAGCAGCAGACTCACGCCCGGTTCGGTGATGAGCGTGCCACCCGCGTAGCCGAGGAAGGCGACGTAGGAGGTCCAGAGCGTGACGCCGACCGCGGATGCCGTGAAGAACTCGCCCATCGGCCAGCGCAGGGATCCGGCGAGCAGCGCGCCGACGGTGCCGCCCGAGGGGAGCCAGCGGGCGACCACGAGGATGGGCCGCGGATGCCGGTGGAGGCGACCGTCGAGCCACGCGAAACCGGCGGCCGCCTTGGGGTGACGGCACAGGCGTTCGAGCACGCGGGCGCCGCCGAAGCGGCCGAGGGCGTACAACATCTGGTCGGACACCAGGCAGCCGGCGATGGCGACGGTGATCACGAGCGCGAGCGACGTCCCACCCTGCGCCGCCGCGACGCCCATCCCGAGGATCGTCACCTCGGTGGGCAGCAAGGGCACGAGCGAGACGACGAACAGCACCAGTAGCCCAGCAGTTGTCGTGTCCACACCACCATTAACCGCCGTCCGCGCGTGGATCACGCCCGTTCACCGGGTACTCACAGCAAGGCACAGGTGGCCCACAGCTTCCCCGAACTTCGCACTGACAATGCCCTTTTTGTGCCCCTTTTTTGTGCCGACCGCGACCGCTCCGGGAATGGCACGGCTCAAGTGCGGTGGCGCGGCGCCGGTACTGTCCGGGCGTGGACCTCCTTCCGTTCGACGACTACGTGCGCTCGCTCAACCGGAAGCGGATGTCCGCGGGAACTCTGATCCGCGACGAAGTCGGTCGGGTGCTCCTCGTCGAGCCGTCGTACAAGAAGCACTGGGACATTCCCGGTGGCGCGTGTGAGGAAGGCGAACCACCGTGGCGGACTGCGCGTCGCGAGCGCGCTGAAGACTCGGCATCGATCGGGAGCTCGGTCCGCTGCTGGTCATCGACTACGTTGCGGGCGACGACCGGATGCCGGAGGGCGTGGCGTTCATCTTCGACGGCGGACTGATCACCGAGGACGAGGCCGCCGAGCTGAAGCTCACCGATCCGGAGATCCTCTCGGTGCGGCTGCTGCCGATCGACGATGCGGCCGACCTGCTGAAACCGGTGCTCGCGCGGCGGATCCGGGCTGCGCTCGCCGTCGCACAGGCCGACGGGAGCTTCGTGATCTGCGAGAATGGTTCGCCGGTCGCGGACGCCTAGCGCTCTGCCGGATTCCGCCTACTTCGGGGACATTTCGGTTACCCTGACGGCACTTGTCATGGTTTCGCGAGATGGTCGTGGACATGAACCTTTCGGGAAAGACCGCGCTGGTCGCGGGCGGCACGCGCGGCGCCAGCCGGGCCATCGCCGTGGAGCTGGCGCGCGCGGGCGCCTTCGTGTACGTGACCGGGCGGAGCAGCCGGGCGGGGAAGTCCGAAGTGGACCGTCCGGAGACGATCGAGGAGACCGTCGAGCTGATCGAGCAGGCGGGTGGACACGGCGAGGCGATCCGCGTCGACCATCTGGAGCCCGATGAGGTGGCCGCGCTGGCCGAGCGGATCGATCGGCTCGACATCCTTGTCGACGGCCTCTGGGGCGGCGACCGCCACCTCGGCTGGGGACAGCCCGTGTGGGAACACTCGCTGGACGCGGGCCTGCGCATGATCCGCCTCGGCATCGACGCGCACCTCATCACGAGCCACTACCTGCTGCCGCTGCTCATCAAGAACCCGGGCGGCCTGCTCGTCGAACTCACCGACGGCACGGCCGAATACAACGCGAAATACCGCAAGGGCACGTCATTGCCGTTCTATGTCGCGAAGGCCTCCGCGCACCTGCTGGCCATTGGCGAGGCCGCCGAGCTCGCACCGCACGGCTGCACGGCCGTCGCCTTCACCCCGGGCTACCTGCGGTCGGAAGCGATGTTGGAGATCTACGGCGTCACCGAAGCGACCTGGCGCGAGGCGTGCGAACGTGAGCCGCACTTTGCGATCTCCGAGACACCCACCTTCGTCGGCCGCACCGTCGCCGCCCTCGCCGCCGACCCCGACCGCCACCGCTGGTCCGGCCAGACACTCAGCAGCGGGCAGCTCGCCAAGGTCTACGAGATCGACGACGTCGACGGCAGCCGTCCGGACGCCTGGCGCTACCTCGAGGAAGTCGCCGACGTCGGCAAACCCGCCGACACCACGGGCTACCGCTGATGGTTGCGCTCGGCGAGCTCCGCGCCGATCTTCGCCAGCTCGGCCCGCACGGACGGTGGGTCGAGCACCTCGACGCCGGGGCTGAGCGCGACGAGCTGGCCGAGAC
>DASZNR010000171.1:0-1939 GCA_035551175.1 Amycolatopsis sp. | reverse complement strand
GACGAATTCGCGGGCAGTCGCGCCCTGGCGGCTGATGGTGTCCGGCATCGTCGACCACTCCCCGGCTACGTAGTTTCGGCACCCAGGTCAGCTATCGCGTATATCCATTTCTATAGCGCGCACTGCAGATCGTGTCAAGCGGTAAGTGGAGACAATCTTGACCACGGCTGGGGAGGCTGCGTCGGCCGCCGTCTCGGTACTGTTCCTTCCCATGCCCACCACCGAGGTCACCGCTGATCTGGTCCGCGACCTGCTCCGGGACCAGCACCCGGACCTGGCCGGTCTGCCGATCCGCGAGGTGGCGGGCGGCTGGGGCAACCAGATGTGGCGGCTCGGGGACGAACTCGCCGTCCGCATGCAGCGGATGGACCCCACCCCGCAGCTTCAGCTCAAGGAACGCCGGTGGCTGCCGGTGCTGGCCCCGCGTCTGCCGCTCCCGGTGCCGGCGCCCGTGCGGTTCGGCGAACCGTCCGAGCGTTTCCCCAAGCACTGGACCGTGATGACGTGGGTCCCCGGCGAACCGCTCGACCACGGCACGATCAGCCGCGGCGTCCACGCGGCCGACACGCTCGCGGATTTCCTCCGGGCGCTCCACGTGGAAGCCCCCGCCGACGCGCCGATCGCCGCGGATCGCGGTGCCCATCCCCGGGATTGCACGGGCGGCTTCGAGGAATTCATCGAGGCAGTCGCCCTCGGCAGCCTCGCGGACGACGTCCGGGCAGTCTGGGACGACGCCGTCGCGGCCCGCGCGTGGGAGGGTCCGCCGGTGTGGGTGCACGGCGACCTGCATCCGGCGAATGTCGTTGTCTCGGAAGGAACCCTCTCGGGCATCGTGGATTTCGGCGACCTGTTCGCCGGTGATCCGGCGTGGGATCTCGCCGCCGCCTGGGTGCTGCTGCCCGCGGGCACGGCCGCGCGGTTCTTCGAGAGCTACGCGCGGGCGGACGAGGCGGCGATCCGGCGTGCCCGCGGGCTGGCCGCGATGAAGAGCCTCTTCCTCATCCTCATGGGACAGAACGGGGACCAGGGCCTGCCCGGCGGGAAACCGCACTGGGGACCTGCGGGCCGGGCGGCGCTGGAGCGGGTCTTGCAGGGGCTTTGACGGTCAGTCCCACCACAGCGCGACGGCCAGCTCACGGCGGGCAGCTTCCGCATAGAAATCGCGCAGAATGGCATGCTGCTCGCCCAGAATTTCCGCCAGGTCGCCGATCACGTCCAGCGCGATCGAGCCCAGTTCGGCCTCGATCTGCTCCGGGTCCGACGGCACGGCGGCGCGGACCTCCTCCGGAGTGATGCCGTGCAACGCTTCGGCCACCGCCGCGACGTGCCGGGGCTCCAGCGCGGTCACCGGATGTCCGTCGATCGAGGAGAGAACGTCTCGGTAGGCCGGATTGACTTCTTCGTCGCCGTCGAAGCCGCGCCGCAGCAGCGCGAGGGTCTGGTCGTCAGCTCCGGTCAGTTTCCACGCCGGTTTCAGGATGGCCGGCCACCAGTTCAGGTCGCAGTAGTCCCTTTTCGGAACCGCCGTAAAAGAGCACAGCTCGCCCAGCGTTTCCACCGACTGCCGACAGGCGGCGAGGTGCGCGGCGGAAATGCGGGCGAGCTGCTGGGTCACGGCCATGCGCTGATTATCGTCCACGGAGGATCAGACGCCCGCGAGGACGCCCAGTCGGCGACTTACAACTTCGTCGCGAGCTCCGTCCAGCCGGGAGCGCCGATCCGGACGAACATCGGCGTCGTGTCCAGCGGCGCCGCGTAATCGTGCAGGGTCCGGCCGCCGATTTCGACTCGCTTGGTGTGCGGGTCGAACCACAGTCCCGAAGGCAGCGCGATGTCGCGGGAGGCGCCCGCGGTGATCATCGGGGCCGCCAGCAGGGCGGGGCCGAGCATCCACTCGTCGTCGACGGTGTCGAAGCGGTGGTCGGCGGGGAAGTCGAAG
>DASZNR010000170.1:0-1790 GCA_035551175.1 Amycolatopsis sp. | reverse complement strand
AGAGTCGGCTTGACAGAAGCTGCCTCGGTATCGCAGTACTCGAACGAGGGTTCGATTAGGGTTCGGGTTCGCTCGTGGCTTCCTCGCGCGGGGGTCTCCGGTGCGTGTTCGTGGTGCTGGAGGTGCGTGGTGGCGGTGCCTCAAGCGGTGGCCGGGCTCGCCGCGATCCCCGGTGTGCGCACGGCGGCTCAGCTCGGCCAGCCAAGCCCGGACACTGCGCCGTCCGCAGGCTCCCTGCCCGTGGCCCCGGCGCTGGCCGGGCTGGTGCCGGGTGGTCTACGGCGCGGCAGCACGATGTCGGTCGCGGGCTCGACCGCCTTGGTCCTGGCGTTGCTCGCCGAGGCGACGCGCGAAGGGGCATGGGCGGCGATCACCGGGATGCCGGACGTCGGCGTGGTGGCAGCCGCCGAGCTGGGTGTCGATCTCGACCGGGTCGCTCTCGTTCCCGAACCCGGGGTCGAGGTCACTGCGGTCCTGTCGGCCCTGATCGACGGGTTCGACCTGGTCGTGCTCGGCTCGGCTGTTATCCGCGATATCCAGCCTCAGCTGGCCCGGCGATTGGCCGGACGCGTCCGTAACCGCGGCGCGGTCGTGCTCGCCACGGGCCCGTGGCCCGGCGCCGACCTCGAACTGCGCGTGGCGAATCCCCGGTGGCGCGGTCTCACCGACGACGGCTTCGGCCGCCTGGAGTTCCGCGACGTCGTCGCGACCGGCTGCGGTCGCGGAGCCGCGGCTCGTCGGCGCACCGTCGCGCTGCGGCTGCCGGGCCGTAGCGGTGGCATCTCCGCTGTCGAGGCGTCCGTCTGTCGCGGGCTGAGCGAGGTCGCCGGATGAACGGCACGCCGTGGCACTGGCTTCCGGAACGGCGGCGACCGTGGCGAGGTGCTCGATGACCGGCCAGCTCGGCGATGCCGTCCGGTCTGGTGCGCGCGGCGAGTTCGGTGCGCTCGTTCCGGTCCGGCCGCAGACCGGCACACTCGTCACCTGCTTGCGTGGCCATCACCTCGACCTGTACGGCAAGCTGAAGCCTTACAGTCACCGCTACCGGTTGCAGGGCACGCTCTGCGAGGTCTGCCGAGTGCAGGAACGCTACGATCCGGCAACTCGGCGTCTCGCCGAATGGGCACACCTGGACGTCGAGGTCCAGCGCACCCCGGCCACGGGGCCGGCCGAAGGGCTCGTCCTCGTGGCCCATCCGCCGGCCGCCGGGTCGCTGGCCGGTCGGATCGAACTCCGTCTCGACGGCGTCGAGGTCGGTGCCGTGACCGCCAGCCTGTGCGTCGGCTGCCGAGCGGCTACCCTCGACTACGTGCACGTCACGGCCGAGTACCGCCGCCTCGGGTTCGGTCGCACGCTCGTAGCGGCCGCGGTGGCCCGGGCGCCGTCTTTCCGGTGGACGGCTCCGCTGCCGGACGGCCCGGTGGCGCAGTCGTTCCGCGCTCGGATCGCCATGCGCCGAGCGGGCCCGCGGTGTATCCACGCCGGGTGCGCGGAGTTCAGCGGGTGAGTACAAACGGGGCGGCGGGGAAGCTTCGTCGATGACCGCATGCAGCCGCACGACAGGAGCCCGTCCGTGCATGGAGAGAGTGCGGCGGCTGATCACCGGCGGCGCTCAGCGAGCCGCGGCACCTTCGTTGGCCGTGTGCCAGTTATCAGCTGCGACGAAAGATGTCGCGGACCTCCTTCAGCGCGGCGATCATGCCGATCGAGAGGGGGAGCACGCTCGCGCTGCCGAGGGCTAGCACCACGCTGATCGCGGTGATGACGACCGTCGCCGGGTGGCTGCGTAG
>DASZNR010000169.1:0-20978 GCA_035551175.1 Amycolatopsis sp. | reverse complement strand
CCATTCCGAACCCGGAAGCTAAGCCTGGCAGCGCCGATGGTACTGCAACCGAAGGGTTGTGGGAGAGTAGGACACCGCCGAACTCAACCCGAAGTCAGGCCCCGGTCGAGAACCCCCCGGTTCTCCCGGGGCCTGACTGCTGCGTGCGCCCCGGTCAAGCTTGGACGCGCGCGTGGGGTGCTCCGAGTCGCCCCGTAGAATGGTCAGTCGGCCCGTGGTGGGCCACCACCAGATTTTCAGAGTGTTCAGCGATGGCAGGAGGCCAGGTGTCCGAGTTCGGTCGACGTGACTCAGAGGATGATGGGTCCGGCCGGTCGGCTCGCCGCGACCAGGGCTCCCGCGGCAACCGTCCGGACGCGCCCCGGGGAGACCGGCGCGGCGCGCGGCAGGACCGCGGCGGACGCGACGGCGGCTACCAAGGACGTCCGCGCCGCGACGACCGCGGTGTGCGCGGCGGTGGTTACCAGAATCGGCCCTCTCGCGACGACCGCGGCGGCTTCGCCGGTAACCGCAACGGCGGCACACGCGGCTCCGACGACCGCGGCTTCCGCAACGACGACCGCCCCCGCAGCGGCTTCGACAACCGCGCCGGCGGTCGGCCGCGCGGCCAATCCACCTACCGTGACTCTTCCGCGTCGCGTGGTGGTTTCCGCAACGATCGTGACACCGACGGCGGTTACCGCGACAACCGCGGGGGCGGCTTCCGCAACGATCGCGATGACCGTGGCGGTTACCGCGACAACCGCGGGAGCGGCGGTTTCAAAAAGGACCGCAATTCCGGCGGCGGCTACCGCGACGACCGTGACTACCGCCCCGGCGGTTCGCGGGACAACCGCGATGGTCGCGCCTCGGGCGGCAACTCCGGCCAGCGGAACGACCGCGACAACCGTGGCGGCGACTACCGCAAAAACGACCGCGGTCCCTCCAGCGGGTTCCGTAACGACCGTGGGGCCTCTCGCGCCGACCGCGACGGCAATTCCGGCTACCGCGGTGGCTCGGACACCAACCGGGACCGCACCCGATCCGCTTATCGCGGTGACCGCGACAACCGTGACCGCGACAACCGTGACCGCGACAACCGCCGGGACACCAACGACCGTGGCGGCTACCGCGGGCCCCGCGACGATCGCGGCGAATACCGCAACGATCGCTCGGCAAGCGGCCGCGGCTTCCGCAACGATCGTGATGACCGCGGGGGTCACCGCGAGGATCGAGGTGGCTACCGAAACGCCCGTTCCTCAAGCGGTGGCTACCGCAACGAACGCGAGGACCGCAGCGGATACCGCGGCCAACGCGACGATCGAACCGGAGGTTCCCGGAGCGACCGCGGGTTCCGCGACGGTGGCGGTTCCCGCACCGATCGCGCCTCCCAAGGCGTCGGTTTCCGCGACGACCGATCTTCGGGCGGCAGCGGTTATCGCGCTGACCATGGCAGGGGCGGCTACCGCGACGGCGCCAGTGGCGGCCACCGCGACGGCGGCTACGGCCACGATCGCCAGAAGAGCGGTTACAGCGATCGCGAAGGTGGGGCGTACGCCTCAGACCGCGGCAACCGTGGTTCCGGCGACCGTTCTGGCGGCAACTTCCGCAGCGATCGTGGCGCCGGCTACCGCAGGGACGACCGTGGCTCGGGGGCCGGCTACCGCAGGGACGACCGCGCCGGCTCCGGCGGCCGGTTCGATCGTCGCGACAGCGGCCCCGGTGATCGCGGAGGCCGGAACCGCGAAGACAACCGCACTGGCCGTCGCGGGTCGGGTGACCGTCGCGACTTCGCCGGCTCCCGCCCCGACACCCACGGCCCGTCGTCGGAGGATTTCGACCTGACCGACGACGACGCCCTCATCCCCGGCGGTACCACCCGAGACGACGACGTCACCCTCGCCGACGCCGACCACGCGATTCCGACGGACGTCGACTCGGGCGCCGATCACGGCTTGGTGTCGACCGGCGGCGCTTCGGGCGCCGACCACGTCACTCCGGGTCCGACGGACGACGACTCCGCGCGTGCCGATCGCAGCTCGGTGTCGACCGGCGGCGCTTCGGGCGCTGACCACGTCACTCCGGCGGACGACGACTCCGGAACCATTTCGACCGACGACACCGGCCGCGCGGCCGACGGCGGCTCGGACCTGGCGTCCGGACGTGGCTCCGGCGAACCGGCTGACAACCGCTCGGAGGACACGTCGGCGGTCGACCGGGACGGTGCCCGGCCGGCCGCGGGTGAGGCAGACCGCGATTCACCCGTCGGTCGCTCCGGTCACCGGCCCGCTCGCGACGCCGCCGAGTCGGAAGGTGAGAGCGAAGGCCACTCACCGGACGACGAGCGCAGCTCCGACGCAGGACTGTCCGCCCCCAGCGCCGGCCCCGACGACGCCGAGCGGCCCGAAGGGGACGAGGGGTCCCGTCGCGACGACCGTGATGGTGACGATCGGTCGCGTCGCCACGGCGCTGGGCGGTCGGGCCGAGACGATCGCGACGGCGCTGACCGATTCCGGTGGGACGACCGGGATCGTCCCCGCCGTGACAATCGTGACAGCCGTGACAGCCGTGACAGTCGAGACAACCGAAACAACCGCAGCCGTGACGATCGGCCCCTTCGCGGCAAACGCACTCGTGGCGGCGACGAGGCGCTCGACGACGCCGCACTGGCGCGGGAGTTGCTGGAGGCGCCGGAGCTGCCCGAAGGCGTCGAGTACTCCGATCTCGACGAAGAGGTCCGCCGCGAGTTGCGGACGTTGCCGAAGGGGCTGGCGGAGACCGTCGGAAAGCATCTGGTCGCGGCGGGCGGGCTGATCGACGTCGACCCGGAAGCCGCGCTGGAACACGCGAAGTACGCGAAGACGAAGGCGTCGCGGGTGCCGATTGTGCGGGAGGCACTGGGGCTCGCGGCGTATCACGCGGGGAGCTGGCAGGAGGCGCTCTCGGAGCTACGGGCGGTGCGGCGGATGACCCGCAGCGACGAGCACATAGCCATCATCGCCGACGCGGAGCGGGCGCTGGGCCGTCCGGAGCGGGCGCTGGACCTCGCGAAGGAAGCCGACAAGGAGCACCTCACCAAAGCGACGCAGGTCGAGCTGGCGATCGTCGCGGCGGGGGCGCGGCGGGATCTGGGGCAGGTGGATGCCTCGGTGGTTTCGTTGCAGGGGCCGGATCTCGTGCCGACGAAGCGGGACCCGTGGAGTGCGCGCCTGTTCTACGCGTACGCGGACAATCTGGTGGCGGCGGGGCGTAAGGACGAGGCCGTGCGCTGGTTCCTGAACGCCGCGGACGCCGACAACGACGACGAGACCGACGCCGCCGAGCGGGCCGCGGAGCTGGCGGATGAGTGACGCCCTGCTCGCGGCGTACGACGCTGTGCTGTTCGACCTCGACGGCACCGTCTACCACGGCTCGCAGGTGATCGCGGGTGCGCCGGAGGCGGTCGCGGCGGTGCGCGAGCACGGGGCGACCGTCCGGTACGTCACGAACAACGCGTCGAAAGCCCCGGCCGACGTCGTGGCGCACCTGCGCGGCCTGGGTCTCGCGGCCGAGGTCGACGAGGTCCACACGAGTGCGCAGGCTGCCACGGCCGTGCTCCGCGAGCGGCTGCCCGCCGGCGCGCAGGTGCTCATCGTCGGCACCGACGCGCTGGCCGCCCAGGTGACCGAGCAGGGCCTCACGACCACGCGCGCGAACGGTCCCGACGTCGCCGCGGTCGTTCAGGGTCATTCGCCCGACACGGCGTGGGCCAACCTCGCCGAGGCGTGCCTCGCGATCCGCGCCGGCGTGCTGTGGGTCGCGTGCAACGTCGACGCGACGCTGCCCACCGAACGCGGCCTGCTGCCCGGCAACGGCTCGATGGTCAACGCGCTGCGCACCGCCACGGACACCGATCCGATCGTCGCCGGCAAGCCCCAGCCGCTGCTGTTCCGAACGGCCGCGAAGTCGGCCGGTGCGAGCCGCCCGCTGGTCGTGGGGGACCGGCTCGACACGGACATCGCGGGTGCCGTCGCCGCCGGGATCGACGTGCTCGCCGTCCTGTCGGGCGTCTGCACGGCGAAGGACCTCGTCCACGCGACCCGCGCCGAACGCCCCACTCACCTCGCCGCGGATCTGACCGCACTGACCCACCGTGGCGACGAGCTCAAGATCGGCCCGCGGCCCGGCTGGGAGATCACCGGGGGCGAGGCGCTGACCATCCGGGGGGACGGCGAACCACTCGACCTCCTGCGCGCACTGTGCCACACGGTGTGGGAGACGGGCGTGACCGACCTTCACGCGGACGGCGCCGCGGCGACGGCCGCGCTGCAGCGGCTCGGCCTGGCCTGACTGGTAGTTTGGGAGCCGTGCAACCGAACGCCCCCCGGCCCGTTCCGGGCCCACCGCCGGTCCCCGGACCCGGCCCGCAGCAGACCGATCCCCGCGCGGGGATCGACGAAGCCGTGGCGGGCCTCGACGACCTGAACTCGGTGCCGCTGTCCGAGCACGTCGACCGGTTCGAAGCCGTGCACACCGAGCTCACCGTCGCCCTGTCCAGCATCGATCGGGTCTGACCGGCGTGCCCAAACGGGCCCGCCTCGACGCGGAGCTGGTTCGTCGCGGCCTTGCCCGCTCGCGGGAACAGGCGTCGGCGCTGATCACCAGCGGCAAGGTCACCGTGCGCGGGATGGTCGCCGCCAAACCCGCCACCGGGGTCGAAAACGACGCACCCATCGTGGTCAAGGACGACGACGACCCCGGCTGGGCCTCCCGCGGCGCGCACAAACTCCTGGGTGCGCTCGAAAAGTTCGGTCCCGAGGGGCTGACCGTCGAGGGGCGTCGCTGCCTCGACGCCGGGGCCTCCACCGGCGGATTCACCGACGTGCTTCTTCGCGCCGGCGCCGCCACCGTCATCGCGGCCGACGTGGGCCGCGGTCTGCTCGACTGGCGCCTGCGGACCGACGACCGTGTGGTGGTGCTCGACCGCACCAACGTGCGCAACCTGACCCCCGAGCAGCTCGGTGGGCCCGTCGACCTCGTCGTCGGGGATCTGTCGTTCATCTCATTGAAGCTCGTGCTGCCCGCGCTCGTCGCCTGCGCGGCCGAGGGCGCCGACCTCGTGCCCATGGTCAAACCGCAGTTCGAGGTCGGCAAGGACCGGCTCGGCAGCGGCGGCGTGGTGCGCGACCCCCAGCTACGCGCGGAATCCGTGCTGGGCGTGCTCGCCGAGGCCGCGAAGCTGGGGCTGGCGCTGCGCGGGGTCGTCGCGAGCCCCCTGCCGGGGCCATCGGGCAACGTCGAGTATTTCGTGTGGCTGCGCCGGGTCGCGCCCGGTGACCTCGCCGGTACTGATCGCACAGGCGGCACAGATGGCACTGTGGACGATGTCGAGCGGCTCGTGCGAACAGCCGTCGAGGAAGGACCACAGTGACCTCCGAACGGACCACCGAACGCGAAGTGCTCCTCGTGGTGCACCCGGATCGCGAAGCGACCCAGGAAGCGGCCCGCGACGTGTCCGCGCGGTTCACCAAGGCCGGGATCCGGCTGCGCGTGATCGACGAAGACGTGCGCCGCCTCATCGACCCCGACGGCTGCATGGAGCTGCCGTGCACGGTCGTCGCGCCGCAGGACGACCCGGCGCGCGGGGCGGAGCTGGTGTTCGTCCTCGGCGGCGACGGCACCCTGCTGCGCGCGGCCGAGCTCGCGCGCCCCGCGGGGGTGCCGGTGCTGGGCGTGAACCTGGGCCGCGTGGGTTTCCTCGCCGAAGCCGACTCCGATGCGCTCGCCGACGCCGTGCAGCGCGTGGTCGACCGCGAATATCACGTGGAAGACCGGATGACGGTCGATGTCACCGTGACGAACGGCGGCACCGAGCTGTACCGCACGTGGGCGCTGAACGAGGCGAGCGTCGAGAAGTTCTCGCGCGAACGGGTGCTCGACGCCCTCATCGAGGTCGACGGCCGGCCCGTCTCGTCGTTCGGCTGCGACGGAGTCCTGTGCGCGACACCCACGGGATCCACCGCCTACGCGTTCTCCGCCGGCGGCCCGATCATGTGGCCCGACGTCGAGGCCCTGCTCGTGGTCCCGAGCAACGCGCACGCGCTGTTCGCCCGGCCCCTGGTCGTGTCGCCCGACTCGGTCATCTCCGTCGGCATCGATCCGGCGGGCCACAGCGCTGTCCTGACCTGCGACGGCCTGCGCAGCTTCGACCTGCCGCCCGGTTCGCTCGTCCGCGTCGTGTGCGGCCGCCGCCCGGTTCGCCTGGTGCGGCTGTGGGAAGGCGTGTTCACCGACCGGCTGGTGTACAAGTTCGGCCTGCCCGTCCGCAGCTGGCGCGAACGACGCAACGGCGGCCGCTGCGTCTGACGGCGGGCGTGACTCGCGACACGCCCGGGACGCGTCGTTCGCACAAGCGTTCGACCAGCGGAAAGGACTCTCGGCACCGGTCGAGCGCACGGAAGGTCGGTGGGGGCGGCTACCGTATGCCTCGTGCTGGCCGAGATGCGCATACAGGGCCTCGGAGTCATCGAGGACGCCCTGCTGGAACTGCACCCGGGCTTCACCGTCGTGACCGGTGAGACGGGCGCAGGGAAGACCATGGTCGTCACCGGGTTGCACCTGCTCTCGGGTGGGCGGGCCGAGGCGTCCAAGGTCAGGAACGGAATGCTGAAGGCCTTCGTCGAAGGCCGCTTCACACTCGGCGACGCCGGGGCCGCGAGCCGGATCATCACGGACGCGGGAGCGGAGGTCGACGAAGACGGCAGTGTGATCGCGCTGCGCACCATGAGTGTCGACGGGCGCTCGCGTGCGCACCTCGGCGGGCGTTCGGTGCCGGTCGGGGTGCTCGCGGAGCTGTCCGAGCAGGTGATCGCCGTGCACGGACAGAACGACCAGCTGCGGTTGCTGCGCCCGAGCGAGCAGCGCGCGGTCATCGACCGGTTCGCGGGTCCGGCGGTCGCCGAACCACTCACGGCCTACCGGGAGCTGCGTGAGGAGTGGCTCGGCGTCATCGCCGAGCTGACCGAACGGTCCACCCGTTCGCGCGAGATGGCGCAGCAGGCCGACCTGCTCAAGCACGGCCTCACGGAGATCGACGCCGTCGCGCCCGAGCCGGGTGAGGACGTGGAGCTCACCGAGCAGATCAAGCGACTCATGGCCGTCGACGAGCTGCGGGCGACGGCGAACGAAGCCCACGCCGCGGTGTCCGGTTCCCTCGACGGCGACCCCGACGCGCCGGGCGCTCTCGGGCTCGTCGGCGAAGCCGTGCGCCGCCTGGCTTCGGCCGAGGACCCGGCGTTGCGCGACCTGGTGCCGCGGCTGGAAGAGGCGTCGGTGCTGCTCGGCGACGTCGGTTCGGAGCTGGGTGGCTACCTGGAGGGCCTCGACGCGGACCCGGCGTTGCTGGAACAGGTGCTGGCGCGCCAGGCCGACCTCAAGCGGCTGACGAGGAAGTACGCCGCCGATGTCGACGGCGTGCTGGTCTGGGCCGACGACGCCCGCCGGCGCCTCGGCACGATGGACACCTCCGAAGAGGCGCTCGCCGAGCTGGCGCGCCGCCGAGACGAGCTGGCCGCACGTCTGGCCGACCACGCGACCGCGGTGTCCGCCGCGCGGGGCAAAGCGGCCGCCGAGCTGGCGTCCGCGATCACGAAGGAGCTCTCCGGTCTCGCGATGGGGCAAGCGGAGCTGGAGATCACCGTCGAGCAACGCCCTGCCGAGCACGGCGACCGCCAGGCGCTGGCCATCGACGGGCACGCGGTCCACGCCGGACCCGACGGCATCGACGAGGTCGAGCTGCTCCTGCGTGCCCACGAAGGCGCCCCGCCGCTGCCGGTGCACAAGGCCGCTTCCGGTGGCGAGCTTTCGCGCGTGATGCTCGCCATCGAGGTCGTCCTTGCCCACGCCGACACCGTGCAGACGCTCGTGTTCGACGAGGTCGACGCCGGCGTCGGCGGCCGGGCCGCGGTCGAGATCGGCCGACGGCTCGCGCGCCTGGCCCGCACGCACCAGGTGCTCGTGGTGACGCACCTGCCGCAGGTCGCGGCGTTCGCCGACCAGCATCTCGTGGTCGACAAAGGCACCAGCGGCGGCGTCACGCGCAGCGGCGTGAAGCTGCTGGAGGAAGGCGAACGCGTGCAGGAGCTGGCGCGCATGCTCGCCGGCATGGACGGCACCGAAACCGGCCGCGCCCACGCCGAAGAGCTGCTCGCCGTGGCGGAAAAGGACAAGGCGGCCGCGGCGCCGAAGCGCAAGCGTGCCAAGAAAGGCTGATCCCCCGCCATGATCTGGCCCGCGGTGGCCGACGTCGAAGCGGAGCTCGCCCGGGCGCGGCGCGACGGCGATCTCGATCGGTTCCTCGGGCTCCTCGGCGGCGAAGAGCTGTTCGTGCCCATCCACAGGGCGGACGCGGAGAAGCTGGCCGGCGAACACGGTTGGGCGTCGGCCAGACCGTGCTGCGGCGAGCACGCGGGCCAGGCGTTCACGCGCGGCGCGCTGCCTGATCTGGGCGCCGAGGTGGTGTTCCTCAGCGGCGACCTCGACTGGGTCCTGAACGGTCTCGCCGCCGGTGAACGGGTGGTGTTCAACCGCGGCACGCTCGGCGAATGGCACGTGCCGGCGTCGGCCGCGCTGCCGTGGCTCGACGCGAACCCGCACCGCGTCACGGCGGTCGAGCAGCAGGTCGAGCGGCTCAGCACCGCGCGCTACGGCCATCTCGACGGCCCGCTCGCCCGCGCGCTCGCGTGCGGCGCGCACCAGGCCGTGCTCACCGCCGAGCCCTGGAACGTGCTCGACGCGCGCTACCACGACTACGTCGCCGAGGTCCGCGGCCTGCGTGACTGGTGGGGTGTCTCCGATGCCGCGGGCTGGCGGGCGGCGATGGCCGGCCTCGTCGGCGACGACGCCGGACTCACGCCGGCCGGGCTCGTGCTGATGCTGCGTGCCCGGCATGGCGGTGATCTCGACCCGCTGCGGTGGGCGCGGCTCGTGGTGCGCTGGTGCGAGGAAAACGGGGTGCCGGAGCGCAGCGGTGAGCTCGCGGACCTCGTGCGCCGCGTCGTGCGGTACGAGCACCGGTTCCGCCTCGACGGCCTGCTGCCACCGGGCGGGCGGGTGGCCACCAGCACCGGCTGGGACGTCGCCCGGGCGGTCGCGTTGGCGCGCTGGGGCCTCGCGGTCGCCCACTGCGACCCCTTCACGGCGGAGCTGATGGTCCTCGAAGCCGGCGCGTTGGCGCGCCGCTACCACCAGTCATGGGCGCAGCTGTCCGCCAGCTACGTGCTGGGCCGCGTACTCGACCTGGACGAAGAGGGTTTCGGCGAGGAATACAAGTCCGCGGCGCGCGTGCATCACCTGCTGCTTCAAGATCCGGCGAGCCCCTGGACGAACCTCGATTTCGCCCCGGCGCAACCCCCCATCCAACCCTGAACGGAGGCTTGCGGCGAGCGGGCTCACCACAATGAGTCACGCCCGCATCGGCGCGTCGGCGTTCGTCCCACGCTCAAATTTGTCACCATCAGCCACATGAAGCTCACCGGTCTTCTCGCGCGAAACCACGAAGCCCTCCCCGGCATCACCGGCGTCGCGCGGGTCGACCGCCGGACGCGGGAACTGCTGCGCCGCATCAGCGCCGGTGACGTGGTGGTGCTCGACCAGCTCGACCTCGACCGGGCGACCGCCGACGCGCTTGTCGAGGCCGAGGTCGCCGCCGTGCTCAACGCGTCGCCGTCGATCTCCGGCCGGTTCCCGAATCTGGGCCCGGAAATCCTCATCGCCGCCGGGATCCCACTCGTCGACTCCCTGGGCGGCGAGCTCCTGCGCACCGTCAAGGACGGCACGAAGCTGCGCGTCCACGAAGGCGGCGTCTTCGTGGGGGAGCGGCAGCTCGCCTCCGGTGTCGAGCAGACGGCCGAAAGCGTCGCCGACCAGATGATCGAGGCCAAGGCCGGGATGTCGACGCAGCTGGAGGCGTTCTCGGCCAACACGATCGAGTTCCTGCGCCGCGAGCGCACGCTGATTCTCGACGGCGTCGGCGTGCCCGAGCTGCGGGTGCCGATGCTCGACCGGCACGTGCTGGTCGTCGCGGGCGGCACCGGCCACGCCGAGGACCTCAAGCGGCTCAAGAAGTACGTGGGGGAGCACCGGCCGGTACTCGTCGGCGTCGACGCCGGGGCCGACACGCTGCGCGCCCAGGGTTACAAGCCCGACGTGATCGTCGGCGACCCCACCGGCATCGGCACCGAGACTCTCCGCAGCGGCGGCGAAGTCGTGGTGCCCGCGCAACCCGACGGCCACGCGCCCGGCGTCGAACGCATCCAGGACCTCGGCATCGGCGCGGTCACCTTCCCGGCGTCGGGCAACTCCGAAGACCTCGCGTTGTTGCTGGCCGACGCACACGGCGCGAGTCTCGTCGTCACCGTCGGGTTCCAGGCCACGCTGCGGGAGTTCCTCGACCACGGCCGGTCGGGTTCGAACCCGTCGACGTTCCTCACCCGGCTCAAGCTGGGCACGAAGCTCGTCGACGGCAAGGCCGTCGCGACGCTGCACCGCAGCCGGGTGTCGCTGGGCGCCGTCGCGCTGCTCGTTTTCGCCGCCGTCGTCGTGGTGGTCGCCGCGCTGCTGGTCTCCGACGTCGGCTCCGTCTACCTGGACTGGATCCAGCACACCTGGACCACGTTCACGACCTGGGTGAAGGGGCTCTTCACGTGATTTCCCTGCGGTACCACATCGTCTCCATCACGGCGTGCTTCCTGGCACTGGCCGTCGGCGTGGTCCTGGGCTCCACCGCGCTCAACGGGTCACTGCTCTCGGGCCTCTCGGACCAGAAGAAGGACCTCGGCACGCAGGTCTCCGACCTCGAGGCCCAGAAGAACGCGCTCAATGCCCGCCTGTCCGACGCTGATGCGTTCGCCGGCTCGATGGGCCCGAAGGTCGTCGCCGGCACGCTCGACAAGCGCACGGTCGTGCTGGTGACCACCGAGGACGCCCGCCCGGCCGACCGCGACGCGATCAAGCAGCTCGTGCAGCAGTCCGGTGCGTCGGTGACCGGGGAGCTGCAGCTCACCGACTCGTTCGCCGACCCGGACAAGGCCGACCAGCTGCGTGACATCGCCACGCGCCTGCAGCCGGCCGGTTCGCACTTCCCGACCGCGGGTGATTCCGGCACACTCGCCGGCGCACTGCTCGGTTCGGTGCTCTTGCTCGACAAGACCACGGCCAAGCCGCAGTCCACGGGCGCCGAACTGGCGGCCGCGCTCGGCGGGCTCACCGACGGCGGCTTCGTGAAGCCCAGCCAGGGCGTGCAGCCCGCGCAGCTGGCCATCGTGCTGACCGGCGCGCAGGAGACGGGGGCAGGGGCCGGCGACCGGGCCGCCACGATCGCGCGGTTCGCCACACAGCTCGACCGCTCCGGCGCGGGCACGGTGCTCGCC
This sequence comes from Amycolatopsis sp., assembly GCA_035551175.1. Taxonomy (GTDB): domain Bacteria; phylum Actinomycetota; class Actinomycetes; order Mycobacteriales; family Pseudonocardiaceae; genus Amycolatopsis. The sequence goes on along the minus strand of DASZNR010000169.1, from coordinate 9,591 downwards.
GGCGATCCGGGTTCGGCCGACGGCTCCGGCCCGCTCGGCGTGGTGCGCGCCGACACGTCCGCCACGTCGATCCTGTCCACTGTGGACAACGTCGACTCCGCCGCCGGCCGCATCGCGACCCTGCTGGCCCTGCGCGAGCAGCTCGACGGCGGCTCCGGCCGCTACGGAATCGCCGGCAACGCCCAAGCGCCCGCACCGGGTGTCGGGTCGTCGGCAGGCAACTAGCCGGACCGGGAACAGAACGCCACGTACGCCGGCGGCGGCCCGGGGTCTCTTGGAGGGTGAGAGATCCGGACCGCTGCCGGTTCGCGTTCAGCAGGCGCCGTCGTCCGTCCACACGCCCTGGCTGCCGCCGGGGGTGTCGCCTTGGGTCCACCACCTGGCCGTCCACTGGTGGCCGTTGTAGGAGACGGTCGCGCCGCCGGTGTAGACCTGGGTGGCGCTCCACGGAGCGGCCGAACATGAGCCGCCATCCGGCGGCGTGGTGGCGGTTGTCGGTGTGGTGGTCGTCGGTGTGGTGGAACCGGTCGGAGGCGACCCGCACCCGCTCGTCGAGCCGGCCAGCCCGTCGACGACGTCCTTGATCAGGGTCGCGTTCGGATCGAGGTCGTAGAGGGAGAACATCATCGCGCCGGCGAGACCGGTGCAGTGGATGTAGTCCGTGCGCGCCTTGATCGACTGCGCCGACGAGCCACTGTAGAAAGTGGTGCCGTCGTAGAACCACGCCGACTGGGTTGTCGGATCGAAGAACGTGTCCGCCGGGTTGTCGACGATCCCGCTGAGCTCCTTGTACATCGCGATGCCGGGCACGTTGCCGCTCAAGGTCTTCCCGGCCGACGGACCGGTCGCTTGCTGATACAGCCCGTGGTTCGCGCCGGCGGGCACACCCGTCCAGCCGCGGTAGTAGAAGGGGATGCCGAGTGTGAGCTTGTTCGCCGGGAAGCCGCCGGGGATACCGTAGCCCGGAGAACCTTTGGTGTAGGCCTTGATCACCGAGTCGGTCGTGTACTTCTCGGTGCCGGGCGGGATCGTGGCGGACGGATCGGCTGGCGAATCGTAGAGCGGGTCCTGGAAGTTCGTTGGCCCGGTCGCGTCCCACGCGCCGTGCATGTCGTAGGTCATGGCGTCGGCGAAGTCGAGATACGTGCCGATCTTGTCGGTCTGCAGTTTCGCGATCTTGTCCTGCCCGCCGGGCAGTGCGGCCGAGAGCGAGTAGTGCTCACCGCCGAGCGCGTCGAGCTCGGTCCGGAACTCCTGCAGCAGCGCGGTGAAGTTCGCCGTGTCGTTCGCGCTCACGTGGTTGCCGAGGTGGCCGGCGGTGGAGCCGGGGTATTCCCAGTCGATGTCGAAGCCGTCGAAGATGCCGGCCGCCGTGCCGGGACCGCCGTAACCGCCCTGGGCCGGAAGATTGCCCTTGATGAACATGTCGATGCACGAACTCACGAACTTCTTGCGCGAGGCGTCCGTGGCGGCGACGTCGGAGAAGTACTTCGAATACGTCCAGCCGCCCAGCGACAGCACGACTTTCAGGTTCGGGTGGCGCTTCTTGAGTTCCTGCAGCTGGTGGAAATTACCGACGATCGGCATGCCGAACGCGTCGGCGCTGCCGTCGACGCTGATGTCGGAGCCGAACGACTTCTGGTAGTCGGCGAACGCGTCGCCCGCGCCGTCGCCGGCGTTCGGGTCGTTCTCCCCGGCCGGGTCGGGATCGCTCGCCTTGGTGGCCTCGAAACACGTGAGGTTGCTCGGGTCGATGTTCTCGAAGTCGTAGATCAGGTAGTCGAGGTTGTCCGCGAGCGCGTCGACGTTCTTGGGGTAGTAGGCGTTCTGGTAGATGCTCCACTGGTCGTAGTAGGCCACCCTGAGCCCGCCCGAAGCCTGCGTGCTCGCCGCCGGAGCGGCCGCGGCCCCTTCCGCCGGCGGGCCGGCCAGGGTGGTGAGACCGCCGACGACCACGGCCGTGGCGGCGGCCGCGAACCAGGCGGCTCTTCTGGATACCTTGTGCTGCATGGGTTCTCCCTCGCGCAGGCGAACGGCCCTCCGCGCCCGCAGGGAGCGCGGAGGGGGCACGCGACGTGTGGATCACTGCCTGAGCGGTACCGGCCCGGTCTGAATGTGAACCAGGCCACGGGGAGAGTCAATACTTTGGACTAGACCAATTCGGGTCACCTGGCGTTATGGTGGTGTTTGTCCGGAAAACACCGTCGAAGGTCGGTCCGTCACGCGAGCGCTGAGTGAACCGGAATGTGCGCGGCCGGCGGAGGCCGTGTCGCGGAGTTCCACCGGTATGTACCGCTGAACGCGGCGCCGATCCCAACCGCCGGACATGACGTGATTGTCGTTACCACGCTCTTCCTGCGGAAAAGGTGGTTCTCAGCGGGTTCATGGCAATTTCACAGGGAACCGGGCAACTGTCGAGGTGTGATCCACTGTGAAGCCCGGGGCCGCGCCCGGCGATGACGACCACTGAACTTCCGCGTCCTGCCGCAGGTGACCCGGTGACCCGGCGGAGCCATCTGCGCCAGCTCGACGGGTACCGCCTGATGACCTTCCTGCTCGTGATCTTCGTGCACGTGCTGGGCGCGACGACCTTCCCGCAGGACATCCCGTCCGACGCGCTCGAGACACTGCTGCACTTGACCCGTGAAGCGTTCTTCGCGCTCACGGCGTTCGTGCTCATGTACGGCCACCGCGACCGCCCGCTGCGCACCGGGACGTTCTGGCGCAAGCGCGTGCCGCTGGTCGCGGTGCCCTACGTCGTGTGGTCGGTGATCTACTGGGGCTACTCGATGGTCACCGCCGGGCAGCCCGTCGGGTCGATGACCGGGCAGCTGCGGGCGCTGGTGATCGAGATCGCGGACGGCACGGCCTGGTATCACCTGTACTTCCTGCTCGTGACGCTGCAGGTGTATTTGCTCTTCCCCCTGCTGATCAAGCTCGCCGCCGTGATCCGCCGGCACCCATGGCTCGTGCTGTCGGCCTCGGGCGCATTGCAGCTGGCCGTGACGACGGTCATGAGCTACCCGCCCGATGGCGTCGAATACTCCACCGTCAGCCGGTTCTTCACCACGCTGCTGCCCTACCAGTTCTACTCGGTGCTCGGTGCCGTCGCGGCCGTGCACTTCGAAACCGTGCACGCGTGGCTGGTCGGGCATGCGCGGACCGTGGTGGCCGCGGTGGTGGCCACGCTCGTCGTCGCCGAGGTGGGCTACTTCCTCAGTGTCCACAACGGAGAGTGGCCGGAGCTGGCGAGCGACGCTTACCGCCCGTACGTCATTCCGTGGTGCATCGCCGCCATCGCCGGGCTCTACCTCGCCGGCACGCGCTGGGCCGCGTCCGGCCGCGGGAGCCGCGTGATGTCGTGGGCCGTGGACCGCTCGTTCGCGATCTTCCTGGCGCACCCGCTCGCGCTGGCGCTGCTGGCGCCGTTGATCGCCTACGTCGGTGACGGCGCCGGCGCGCCGTGGACCACCGTCGTCGTCTTCCCGGCGACGCTGGTGCTGACGCTCCTGATCGTCGAGGTCCTGCGGCGCCTGCCGTGGAGCAAGGCGCTCACGGGCCGTGCGCCGCTGGGGCTCAAGCGGGCGGACGCCACCGTCACTGCTTAGGCACGGGCCGCGCGTACGAGCCCGCCTCGGCTCGTGGTGAGTCCGAGCACCACCAGGGATTCCGCGAGCCGGACGGCCGTGGCGACACCGTCGACCACCGGCACGTCGAGCAGCTTACGCGCCCCGTCACGCCCGTGCCCACCGAACCCCGCGAGCACCACGCCGTCGGACGGTTCTTCCTTGCGGCGCAACAGATCCAGCACAGCGGCGGCCGACCGGGAGCTGTCGTGCCAGCTCGGCCGGCTCCGGTCCACTCCGGCGTACCCGCGAAGATCTGTGCCGGGGTTCGCGGCGAGGCGCGCGCCGGCTTCGACCTCCTCGGTCATCGCTTGCGTGGTGTTGCAGTCGCGACCCGAATATCGCGAACTCGTGGAGGCGATCGCCTTGGGCGACGAATACGCGGCCGAACATGTGCGCGTGAACCGCCGCGTGACGCTGGTGGCTCTGTTCGGCTGACGGCGGGTACTACTCGGCCCCGAGCATCCCGGTCCAGGTGTCGACGAAGCCCGGGAAGGTCTTGCCCACCGTGGCGGGGTTCTCGACGCGGACGCCGGGCACGCCGAGGCCGAGGACGGCGGCAGCCATCACGAGGCGGTGGTCGTCGTAGGTGTGGAACGGGCCGCCGTGGAGCGGCGCCGGGGTGATGCGCAGGCCGTCGTCGGTTTCGGTCACGGCGGCGCCCAGCGCGGAGAGCTCCGTGGCCAGCGCGGTGAGGCGGTCGGTTTCATGGCCGCGGAGGTGGGCGACCCCCGTGATGAGCGAAGGGCCATCGGCGAAGCAGAGCAGGGCGGCGACCACGGGCGTCAGCTCGCCGACCTCGTGCAGGTCGAGCTCGACGCCCGGGATGCGGGGCCCACCGGTGACGGCGAGGCCTTCGTCGTCGAGAGCGACCGTGGCGCCGAGCGTGGGCAGGAGGCTGCGCAACCAGTCGCCGGGCTGGGTCGTGGCGCGAGGCCACCCAGCGACGCGCACGGTGCCACCAGCGGCGACCGCGGCGGCGACGAACGGTGCGGCCGTCGAAAGGTCCGGCTCGACCACGTACTCGGGGCACGACAGCTTCGCCGGCGCGACGTGGAACTGCGTACCGTCGCGCTCGACGGTCGCGCCGAAGCGGCGCAGCATGTCGAGCGTCATGGCGATATGGGGCTCGCTCGGCGGGGCGTCGCCGACGAGCCGGACGGTCACGCCCCGGTCGAACGACGGCCCGGCCAGCAGCAGCGCCGACAGGAACTGGCTCGACGCCGACGAGTCGAGGTCCACCGAGCCGCCGCGCACGCCACCGTCGCCGTGGACGGTGAAGGGCGGGGCGCCGCGACCGTCATCGTCGATGCGCACGCCGAGCCGGCGCAGCGCGGTCAGCAGCGGGCCGATCGGGCGGCGCCGGATGGCCTCGTCGCCGTCGAAGAGCACGGGGCCGTCGCCGAGCGCGGCGAGCGCCGGTGTGAAGCGGGCGACCGTGCCGGCGTTGCCCAACCGCACCTCGACGAGCTCGCCGTTACTGCCGCCGGTCGCGCCGAGGGGATGCACGAGGAATCCGTCGGCCGTCTCCTCGGATCGCGCGCCGAGCGTGGCCAGCGCACTGAGCATCAGCCGCGTGTCGCGCGAGTCGAGCGGCACGCGCACCCGCGTCGGCGCGCTCGCGAGCGCGGCCAGCACGTACGCGCGGTTCGTGATCGACTTCGATCCCGGCACGCGCACGCGCGCGTCGAGCGGTCCGGCCGCGACCGGAGCGGCCCAGGTGTCCTCGTGCGCATTCGTCACGCACCGCAGCCTAGCGTGGCCGTCCGCGTCGATACGCCGCGCCGGGTTCGGGCGCCAACGCGCGGATCGGCGTGGGTGCGATATGCTGGCGGCCCGTGGGACTTCAGTCGCGGGCTACCAAGTTTGTCTTTGTCACCGGAGGCGTCGCCTCCTCTCTGGGTAAGGGGCTCACGGCTTCCAGCCTCGGTCAGCTCCTTACCGCTCGTGGGCTTCGCGTCACGATGCAAAAGCTCGACCCGTACCTCAACGTCGACCCCGGGACGATGAACCCGTTCCAGCACGGCGAGGTCTTCGTCACCGAGGACGGTGCCGAGACCGACCTCGACATCGGGCACTACGAGCGCTTTCTCGACCGGGATCTCGACGGCAAGGCCAACGTCACGACCGGCCAGGTCTACTCGGAGGTCATCGCGAAGGAACGCCGTGGCGAGTACCTCGGCGACACCGTGCAGGTCATCCCGCACATCACCGACGAGATCAAGTCGCGCATCACGGCTGCCGCCGAACCCGACGAGCACGGGAACACGCCCGACGTGGTGATCACCGAGGTCGGGGGCACGGTCGGCGACATCGAGTCGTTGCCCTTCCTCGAGGCGTGCCGGCAGGTGCGCCACGACATGGGCCGGGATCACTGCTTCTTCCTCCACGTGTCGCTCGTGCCCTACCTCGCGCCCTCGGGCGAGCTCAAGACCAAGCCGACGCAGCACTCCGTGGCGGCGCTGCGCAACATCGGTATCCAGCCCGACGCGCTCGTGTGCCGCGCGGACCGGGAGCTCCCGGAGGACCTCAAACGCAAGATCGGCCTGATGTGCGACGTCGACTCGGAGGCCGTGATCGCGTGTCCCGACGCGCGGTCCATCTACGACATCCCGAAGGTCCTGCACGGCGAGGCGCTCGACGCGTACGTGGTGCGCCGCCTCGGCCTGCCGTTCCGCGACGTCGACTGGACGGTGTGGGGCGACCTGCTCGACCGCGTGCACAACCCGAGTGAGGTCGTGCGCATCGCCGTGGTCGGCAAGTACATCGATCTGCCCGACGCGTACCTGTCGGTGACCGAGGCTCTGCGCGCGGGCGGGTTCGCCCACCGCGCCAAGGTCGAGATCGTGTGGGTGGCCTCCGACGACGCGCAGACGGCGGCCGGAGCCAGCTCCGTATTGTCCGATGTGGACGGTGTGCTGATCCCGGGCGGCTTCGGCATCCGCGGCATCGAGGGCAAGGTCGGCGCGATCGAGTACGCCCGCACGCGCGGCGTGCCGCTGCTGGGCCTGTGTCTCGGCCTGCAGTGTATGGTCATCGAGGGCGCGCGGCACCTCGCGGGCATCGAGGACGCCAACTCGGCGGAGTTCGACGAGAGCACCGCCCATCCGGTGATCTCCACGATGGCCGACCAGCGCGACGTCGTCGCCGGCGAACGAGACATGGGCGGCACGATGCGGCTCGGCGCGTATCCGGCGAAGCTCAAGGCGGGTTCGCAGGTCGCCAAGGCCTACGGCACGACCGAGGTGTCCGAGCGCCACCGGCACCGCTACGAGGTCAACAACGCCTACCGCAAGCAGCTTTCCGACGCCGGCCTGGTGTTCTCGGGCACCTCGCCCGACGAGCGGCTCGTGGAATTCGTGGAACTGTCCGCCGACGTGCACCCGTTCTTCGTCGGCACGCAGGCGCACCCGGAGCTCAAGAGCCGCCCGACCCGGCCGCACCCGCTGTTCAGCGCCTTCGTGAAGGCCGTGGTCGACCGCAAGGTCGCCGAGCGGCTGCCGGTGGAGCTCGCCGAAGCCCCCGTGGTGGCCCGGTGACCGGGCCCGGCACTCACGAGTTCACCGTCGCGGGTTCCCGGGTCGTCCACATCGGACGCGTCGTGGGCCTGCGGATCGACGACGTCGTCATGCCCGGTGGGGAGACCGCGGCGCGCGAGGTCGTCGAGCACCTCGGCGCCGTCGCGATCCTGGCGCTCGACGACGACGACGCCGTCACGCTCATCCACCAGTACCGGCACCCGCTCGGGCACCGGCTGTGGGAACTGCCGGCTGGCCTGATCGACAAGCCGGGGGAGGACCCCGTCGCCACGGCCAGACGCGAGCTCGTGGAGGAAGTCGGGCTCGCCGCGGGAGACTGGGCGACGCTCGTGGACGTCGCCGCTTCGCCCGGGTTCACCGACGAGGTGGTGCGCGTGTTCCTGGCGCGTGAGCTGTCCGAAGTGGACCGCGAGGTGCTCGGCGAGGAGGAAGCCGATCTCGTGGTGAAGAAGTTCCCGCTCGCCGAGGCGGTCTCGATGGCGTTGGCGGGCGAGCTGGTGAACGGCGCGACAGTGTCCGGCGTGTTGTCCGCCCACGCGGTGCTCACCGGCGCCGCGAAGGCGCGGCCGGCCGACGCGCCGTGGCCCGACCGGCCGCACCGGTTCGCGCGGCGGCTCGATGAAAACTGAGGCGTGACCGGCGTGCGTGCCTGCCGCGCGTCGGCGGGCACGCACGCGCGGGCCGCCTAGAGTGTGACCCCGTGACGGGCACGGGCGGGACCACGGTGGCGGAGGTGATCGCCGCCTACCTTGACCACCTGGTCGTCGAGCGCGGCACCGCCCGCAACACCGTCGACAGCTACACCCGCGATCTGCGGCGGTACGCCGCGCACCTGTCCGCGGCGGGCGTCGCGGAGTTCCCGGACGTCACGCCGGCCCACGTCACCTCGTTCGGCGCGGCCCTGCGGGAAGGCGACGGCGAGCACCAGCCGCTCGCCGCCTCATCGGCCGCTCGCGCGCTCGTCGCCGTGCGCGGGCTGCACAAATTCGCCCACGCCGACGGCCTCACCGACCACGACCCTGCGCGCGAGGTCCGCCCGCCCGCCGCGGCGAAGCGGCTGCCGAAGGCGCTGCCGGTGACCGACGTGCTCAAGCTGCTGGAAACCCCGCCGCCCGACGGCGAACGGCCCCTGCGTGACCGCGCGCTGCTCGAACTCCTGTACTCGACCGGCGCCCGGATCTCCGAAGCCGTCGGCCTCGACGTGGACGACGTCGACGACGCCGAACGCACCGTGCTGCTCGACGGCAAGGGCGGCAAGCAACGGCTCGTCCCCATCGGCCGCCCGGCCGTCGAAGCCCTGCACGCCTACCTCGTGCGGGCCCGGCCGGTCCTCGCGGCGCATGGGCGGGGCACGGCGGCGATGTTCCTCAACGCCCGCGGCAGCCGGCTTTCGCGCCAGAGCGCGTGGCAGGTCCTCAAGGACACCGCCGAACGCGCCGGGATCACCGCGGCCGTTTCTCCGCACACGTTGCGCCACTCGTTCGCCACGCACCTGATCGAAGGCGGCGCGGACGTGCGAGTCGTGCAGGAACTGCTCGGCCACGCGTCGGTGACGACGACACAGGTCTACACCCTCGTCACGGTGAACACATTGCGGGAGGTCTACGCGACCGCGCACCCGCGTGCTCTGGGGTGAACCCGCGCGGGCGTTCCCCTGCCCCGGCCCGGCGCGGCGCTTTGCCGGGGCTCCGACTCCGCGCATAGGCTGCCGGGGACCTCGCCGAACAAGGAGCTTTCCCGCTATGTCGATACCGACACCGAACCAGCCGGAGCGCCCGGCCGCGTCCGCCGGGTCGGCCGCGGCGAACCTTTCCCAGGCGAAGATCGCGACCCCCGTCGAGCACGACGGCGACGAGCCCGCACCCCTCACGCGCGCGGAGCGTGCCAGGATGCGGGCGAAGGAACGCCAGGAGAGCGGGATCGGGCCAACGGGCCGTCCGCTGCGCGAGATCCCCGAACCGCCGCCGTTGGACCACCACGGCCCGGCGAAGGTGCTCGCGATGTGCAACCAGAAGGGCGGCGTCGGCAAGACCACCTCCACGATCAACCTCGGCGCGGCGCTCGCCGAGTGCGGGCGCCGCGTGCTGCTGGTCGACTTCGACCCCCAGGGCGCGCTGTCGGTGGGACTCGGGATCCAGCCGCACGAGCTGGACCAGACGGTCTACAACGTGATCATGGAGCGATCCGTCGGCATCGACGACGTGCTGTGCAAAACCCGCGTCGACGGCGTTGACCTGCTGCCGAGCAACATCGACCTGTCCGCGGCGGAGGTCCAGCTCGTCGCAGAGGTAGGACGCGAGCACACGTTGTTACGGGTCCTTCGTCCGGTGCTGAACGACTACGACTATGTTCTTGTCGACTGCCAGCCCTCGCTCGGCCTGTTGACGGTGAACGCATTGACCGCCGCGGACGGTGTGATCATCCCC
>DASZNR010000168.1:0-191243 GCA_035551175.1 Amycolatopsis sp. | reverse complement strand
GTGTCAAGGTTCGGGCTAAAGCGTCCGATAGGGGAAGTGGAATGTCACCCGGCTGCAGGAAGGAAACCCCGTGACGACGGTCTTGATCTGCGACGACCGACGCAGTGTCCGCGAAGGGCTCACCCGTGTGATGTCCGCGGTCCCAGGGGTCAGTCGCATCGACTGCGTAGCGCACGGTGACGAGCTGCTGGCCCGGTACACCCGTCAGCCGGTCGATGTCGTGCTGGTCGGGACACAGCGCGCGGTCCCGACGGGCGTCGAAGCCACCCGCAGGCTCGTCTCCGCGAACCCGCAGGCGAACGTCATCGTCTTCGGCGCGCCCGACGACGCCGGCAGCATCGCCGCCGCCATCGCCGGCGGCGCCCGCGGCTACCTGCGCTGGGACGCTTCGCGCCCCGAGCTCGTCGCCGCGCTCGCCCACACCCTGGCCAGCACGTCGGTGCCGGCTCCCCGCCAGCCGTCCGACCCGGGCGTGCAGCTCACGGAGCGGGAGCTGCAGGTGCTGCGCGGCATGAGCCAGGGCAAGAGCAACGGCCAGATCGGCCGCGAGCTCTACCTGTCGGAAGACACCGTGAAGACCCACGCCCGGCGGCTGTTCCGCAAGCTCGGCGTCCGCGACCGCGCACAGGCCGTCGCCCACGGCTTCCGCCGCGGCCTGGTGTCCTGAACTTCGATAAAGAACAATTGCCCGAACTGACGGCAAGGTGACTACGGGCCAGGGTTTCACCCTGGCCCGTACCCGTGTCACCAGTCACGTTCGTCACCTTCGTCCCCACCTCCCGGGTCGGCTGCGGACCTGCGCGTGGACCGACCCGCGATCCGTACCCCGCTGGTCAAGCACTCGTTGAACTTTTCGCCGGCTCGCGCGTCTTGAGGAGAGCGGGTGTTGCGGCGTGCCCGCTGACCACCTCTGGCGGTTGTCCGGGAGGGTGACGACGGTACGGTGACTGTCACCGGCGGGCGGGCACGACGACCACGCGCCGAACTCTTTGCACGCCTACACGTAACACTGGGACTGTTGTCTGCGATGGCCAATGTGGGGGACGGACTGGATGAGCCAGTCGCCGCTGCCGTTGAGGGAGATCCTCAAGCGGTTGATCGGCTACTGGCAGCTATCCGTCCTCTTGTGGTGCGGTATTGCCGCGCCCGAGTTGGCAGGCAGGAGCGTTCGTTCGCTTCGGCAGACGACGTCGCGCAGGAGGTGTGTCTCGCGGTGCTCACGGCCTTGCCTTCGTACCGTGAACAGGGCCGCCCGTTCCTGGCATTCGTCTACGGAATCGCCCAGCACAAGGTGGCCGATGCCCACCGTGCCGCGGCCCGCAACCGGGCCGAACCGGTCGCGGAGGTCCCGGACGAGGTCGAGGGCGGCGTCGGTCCGGAGCAGCGGGCGCTGCAGGGCGAGCTGAACGAGCGGATGGCACAACTGCTGCAGGTGCTTCCGGACAAGCAGCGCGAGATCGTGGTGCTGCGGGTGGTGGTCGGGCTGTCGGCGGAGGAGACCGCCGAGGCCGTGGGATCGACGCCGGGCGCAGTCCGGGTGGCCCAGCACCGCGCTCTGGCGCGTCTGCGTAAGGTGCTCGCGGCCGAGGAGGTGATCTGAGTGACCGACCACGACGACGATCGTGACCTGACCCCGGAAGCGACCCCGAACGGCATGACAGCCTTCGATTCGGCGGCAGACGGAGACCTCACGGCCATCCAGGCCGACGACGCGCTGCTTGACGCACTCGGCGGCACGGACCCGGCCGTCGCGGACGGCCTCGGTGATCAGGAGCTCAACGCCCTGCTGCTCGCGTGGCGCCGCGACATCGACAGCGAACCGCTCGGTGAACTCGTCGACGTCGACACCGCTGTGACGACGGTGAAGACCGCTTCGCTGGCGCGGAGACGCTCCGACCGCAGCAGACGCCGGCGGATCTTCGTGCCGGTCGCGGCCGCGTGCGCCGCCGCGCTCATCGCGTTCGCCGGCACCGGGCTCGCCGCCCGTGACGCGCAGCCGGGAGACACGCTCTGGGGTCTGACCAAGGTCCTCTACACCGACCACGCCCACTCGGTCGAAGCCGCCGCCGCGGCGAAGATCGACCTCGAGAAGGCGAATCTCGCGCTGGCCGACAATCGTCTCGCCGACGCCCGCAAGGCGCTCGACGACGCTCAGGCCGCACTCAACCAGGTCACCGACGACGAGAATCGCGATCAGCTGGCCGCGCAGCACCGCCAGCTCGCCGCCCAGCTCGGTGCGCCCACGCAAACCACGGGCCAGCAGTCGTCGAGCAGCCCGTCGACACCGCCCGCCACGGCCACGACATCGCAGCAGACCACCGGCGAGCCGACGTCGCTGCCCGGCACCGGCAGCACCACCCTGCCCGACACCACCAGCGCCGCGCCGCCCCCGCCTCCACCGCCGCCGGCCACGACGACGCCGACTCCGCCGCCGACCACCACGACGACCGGCGCCACCGCAAACAGCGCAGTCAGCCCGCGCAACGAATCTTCGGACAGCGGCAGCGGCAGCGTCAGCGACCAGGACACCGCGCCTTCGAGCCCGTGAACGAACCCGGCCCCGGTGAAGTCACCGGGGCCGGGTCGGTAGAAGTTCAGTACGCGCTCTCGTTGGCGGTGACGCCGTCGGCGAATCCGCGGCAGTAGTCCCAGCTCACGTAGTCGCCGGGGTTCGGGTCGAACGCCGGCTCATGCGGACGCATGCGCCCCGACGCCAGCAACTGTTCGAGGCTTGCGCGCAGCAGGTGCCAGTCGTGGTAGTGGGGTTCGTCGCATTCGCCGCAGTCCACGACAATGCCGCGGACTCCGCGTGGTTCGAGAAGCGCCTGGTACACGGCCAGATCTGAGAGGTCGGCCAGCAGTTCGGTGCGTTCGTCGGAGCTGATCGGCTCTTCGGGCTGGTCTACGGGGTCGAGGAAGGCCCGAGCCGGATCGTCCGGGTCGTCCGCGAAGGGGTCGGGAGGCAACACGTCGTGCGGCACGGGCTGCACGCTACCCGCCGTGTGGCGCCCGTCCCCACCCACCCGGGTCAGGGCCCACGCCCGGATATCATGAGGGGAAGGCCCAGCCAGCCCCTCCGGCCCACCGCTCGCCCCCCGCCAGGAAGGCCCTTCGCCCGCCATGACCAGCGAAAGCATCACCGCCCCCGTGCCCAGCAAATTCGCGATGCTCGGCCTGACCTTCGACGACGTGCTTCTGCTGCCGGCCGAATCCGACGTGGTGCCGAGCGGGGTCGACACCAGCACGAAGCTCACGCGCAACATCACGCTCAACGTGCCGCTGGTTTCCGCCGCGATGGACACCGTCACCGAAGCGCGCATGGCGATCGCCATGGCCCGGCAGGGTGGCGTCGGAGTTCTGCAACGCAACCTGCCGATCGACGAGCAGGCCGCCGCCGTCGAGGTCGTGAAGCGGTCCGAAGCCGGGATGGTCACCGACCCGGTCACCTGCTCGCCCGACGACACTCTCGCCGAGGTCGACGCCCTGTGCGCCCGCTTCCGCATCTCCGGCGTGCCGGTCACGGACGCGTCCGGCGCGCTGGTGGGCATCATCACCAACCGCGACATGCGGTTCGAGGTGGACCACACGCGCCCGGTGAGCGAGGTCATGACGAAGGCGCCGCTGATCACCGCCCAGGTCGGCGTCACCGCCGACGCCGCGCTGGGCCTGCTGCGCCGGCACAAGATCGAGAAGCTGCCGATCGTCGACGGCGCGGGCAAGCTGCGCGGCCTGATCACGGTCAAGGACTTCGTGAAGACCGAGCAGTACCCCAATGCGAGCAAGGACCCGAACGGCCGACTGATCGTCGGTGCGGCGGTCGGAGTCGGCGCCGACGGGCACAAGCGCGCGATGGCGCTCGCCGAGGCGGGCGTCGACGTGCTGATGGTCGACACGGCCCACGGTCACTCGCGCGCGGTCGTCGAGACGGTACGGCTGCTGAAGAAGGAGCTGGGGGACAGCGTCGACGTCGTCGGTGGCAACGTCGCGACGCGCGCTGGCGCGCAGGCGCTCGTCGACGCGGGTGTCGACGGGGTGAAGGTCGGGGTGGGCCCAGGCTCGATCTGTACCACTCGGATCGTCGCGGGCGTGGGCGTGCCGCAGATCTCCGCCATCTACGAAGCCGATCAGGCCGCACGCCCGGCCGGTGTCCCGGTCATCGGCGACGGCGGCATCCAGTACTCCGGCGACATCGCCAAGGCGATCGCCGCCGGCGCGTCCAGCGTCATGCTCGGCAGTCTGCTCGCCGGCACCGCCGAATCACCCGGCGACCTGATCCTGGTCAACGGCAAGCAGTTCAAGGTCTACCGCGGCATGGGCTCGCTCGGTGCGATGCAGTCGCGCGGCGAGGCCAAGTCCTATTCGAAGGACCGCTACGCCCAGGACGACGTCCTCAACGAAGACAAGCTGGTTCCCGAGGGCATCGAAGGCCGCATTCCTTTCCGCGGTCCGCTCGCCAACGTCGTCCACCAGCTCGTCGGTGGGCTGCGCGCCGGCATGGGTTACGCGGGCGCCGAGACGATCCCGCAGCTGCAGGAGGCCCAGCTCGTCCGGATCACCGCGGCCGGGCTCAAGGAAAGCCACCCGCACGACATCACGATGACCGTCGAGGCGCCGAACTACACGACCCGCTGACCGGCCTGGCCGGTCGCTGCCAGCGGGGTTTCCGGAGTTTTGCGGACGCGCCACAGCAACACCGGGGTGAGCAGCAGCAGCGCGCCGGCCAGTCCGATGGCTTCCCGGGTGCCGAGCCAGGCGCCGAGGGCGCCCCAGACGAGGGTGAGCGCGGCGCGGGTCGCGCCGGTGGTGACGCCCCACGCGGACAGCACCCGGGCGGCGCGGGACGTGTCGGTCTCCTGGAGACGGTAGGTCGCGGACACCGGGCTGAAGATGCCGATGGTCAGGATCAGCCCGAACTCCACGAGCATCACGAACCCGAGCCCGAACGCGCCGTGCGGGGTGAACGCCAGTAGCACGGGCCAGGCGGCGCGGCCGGTGCCGAACAGCAGGAGTACCCGACCGGCGCCGAGCCGGCGGGTGACGCGGCGCGAAAGCCGCGAGCCGAGTAGTCCGCCGAGACACGGGACACCGAATGCCAGACCGTATTCGAGCGCCGAGAAGCCCAGCTCGCGCAACAGAAGCACGGCCAGCAGCGGCGCGGTGGCCATGATCAGGCCGTTCACGAGTGCGGTGTTGAAGAACATCGCGGCGAGCCGGCGGTGGCCGAGGATGTAGCGCCAGCCGTCGAGGAGCTCGGATGTGCGGACCTTCTTCGGTCGCGCGGCCGGTGGCTGCTCCGGGGTGCGGATGGTGCCGATGGCGAACGCCGACGCGAGGTAGCTCGCGCCGTCGAGGAGCACTGTCGTGAGTGGACCGAACACGCCGATCAGCGCACCGCCGGCGGGCGGGCCGATGGCGGTGGCCGTCCACTGCGTCGTTTCGAACCGGGTGTTGGCGGTGAGCAGGTCGTCGCCGGTGGCGATCGTCTTGAGATAGGCGCCGCTGCCGGCGGTGAAGACGATGTTCGCGGCCGCGACGGCGACCGACACCGCGAGCAGGTGCGCGAAGGTCAGCCCGCCGAGCAGGTAGGCGAGCGGCAACGTCAGCAGCACGAGGAACCGCACGGCGTCCATCGCCACGAGCACGGGCCGCTTGCGCCGGAACTCGACCCATGGCCCCAACGGGACAGCGATCAGCGCGCCGACGGCGAGACCCGCCGCGGCCAGCACCGAGACCTGCGTCGTGCTGCTGTGGAGCACCGTCACGGCGATGAACGGGAACGCGTCGAGCGCGAGCCACGTGCCCGCCGTGCTCGTCGCGTACGCCAGCCACAGCCGTCGGAAATCCTGCCCCAGTGCCACCGGTGTTCCCCCTGTCGTCGGTCGGGAGGCATCCAACAGCGGCGGTCGCCGGTGCCGCAAACAACCTCGTGGGGCGTTTCACAACCGGAGGTTGTCCGGGCACGAAAGGGGCCCCGTGCGCTGGTCACCCTCGCGGACTAGAGACAATGGACGATGTTGTCGTCGGTGCGAGAAGGGACATCACGTGCGGGATCTGGTCGAGATCGGGATGGGCCGCACCGCGCGGCGGGCGTATGACCTCGCTGACGTGGAGATCGTGCCGTCCCGGCGCACCCGGTCGTCGTCCGTGGTGTCCACCGCCTGGCAGATCGACGCCTACCGCTTCGACCTGCCGCTGGTCACGCACCCGACCGACGCGATCGTGTCACCCGGCACGGCCGTCGCGATCGGTGAGCTGGGCGGGCTGGGCGTGCTCAACGCCGAAGGCCTGTGGGCGCGCCACGCCAACGTCGAAGACGCGATCTTCAAGCTCGTCCGCGCCGCCGAGGACACCGAGGACCCGACGGCCGTCGTCCGTGAGCTGCAGGAGCTGCACGCCGCGCCGATCCGGCTCGACCTGCTGACCGAGGCGATCAAGACCATTCGCGAGTCGGGTGTCACGGTCGCCGCGCGCGTCAGCCCGCAGCACGCCGCCGAGCTCACCCCCGACCTGCTGTCCGCGGGCGTGGAGATCCTCGTCGTGCAGGGCACGATCATCTCCGCCGAACACGTGCAGCGCGACGCGGAACCGCTCAACCTCAAGGAATTCATCGGGCGCCTCGACGTGCCCGTGATCGCCGGCGGGGTGAGTGACTACCGCACGGCCATGCACCTCATGCGCACCGGCGCCGCGGGCGTGATCGTCGGCCACGGCTACACCGCGGGCGTCACCAGCACCGACCGCGTGCTCGGCATCGGCGTCCCCATGGCAACGGCGATCGTCGACGCGGCCGCCGCCCGCCGCGACTACCTCGACGAAACCGGCGGTCGCTACGTGCACGTCCTGGCCGACGGCGCCGTGACCACCTCGGGCGACCTCGCCAAGGCCATCGCCTGCGGCGCCGACGCCGTCATGCTCGGCGCCCCCCTCGCCACCGCGACTGACGCGCCCGGCCAGGGCCTCTACTGGACCGCCGCCGCGGCCCACCCGTCGCTGCCCCGCTCTCGTGTCGTCGCCGGCCCGGACTCCGACTACGCCGTCGACCTGAAGACGCTGCTCTTCGGCCCGTCGTCGGACGCCGAAGGTGTCGTGAACCTCTTCGGCGCTCTGCGCCGCGCGATGGCGAAGACGGGCTACTCGGACCTCAAGGAGTTCCAGCGCGTCGGGCTGACCGTCCGGGGCTGAGGTGACCGGCGAGTAACTTACCTCTGGTCAGATCGAAATCCCCGGGTTACGCTCCAACCTGTGACTGCCAGTAACACCACCACAGAGCAGGCCGGAGCGCAGGCCGGGAACGACTACGACGTCGTGGTCGTGGGCTCCGGGTTCGGGGGCAGTGTCGCCGCGCTGCGGTTGACGGAGAAGGGCTACCGCGTGGCGGTGGTCGAGGCCGGGAGGCGGTTCGCCGACGACGAGTTCGCGAAAACGTCCTGGGACCTCAAGCGTTACATGTGGGCGCCGCAGCTCGGGTGTTACGGGATTCAGCGCATCCACCTGCTCAACGACGTCATGGTGCTGGCCGGCGCGGGCGTCGGGGGTGGTTCGCTCGTGTACGCGAACACGTTGTACCGGCCATTGAAGCCGTTCTACGCCGACCGGCAGTGGGCACACATCACGGACTGGGAAGCGGAACTCGCGCCGCACTACGACCAGGCGAGCCGAATGCTCGGTGTGGTCACGAATCCGACGCTGACACCGTCCGATGTGGTCATGCGGGACGTCGCGAAGGACATGGGCGTGGGGGAGTCGTTCCACTCCGCGCCGGTGGGTGTCTACTTCGGCGCGCCGGGAGAGACCGTACGCGACCCGTATTTCGGAGGTGTCGGGCCTGATCGCGTCGGCTGCACCGAGTGCGGGGGATGCATGACGGGATGCCGCGTCGGAGCGAAGAACACGCTGGTCAAGAACTACCTGTATCTGGCGGAGCAGGACGGCGCGAAGGTCATCCCGCTCACCACGGTCACGTCCGTGGAGCCGACAAGCGACGGTTACCGCGTCACGTTGCAGAAGACGGGCACGCGGTCGAAACGCTTCCGCACCACCGTGACGACGGGTCAGGTCGTGTTCGCCGCGGGCACGTGGGGCACGCAGAACCTGTTGCACCGCATGAAGGATGCGGGCGTGCTGCCGAAGCTGTCACGCCGGCTGGGCGAGCTGACACGCACCAATTCGGAGGCCATCGTCGGCGCGGCGCGCACCTCGGTCGATCCCGAACGCGACTTCAGCCGCGGCGTGGCGATCACGTCGTCGATCCACCCCGACGACAACACGCACATCGAACCCGTCCGCTATGGCAAGGGCAGCAACGCGATGAGCCTGCTGCAAACCGTCGCCACCGACGGCGCCTCGCCGGTGCCGCGGTGGCGGCAGGCGGTGACGTTCCTGCGCAAACATCCCGTGCAGGCCGCGAAACTCCTCAACGGCTACCGCTGGAGCGAGCGCACCGTGATCCTGCTGGTGATGCAGAGCCTCGACAACTCCATCACCACGTACACGCGCCGCGGCCTGTTCGGGCGCCGCAAATACACGTCGAAGCAGGGCCACGGTGAGCCGAACCCGAGCTTCATCCCCGCGGGACACGAGGCCAACCAGCGCACGGCCGAACGCATCGGTGGTCTGCCCGGCGGCACGTGGGGCGAAATCTTCGACGTCCCGCTCACCGCGCACTTCATCGGCGGCGTGCCGATCGGTGACAGCGCGGACACCGGCGTGATCGACCCGTACCACCGCGTCTACGGCTATCCTGGGCTGTCCGTTGTGGACGGTTCTGCCATCACCGCGAACCTCGGCGTGAACCCGTCGCTCACGATCACGGCGCAGGCCGAGCGCGCGTTCGCCTTGTGGCCCAACAAGGGTGAGGCCGACGAACGTCCGGGTCAGGACGCGGCGTATGTGCGGCTGGCCCCCGTGGCACCGAAAAATCCGGCGGTACCGTCCGGAGCCCCTGCCGCGTTGCGGCACTAGCTCCTACGATCGGCCGTATGAGCACCGACGCGGCGCTGGCCCGCATCCGGGAACTGCAGGACGAATGGGCGGCGGTCGTCGGCTCGCTCGACGACGCCGCAATGCGTGCGCCAAGCGCGTTGCCCGGCTGGTCGCGCGGGCACCTGCTCACGCACGTCGCGCGCAACGCCGACGGCGTCGGCAACCTCCTGACCTGGGCGTCGACCGGCGTCGAAACCCCCATGTACGGGCCAGGAACGGCTCGCGACGACGCCATCGACGCCGGCGCGCGCCGCCCGGCCGCCGAGATCGTCGCCGACGTCGTCGCTTCGGGCGCGCGGCTCCTCGACCTCGCCGAATCCCTGCCTGAGCACACGTGGACCGCGCCGATCCGGCACCGCTTCGGGCAGCCGATGTCGGGTGCCGACGCACTGGCGCTGCGCTTGACCGAAACCACGATCCACCTCGCCGACCTCGACCACGGCCACGACTTCCCCTCCGCCACGGCCCTGCTCGGCGACCACCTCGACCTCGTGGTGACCACCATGATCCGGCTGCACCGCGGCGATCTTCCCGCCATCCGAATCACCGACGGTACCCACACGTGGACCATGGCCGACGGCTCCGACGCCGTGGTGTCCGGTTCGCCCGCCGCTCTGCTGGCCTGGCTGTCGGGCCGCGCCGACGGCTCGGCGCTGACGGGTCCGGTACCGCAGCTGAAGTCGCTGGTGTGAAATCGCCGCCGCGCCGCCCGGCCGCGTCCGGGATCGGCTGACCGCCGGCCACGCACAGCTCACCGCCGTACTCGACCAGGCACTGCACACCGCGGATGGCGTGTCCACCAACGACTCCGACCGGTTCAAGCGCGGGCTGCCGGCGCCGGACGGCGACGTTTACGCCGATGTCGAGCGAGCCCGCAAGGCCGTCGCGGCGGACCCCGACGTCGGTGGCTTCGTGGCGAGTACCCGACGCGTTCGTGGCCGGACTGAACCACCCGGGTGCCCGGAACGTCTGATCAACATGACAGTCGGGAGAAGGACGTTCCTGCGGGCCGCGGGGCTCGGCGCGGTCGGGGCGGTGGCGGCGGCGTGCTCGCCGGGTCCGAAGCCGGGCCAGCAGTCGAGCGCGACGCCCACGTCGCCATCGCTGCCGCCGTCGACCAGCACCAAGCCGAGCGGGCCGCCGGACTGGACCGCGTTGCGCGGCAAGCTCAGCGGCGAGCTGCTGTTGCCGGCCGACAGCGGGTTCAGTACCGCGAAGCACGCCTTCAACCCGTTGTTCGACAGTCACGACCCGGCCGCCGTCGTCAAGGTCGCGAAGCCCGAGGATGTGCAGGCCTGCTTCGAAGCCGCGGCGCTGCGGCTGCCCATCGCGGCGCGCAGCGGCGGACACAGCTACGCCGGATACTCCACTCCGGACGGTGGCCTGATCGTCGACGTCGGCCGCCTTGCGCAGGTCCAGGTGCAGGGCGAGCAGGTCACGATCGGCGCGGGCGCGCGGCTCGGCGACGTCTACTCGGCGCTTGCCAAGGCCGGTCGCTGCCTGCCCGCGGGCTCGTGCCCGACGGTCGGCATCGCGGGGCTCACGCTCGGCGGTGGCATCGGCGTCGTGGCGCGCAAGTACGGGCTGACGTGCGACCGGCTGGTGTCCGCGCAGATCGTGACCCCCGACGGCAAGCTGCGCACCGCGAGCGCCGAGTCCGAACCCGACCTGTTCTGGGCCCTGCGGGGCGGCGGAGGCGGAAACTTCGGGATCGTTTCGTCCTTCACCTTCCGCACCGAGCCGGCGCCGGACATCACGGTGTTCTCGCTGCACTTCCCCGGTGGCTCGGCCGGCGATGTCGTCGACGCGTGGCAGCAATGGCTTCCGGCGACGCCGCCAGAGCTGTGGTCGAACCTCGTGGTGTCCGGGGGTTCGCCGGTCGCGTGCCGGGTCGGGGGCGCGTTCGTGGGCAGTTCGAGCGACCTGACGGCGGTGCTGGGCAAGCTGAACGTCGGCCCGTCGAGCCGCACGATGAAGTCGCTCAGCTACGGCGGCGCCATGAACTACTTTGCCGGCAGCTCGGCGCGCCAGACGTTCGTGGCCTCGTCGCGCGTCATCACCGACCCGGTCCACGGCGCGAAGGTCAGTGACCTCGCGGCCGGGCACCAGGGCATGGACTTGCTCATCGACGGCCTCGGCGGCGCCGTCGCCGCCCTGTCGCCAACGGACACCGCGTTTCCGCACCGCAACGCGCTCGCGAGCGTCCAGATCTACGCGCCCGCGACCACCGCGAACCACAGCGGCGTCGCGAAGAACGTGTCCAGTGTGGTCAGTGGGCTCGCCGAGGCGGGCGCGGGTGGCGGCTACGTCAACTACCTCGACCCGGCGCTGCCGGACTGGAAAACCGCCTACTACGGCGACAACGCCGCCCGGCTCGACCAGGTGGCCAAGACCTACGACCCGGAGGGCGTGCTGAGGTTCGCCCAGTCCGTGTAAACCTCGTGAGTGGCGGTGCCGGTTAGAACCGGCCGCGCCGCTCACGAGTCTTGGAGCTCCACGCTGGGTGGCTCGGCCAGGTGGTGTTGACCTGTGACGCGGGGCGTGCTGAGGTTCGCCCAGTCCGTGTAAGGGCTCGTGAGTGGTGGTGCCGGGTTAGAACCGGCGTCACCACTCACGAGTCCTAGAGCTCCACGCCGGTGAACACCGTCACGCGCTCCTCGGTGAGGTCGTTCATCGCCGACAGCACGCCTTCCCGCCCGAGCCCGGAGCCCTTCACCCCGCCGTAGGGCATCTGGTCGGCGCGGTACGAAGGCACGTCGCCGATGATCACTCCGCCGACCTCGAGTTCGGCGGACGCGTGGAACGCCAGCTGCACGTCGGTGGTGAACACGCCGGCCTGCAGTCCGTAGGTCGAGTCGTTGACTGCCGCGAACGCCTCGTCAACACCGTCCACAACGGACACGGCGAGCACCGGGCCGAAGATCTCCTCCGCCCACGCCCTGGTGTCGACCGGCACGTCGGTGAGCAGCGTCGGTGCGACGTTCGTGCCTTCACGTGTTCCGCCTGTCAGTACTTTCGCGCCCGCGGCCACGGCTTCCTCGATCCACGTGAGGATCCGCTCAGCCGCGGCCTCGTCGACGACCGGGCCGACGTCGGTGTTGCGGTCGTACGGGTCACCGGTGTGCAGCGCTTCGACGGCCTCCACCAGCGCGGGTACGAACCCGTCGGCCACCGCCGCGTCGACGATCACGCGCTGCACCGAGATGCATGACTGCCCGGCCTGGTAATTGCCGAACGTCGCGATGCGCTGCGCCGCACCCTCGGGATCCGGCCAGTCGCGCAGTACCACGGCCGCGGCGTTGCCGCCGAGCTCCAGTACCACGTGCTTGCGCGGCGCCGAGTCGGCGATCGACCAGCCGACCGGGCCCGAGCCGGTGAACGACACCACCGGCAGCCGCGGGTCGGCCACCAGCTTCTGCGTCGCCTCGTTTCCCAAGGGCAGCACGGAAAACGCGCCTTCGGGCAGGTCGGTCGAAGCCAGGATCTCCCCGAGGATCAGCGCCGAGAGCGGTGTCCGCGGAGCGGGCTTCACGACGATCGGCGCACCGACCGCCAGCGCCGGCGCGACCTTGTGCGCCACCAGGTTCAGCGGGAAGTTGAACGGTGCGATGCCCAGCACGGGCCCGCGCGGCACGCGGCGGGTGAAGGCCAGCCGGGCGTCTCCGGAGGGATCGGCATCGAGGCGCTGCACCTGGCCACTGAACCGGCGGGCCTCCTCGGCCGCGATGCGGAACACCGACACCGCGCGCGTGACCTCGGCTTCGGCCCACTTGAGCGGCTTGCCGTTTTCGGCGGTGACGACCTCGGCGATCTCCTCGGCGCGCATCGCGAGTCCGCGTGAGACCTGTTCCAGCGCCGACGCCCGCTGGTGGGCCGGCGTACGGCGAAACTCCCGCGCCACGCCCGCGGCGGCCGCCACCGCCCGCTCCACCTGGTCGGCGCCGGGCACCGCCACGGTCGCCACTTCGCTGCCGTCGAACGGGTGCCGCACGACCAGCGTTTCGGGGCCCTGTTCCGCCCGCCCGGCGATCCACGCGGGCCGCGGTTCCGGGGTGATCATGTCCATGCGTACCAAGGTATGGGGACGCGGTGTCCGGCGCGTGAACCCCCACCCGTACGGGGTCGACGCGGCGCGTCCCATCCCGGTTCGGCCAGCCGCCGGTCGGTCGCGTAGCCGCTGGCCCCGGCGGTCACCCAGCACGGGCAGGAACACATCCGTGAGCTGACGCGGACTGCGGCACACCGGCCGGCCCGCTCCCCACTGGCCCAGATCGCGCCGCCACTCGTTTCTCGTGACGCATACCCCGGCCGGAGCGTGACATCTGTCGGGGGTGTCCGTGAGGGTTCGCGCCTACGTTTGCTCCATGACCACTTCGACGCTGGAACGCTGGCACCGCAACCCGTTCGTGGCTGTCTTCGAGCGCCTCGGCCCGCTGCGGCGGCCCGTTCTCACGGGCGCCGTGTTCCTCCTCACGGCGGGCGCGCTCGTCGCGCAGCTGGTGGTGCCGGGGCTGTTGGCGCACGTGGAACGCGACGGCGCGGCGATCGGCGACGGGCAATGGTGGCGCCTGGTCACCGGCATGTTCTTCCAGGACGGCGGAATCCTCGGTGGTCTGTTCAACCTGGTCGTCCTCGCCGCGATCGGTGCGCTCGCGGAACGGTACTTCGGCCGGACGCGGTGGCTCGTCCTGTACTTCGGCTGTGGCTTGTTCGGCCAGTACCTGAGCGCCATCTGGCTGCAGCCGGTGGGTGCGGGCAACTCGATGTGCGTCGCCGGGCTGCTCGGTGCGCTCGCCGTCGCGCTGCTGCGGGCCCCGGCGCGCCACGGCGTGGAGCTGCCGCGGCAGGTGTTGCTCGTGCCGGTGCTCGTCGCGCCGCTCGCGGTGCTCGACACGGTCCTGCACGACAACCACGGACTGCCGGCGCTGCTGGGGATGGCGCTCGGCTTCCTGCTCCTGCCGAAGGCCCGGCGCCAGCCGTAATCGGCAGGGGGTGCTGGGGGTAGGACGACGGCCCGATCCGCCAAGTGGACCGGGCCGTCGTCGTCAGCGGTTGCGGTACAAGTCGCGCAGCAGCAGGATTTCCGCGCTGTGGTGGATGGTCTCGCGGTTGATGTGCAGCACCAGCGCGGCCATCGGGTATTCCGCGAACGGCCCCTCCGCGGGCCCCACCGCCTTGGCGAGCGCCACGGCGTCGAGCGCCTTCACCCCGCCGATCCAGTCGGCATACGCGGAGTCGAGCTGGTCGAGTGCTTCGGCCGCGGTGCCGGCGTAGGGAAAGTCCTCGTACCTCATCGCCGGCCCGCCGAAGTGCGAGGCCGCGCGCATGCCGAGCACACCCACGATCACGTGCGCAAGCCGCCACGCGATCGTGGTCACCGGTGGTGGCACGGGCTCCGGATAGGCGAAGTCGACGGTGAAGTCACCGATGCCCGGCCCTTCCGGGTTCTCGGCGCGGGGTCGCACCGTCCAGCAGTCCGGCACCGGCTGCCAGAAGTACTCGTCGTCGGTGATCCCGTCGAGACGCGGGCGCACGTGGTGCTGCCAGTGCCAGTCGAGCTGGTCGTGTAGTTCGGTGGTCCAATCGAGAGTCATGCCAGCACCGTAGGACCGGTCGCGGACAGTCGCGGTCCTCGTTGCGGAGGCAACTGCGGCGTGACCCAGCCCACCTGGGACGATGGTGGCAAAAGCGCTCATTCGCCTGGAGGTCGTACGTGGCCAATCCCACCGGTCCGGTACTCGTCATGGACTTCGGAGCGCAGTACGCGCAGCTGATCGCCCGCCGGGTGCGTGAGGCCAAGGTGTACTCCGAGGTCGTGCCGTCGAGTTCCACCGCCGAGGACCTGCTGGCCAGGAACCCGTCGGCGATCATCCTGTCCGGCGGCCCGTCGAGCGTCTACGCCGAGGGCGCCCCGGCGATGGACCCGAAGCTTGTCGAGGCCGGCGTGCCGATCCTCGGCATCTGCTACGGCCACCAGTTGCTCGCGCAGGCGCTCGGCGGGGTCGTCGAGCCGACCGGCGTGCGCGAGTTCGGCCGCACGGACGTGCGGGTGGTCGGCGAAGGCGGCGTGCTGCACACCGGTCTGCCCGCGCACCAGACGGCGTGGATGAGCCACAACGACAGCGTCACCGAGGCCCCCGCGGGTTCCGTCGTCACGGCCAGCTCCGACGGTGCTGCGGTCGCCGGTTTCGAGGACGTCGACCGCCGGTTCGCCGGCGTGCAGTACCACCCGGAGGTCGCGCATTCGCCACACGGCCAGGAAGTGCTGCGGCGGTTCCTGCACGACATCGCCGGCGTGAAGCCACAGTGGACGACCACGTCGATCGTCGATGAACAGATCGACCGCATCACCAAGCAGATCGGCGACGGCCGCGCGATCTGCGGCCTGTCCGGCGGCGTCGACTCGGCCGTCGCGGCGGCACTGGTGCAGCGCGCGATCGGCGACCGGCTCACGTGTGTGTTCGTGGACCACGGGCTGCTGCGCGCGGGCGAGCGCACGCAGGTGGAGCGCGATTTCGTGGCCGCAACGGGGGTGAAGCTCGTGACCGTCGACGCGCGCGAGCGGTTCCTCACCGCGCTCGCCGGTGTCACCGACCCCGAAGAGAAGCGGAAGATCATCGGACGCGAGTTCATCCGCGTGTTCGAACAGGCCGAGCGCGACCTCAAGGCGCAGGGCGACTACGCGTTCCTGGTGCAGGGGACCCTCTACCCCGATGTCGTCGAGTCCGGCGGCGGCGAGGGCGCCGCGAACATCAAGAGCCACCACAATGTCGGTGGCCTGCCCGACGACCTGCAGTTCGAGCTCGTCGAGCCGCTGCGGCTGCTGTTCAAGGACGAGGTGCGCCGCGTCGGGCTCGAGCTGGGGCTACCGGAGACGATCGTGCAGCGTCAGCCGTTCCCCGGCCCCGGCCTCGGCATCCGCATCATCGGCGAGGTCACGGCCGGGCGGCTCGAAACCCTGCGCGCGGCCGACGCCATCGCGCGCGAAGAGCTGACGGCGGCGGGTCTCGACCGGGAGATCTGGCAGTGCCCTGTGGTGCTGCTCGCGGACGTCCGCAGCGTCGGTGTCCAGGGCGATGGCCGGACGTACGGGCACCCCATCGTGCTGCGCCCGGTCTCGTCGGAAGACGCCATGACCGCCGACTGGACCCGCCTGCCGTACGAGGCGCTGGAACGCATCTCGACCCGCATCACCAACGAGGTGCCCGACGTCAACCGCGTCGTCCTCGACGTGACGAGCAAGCCGCCGGGCACCATCGAATGGGAGTGACCTCCCAGCCGACCTGAAGCGGGCCCCTCGAACGCGTTCGAGGGGCCCGCTCACTTCCGTCAGGGTCGCCGGCGCCGTAGGGAGGCGGCCAGCAGGAGTACCCCGACGAAGACCGCGCCGCCCGCGATGATCCAGCGGACGTCGAAGGTCGGCAGCCAGCTGGCGCCGTCGGAAAGCACGTAACCGGACACCAGCAGGGTCGCGATGCCGACGACGAGGGTGAACATGTCCACCCCGCGGCGGCGGGCCGGGGCCTGCGGTTCGTCGTAGGAGTACGGGTTGTCAGCCACGGCGCACCTCCACGCTGCCCGCGCCGTTGGTGACGTCGAGCGTGATCTTCTGTCCGCCGGCCCCGTCGGTGCCGAGGTCGGTGCCGGTGACGGCCGGCTGGCCGACGCCATTGGTCGAACGGTTGAGGCAGTCAACGTCGCCGGCGGAGTTCTTGCAGGTGAATGTGACATCCGCGGTCTCGGGGACGGTGACGGTGGTGTCGCCGGCGCCATTGCTCACCGACGTGGTGAGCGGGCCCGACAGCGGGATCTGCGTCAGGTCGAGGTCGAGCTGGCCCGCCGCGTGGTGGTACACCGGCTGCAGCTCGGCCGCCGAGCGTGGCGTCGCGTCGAGGTCACCGACGCCGCCGCGCAGGTCGAGGCCGCTGAACGTGGTGGTGGTCAGCACCATACCGGCGATCGCCAGCGGAATGGCGAGCCCGATCAGGCCCCGTGAGCCGCGGACGAACGCGCCGGCGACCATGCCGATCCCGAGCACGGCCAGCACCAGCCCGATGATGTGCTTGATCGAGAACCAGTCGAAGCCGTTGAGGTTGAGGATCACGCCGATGCCGGCCACGACGACCGCGATCGCGAACGTCACCCCGCCGACCTTCGACTTGCGCCGCCACGGCTGCGGAGCCCGGTCGTCGTGGTCGTAGCGGTAGGGATCCTCCGGCGGCGGACCGGCTGGATCCGGCAGGTCCCAGCCCGCCGGGTCGGCCGCGAGCGGGTCGAAGCCGGGCGCGGCCGAGCCCGTCTGCTCCGTGGTGGCGGTGTCCGTCATCGTGAACGCTCCGGTTCCGGGCGCGGCCTTGGCCGTCTGGTACGCGGGGTACGCGACGACCGGTGCCGGGCGGTTGTCCTGGCCGCGGCTGCGGTGCAGGAGGTACAGGCTTCCCATGAGCAACGCGAACCCGATGAGACCACCGCCGTCGAACCAGCCGTTGCCGAACGTCCAGCCGATGACCGGCACCAGCGCGAGGCACAGCACGACCGCGAAACCCTTCGACAGCGTCGACCGGCCGCGCCCGATCATCGACTCGAACCCCGACACCTCGTCGCCCTCGGCCGGGAAGAGCAGCCAGGCGAGCAGGTAGAAGACCAGCCCGAACCCGCCGATCACCGTCGCCGCGACGAGCGCCACCCGGATCACGACCGGGTCGATGCCGTAGCGGTTCCCCAGACCCGCCGCGACGCCGGCGATCTTCCGTCCACCCTGTGGCCGCCGCGGCCTGCTCACCCAGAAGTCCTTCACCGTGTCTTCGAAACCGTTGAAGGGGCTCGGCTTGCGGGCCGGCGCTTCGTTCGCACCACTCATACGGCAAAGCATGGGGCACTTCCGCCGGCACCACATCGGGGACGTTCCCTGAGGTTTCCCGGAGGGCCGCCCCACATGGGGCCCGTGATCAGGGGCTTCCCTGATGCCGTCGGCCACCCGGCCGTGTGACGATGGATGACGTGCAGGACTTCCTCGACCTCGACGCCACCACGGCGCCGGTGCCGCTTCCTGAGCCGGCGCCGCCCGTGGTGACCCCTGGTGAGGTGACCACGACCGGGCAGCAGCTCGAGCGACCGAAGATGCACCGCAGGCGCAACGGACGCGCGGTGGCGGGTGTCGCGGGCGGGCTCGCGGATCACCTCGGCGTGCCGGTGGTGTGGGTCCGTCTGGCGTTCGCGCTGCTCGCGGCCCTCAACGGCGCCGGGCTGCTCGCGTACGGGCTGCTTTGGGTGTTCGTGCCGCAACGCGACCTGGACGAGCAGGAGAAGGAGTACACGAACAAGGAGCGCCAGCAGGCGTACGGCCTGATCGCGCTCGGCATCGGCCTCGCCATCGCGGGCAGCACGCTCAGCGGCACGATTCGCGGCTGGGTCGCGTTGCCGCTGGTCCTCGCCATGCTCGGCGCGGCCGTCGTCTGGCGTGAGGCCGACGAATCGCAGCGGCGGCGCTGGCGAACGGGCGCGCGCGGCGGGGTCACCGGCGCGTTGATCGGGCAGAGTGGACGCGGCGCGGCGATCGTCCGGATCCTCGCGGGCGTCGCGCTGGTCGCCACCGGCATCGGGGTCGTCGTGTTCCAGAGCGGAACGTTCGACCAGGTCAAGTTCGCGTTGCTGGCGGTGCTGGCGACGTTGTTCGGCGTCGCGGTGCTGACCGTGCCGTTCTGGCTGCGGCTGGTCCGCGACCTCGGCGACGAGCGCCGCGCGCGCATCCGCACCGACGAGCGCGCCGAAATCGCCGCCCACCTGCACGACTCCGTGCTTCAGACGCTCGCGCTCATCCAGCGGCAGGCCGACCAGCCGGGCGAGGTCGCCCGGCTCGCGCGCGGCCAGGAACGCGAGCTGCGCGGCTGGCTGTATGGCGCCGGCGGCTACGGCAAGCCGGGCGACAAGAAGTCGAAGGAACAGGAAGAGGGTGCCGTCGCGCTGTCGGAGGCGCTGGCCACGGCGTGCGGCGAGGTCGAGGACCAGTTCGCGATCTCCGTCAGCCAGGTCGTGGTGGGCGATGTCGAACTCGACGAGCCGTTGACCGCGCTGGTGCAGGCCGCGCGCGAGGCGATCGTGAACGCGGCCAAGCACGCCGGCGTCGACGAGGTCAGCGTGTACGCCGAGGTGGAACCCACGGAAGTCACGGTGTTCGTGCGCGACCGCGGCAAGGGCTTCGACCCCGAGGTCGTGCCGGGCGACCGCCACGGTCTCGCCGACTCGATCCGTGGCCGCATGGAACGCCACGGCGGCACGTGCAAACTGCGGACGGCGCCGGGTGAAGGCACCGAGGTTCAGTTGGCCATGCCGCTGAAAGCGGTCAAGGGTGCGGCGTGACGTCGCTATGCTCGGTGCCGGGGGATGGCGTGTCGATCGAGGGAGCAGTGCCGTGACGGAAAGCCAGCGAGAGCCGGTCAAGGTCTTCCTCGTGGACGACCACGCGCTTTTCCGCGCCGGGGTGCGCACGGAACTCGACTCGATCACCGACGAAGTGCAGGTGGTCGGCGAAGCGGGCTCGGTCGCCGAAGCCGTGGCAGGTATCGCGCGCACGAGGCCGCAGGTCGTGCTGCTCGACGTGCACATGCCCGACGGCGGCGGTGCCGAGGTGCTGCGCCGCGTGCGTCCCGAGCTGCCTGACGTGGTGTTCCTCGCGTTGTCGGTGTCCGACGCCGCCGAAGACGTCATCGCCGTGATCCGCGGCGGCGCGCGCGGCTACGTCACCAAGACGATCTCGTCGAAGGAGCTCGTGCGCGCCATCGTCCGCGTGTCCGACGGAGATGCCGTGTTCTCGCCGCGCCTGGCCGGTTTCGTGCTCGACGCGTTCGCCGACCGGCCCGGCTCGGCGCCCATCAATGACCCCGAGCTCGATCTGCTCACTCCGCGCGAGCGCGACGTGCTGCGTTTGCTCGCCCGCGGCTACGCGTACAAGGAGATCGCGTCGGAGCTGTTCATCTCGGTGAAGACAGTGGAGACGCACGTGTCGAGCGTCCTGCGCAAGACCCAGCTGTCCAACCGCTACGAGTTGTCCCGCTGGGCCTCGGACCGCCGGCTCGTCTAAACGCATGCGGCTTCGGCGGGCTGCTCCACCTCGGCTTTCCGGCGCTGGACCCGAGTCAGCGCGACCCCGCCGAGCACCACGACCATGCCCGCGACCACCCGCACGCTGAGCTGTTCGTGCAGGAAGATCGCACCCAGTGCCACCGAGACGATCGGCAGCAGGTACCCGACGACGGACGCCGCGACAGCGCCCTCGCTGGCCAGCAGCTGGTAGTTCAACGCGAACGCGATCCCCGTGGAGCCGATGCCCAGGATGATCACGGCCACCGCGGCCAGCGGCGTCAGGTGCACCGGCGCCAAGCCGCCGAACGGCAGCACGAGCACGAGGAACCCCGACGCGATGAGCATTTGTCCACCCGAGAGTCCGTACGGCGAGTCGCCGGTGCCGGAGAGGTACTTGCCTTCGTAGACGAACGCGAACCCGTAGCTCGCCGCGGCCGCGAGGCAGGCCAGCGCGCCCCAGCTGAGCAATCCGGACGCCTCCCACGGCGCGAAGATCAGCAGGATCCCGGCGAGCCCGATCACGAGCCCTGCCGCGCGTGTGGCCGTCATGCGGTGGCGCACCCCCAAGAACGGCGCCACCACGAGGACCCACAGCGGCGTCGTCGAGTTCAGCATGCCGGTGATGCCGGAGTCCACAGTGGTCTCACCGATCGCGAACAGCAGGAATGGCACGGCGTTGTGGAAAATCGCGGCCACCACGAGGTGACCCCACGTGCGCCGGTCCGACGGCAGCCGGCGCCGGCCGAGCCGGCACAGCGTCACGAGCACCACGGCCCCGAGCACCAGGCGCGCCAGCACCAGCTGCACCGGCGAAAACGCCGCGAGTCCCAACTTGATCCAGAAAAAACTCGAGCCCCACATCAGTGCCAACGCGGCGATCCTGAACAGGGTCTTCGACTCGCCCACCCCAGTTCCTCCATCCTCGGTCACCACCCAGCGTGAACCGGGGAAGACGTAAGGACAAGCGAAAATAACTGCAGGAACCGTTAAGCACAGCTGTAGGATGCGGTCATGCTCGATGTGCGGCGCATGCAGGTGCTGCGTGCGGTGATCACCAGCGGATCGATCACCGCCGCGGCACGGAACCTCGGGTACACCCCGTCGGCGATCAGCCAGCAGCTGTCGGTTCTCGAACGCGAGGCCGGCACGGAACTGCTGGAACGCGTGGGGCGCGGCATTAGGCCGACGCCGGCAGGCCTCCTGCTGTGCCAGCACGCCGACACGCTGAGCGCCGAACTCGCGAGGGCCGAAGCGGCGCTCACCGAGCTGAAGGAAGGGCGCACCGGCAAACTCGCCATCCGGTACTTCGCCACCGCCGGCGCCTCGGTGATCCCGCACGCGGTGGCCGCCGTACGCCGTGAGCATCCCGGCGTGTGGCTCGACCTCAAGCTCGTCGACCCCGACGACCCGATGCCCGAGATCGAGGAAGGCCGCGCCGACGTCGCCATCGTCGTGTACCCGCGGCCTGCGCCACCGGCCAAGGGCGTCGAGCTCGTGCACCTGCTCGACGACCCGTACCGCGCGGTACTGCCGCGTACCCATCCGCTGGCGCGCAAACGCACACTCGACCTGGCCGACCTCGCCGACGAACCGTGGGTCGGCGTCGACCCGGTGCCAGGGCTGTGCCGCGCGATCCTCGACGGCGCCTGCGCGTCGGCCGGTTTCTCACCCAACATCGTGGTCGAAGCGGAGGACTACCTCACAGCGCAGGGGTTCATCGCCGCCGGGCTCGGCGTGGGCCTGGTGCCGGAGCTGGGGGTCGGCACGCCGCATCCGGGGGTGGCCGTGCGGCGGATCCGCCACCCCGAGCCGTGCCGCATGATCCACGCCGCCATCGCCGCACGGGCGGCTTCGAATCCGGCGGTCCACACGCTCATCGGCGCCATGCGCGAGGCGACGGCGAAGGTCGCCTGAGGCCCGCGCTCAGACGAAGAACAGCTCCGAAACCGCGATGCCGATAAGGATCGCGCACACGATCGCACCGATCGTCATGATCAGCTTCCGCCGTGCGGCGGCCTTGTCCCGCACGGCCTGGGCCGACATCGCCCGTTGTGCGGGCGTCGGCACGAACTGCGCGGTCGGCGGTGCCTGTGGTGTTCGCGGGGGCTGGATCTGCTGCGTCGCCTGCGGCCGGATCTGCTGCGTGGGCTGGGGCGGCATGGGCTGGGACTGAACGGGCTGGTCCGGCGCGGGCTGGGATTGCAGGGGTTGCGGCGGCGCGGGCGCCATCGGGACCTGATGGACCGGCAACTGCATGACCGGCGCCGGCTGGCCGGGGTACTGCGACGGAACCGGCCGGGACACCGGCACCGTGGGCATCGCGGGCGCCGTCGGGGGGATGAACGCGGTCTGCTCGCGGCCCTCGGTGATGGCGCTCAGCGCGGCCACCGTGTCGGCCATCGTCGGTCGCGTCGCCGGATCCATGCGCAGCATTTTGCGCAACGCCCCCGTGAGCACTCCCGCGTGCTGCGGCGGCCGCTCGGACGACTCGCCGTCGTCACCGAACGGCGGCACGCCCTCCACCGCCGTGTACAGGGTCGCGCCGAGCGAGAACACGTCGGCCGCCGGCGAGGGCGGGGCCCCGCGCGTGACCTCGGGCGCGCGATACGCCGCGTGCGGGCCGCCCCCGGTGATGCCGATGTCGGTGAGCTTCACGCTGCCGTCGTCGGCCAGCAGCACTGTGCCCGGCTCCAGCGTACGGTGCACGATGCCGGCCGCGTGGATCGCCGCCATCGCGTCACCCAGCATGATCCCGAGCGACGCCGCCTGCTCGGGCGTGAGCCTGCCGTGTTCGGCCAGGAACGTCGACATCCCCCGCGATGGGATGTACTCCATCACCAGCCACACGTCGGGTCCGTCGGGCAGCACGTCGAAGACCTTGATCGCGCTCGCGTGGTCGATGCGCGCCGCGTCCCTGCCTTCCTGCATCGCCGTCGCGCGCGCCTGCTCGGCGCGGTCCGGCGGCAGGCCGACGGGCAGGTACATGCGCTTCATCGCGACCGTGCGGAAGAGCCGGGTGTCGAACGCCAGCCACACGATGCCCGCGCGGCCGCGGCCGATCGGCTGGTCGAGCCGGTACCGGCCGCCGACGATGGTGCCTTCTG
Source organism: Amycolatopsis sp. (assembly GCA_035551175.1). GTDB lineage: Bacteria > Actinomycetota > Actinomycetes > Mycobacteriales > Pseudonocardiaceae > Amycolatopsis. The sequence continues at coordinate 168,075 of DASZNR010000168.1, read as the reverse complement.
AGCTCAAATCTGGTCCTGGATCTTCAGCCGCCCGCCGGCGGCTCGCTCGACGTCGTCGACGATGAAGTGGTGGGTTGATCGGAGGAGGCCGGCTCGTCCGAAGACGTCGGTGTCTCCTGGTCGGACGATGTCTCCCGCGTCGGAGTGGTCCGGTGGGTCCGGTGAGACGACGTCGTCTCGGGAGTGGTCTCCTCCTCCGAAGACGTTTCTTCCGAGCTCGTGGTTGCTTCCGTCGTCGAAGGCGCCGTATCCGTGGTCGGGACCACGGCCGACGAGGTGGCTGGGGGAGCGGGCTGCTGCGACGCGTCGGGCGGGTTGCCCGGGGTCAGCAGCCACACGCCGAGCGCGACCAGGCCCACGACCACGATGCCACCGATGAGCGCGGGCTTCTTCCAGGCGCCGGGCCGCTCGTCGTCTTCTTCGTCGTCCGCCGGGCTGGTCCGACCGCGCGGGGGCGGTGGTTCGTCGTAGCCGTCGTCATAGCCGTACGGGTCGTCCTGGTACCCGTCGGGAACCGGCACGGCCCGGGTGGCCGCGAGTCCGTTGCGGCCCGGGTCGCCGTACAGCGGCGGTTCGGCCTGGTACTGGTCGTAGTCGTTTTCCGGGTAGCCGGTGGCCACCGGATAGTCGTCTTCGTAGTACTGCTGCTGCGTCGTGCCGGGCTGGTCGAGCAGCGTGCCCGAGTGCGCGGCCTCGTCCGGGTCCTCGTCGGGAAACAGGTGGGCGACGCCGTCACCGGCGAGCGCCGCCGCGCCCAGCGTGCCTGCCGACGGCGCCATCATCGTCTCGCTCGACGACCCACCGAGCGGAGTCTCGCCGCGCGCGACGGCGGCGAGCAGCTCTTCGCACTCTTCCGCGGTCGGCCGGTGCTGGGTGTCGGGATGCAACAGCACCGCCAGCACACTCGCGAGCGGACCCGACTGGCGCGGCGGGTTGATCTGCCCCGCCGCGACGGCGTGCAGCAGGCTCAGCGTGTTCTCGGACAAGCCGAACGGCGGCTGACCTTCGCACGCGGCATACAGCGTGGAGCCGAGGGAGAACACGTCGGACTCCGGGCCGGGGTCCCCACCGATGGCGACCTCGGGTGCGAGGTAGGCGGGCGTGCCGGCGATCATGCCGGTCTTGGTGACCGTGACGTCGTCCTTGGCGCGCGAGATGCCGAAGTCGGTGATCTTCACGGTGCCGTTGTCGGCCAGCAGGATGTTGCCCGGCTTGATGTCGCGGTGGACGATGCCGACCGCGTGGGCTTCGCGCAGCGCCGCGGCCACCTGCGCGCCGATGCGCGCGACCTCCAGCGGGGGCAGCGTGCCGCGCTGCTGCAGGACCTGGGCCAGGCTCGTGGAGTTGAGGTACTCCATGATCAAGCACGGCTGGCCGTTGTCGTCGGTGACGACGTCGAACACCGAGATCGCGTTGGGATGGTGGAGGCGGGCGGCGATGCGGCCCTCGCGCATCGTGCGCTGCCGGGCGTCCTCGGCTTCGTTGTCCTCGAGGTGGTGCTGCAGGAGCAGCTGCTTGATGGCCACGGTGCGGCCGAGCACCTCGTCGTGTGCCTGCCAGACGGCACCCATCGCGCCCGTGCCGATCCGGCCGATGATCCGGTACCGGCCGGCGACCAGACGACCCTCGTCGCTCACGCGACCTCCCTTTGGGGCTCCGTCTTCCCGGAGCGGGACATGCCCACCCCGAAGATGCGACCACCAACCGGCCGCAGTACCGGAGCGTAGGCACCTGTCGTGGGCCGTGCGCCCGCTTTCCCGAGTCCGGCCCGTGACAAGGCTAGGCGTTCACTCTGTGCACACACACCCGGCACGGTCCGATGGCCTCTGGAAAACCGGATCGCCGCAGGTCACGAGAAGGAGACGGCCGAAAGCAGTCGCGCTTCGGAGATGACGTCGTGCTCGACGACGTCGAAGAGCTGCGTGACCCGCACGAGTGAGCCGTCGGTCTCGTGCAGGATCGCGACGGCGAGCACGGTGCCGTCGCTTTGGAGCTCAACGCTGCTGACTTCGATCTCGTCGGAGGAGCTCCACGCCCGGACCAGGCTGCCCGCCTCACCTTCGGCGAGATCAGGGGCGAGCAGCGCGAGGGCGCGCTCGGGGTTCTTGTCGATCGACGCGTAGAACTTCTTCACGGCCTGCAGCTTGTCGGCATCGGACGTGGTCGTCCGGCCGGTGGCCTTGCCGTGTTCGGCCTCGGGTGTGGTGCTGGGCGTCGTCGAGTTCGGCGTGCCGTCCTGTTGCGGGTTGCCGCCGATGTCCTGCGCGGGGTGGGTGGTTCCGGTGTCGCGGGCGGAACCGGACCGCGTGCTCGCGTGATCGCCGGGCGTGGTGCTGCCAGCGCCGTGCGACGCCGACGGTTTGTCGGGCACGGCGGCGCCGCCGAGCGCGGCCGCGCCGCTGAAGCCGGCGGGGAGGGTGGCTTCCGCGACCGGAGTCGTCGGGCGCGGGCCGCCGCTGAGCAGGGCGGCCGTGACCACGGCGCCCGCCACGAGCGCGCCGGCGCCCACGAGGCCCGCCTGCTTGGCGCGGCGCGCCAGCGGGCTTTCGGGTTCCTCCGGCGGCTCGGCGGGCTTCGCCGCGGCACGCGGCCCTCGCGGCGGCAGGTACTTCTGCGGCTCACGGAAGACCTGCTCGAGATAGTCGCGGTCCGCGTCGCCGACGCCGTCGAGCAGCTCGGGCGGGATCACGTCCTCGACGCGGACGGCGGTGGTTTCCCTGGCCTCTCTGGCCTCTCTGGCCTCCCGCCGGGTGCGCTGCCGATCAAGCACGAATGTCCTCGCTCTGGGGTTCGGGGACGGCGCGACGGCTATACGACCGTTCGCCGCTGGTCCGGACGACCGATTCGTGGTCGGGGTCCTGACCTGTTGTCGCCAGGTAACCCTGTCGCAACGGGCACCCGCCAGGTTCAGTCGCCGGAATGCCGTCGTCACACGACGAGCGGCAGCTTATGTCACCCAGCCGGAGCAAGAACAACCGCTCACCGCACCGCACGTGCATCGGAACGGGCACTGGCACCTGCATGTCATTCCGTGCCCGTCGTGGTCGATCGTGCCTGGTCAGGAGCCATCGTCGGCGATTTTTTCGTCGTCGCCGAAGGTGAGCGTGCGCTGCTCGACGGTCTTGGTGCCGTCGGTGTGTGTCACCTCGAGGGTGTTCACGGTCGTGTTGCTGTCGGGGTCGATCTGCACCTTCTTGACTTCGAAGTACGCGACGTCCGCGTACCGCTGGCGCAGCCGCTGCGGGCCTTCCGACTTGAGGTCGCCCGTCGTCACCGACGACGCTTCCTGCGGGTCGGTGGTCACGGTGTTGAAGAACGTCTCCGAGTTGTCGCCCATCTTCTGCGCGTCCTTCGGCGACGTGTACAGCACGCTGGTCGGGGACGTCTCGCGCTGCGCCGGCGTGATCGGCGGCTTTTCGGGCGTGCTGGGCGGACTGGTGCTGGACGTCGGCCCGGTGGTGATCGGCTCGGTGGTGATTGGCCCGGAGGACGAGCTGCTGGACGGGTCGGTCGGCATCTGTTCGTCGCTGGAAGGGCTGGCCGCGGCGTTCTGCGGATGAGTGTCGGAGTCGGCCGAGTCGGTGTCGCGGCTCGGGTGGTTGCCGTCGCTGTTCGAATCGCTGCGTGAATCGCCCGAGTCGCTGTGCTGTCCCAGCGACGGGTCGAGCACCAGCGGGTTGCCGCCGTTCTGGCGGCCCGGCCAGCCGCCACCCAGCGCGTCGGTCGTGGTCGTGGGCCCGCCGACCAGGAAAGTCCCCGCGAACAGCAGCCCGACGACCACCGCGCCCGAAGCGCCGGTCGCGAACCACGCCGCCTTCCGCCACGTCTTCGGCGGCGTCACCGACGCCGGCACCGACCCCAGGTCGAACTTCCCCAGCCCGTCCAACAGCGGCGCGGCGTACACCCGCACCTCTTCCTCGTCTTCCGGCTCGGGCTTCTTGACCGCCGGCGCGCGCAACGACACCCGTTGCCGCCGCGGCACCTCGTTCCGCCCTTCGCGTGCGGCCGCGGGCAAGCGGCCCGAGCCCGCCAGCGTCGCCGCCGTCGCCTCCACGCGTTCCCGCCGGGTCCTGCGCACCTGCGCCTGCGAGCCGGCCACGTGCTCCTCCGCCGAGGCATGCGCTGTCTGCTTGTCCGGTCGCGGGCGCATCGGCGTCTCCGCCGCCGGCTGCACGGGCGGCTTCGCCGCCTGTGCGAATCGCACGTCCGCCAGCGACCGCGTCGTACCCGGCGGCGCCCACGCCCGGTCGACCTCGCTCACGGGCTGCCAATCCGGCACCACCGTGCTTCCGTTCGCCACCCGGCCCGTCCCCGCCGCGACGGGAGCCGCTGCCACCGGCTCGACCGGTGTGGCGAGGTCGACGGAGCGGCCCACGGCACCTTCGGCTTTGCTCTCCGGCCACGACCCGGCACCGGCCACGGTGCCGAGATCGCCGGAATTCGGCGCGAATCCACGGCCGTCGATCTTCGGCGCCCGGCCACTCGCCGTCGCACCTCCGGCGCTCGCGCCACGGGCATCACGTTCGGGCTGCTCCGTGCTCGTCCCGCCCGCTGCGTGGCCGTCACCGACGTCGGATGGCGACCGGTCGCCCGGAGTGGTGGTGCCCAGGTCGTCCGGGCTCGCGACCGTCTCACTGCGCGGATGTCCGCAACCTCGGTCGCCCGCGCCTGCGGCAGCCGTATCGCTGCGGTTGTTCGAGCGCGCTGCCGCGGCGCCGCCTAGGCGGTTCCGGGTGGGCTGCGGCAGGTCGATCCGGCCGCGGCGCGGGGGTTCGAACGCGCCGCGCTCCTGCTGCAGGCGGGTTGGTTGCGGGAGCCACGATTCGGCCTGCGGCACGGGCAGCGTGCCCTGCGCGGGCGTGAACGCCGGGTGCCGGGGCGGTGGCGGGGTTGCGCCGGGGCGGTGGCGGTGGTGGCCGGCGGCGTCCGCAGGGACGGCCGGGATCCAGGTGTCCACGCCGGGGCCCCCGCGGGCGCGGTGCCTGCCCGGCATGGTGACCTCTTCGGCCGTGACCGTTTCCGGGTGGCCTGAGCTCCTCGAGCCACCCATCGCGTTTCCCGTCATGCCCGTCCGACCCCTCCCCGGTGTGGGCGTGACGGCACCGGCGGCTCGATCAACCCGATCGGAGCACCGACGCGAATGGAGTCACTTGCGTCCACACTTGCGAACTCCCGCGCATCTGCACGCGCACGCGGCAAAGGGCGCACGGGGCCGCAGCTCCCGCGCGTCCTCCGGGTCTCGCCCGACCCAGACGCAGGGGTCCTCACCAACCCAGACTAGGAAACCGCCAGGCGAAAGTCTCGGGGCTACTTGCAACTTGCACAGGTTTCACCCTGTCGGGGGCGGCCGTACCGGTGTGGCGGCCGCTGTTGAGCACCATTTGTGCTGGTAGAGACGGTCATCCACCGCTGCGATACTTATCACGTGTCGACTGCAGCGCCTTCGTCGCCACGGCACCACTACCGACAGCAATGATTATCGCGATGATGTCGGCGCCCGATCCCCCCAAAGTGAGCAGCCAAGCGAACAGCGACGCCGCAGTGGTACCGCCGGCAATGGCCCACCGGCTGCGGACGAACTGCGCGACTGGCGCACCGCCGGCCCGCTTACCCGCCGCGTTGTTCAGCAGCGCCAGGTAACCGACATGACCCAGTGCCGCCAGCACGCTCGCGATCGCGATGATGACGGCGATGACGTTAATCATGAGTCCAGTCTGCCCGGTTTCGCGGACCGGTGGATCGGGGATGACCCCGATGTGGCCGGAACTTCACCGCCGGCGAGCCCGTGCCCGGCCAGTCCGCGACCGGGGCCGTCACCGCCCGAGTCGGCCCCGTCCGAGGTTGAGCAGCGCCATCGCCAGTTGCCGCCCCTCGGGGCCGAGCTCCCGGTAGCGCGCGAGCACGTCCATCTCACGGTTGTAGACGATCTTCGTGCCACCGGCGGCCATCCGCGCGGCACCGATCGTCTTCGACACCTCGACGCGGCGTTTGACCAGCCGCAGGATTTCGGCGTCGAGCCAGTCGATCTCCTTGCGCAGCGAGGAGATGTCCTCACCGGTCGGGGTGTGCTCGGCGGGCTGTCCGTCGGCGTTCTGCGTCTGCGCGTTCATCGGGACCTCTCTGAAGTCCGGACCCCAGCGGACCCCTGGGACGGCGCCAGCCCCGGGTCCGCGGACTCCGGGGCTGGTGGTGATGGCGGATGGGGCACTACGCGATCACGGGAGCCGGAGTCCGGGGCCCGTAGAAAAATCGCTCGCTGTCGTGCCGCACGACCTCAGTATGGCACAGGCGCTTCCGCGCGCCGGAAACTCCGCACCCGCGCGTGAACCACGAGTGTGACGAACAGCCAGAACATCGGCATCGCCGGCCAGAAGAACCCGACTCCCGACACCGCCCACCGCACGATCAGCAGCACCGCCACCGCGACGACGATGCCGAGGTGCACCCGCAATGCGGGGTGCTCGCGCAGCGCAGCGCGGGTCAGCGGCCAGCCGGGGCGAGGCCCTCGCTCGGGACCGGGGCGGGGCAGATCGGTGGTGAGTTCACCGAGTTCGTCCACATACTTGGTCGCGTAGACCGTGCGCAGTCGGTCTTCGACCTCCTCGAGGTTGAGCCGGCCTTCGGAGCCGGCGGTCTGAATGATCGCCGCGACGCGTTCGCGATCGGTGTCGGATGCCCTCAGCCGGGCGGGGATCTTGTCGTCCATACCGTTCGATGCTCCGCGCGCGAGGCCCCGAGCGCGTCGGACGCCAAGCGACAACCTGGCGTACGTCGGGAAGCGCATGCGTCCGTGTTGTTCTTCGCAGTCGTCCTACTTGGTCCGACGTTTCTGGTCCGACGTTTCTTGTCCGACACAGCGCAGGTCGTGTTCGGACCGTGTCGTACCCCAGGGGTAGCGTGGACAGGCGATGGACACCCTCTTCGATCTCCCCGCAGAAAAGCCCGCGCCTGCCCGGAAGGCGGCCGCCGAGCTGCTGGAGGACCTCAATCCGGCGCAGCGCGAAGCGGTCACGCACGCCGGCGGACCGCTGCTCGTCGTCGCCGGTGCCGGTTCCGGCAAGACGCGGGTGCTCACGCGCCGCATCGCCTATCTGCTGGCGGAGCGGCGGGTGCACCCCGGCGAGATCATGGCGATCACGTTCACCAACAAGGCCGCCGCGGAGATGCGCGAGCGCGTCGCGTCGCTGGTCGGGCGGCGCGCCAACGCGATGTGGGTGTCCACCTTCCACTCGATGTGCGTGCGGATCCTGCGCCGTGAGGCGAAGACGCTGGAGATGTCGTCGAGCTTCTCCATCTACGACTCCGATGACACGAAGCGGCTCATCACGCTCTGCGCGCGTGATCTCGACATCGACCCGAAGAAGTACGCGGCGCGCACGCTCGCGGTGCACATCTCGAACCTCAAGAACGAGCTCGTCGACCCCGACACCGCTTCGGCCAACGCGGCGAACGATCTGGAGCGCCGGGTCGCCGAGGTGTACGCGGAGTACCAGCGCCGGCTGGAGACGGCCAACGCGTTCGACTTCGACGACCTCATCATGCGCACGGTTTCGCTGCTGCAGGCGTTTCCCGACGTCGCCGAGTACTACCGCCGCCGGTTCCGCCACATCCTCGTCGACGAGTACCAGGACACGAACCACGCGCAGTACACGCTGGTACGCGAGCTCGCGGGCACGGAAGCCACGGATACGGGGATCGACCCGGCCGAATTGTGCGTGGTGGGCGACGCCGACCAGTCGATCTACGCGTTCCGCGGCGCGACGATCCGCAACATCGAAGAGTTCGAACGCGATTTCCCCAACGCGCACACCATTTTGCTGGAGCAGAACTACCGCTCCACGCAGACGATCCTGTCCGCGGCCAACGCCGTGATCGAGCGCAACCCGAATCGGCGGGCGAAGCGGCTGTGGACGGATTCGGGCGACGGCGAACGGATCGTCGGCTACGTGTCGGACAACGACCACGACGAAGCCGCGTTCGTCGCGGGCGAGATCGACGCGCTGGCGGAGAAGGGCGAGGCGGAGTACTCCGACATCGCCGTCTTCTACCGCACCAACAACCAGTCTCGCGTGTTCGAGGAAATCTTCATCCGGCTCGGCTTGCCCTACAAGGTCGTCGGCGGCGTGCGGTTCTACGAACGCCGCGAGGTCCGCGACATGCTGGCGTACCTGCGCGTGCTGTCGAACCCCGAGGACACCGTTTCGCTGCGCCGCATCCTCAACGTGCCCAAGCGCGGTATCGGTGACCGTGCGGAAGCCGTGCTGGCGACCCACGCGGAGCGTGAGCGCATCTCGTTCGCGGCCGCGTTGCGCGACGCCGTCGACGGCAAGGTGGCGCTGCTGAACCCGCGCTCGGCCAAGGCGATCACGGGATTCGTGGCGTTGCTCGACGGCCTGGGTGAGCTCCTCACGTCCGGCGCGGAGGTCCACGACCTGCTGGAAGCGGTGCTCGAACGCACCGGGTACCGCGCGGAACTGGAAGAATCCGACGATCCGCAGGACGCGTCGCGCGTCGAGAACCTCACGGAACTCGTCACGGTCGCGCGCGAATTCACCGAATTCACCGCCGAGGTGGCAGAAGACGAAAACGCCGAGCTGGTCCTCGACGACGGCGTGCCCGCGCCGGGTTCGCTGGCCGCGTTCCTGGAGCGCGTGTCGCTGGTCGCCGACGCCGACTCGGTCCCGTCACCCGACGGCGGAGACGAGGGTGACGGGGGCGCTGGCGTAGTCACGCTGATGACAGTGCACACGGCGAAGGGTCTCGAATACCCGGTGGTGTTCTGCACCGGCTGGGAAGACGGCGTCTTCCCGCACATGCGCGCGCTCGGCGACCCGGCGGAGCTCGCGGAAGAGCGGCGCCTGGCGTACGTGGCGATCACCCGCGCGCGGCAGCGGCTGTACGTCTCGCGGGCACTGGTGCGTTCGGCGTGGGGCCAGCCGCAGATGAATCCGGCCTCGCGGTTCCTCGACGAGCTGCCTGGTGATCTCGTCGACTGGCGGCGGCTGGAACCGTCGTCGCCCGGCTTCGGCAACTTCGGGTCCTCCGGCACCTCCTCGTCGGGCCCCCGCGCGGCGACGACGTGGGGACGGCGGTCCTCGTCGTCCACTTCCTCAACTTCGCCGTTCGGCAAGGGCTGGAAGGACACGGTGGCGTTGAAACTCGACGTCGGCGACCGCGTCAGCCACGACAAGTACGGCCTCGGCACCGTCATCTCCTGCGACGGCGTCGGCCCCCGCGCCACGGCCACCATCGACTTCGGCGCCTCCGGCAAGGTGCGGCTCATGCTGATCGGGAGCGTCCCGATGGTGAAGCTCTGATTTTTGTCGTACCCCCCACCTAAGCTCACTTCTGTCGAACACAAGTTCGAAGAAGTGGGGTAAGCTGGTGCTCGCACCGGCACCCCGGAAGGGGAGGATGAGGGTGTGGACGCGGTGCTGTTCGGAGTTCTGGCCGGAGGGGTACAGGAGTATCTGGGCGGGGTTCTGGCGGAGTCTTCTGTGGGGTCGGGCGAGGCCGGCAGGTTGGCCGCGGCCTGGCGGGCCTTGCTGCATCAGCACTCCTTGGGTTCCGACGGCTGCTGCTCGTCCTGCGGGCGTGGTCGCTGGGGCACGCGGTCACCCTTGGCATCCGATGTCACCACGGGGGCGCGGCTCGCCTGGCTGGTTCGCTTCGGCTGGTGGCCCATCCGCCGGCCTCGGGCGGGGCTGTGCACGGTCTGGCAGGTCGCTGTCGCCTACTTCATCCGGCGGCTGCCGAACGGAGAACGGTGAGGAGTTCGGGCTGACATCCGTCGTGGCACCGGTGGGCGCATCGTCGGAATGTGCTGTGATGCTTGGCGTGCTAGGTGGTGCTATCCGAAGAGGACTGTGTCCGAAGTAGACACTACTGCGGGATTGCGGGGGCGTTCCTGTGAGTGTCACAGCGGGGGTGGTGCGGTCTGCACCACGAGGGACTGGCGGGCGCGAGGGCGTGGCCCGAATCGCGTCGCTGCGTGCGACGGGGAGGTGCCGGCGACTGGGCCGTGCGCGAGAGAAGGCGGTGTCTGCGACTGGGCTATGTGTGCGAAAGGCGGTGCCTGCGAGGAGGCGGTGCCTGCGAGGAGGCGGTGCCTGCGAGAAGGCGGTGCGCGTGACTAGGCCGTGCGCGAGAGGAGGCGGTGCGCGCGACTGGGCTATGTGTGCGAAAGGGCAGTGCCTGCGAGAAGGCGGTGCGCGTGAGAAGGCGGTGCGCGCGACTAGGCCGTGCGCGACTAGGCCGTGCACAAGAAAGGGCGGTGCGGGCAACAGGGCCCGGGAGAGCGGGCGGTTGGCCGGGCTGGGCCGTCAGGATCAGACGACGACGCCGCGGGCGGCGAGCCAAGGGCGGGGGTCGATCTTCTTCGTGCCGTTCTGCCAGACCTCGAAGTGCAGGTGGGGCCCGGTGGCTTGGCCGCGCTCGCCGATTTCGGCTATTTGTTCGCCGCACTTGACGGTCTGGCCGACGTGGACGGAGAAGGTGTTCATGTGGCCGTAGACCTGAATGGTGCCGTCGGCGAGCTGGATGCGAACCCACAGGCCGAAACCGCTGGCGGGGCCGGCCGAGATGACCGTGCCGTCGGAGGCGGCGTAGATCGGCGTGCCGATGGCGTTGGCGATGTCGATGCCGAGGTGCTGAGTGCCCCAGCGGGCGCCGAAGCCCGAGGTGAACGTGCCGTGGGCCGGCAGGCAGGTCTTGGGTCGGGCGGCCTCTTCGGCAGCGGCCCTGGCGGCGTCGGCTTCGGCCTTCTCGCGGGCTTCGGTGACCTTCAGGCTGTCGGCCATGCGGGCGGCCTCAGCCGACGCGTTCGCGGTGTGATCGGGCGGCAGCAATTCGGGGGCTCCCCCGGAACCCGCGCTGCCGAGGGTGAACGAGGCGCTGGCGTCCTGCGCGTTGGCGAGGGGCCGCACGGCGGCGTCGGAGTCGGTCGTCGTGGACTTCAGCGTCTGGCCCGCGGCGGCCGCCGCGAACGCGCCAGCCGCGACAGCGGCGACCACGACCCGCCCGCGCAGTGCGGAGGACGGTGGGGCGATGCGGTGCTGTCCCCGCACGCGGACGACCGCACCGTCCAGTGCGTCCTTCAGCGCTGGGGAAGGGGCTTGGCCGCCGGGGGAGCGGTGTGAAGCCAAGACGGGGCCTTCCATCGTCGGGGAGTCGGGCCGCTGCGGACTCGGGCGGGGGATCCCGTGAGCGACCTCGGGGGTGGTTCGCTCAGCGTCCTGCTTTGTGACCTGACTGTAATGGGGACCGGAGGACAGTAACGAAGGGGCACCGTTTTCGGCAAGGCGCCTCGATCGCTTCGGCCGAACGTGGGGGGCTCATCGCCCACCTAGCAGCGCGGATTACTTAAAGTTAATCCAAAACTACTCCGATCAGTGTGATCTTCGTTACAATACTTTCGGCGGTAGACACCCCGAACGGGCCTGCTCGCACCCGCCGAACGGCCCAACCTCGGAAATAAAAGTTTGCCTTGCGGCGTTGACGGGAACTCACCCTGGCTCTCTGTGGCCCCGGTCACTCTCAGTGGTCTGCGGCCTCGGTGCTCGGTCCGGCACCCTCAGCCGCCGAGCTGACGCACGTACCTCGCGGGCTCATGCGTTCCCCGGTCCCTCCGGCGCACTCCCGACCACCGGGCACTCCGCGAGGGCCGGGTCCGACCACCCTGGTCTTACGCGGGCTTGCACGGCGGTGCTCGACGGCGTTGCTCGCGCCGGTCGGCGTACCCGCGAATCTCAGCGCACCAGCAGCGCTCACCTCCGGCTTGCTAGCGTCGGCCCCGATGACTCCGTCCGAAGGAACCCACGAGGGGGACTCGTCCCCAGCCCGCCCCGGCTCCGACCCGGACACCCCGAGGCGCTCGTCCACGCCCCGCCGCCCGACCCTCGCCCAGCGCAAGGCGGCGGCCCGTGACCGTGCGCGCCGCGAAGCCGCCCGCCGAGAGCCCGCCGCTTTCCTCGACGAGGAGCACCTGCCGTCCGGCCAAGGCGGTCTCACGAGCCGCGGCACCGGCGAACGTCCCGACCGGGGGAACCGGCGCGGCCGGATCGACCCCTCCCGCCGATCGGCTTCGGAGACCGGCGAGACCGGATCGGGGCAGCAGGCGGACCTCGACCGGCCCAGCGATCACGGAACCGACCCCGAACCACACGTGGGCACTGAGCGCCTACCACAGAAAGTCGGCGAGGCACGGCGGGACAAGCGCGGAACCGGGGCCGATGAAACGACTGAAACGACCTCCGCGGCACGCGACGGCGAACTGCCCACGGCCACCGACTCCGGTGTCGCTGTCGACCTCGGAACCGACCGCGCCCCATCCCCCCGGCTCGCCACCGCCGTAACCCTCCTCGCGATCGGGGCACTGGCCCTCACCGCGGGTGCGCTGCTGCCCGTATCACCCGAGGCGCGGCCCGGGTATCTCGCTTGGCCACTTCTCGCGGTGCTCGCCATCGTCCCCGCCGGAGTGGCCGTGGCGGCGGCGTCGACCGGGCGACACGGGCTGGCGGCCGGCGTGACGATCGGACTGGCGGCGCTCGCACCGGGGCGGCTGGTTCTCGACTGGCAGTTCTTCGCGAACGCCTCGAAGACGGTCCGTCCCGAGTTGTTCCTGCCGGATCGGCTGCTGGATCGCGCGGCGGTCGGCGCGGGGTTCTGGGTCCTGGTGGCGGGGCATGTCGTGACGATCGTCGCCGGTTTGCTGGCGGCGGGCGTGGCGCGGCGGGTGAACGAGGTGGCCGGGGATGACGGGGCGCGGCGGCGCTGGCGGCTGGTCGTCCCGTTGCTCGCCGTGGTGAGTGCGGTGGGGCTGTTGATGGCGCCGGTGGCGTCGGGCAACCAGTTCCTGCCCGCGTATTCCGCGTTCGAAGGGCCGGGTGTGGCGTTGGCGGGCTACGTCCTGATCGCGGGGGCGTTGCTGCTGGCCGTGGTCCTGGGGTTCGGCGCGGCGGCCGACGGCGTGGTGCGCGGGACGCTCGGTGGCGCGGCCGCCGCGACGTTCGCGCTGGCGGTGCCACCGTTGGTCGCGGGGTTGGCCGTGCGCGGCCTGCACCTCGCGACCGGGCCGGTGCTGGCCGCCGTGCCGATGCTGGTGGTCCTCGCACTGGCGCCGCGGACGACGCCGCAGCAGGCGCGCGCCGAGCGGACGGACCTGGCGGGCGAAGCGCGGGTCCCCAGCCTCACGTTGTGGCGTGCGGCGACCGCGCTCCTTGCCCTTCTTACCGCGGTCGCCGCGGTAGTCGGGGCGCTGGCGCCCCAGCTGGACGCGCGTCTCGCCACGGAAAGCCCCGCGCGGTGGTTGCTGCTGGCAGCGGCGGTCCTCGTCGTGCTGCCGGCGCCGTTCCTGTTCACGCACAAGGCGGCTCGTGGGCTCGTCGCCGTGTTGTGGGCGGGCGTCGCGCTCGGAGGGACGGCCGTGCTGAGCACCGCGCTCACGGTGTCGGACGCGACGGGCATCGCCGGGCTCGCCGGCCCGATCAGCTACGACTTGGGTGCCGGCGCCGTCTTCACCGTGATCGCGCTCGGCCTGGCCGGGCTGACGGCGCTCGCGGCCGTCGTCACCGGCGTCGTCGAGCGCGACGACGAAGGCACCGACGGTCCGCGGCCGCGCGTGCTGGTCCCGGCCGTCGTGGCGGCGGTGCTCGCGATCGCGGCCTTCGGCTCGCCCGTGTTCACCGCACCCGATTACACGACACCCGGGCTCTGGTCCGATTTCGACACTCCGTCGTGGGGTTTGCTCACCGCCGTGCTGGTGGTGCTGGGCGCGCTGGCGCTGAGCGCCCGCTCGCGTCCGGCCGCGGCCGCCGCGGCGCTCGCGGGGTCCGCGCTGCTGCCGGCACTGAACGCGTCGCAACTGTTCCTCGTGGACGTTCCGGGCCGCACGCCGGCGCTCGGATTCTGGCTCAGTGCCGCCGCTGTTGTCGTGACGGCAACAGCGGCTGGAATCGCCGCTGGGGGCGCCAAAACGCCCTCTGGTGTGCGTTCTCACACCGCTTGACCGCGTACGGTGACCGACTTCACCAGGTGCGGCGACCCGTGCGTTCACGCTGGTCGCTAACCTCGACTGGTCCGACAGCGCGGCCCGGAAAACGGGCCACCACAGTGGCTTGTCGTCAGGAGACTGGAGTAGTGGACCTCTACGAGTACCAGGCGAGGGATCTCTTCGCCGCCCACGGAGTACCGGTTCTGCCGGGCTCGGTGGCAAACACCCCCGAAGAAGCCAAGGCCGCCGCGGAGCAGATCGGCACCCAGGTCGTCGTCAAGGCCCAGGTGAAGGTCGGCGGACGAGGCAAGGCAGGCGGCGTCAAGCTGGCTCAGACGCCCGACGAGGCGAAGGAGAAGGCGGAAGCCATTCTCGGCCTCGACATCAAGGGTCACGTCACGCGTCGCGTGCTAGTGGCCGAAGCCTCGGACATCGCCGAGGAGTACTACTTCTCCTTCCTGCTCGACCGGTCCAACCGCACCTTCCTGGCGATGGCGTCGGCCGAGGGCGGCATGGAGATCGAACAGCTCGCCGTCGAGCGCCCCGACGCGCTGGCCCGGATCCCGGTCGACGCGATCGCCGGTGTCGACAAGGCGAAGGCCGTCGAAATCCTCACCGCGGGCAAGTTCCCGGAGAAGGTCGTCGACGAAGCCGCCGAAGTGGTCGTGAAGCTCTGGGAGACCTTCGTCTCCGAAGACGCCACGCTCGTCGAGGTCAACCCGCTGGTGCGCGACCCCCAGGACAAGATCATCGCCCTCGACGGCAAGGTCACCCTGGACGAGAACGCCGACTTCCGCCAGCCCGGCCACGAGTCCCTCGTGGACAAGGCGGCCGAGAACCCGCTCGAGGCGAAGGCGAAGGCCAAGAACCTCAACTACGTCAAGCTCGACGGCCAGGTCGGCATCATCGGCAACGGCGCGGGCCTCGTGATGTCCACTTTGGACGTCGTGGCGTACGCGGGTGAGAAACACGGCGGTGTGAAGCCCGCCAACTTCCTCGACATCGGTGGCGGCGCGTCGTCCGCGGTCATGGCCGCCGGTCTCGACGTGATCCTGAACGACACCGACGTGAAGAGCGTCTTCGTGAACGTCTTCGGCGGCATCACCGCGTGCGACGAGGTCGCCCGCGGCATCGTCGAAGCGTTGAAGATCCTGGGCGACGAGGCCACCAAGCCGCTCGTCGTCCGGCTGGACGGCAACAACGTCGTCGAAGGCCGTCGGATCCTGGCCGACGCGAACCACCCGCTCGTCACCGTGGTGGACACAATGGACAACGCGGCCGACAAGGCTGCCGAGCTCGCAGCGGCAGGTGCGTGAGATGTCGATCTTCATCAACGAGAACAGCAAGGTCATCGTGCAGGGCCTCACCGGCTCCGAAGGCACGAAGCACGCGACCAAGATGCTGAAGTCCGGCACCAACATCGTGGGTGGCGTCAACGCCCGGAAGGCCGGCCAGACGGTCACCATCGAGGGCAAGGACCTCACGGTGTTCGGCACGGTCGAAGAGGCCATCAAGGAGACCGGCGCCGACGTGTCGGTCATCTTCGTGCCGCCCAAGTTCGCCAAGGACGCCGTGATCGAGGCGATCGACGCCGAGATCCCGCTGGCCGTCGTGATCACCGAGGGCATCCCGGTGCACGACTCGGCCTACTTCTGGGCGCACGCGGTGGCGAAGGGCAACAAGACGCGCATCATCGGCCCGAACTGCCCCGGCGTGATCAGCCCCGGAAAGTCCAACGCCGGCATCATCCCGGCCGACATCACCGGCCCGGGCGCGATCGGGCTCGTGTCGAAGTCGGGCACCCTGACCTACCAGATGATGTACGAGCTGCGGGACATCGGTTTCTCGACCGGCGTCGGCATCGGCGGTGACCCGGTCATCGGCACGACCCACATCGATGCCCTCGAGGCGTTCGAGAACGACCCCGACACCTTGGTCATCGTGATGATCGGCGAAATCGGCGGCGACGCCGAGGAGCGGGCCGCGGCCTACATCAAGGAGCACGTGACGAAGCCGGTCGTCGGTTACGTCGCGGGCTTCACCGCCCCCGAGGGCAAGACGATGGGCCACGCGGGTGCGATCGTGTCCGGTTCGTCCGGTACGGCGGCTGCGAAGAAGGAGGCCCTCGAGGCCGCCGGCGTGAAGGTCGGCAAGACGCCGAGCGAGACCGCCGTCCTCGCACGCGAGCTGTACAAGAACCTCTGACCTGCGCAAATTCGGTAACTCGGGCCGGGCCTCCCTACGGGGCCCGGCCCGCGCCGTTTTCGGCGGCAACCGATCGGGTACCCCGCGCGTCCAACGGCGCGGACGGGGGAGCGGCGGATGCGCTAGCGTTCGGCCGACGCGGGCGTCGCGTGTGTCGTCCGTGCGCCGTACAACCCGGAGTTGCCGGCGAACGACAGGAGAGCTTCCGATGACCTTCCCCAGCGGCGGTCCTGGCTACCCCCAGCAGGGCGGCGGCCAACAGCAGCCGCCTCAGGGCCCGCCTCCTTCGGGCGGGTTCCCGCAACCACAGCCGCAGCAGGGACCGCCTTCCGCGGGCGCCCCGGCGTTGCCGCAGAACCTCCCGCTCGTGCTGGCGCTCGTCGTTACCGTGCTGGGCGTCGTGCAGTACTTTCTCGGCTTCTCCGACGAAGCGAACGACGTCGGCCAGGAGACGATCTTCCTGCTCGCCGGTGGTCTGCTCTCGGCGCTGCACGCGCTGCCGAAGGCGCCGAAGGTGCTGCCGTTCGCCGCGTTGCTGAGCGTGATCGGCGCCGCCGGCGCCCTCGACACGGTCGTCGCCGAACAGTCGACGCCGGGCATCGTGACCGTCGTGCTGATCCTCGCGATCGTGCAGGCGCTCGTGTCGGTCGCCGCGCTGCTGATGGAGTACGACGTGCTCAAGCCGCCCGCGCCGAAGCCCGCCGTGCCGCAGTACCAGCCGACGCAGTACGGCCAGGCCGGTCCGTTCCCGCAGGCGGCGCAGCCGGGCGAGCCGTCGGCGCCGTTCCCGCAGCCGGGTCAGTACCAGCAGCCGGGCGCGACCCCGCCCGGGCAGCAGGCCACGACGTACGCGCCGCAGCAAGGCCAGTTCTTCCAGCAGCCACAGTCGGAGCCGGGCAAGAACCCGGGCACGCCGCCGGGCGGCTTCGGCCAGCCGAGCTGACGACCTCACGAACACCCGCTGTGACTCTCCGTGTCACAGCGGGTGTTTTGATCTTCGGCGCTGCCCCCAACCGGGTGGGTTAGTTTCGCCACGCCCCGCGGGGGCGGCGTGCCTCACCCGGGCGGACCAGCGTGGATGTCATGGTGCGGAGATGCAGGTGCTCACCAGTTCTCCGCGCCCGCCGGGCGGCGAAGACGCCGTCGAGCCCGAAGCCGAGGTCGCTGCGGTCGCCCGGGTCCGAGTGCTGTTCGGCGCGGCCTTCGGCCCGCTGATCACGCAATACGCGGTGGTCGCGACGTTACTCGCGCTCGTCTCGCTGACGGCCGAGCAGACCGCGTTTTCAGCCGGCGGGGTGCTGCTCGCCGCGGGGCCGGGCTGGCTGGCCACGTTCCAGGTGCAGCTCGGCTTCGGCGGACACGCGCTGGGCGCGCTGCCGTTGCTGCCGACGATCGGGGCCGTGGCACTCGTCGCGCGTACCGCTTCGGGTGCGGCGCAGCGCCTCGGCTGCCGGACGCCGCGGCAGGCCGTGCCGCTCGTCGCCGTGATCGCCGGCGCGCACGCGTTGTTCGGCCTGCTGATCGGCCTGCTGTCGCTCGGGGCGCCGGTGCGCGCGAATCCGGGGCTCGCGCTGGTGATGCCGGGCCTGATCGCCGCGCTGGCGGCCACCGCGGGCGTGGTGCGGCGCTGCGGGATACCCGTCGCGCTCGCCGAGCGGCTCGACCCCGTCGCCGTCCGCGGCCTGCGCGCCGGCGCGCTGGGTCTCGCGGCGCTACTGGCCGTGGGAGCCGTGGTGTTCGCCGCCGCGACGGTGCTGTCGTGGTCCGCGGTGAGCGACCAGTTCGAGCCGTCGCTCGGCAACAATCTCGGCCTGTTCCTGCTGTCCGTGCTGTACCTGCCCAACGCGGTGGTCGCGGCGCTCTCGTTCGTCGCCGGGCCCGGGTTCACGATCGGGTCGCTCGATGTCAGCATCGTCGGCTACCACGGTGGCGCCGTGCCGGCCGTGCCGCTGCTCGGCGCCATTCCCGAGCATGCCGCCGCGTGGTGGCCCGTGCTGCTGGTCCTGCCCGCGGCAGTCGGTGCGCTGGTCGGCTGGTCGGTGCGCCGAGTCGACGACGACCCGGCCGCGCGGATCCGGATCGTCGTCGTCGCGGGCGCTGTGGTCGGGTTCGGCTGCGTGGTACTGGGGACGCTGGCGGGAGGTCGGCTCGCCGGGGGTCCGTTCGACCCGGTCAGCGTGCCCGTCGGGGTGGCGTCGATCGTGGCGTTCTGCTGGATCGTGATCCCTGGTGGGTTCGTGGCGTTCTTCGCGGGAGCGCACGAACCGGCGGCGCCCCCGGAGCCGCTGGAGGTCGCTGGCTACCACGACACGGCGGACGACGACACAGCAGACGACGACACAGCAGACGACGACACGGCAGAGGATGCTGAAGCTGACGGCGCCGCCGAAGCCTCCCCCGAAGGTGACACTGCAGAAGATGACACGGCAGAAGATGACACTGCTGAAGATGACACGGAGACCGGTCCGGACGCCGACGCCGATGCACAGTCGGAATCCGGCGGTGATGGAGTAGACAGCCACGACAGCCACGACAGCCACGACAGCCACGACGGGGCCGACGGAGGTTTCGGTGCCGTCGAGCGCGACGTCGACGACTTCGACGCCGAAGCCGAGGCGGAACTGGGCCTCGAGCAGCCGGAAGACGTCGAACTCGACGAACCGGAACCCGCCACTGACGCCGCTGCCGCGGACGCAGGCGCTGTGACCGAGTCCACCGAGTCGTCCGGCGAGGGCGAGGACCGCGAAGACGACCGTTAGGGTTGGGGTGACCCCGGTGAAGCGCGGTGCGCCTGAGGTGCGCCGCTGTGCGAGGAGCCCGTTCTGGCCAGCCGCTTGGACCTGCCGACCCCGGTGAAGATCGTCGTGCTCGCGTCCGGTTCGGGTACGTTGCTGCAGGCCGTGCTGGACGCCGTGGCGAAGCCCGCGTTCCCGGCCCGGGTCGTGGCCGTGGGCGCGGACCGCACCGGAATCGAGGCGCTGGCCCGCGCCGAGCGCGCGGACGTGCCGTCGTTCACCGTGCGCGTGGCCGACCACCCCGACCGCGCGGCGTGGGACGAGGCGCTGACCGACGCCGTCGCGGCGTACGAGCCGGACCTGGTCGTGTCGGCGGGCTTCATGAAGATCCTCGGGAAGGGGTTCCTGGCCCGCTTCGGCGGCCGGGTGATCAACACGCACCCGGCGCTGCTGCCGTCTTTTCCGGGCATGCACGCGGTTGCCGACGCGCTGGCGGCGGGAGTGAAGGTGACCGGTTCGACGGTGCACTTCGTCGACGCCGGCGTGGACACCGGTCCCGTCATCGCCCAGGAGGCGGTGCTGGTGGAGGCCGGCGACACCGAAGACGTCCTGCACGAACGGATCAAGGCCGTGGAGCGCAGGCTGCTGGTTGAAACGATCGAGCGACTCGGCCGTGGTGGCTGCACCGTGGACGGACGAAAGGTGAGGTTTTCGTGAGCACTCCAGAGGGACGGCGCCCGGTCCGGCGCGCGCTGATCGGCGTCTCGGACAAGGCCGGCCTGCTCGAGCTCGCGACCGGTCTGCATGCCGCGGGCGTGGAGATCGTGTCGACCGGTGGCACCGCGAAGGTGATCGCCAACGCCGGGGTCCCCGTCACCCCCGTCGAGCAGGTGACCGGTTTTCCCGAGTCGCTCGACGGCCGCGTGAAGACGCTGCATCCGCGGGTGCACGCGGGCCTGCTGGCCGATCAGGACAATCCCGATCACGTCGAGCAGCTTCGGAAGCTCGAGATCGCGGCGTTCGACCTGCTCGTGGTGAACCTGTACCCGTTCACGCAGACCGTCGCTTCGGGCGCGAGCCCCGAGGATTGCGTGGAGAACATCGACATCGGTGGGCCCGCGATGGTGCGGGCGGCCGCGAAGAACCACGGCAGTGTCGCGGTCGTCGTGGACCCCTCGCGCTACGCGTGGGTGCTGGAGCAGGTCGCGGCGGGCGGTTTCGAGCTCGCCGACCGTAAGCGGCTCGCGGCGCAGGCGTACGCGCACACGGCGGCGTACGACTCGGCGGTCGCTTCGTGGTTCGCAAACGTGTATGCGCCCGCGGACGACTCGGGTTTCCCCGACTTCCTCGGCGCCACTTGGGATCGGGCCGAAGTGCTGCGCTACGGGGAGAACCCGCACCAGAAGGCGGCGCTGTACCGCAGTGCCCAGCCGGGCTTGGCACACGCGGAGCAGTTGCACGGCAAGGCCATGTCGTACAACAACTACGTCGACACCGACGCCGCGCGCCGCGCCGCCTACGACTTCAGCGAGCCCGCCGTCGCGATCATCAAGCACGCCAACCCGTGCGGCATCGCGGTCGGTTCCGACATCGCTGAGGCGCACCGCAAGGCCCACGCGTGCGACCCGGTTTCGGCCTACGGCGGTGTGATCGCCACGAACCGGCCGGTGAGCGTCGAGGCGGCGGAGCAGATCGCCGAGGTGTTCACCGAGGTCGTGCTGGCGCCGGACTTCGAGCCGGAGGCGCTGGAAATCCTGCGGCGCAAGAAGAACGTGCGGCTGCTGAAGCTGTCCGCGATCGAGGACCGTGCGCCCGTGGAGCTCCGGCCGATTTCCGGCGGGGTGCTCGTGCAGTCCGTCGACGCGATCGACGCGTCCGGCGACGACCCGGCCAACTGGCAGCTGGCCACGGGCGCACCGGCCGACGAGCAGACGCTCGCCGATCTGGAGTTCGCGTGGCGTGCGCTGCGCGCGGTCAAGTCCAATGCGATCCTGCTGGCCCACGAAGGCGCCACGGTCGGCGTCGGGATGGGCCAGGTCAACCGGGTCGACTCGTCGCGGCTGGCCGTTTCGCGGGCCGGTGAGCGGGCGAAGGGTTCCGTCGGCGCGTCCGACGCGTTCTTCCCGTTCCCGGACGGGCTCGAGGTCCTGCTGGAGGCCGGAGTTCGCGCCGTCGTGCAGCCCGGTGGGTCCATTCGCGACGCAGAGGTGATCGCGGCCGCGGAGCAGGCGGGCATCACGCTGTACCTGACGGGAACGCGGCACTTCGCGCATTGACGTTCCGCCGCCCGCTCCGGGTCGGTCGCGGATCGGGCGGAAGAACTCGTGATTTCGTGGTGACCAGGTCGCCGGGACGGTTCAGCGGCGCCCTGGTCATCGTGATCTAACGCGGGGGAGCGGGGTGGGCCGCAGGCGCACCCCACCTGGTCCTCAGCTCGCCGAAGGTCGCTGACGCGACCGTCCACTTCGTACAGACGCCCGCTTCCCGAGCTCTTCGCCCGCACCATCCATCCTGGGAAGTGCACACGATCCCGGATCCGCTGACGCCCTTGCCCACGGCGACGCACCGGTCGACGCGTTCGCCATCGCCCCACTGTCCACCGCCACGTGAGCAAACTGGGAGCCGTGCTTCAGCTGTGGCCAGTCGGTGCGGTGTGCCGGCGGCGGACGAGCTCTTCGCGGTAACCCGGCGGGTGGCGTGAGTCCCTTCGCTCCCGGCCGACGCGGGCGCGAAGCAGGTGCGGTTCGGGCGGGATTGGGTCGGGCGGGATTGTGAAGCCGGTGAGCTGATCTTCGCTGTGGTGCGGAACGGACGGACCACGTCCCGGCTCTTCTCCCGGTCTTCTTCGAGCGCGTGGTGGCGGCACGTCCGACTGGCAGGAAAGCGACATCAAGTTCGCCTTGACAGCCCTGCCGGATCCGGGTTCACTTGATGGTATCGAACAACTGTTCGATACCTGGTTGTCGATACCTGTTGTTCGATACCTGCTGTTCGATGCAGGTTGTTCGGTGCAGGGTGTCGGAGCCGCCTTCCCCGCGGCGTGCCGGCGCTCGTCCTGTGTGGCTCTGGCCTGGGCGCGCGGCGGGACGAGGGCCGGCGTGTGCGCGGAGGGAGGTGCATGTGGTGACGGCAGTGGCAGAGCCGGTGGCTCGGCTCGCGGCGCTCCCCGGTGTGAGCACGGCGAGCCGGGTCGCGGAGCAGGCGGTGCACGCCAAGACGACGGGAAGGGTGCTCCCGGTGTCCGCGGCACTGGCCGGTCTGCTGCCCGATGCGGGGCTCCGGCGCGGGAGCACCGTGGCGGTTCACCGCTCCACGTCGCTCCTGCTGGCCCTGCTCGCCGAGGCCACCGCCGCCGGGTCGTGGGCGGCGGTGGTCGGCGTGCCTTCCCTTGGCATCGCCGCGGCAGCCGAACACGGCGTCGACGTGTCGCGGCTCGCGCTTGTGCCGCGTCCCGGCGCCGAATACCCGGCCGTGGTCGCAGCCCTGCTCGACGGCGTCGATCTCGTGGTCACCGAACCCCGCTCCGTCCGCGCGCCCGTCGCCCGTCGCCTCTCCGCCCGTGCCCGCCACCGCGGTGCCGTCCTCATCTCTCTCGGTCACTGGCCCGGCGCCGACCTCGAACTCCACTGCACGCCCGGCCCCTGGGCCGGCCTCCTCGGCTCCGGCGCGGGCTTCCTGCGCTCCCGCCCGGCCGAGGCCCACGCCCGCGGCCGTGGCTCCTCCGCCCGCCCCCGCACCCTCACTCTCACTCTCCCCGGCCCCGACGGCCGCGCCCATCCTGTCGACCCCAGCCCCGGCCCGGCCCTCCTCCCCGTCCAGCGCGCCATCGACTTCGACCAGTACGACGAGGAGGCAACGGGATGACCAGTTCGCGGACTCCCCGCCCGCGCCCACTCACCGCCGTCGCAACGGCTGCGGCCGTGTTTGCCGCTCGTAGTGGCGGATTCCGGCATTCGACGAGGGTGCCGGAGCGGGGCCCGGTGAGTGACGGTGCGATCGGTTCGTGTGGTTCGCGGCTTGTCGGCGGCGACGAGCGAGCGGGCGTCGAATCGTCCGCGGTGGTGTCGATCTTTGCGGTGGGTGCGGTGCCCGGTGGCGGCCGGGGGACGAGGGTGACCGGGGCCCGGACCGCCCAAATCGCCAACACGACCACTCGCACCACTACTGTCCACATCAGACACAACGGAGCGCGGCCATGACCATCGCGCCCGAAGTGCCCCGGAAAGCGGTGGGCCTGCCCACGCGGCTGTTGGTCGTGTGGTGTCCGGATTGGCCGGCGGTGGCGGCGGCCGCGGCGGGGGCCGTGGCGTTGACGCGTCCGGCGGCGGTGTTCCTCGCGAGTCGCGTGGTGGCGTGTACGGCGGTGGCGCGGAGCCGGGGCGTACGGAGAGGGATGCGGCGGCGCGAGGCGGAGGCGAAGTGCCCGGAGCTGGCGGTGTTCGGGGTGGACGACGGGCGGGACGCGAGGTTGTTCGAGAACGTCGCGCGCGCCGTGGAGGAACTGGTGGTCGGGCTGGAGGTGGTGCGGCCGGGACTGATCGCGGTGCCCGTGGCTGGTGCGGCGGGTTACTTCGGCGGTGAGCAGCGGCTCGCGGAGAAGCTGGTGGACCAGGTGGCGGCCGTCGCGGGAGTCGAGTGCCAGATCGGGGTGGCGGAAGGGCTGTTCGGGGCGACCGTCGCGGCACGGCAGGGCGAGTTCGTGCCCGCCGGGGGAACCAGGGAGTTTCTCGCGCCGCTTCCGGTCGCCGAGCTGGATCAGCCGGATGCCGACCGCAAGGAGCTCGTCGACCTGCTCACCCGCCTCGGCCTGCGGACGCTCGGGGCTTTCGCCGCGCTGACGGAACGAGACGTGATGTCCCGCTTCGCGCTCGACGGCGTGCTCGCCCACCGGCTGGCGCGCGGGCTGTCCGAACGCCCGCCGCTGCGGCGTAAACCGCCGGCGGACCTCACGCTCACGGAGACGTTCGACCCGGTGCTCGAACGTGTCGATGTCGCCGCGTTCCTCGCCAAGAACCTCGGCGCGCGCTTCCACGCCGCGCTGGCCGCGCGTGGGCTCGCGTGCACGCGCCTTGGCATCTACGCCACCACCGAGGACGGCGAACAGCTCGGCCGCGTCTGGCGCTGCGCGGAACCCCTGACACCCCAAGGGGTCGCCGACCGCGTGCGCTGGCAGTTCGAGGGCTGGCTGCGCGCCGACCGGCGCCTCACCTCGGGCGTCGCACGGCTGCGGCTGGAGCCCGAGGAAACCGTCGAGGGCAAGTCCCTGCAGCTGGGCCTGTGGCACGGCGGAAACCGCAGTGAAGACGACGAGCTCACCACCGAACGCGCGGCCCGCGCCTTCGTCCGCGTACAGGGTCTGCTCGGTCCGGAAGGAGTCGTCACGCCGATCCTCGACGGCGGCCGCGATCCTGCCGGCCGCGTGCGCCTGATCCCATGGGGTGACCCGCGCGAACCCGACGCCCCACCGGACGCCCCCTGGCCGGGCCGGCTGCCCGCACCGAGCCCGGCGACGGTGCTGGACCAGCCGGTGCCGGTGCAGGTCGTCGACGAACAAGGCGTGGCCGTCGGTGTCACCAGCCGCAAGCAGCTCACCGCGCCGCCGTGCCGGCTGAGCGTCGCGGGTGGCCCGGCGCGCACGGTGCTCGATTGGGCCGGGCCGTGGCCCGTCGCGGTGAGCCGGCGCACGGCCGCGCCACCGCAGGCCCGCCTGCAGCTGCTGCTCGCCCCCACCGAACGCGACGAAGCCGACGAAGCCGTGCTGGTCCTGTGCTCCGGCACCGAAACTCCCGTGTGGACAGTGGAAGGAATCTACGACTGATGAACGACAACACCGAAACTTCCTGGACGCACTGCGAGACCCCGCTGATCCCCGCACCCCGAACCTCGTCGGAAAACGGCTAGATGGGCTGGAACAACCCGCCCCTCCCGTGGCGCGACCTCGCCCGGACCCTCGCCGGTGATCCGTCGCCCGGCGATCACGGCGACAGCCCGGCGTGGGGGCGCAAACGCGACGTCTACCGCCGTCCACCCGACGTGCCGCCGCCGCGCGCCGACGTCGAGGCCGGGTCGCGCGTGTCGTACGCGGAGCTGCACTGCCACTCCAACTTCAGCTTCCTCGACGGCGCCGCCCACCCCGAAGAGCTGGTCGAGGAAGCCGCGCGGCTGGGGCTCGACGCCATCGCGCTCACCGATCACGACGGCATGTACGGTGTGGTCCGCTTCGCCGAAGCCGCCAAGGAACTCGGCGTCGCGACGGTGTTCGGTACCGAGCTGAGCTTCGGCCTGTCCGGACCGCAGAACGGTGTCGCCGACCCCGAAGGCGAGCACCTCCTGCTGCTCGCGCGCGGTGACACGGGCTACCGCGCGCTGTGCCGTGCCATCACCGCCGGCCAGCTGCGCGGCTACGACGGAACTCAAGGCGAACACGCCGAAAAAGGCCGCCCCATCTACGATCTGCACGCCGTGGCCGAGGAAGTCGCCGGCCGATGTGCCGTGCTCACGGGCTGCCGCAAAGGATCCGTGCGGAAGGCACTTCTCCGCGAAGGCCCCGCCGCCGCGGCAACGCAGCTGCGGAAACTCGTGGAACTCTTCGGCCGCGACAACGTGTACGTTGAGCTCTTCGACCACGGCCAGCCGCTCGACACCACCCACAACGACCTCCTCGCCGGGCTCGCGGACGACTTCGGCCTCCCGACCCTCGCCACCACCGCCGCGCACTACGCACGCCCCGAACGCGCCCGCCTCGCCGACGCCGTCGCCGCGATCCGCGCCCGCCGCGGTATCGACGACCTCGAAGGCTGGCTTCCCAGCGAAGGCACCGCGTTCCTGCGCTCCGGCCGAGAAATGGCGCACCGCTTCCGGCGTTACCCCGGTGCCGTGCAACGGTCGGCCCTGCTGGGCATGGAGTGCTCGTTCAAAATCGAGTTGATCGCGCCGAAACTGCCGCCGTTCGACGTCCCCGCAGGTCACACCGAAACGACCTATTTGCGCGAACTCACGTGGGCGGGCGCAAAGCGACGTTACGCCGGCAAGGACGGGGAAGCCGCGGCGTACGCACAGATCGAGCACGAGCTGAAGATCATCGAAGACCTCGGGTTTCCTGGCTACTTCCTGATCGTCTGGAACATCGTGCGCTTCTGCCTCGAAAACAACATCCTGTGCCAGGGTCGCGGATCCGCCGCCAATTCGGCCGTCTGCTATGCCTTGGGTATCACCAAAGTCGACCCGGTGAAGTACAAGCTGCTGTTCGAACGATTCCTCGCCCCGGACCGCGACGGCTATCCCGACATCGACCTCGACATCGAGTCCGACCGGCGCGAAGAGGCGATCCAGCACGTGTTCGCCAAATACGGGCGGCTCAACACCGCGCAGGTCGCGAACGTGATCACCTACCGCGCGCGCTCAGCGATCCGCGACGCCGCCCGCGCGCTCGGCTACTCACCTGGCCAGCAGGACGCGTGGAGCAAACAGATCGACCGCTGGGGAGCGTTGCGCAGCACCGAAACGGACCACGACCACGACATTCCCGCGGACGTCGTGCAGCTCGCCTTCGCGCTCGAAGACTTCCCGCGCCACCTCGGTATCCATTCCGGTGGCATGGTCATCTGCGACGAACCCGTGAGCCAGGTCTGCCCCGTGGAGTGGGCCCGGATGGAAAACCGCAGCGTGGTGCAGTGGGAAAAGGAAGACTGCGCCGCGGCCGGGCTCGTGAAGTTCGACCTGCTGGGCCTCGGCATGCTCTCGGCGCTGCACTACATGCTCGATCTCGTGAAGGAATACAAAGGCGAAACCATCGACCTTGCCGAGCTGGACCTCGAGGACGAGAAGATCTACGACATGCTCTGCCGCGCCGATGCGATCGGCGTGTTCCAAGTCGAGAGCCGCGCCCAGCTGGCGACGCTGCCGCGCCTTGAACCACGTGAGTTCTACGACCTCGCCGTGGAAGTCGCCCTCATCCGCCCCGGCCCGATCCAAGGCGGGTCCGTTCACCCCTACATCCGGCGCAAACAGGGCCGTGAGGAATGGGACTACGACCACCCGCTGCTGGAAAAGGCGTTGCACAAAACGAAAGGCGTGCCGCTGTTCCAGGAACAGCTGATGCAAATCGCCCTCGACGTCGCCGACTTCACCGCTGCCGAAGCCGATCAGCTGCGCCACGCGATGGGATCGAAACGCTCGGAACGCAAGATGGAACGGCTCCGGCAGCGGTTCCTCGACGGCGCCACGGCGAAGGGCGTGGACGGGGAGCTGGCGGAGAAGATCTTCCTGAAACTCAAAGCGTTCGCCAACTTCGGCTTTCCCGAAAGTCATGCGCTGAGCTTCGCGCACCTGGTGTTCGCGAGCGCGTTTTTCAAGTACTACCACCCGGACGCGTTCTGCGCGGGGCTGCTGCGCGCACAGCCGATGGGGTTCTACTCGCCGCAGTCACTGGTCGCCGACGCCCGCCGCCACGGAGTCACCGTACTGGGCCCCGACCTCAACGCCAGCCTGCCGCACGCGACGCTGGAACCGTTGCCGGACGGCGGAAAGCTGCACGCCGTGCGCACCGGGCTGGCCACCGTGCGGCTCATCGGCGACGACCTGGCCGAGAAGATCGTGGCCGAGCGCACCGAGCGCGGCCCGTACGCGATGTCCGACCTCGCCCGCCGCGTGCGGCTCACCGCGCCGCAGCTGGAAGCGCTCGCGACGGCGGGTGCGTTCGGCCGTGACCGGCGCCGCGCATTGTGGTCCGCAGGCGCGGTCGCGCACGACCGGCCGGAAAACCTGCCGGGCACCGCGCCCGGCGTCGACGCCCCGATGCTGCCGGGTATGGACGCGGTCGACGTCGCCGCCGCAGACGTGTGGTCCACGGGCGTGTCACCCGACACCTACCCGACGCAGTTCTTGCGTGACCACCTCGACGCGCTCGGGGTGGTCCCGGCGTCGGGCCTGCTCGACCTCGATCACGGTTCCCGTGTGCTGGTCGGGGGTGCGGTGACCCACCGGCAGCGCCCGGCGACCGCCGGCGGCGTCACGTTCATCAACCTGGAAGACGAAACGGGCATGGTCAACGTGATCTGCACCCTCGGCCTGTGGCGACGGTTCCACCGCGTGGCGCGCGCGAGCGCCGCGCTGCTCGTGCGTGGTGTCGTCGAGAAGGCCGACGGCGTGGCGAGCGTCCGGGCGGAGAAACTGGAGACGATGCCCCTGCGTATCAAGGCGAAATCCCGCGACTTCCGCTGACCGCGCGGTCGCTATGATGGCCCGATGAGCAGGCCGACGGGGGAGACCGTGACCGGCGAGGACTACCGCGACGCCGTATTTTCGGGGCAGTGGTGGGAAAAACGCAGCTTCACTGGCTGTGACTTCACCGAAGCCGACCTCCGCGATCTGCGCACACGTGGCTGCACATTCGACAACTGCGTCTTCACGAAAGCCGACCTCGCGGGCTCACGTCACGACGCGTCGGCGTTCCGCTCGTGCACCTTCGACCGCGCCGTGCTCGCCGACAGCCGGTGGGCGTCGTGCTCGCTCCTCGGTTCGTCCTTTGTGGACTGCCGGTGGCAGGGGATCGCGCTCACCGACTGCGACCTTTCACTCGCTTCGCTGTCCCGCGGCCGGTTGCGCAAGCTGCACCTCGCGAGTCTGCGCCTGCGCGAGGTCAACCTCACGGAAGCCGATCTCACCGACGCGGACTTGCGCGACGCCGACCTCACGGGCGCGCGCCTCCTCGGCGCCAAACTCGCGGGCGCCGACCTGCGCGGTACCCGCCTCGACGCCAACGCCCTCGTGCAAGCCGACTTGCGCGGCGCCTACGTCGATGTCGACACGGCCATCGCGTACGCCGCCGCACACGGCCTCGTCGTCAAGTAACGCATCCCGGCGACCCGCGCTACCGCGCGTGACGTGACTGGTGCGGGGCCCGCAGGCCCCGCACCAGTCAACGGTGTCAGTCGATCGGTGGTTCGCCGGGTTCGAGCTCGATCAGGTCGCCCTCGGCGACGAGTTCGTCGATGGAGGCGGGAAGCAGGTAGGCAGACCCGCCGCCGGGCTGGTTGAACCACGGGATGGCGACGCCGGCGAGTGTCTCGAGTGGACGTTGGACGCGATAGACGTGGTAGGGCCGGTTGACCCACTCGGGCACGAGCGAACGCTCCTCGAACGGCGTGCCCGCCGCGTAGGTGAGGTTGCCGTTCGGTCCGCCGAAGCGATCGAGCTCGCTGCCGGCGGGCAGTTCGCGCATCTCCTTGCCGCGGAACAACGTCAGGGGCGGCTCGCCGGAAAGCGGGGCGATCGGCCACTGGTTGCCGTTGGTGGGCGCCGGTGTGCGGGACGCGCCGTTGGGCCGCGGCTCGTCGCGACGTGGTGGCACCGGACCGGACGGGCCACCGCCGGGACCGGGACCGCCCGGGCCGGGAACACCGGGAGGCGGACCGTTCAGCGCGGCCCCCAAGCCGGGGCCGCCGCCACCCATCGGCGGGGCGGCCGGCGGTTCGCGGCGCGGAGTCACGGGCGGCGTGACCTGCGTCGGCGGCGCAGGCGCGACCGGGGCGGACGGCTGGCGGACGGGCGGGGCCGCGGCGACTTCGTCGTCGTCGGCCAGCAGCTCCTCGGCCGGGGTGAACGTCGTCTGTTCCTGCGGCGGCACGGTTTCGCGGGGGCGGACCGGGAACGAGCCCGTGGCGACTTCCGGCGAAAGCGTCGCCACTACCGGCGGCTTCGGAGCGTCGGCGACGGGGTCCGGCGTCGGCGCGGGAGCAGGTGGCGGCGTCGGCTGGCCCTCGGCGGGCTCATGGCCGTCGGGGTGCAGCAGGACCTTGCCCAGCATGAACGCGGCGGCGTCGTCGGCGTCACCGAACACCGCCGGGTTGATGAGCTCGCCGTCGTACCAGCCGACGCGCCAGCCCTCGTCCACCTCTTCCACGGTCCAGCCGCGTTCGGTCGACGTGCCAAGCCGGTACGCGGCGGGCGGCACGTCGAGCTCGTCGAGCCGCGTCTGCAGTTTCGCGAGCGTCGGGTCGTCCGGCAGCTCCCGGCGCGGCCGGGGCGCCTCCTGCGCGGGGGGCGCGGGGGTGGGAGCCTGCGCCGCACCCGGATTCGGATTCGCAACCGGTTCCGGTGCCGGCGAGGAGACGACGGCCTCGGCCGGATCCGGCAGAACTCCCGGAACTCCCGGAACCCCGCTGCTCGGCGTGATCATCGTGGTCGGCGGGCCCGGATCGAAGTCCGGCTCCCGACCGGCCGGAGCGCCGGACGCGTGGTGCTCCTCGGCATAGCGCTGGTCGTAGTGCTGGTCGTCGTAGTGCTGATCGTCGGCGTGGTGGTCGCCAGCGAGCTGGTCGTCAGCGTGGTGGTCGTCGGCGGGCTGGTCGTCGGCGTAGTGACCGGACCGGTCGTACTCGCCGTCGTCGAAATGCTGCTCGTCCTCGAAGGGCTGCGACTGGTCGTACTGGCCGTCGTCGTAGGGCTGCTCCTCGCCCCGGTCCGCCGGCGCGTACAACGCCGTGTGCTGCTCGCCGCGACCGGGCACCCCAGGACCGGACTCGCCGTGCGCCGCGTCATCTGGATGCACAGGGTCGTCCCGCTGCGGTTCATCGCCGTGCGTGAACAGCACGGGTTCTTCAGCCATCGGTGTGGCCGCCGGCGCCGGACCGTCGGCGTCGACCGGTGCGTTCAGCGCGGTCTGCTCGGCGTCCTCCTCGGGCGGCGCGACGTTCGGGTCGATCACCGGCGCGTACAGGGCCGTGTGCTGTTCTTCGTGCTGCTGCGGCGGGGCGGTGTTCGGCTCGACCGGCGCGTACAGCGCGGTGCGTTGGCCAGGCGGGGCGCCGCCCGGCGCTCGGTCGTGGACCGGTTCGAACTCCGCGTGCTCGTCGTAGCCGTCCCCGCCGGTGAAGCGGTCGTCGAACTCGTCCTCGTGGTACTGGTCCTCGTGGTACTCGTCGGCGTGGTACTCGTCGGCGTGGGGTTGGTCGGCGTGGGGTTGGTCGGCGGGCTGGTGGTCGCGGTGTTGGTCCTCCGCGTACGGCTGAGCTCCGTCGGGCTGCGCAACCTCGTCGAAACCCTGCTCGAACGGCGGCTTCGTCGGCTCCTCCGACTCGGCCGGCGGTGTGTTGAGCGCGAGCGGCACGTCGACCGCCGCCGGTGCGGCCGCCTCGGTGGCGGGCGCGGTCGCGGGCGCGGGCGGTGGGCCGGGCCGCTGCTGCGGAGGCTGCTGTGTGCCCCGGGTCAGATAGGCCGCGGCACCCTGCAGGGCCAGGTCGTCGACGGGTGGCTGCTTGAAGCCGTTCGCGCGGATGTGTTCGACGAGGTCGGCCTCGGGCGAGACGCCGTACTGGCGCAGGTAGAAATTCACCGCCGCCGGCCAGATCCACTGGCCGTCGCTGTGAAACGCCACCGGCACGGTCGCCTCGGGCGTCTGCGCCAGCCGGTCGATGTCGTAACCGCGGTCCTGCACGACCACGGGCGCGTGGTCGAGGTATTCGAGCAGGCGGTCCTGCTCGGCGGTGTCGAGCTCCGGCCGGTTGATCACGGGACGGCCGGCGGGACCGATCGTGTCGAAGATGCGGGCGATGCGGAAGTGCGGGCCGGGCTGCTCGGGGCCGAGGCCGGACAGGCGCCGGATCAGCCACTCCGGCACGTTCTCCTCCGTGCGGGGGAACATGCGCAGCTCGTCCTGGTAGGCCTGGGGCGGCGGCGCGAGGCGCCATGCGGGCTCTTCGCGGTTGTACTCCAGGTTGTAGCTGGACGGGTGGTCGAGCTGGTAGCGCGCGTTGAACCAGGTCCCGCGACCGTCGCGGTACATGCCCGCGCGCAGCCGGCCGAAGAGGGTCGCGATGTCGTGGGTCGCGACCCACTCCTGCGCCGAGCCGTCTTCGGTGCGGATCTCACCGGTCAGCTCGTGGTAGCGGCCGACGGCCCGGTAGTCGACCGTGACCTTCCGCCAATCGCGCGGGGCTGCGCGCAGCAGAGCGAGCCCGATCTGTTTGACCAGTGTGTCCTGCTCGGTCGCGTTCAGCTGCGTCGTCGGTTGTGCCACCCGCATATTTTGACTGTTCGCGCGCGCGAACGCACCCCGCATGGGTCTTTTGCCACTCACATGCGGTCTGACCTCGGCCGACACGGGATGGGCAAGATCACGAAGCGCGAAGGGTTCCGGTGCCTGGGGTGACGAACAGTCTACGTCGGGTGGTGATCGGCTTCGGGTTGCGACGCGCGGGCCGATCGGGTGGTTCGCCGGGCACGCTGCGTACCCGGCCTGGGCGCGCTCCGATGGCGCCCGGTCCTTTGCGAGAATGGTCACCGTGACGGCGAAAACTCTGGACGGCAAGGCCACGAAGAACGCCATTTTCGAGGAGCTGCGCCCGCGCGTGGCGGCCCTCGCCGAGCGCGGAATCGTCCCCGGGCTGGGCACGGTGCTGGTCGGCGACGACCCCGGCTCGCATTCGTACGTGCGGATGAAGCACGCGGACAGCGCGAAGATCGGCGTGAACTCGATCCGCCGCGACCTGCCCGCGGACATCTCGCAGGAGAAGCTCGAGGCCGTCATCGACGACCTCAACGCCGACCCGGCGTGTCACGGCTATATCGTCCAGCTCCCGCTGCCGAAGCACCTCGACGCCAACCGGGTGCTCGAGCGTATCGACCCGGACAAGGACGCCGACGGCCTGGCGCCGACCAGTCTCGGCCGGCTCGTGCTCGGCCAGACCGGTCCGCTGCCGTGCACTCCGTACGGGATCATCGAGCTGCTCAAACGACACGGCGTCGAGCTGAACGGCGCGCGCGTGACGGTGGTCGGCCGGGGCATCACCGTCGGGCGCACGATGGGCCTGCTGCTCACGCGCCGCAGCGAGAACTCGACCGTGACGCTGTGCCACACCGGCACCCGCGACCTCGCCGCCGAAGTCCGCCGCGCCGACATCGTGATCGCCGCAGCCGGCGTGCCCGGCATCATCAAGCCCGACATGGTCGCGCCGGGCGCGGCTGTGCTCGACGTCGGCGTTTCCCACGTCGAGGGCAAGCTCACCGGCGACGTCGACCCCGGCGTGGCCGAGGTCGCCGGCTGGCTTTCCCCCAACCCGGGCGGGGTGGGTCCCATGACCCGCGCGATGCTCGTGTCGAACGTCGTCGAAGCCGCCGAGCGTGCGGCCGGCGCCTGATGGCGATGACCGGCGAACGCCACCGCGCCCGCCCCCGATCCGACCGGCCGTGGACCGTGCACGTCCCGTTCGGCGTAGTGGTCCTGCTGCTGCTCGGCGCCACGCTCCGGATCCTGCAGTACCACTGGCGCGAGGGCGCCGTGCTCGTCGGCGTGGCGCTACTCGTGGGCGGGTTGCTGCGCGCGGTGCTGCCGGAGGAGCGCGCGGGCCTGCTGGCGATCCGGGGGAAGGTCGTCGACGTCGTCACCTACGGCGCGCTGTGCGCGGCAGTGCTCTACATCGCACTGACGATCACCGGGGGTCCGTTCGACTCGCATTCCTGACCCGGTGATCCGCCAGGTCACGAAGCCAGCGCCAGCTCTCGCTGTTCCTTGCCACGGGCGTCGCGGCGGTCCAGCGAGCCCGACACCGCCGCGATCGACAGGCCGAGCACCGCGAGCGTTGCGCCGACCCAGTCGGGCGCGACCAGGCCAAGCCCACCGGCGATGACGAGACCACCGAGGTAGGCGCCGATCGAGTTGGCGATGTTGAACGCCGACTGCACGGCCGCCGACACCAGCGACGGCGTGCCGCCTGCCTTCTGCATGATCCGGGTCTGCATCATCGGGCCGATCATGAAACCCGCGACCCCGACGAAGAAGATCGTGATCGCGGCACTGACCTTCGAGTGCGCGGTCAGGGTGAAGATCCCCAGCACCACGGCGAGCGAGAACATCGCGGCGTAGAGCGAGGGCATCAACGCGCGGTCGGCGAGCCGTCCCCCGAGGTAGTTGCCGACGGTCATGCCGACGCCGGCCAGCGAGAGCAGCAGTGTGACGTCCGAGGGCGAGAACCCCGCGACGTCGGTGAGCATCGGCGCGATGTACGAAAGGCAGGCGAACACGCCACCCAGCCCGAAGGTCACGATGGCCAAAGCGAGCCACACCTGGGGGCGCCGGAACGCGCCGAGCTCACCGCGCAGCGACGCCTCGGCGGGCCGGCCCTGGTGCGGCACCAGCTTGAAGATCGCGGCGGCGGCCAGCACCCCGATCACCGCCACCACGCCGAACGTCGCGCGCCAGCCCACCTGCTGGCCGAGCAACGTCCCGAGCGGTACGCCGACGACGTTCGCGAGCGTCAGCCCCATGAACATCATGGACACGGCCTTGGCCCGGTCGCCGGGTTTCACGAGGCTCGACGCGACCACCGCGCCGGCACCGAAGAACGCGCCGTGGGGCAGGCCGGCGAGAAACCGGAACAGCACGCCGAACCCTTGGTTGGGCGACAGCGCGAAGAGGCCGTTGCCCAGCACGAACAGGCCCATCATCGCGAGCAGCATGGTCTTGCGCGGCAGCCGCACGGCCACCGCCGTGAGCAGCGGGGCGCCGATCACGACGCCGAGCGCGTAGGCGGAGATGAAGTAGCCGGCGGTCGGGATGTCGACGTGGAAGTCCGCGGCGGCCTGAGGCAGCACACCCATCATCACGAACTCGGTGGTCCCGATGCCGAATGCACCGATGGCGAGCGCGAGCAACGCGACGGGCACGGCTCTCCTTCCCAGAGAAAACGATTACTCAGCCCCGAAGTAGTCTCGGTTCTGAAGCGCTTTAGTCGATGGCCAAAAAACGGGACAGCCGAGCTCGGCCGCGACGCCGTCGTGCTGTCCGCAACCAGTTGAACCGAATCGGGGCGGGTTTGTCATCCCGGTATCCGGGTGAGCCTGTTCACGTGCTGTGTCGTTCGTTACCAATCCGGCCACGGTCGCGGCCGAACCGGCGGGTGCGCACAGTCGCCTCCGGAGTCGGAAATCCGCCTCCGTTTGGCCGGCTTGGTACGCGTCAGCGGCGCGCGGCGAGCACTCCGTCGAGCAAGCCGGGGAACAGCTCGTCAAGATCGTTGCGGCGCAAGGAGTTGAACCGCGTCGTGCCTTCCTGGCGGCCACTGGTCACGCCTGCCTGGCGCAGGATTCCGAGGTGGTGGGTGAGGGTGGATTTCGTCACCGGCACGTCGAGTCCACCACACGACACCTCGGTACCGGCCGAGGCGAGCTGCCGCACGATCGCCAGGCGGACGGGGTCGGCGAGAGCACGCAGCACGCCTTCGACGGTGATCTCGTCGCGCTCGGGGTGGGCGAGCGGGCTCAGATGCGGCGTGGTCATGCGTCCATAGTACGACGTTCCTCGAAATTGACGGGCAACGCGTGTACGGTCGGGATCGAACTACGACGTTCGTCGAACCAAGCCCGTTCATCCCTTGGGGGACCTTCATGCCCAGCGCCACCTCCGCCGGAACCTCGAGAAACGCCGTGCTGGCGTTCGGTGCTTTCGGCGTCGGCACCAGCGGCTACATCGTGGCCGGCGTGCTGCCGTCACTCGTGTCCGAGCTGCACGTGTCCGCCACCGCGGCCGCGCAGCTCGTCACGTCGTTCGCCATCGCCTACGCGGTGGGATCGCCGCTGTTCGCCGCCGTCACCGGTCGCTGGGAACGTCGGACGCTGCTCGTGGCCGCGCTCGTCGTGACCGGCGTCGGCAACCTGTTCGCGGCTATTGCGCCGGGGTACGGAATGTTGCTTCTCGCGCGAGTGGTCACGGCGATCGGCGCGGCCGTCTTCACGCCGGCAGCGAGCGCCGTCGCTGCGGAGCTGACCACGCCGGAGCGGCGCGGCCGGGCCGTCGCGATGGTGTTCGGCGGCCTGACGGTCGCGCTGATCTTCGGGGTGCCGCTCGGCAGTCTGGTGTCGCAGCAGTGGAACTACGAGGCCGCGTTCCTGCTCGTCGGGATCCTGTCGCTCGCGGGGGCCGCCGCGGTCCGGATCGCGCTGCCGCGCGTCGCCGCGCCGCCGGCCGTGCGGCTGGCCGAGCGTTTCGCGGTGGCGCGCGACTTGCGAGTGGTCGCGTTGCTCGTGACGACCGTGCTCGCGTGCCTCGGGGCGTTCATGGTCTACACGCTGTCGTCGTCGCTGCTCGCCGCGACGGCCGGCGTCACCGGCGGCACCGTCACCGTGCTGCTGTTCTGCTACGGCATCGGTGGCGCGCTCGGCAACTACCTGGGCGGGCGCGCGGCCGACCGATGGGGTGCGCGCGTGCCGGTGCTCGTGGTGCTCGGCGGGATGGCCGTCGTGCTGGCACTGCTGCCGTTCACGGCGACGACCGTCGTCGGTGCGGGCGTCACGTTCTTCGTGTGGGGCACGACGACGTGGTCGATCAACCCGCCCATGCAGCACCGGCTCATCGAGCTCTCACCCGGGCACGCCGGACTGGCGCTTTCGCTGAACGCGTCGGCGATCTATCTCGGCGTCGGACTCTCCGGCATCGTCGGCGGTGCCGTGCTCACGTCGGCGGGCCCGACGGTGCTGCCGGAGGTCGCGGCGGTACTGGCCGCGGCGGCACTCGGCGTGGTGGCGTTCTTCTGGGAGACGCGCCGGGAGCCGGTCCGCGAAAAAGTGGCCGTCGGTTAGTCCTGGTGGATTTCGCAGTCGGGACCCGGGTAGATCAGCGCTTCGTGGCCGTCGGTGAACCGGACCACGTACGGCGGTTCGCCGTCCGGGCCCCGCACTTCGAGGATTTCGGCGCGCTGCTCGGCCGCGCCCACCGTGCGACCGTGGACCTGGATTTCGTCTCCTACTGTCGCGTGCATGGGGTGTCACCTCCACCGTTCAGCCTAGGGGCGCCTCGAGGTCTCGTACAGGTCGTTGTGAAAGGCTGCCCGGATGGCTGACGTGCTCGAAGTGGCCCACGGCGCGGGCGGCGAGCTCGTGCTCCGCCGTGACGGCGACGCACTCGAGGTGATCGAAAACGGCGTGTTCCTCATGGACACTCGAAACGGCGAATCCGAACGCCTCCTCGTCACCGGCGCCGCCGACCTCGTCGCCCCCGGTGCGCGCCTGCTCATCGGCGGCCTCGGCGTGGGTTTTTCCTTACGTGCGGCCCTGGACCATCCGTCCGTCGGCTCGGTCGTGGTCGTCGAACGCGAGCCCGCCGTGATCGCGTGGAACCGCACCGGTCCGTTGGCCGCGGTCCACGGCTCGGCTCTCGACGATCCTCGCGTGGAGGTCATCGAGGCCGATCTCGTGTCGTGGCTCGCCTCGGGCCCCGGCACGTTCGACGCGCTGTGCCTCGACATCGACAACGGTCCCGAGTGGACGGTCACGGCCGGCAACGCCTCGCTCTACACCGAGTCCGGAGTGGACACCCTCGCCCAGCTCCTGCGGCCCCGCGGCGTCCTCGCCGTCTGGAGCGCCTCCGCGGCCCCCGCCTTCACGGCGCGCCTGCGTGCCCGATTCGCCGACGTGCGCGTGGTGGAAGTCCCGGTGCCCCGCGGCGAACCCGACGTGCTGTGGTTCGCGCGCGCCTAACCGGCCTTCGCGGCAGCCTTCGCCGCCTTCTTGAACGCCCGCACCTCACTCAGCGTCTTCGCGTCGGTGACGTCGGCGATGGAACGGCGGGAGCCGCGGTCGCCGTAGGCGCCGGCGGCTTCGCGCCAGCCCTTGGGCTGCACGCCGCGCTGCTTGCCGAGGAGGGCGAGGAAGATCTTCGCCTTCTGCTCGCCGAAGCCGGGTAACGCCTTGAGGCGCTTGAGGACCTCCGCCGCGTCCGGTTTGGGGCGGCCAGAGAGCCAGATGCCTTCGGGGTCGCCGTCGTAGTTCTCGATGATGTGCTGGGCCAGCGCGTGCACGCGGCGCGCCATCGAGCCGCCGTAGCGGTGGATGGCCGGCGGGATCACGCACATCTCCACGAACTCGTCGACGTCCGTGGCGGCGATCTTGCCGAGGTCGAAGCCTGCCATGCGGTCGGCGATCTTGCGTGGGCCCGCGAAGGCGTGTTCCATCGGGTACTGCTGGTCCAGGAGCATGCCGGTGAGCAGGGCGAACGGATCGTCGTTGAGCAGCTTGTCGGCTGCCGGATCGCCGGTCAGGTGAAGTTCGCGCAGCATCGGCCCATCCTCCCACAAGACACCGCGTCAGCCTCGGGCGAAGCGGGCCGGAGTCGTGTCGAGGTAGCGGCGGAAGTGCCGGGTGAGGTGGGCTTGGTCGGTGAATCCGGCGGCAGCCGCGACCGCCGCGGGCGGGGTGCCCTCGAGCAGCAGTCGGCGGGCGTGGTCCACGCGGCGGCCGGTGACGTAGCGGTGCGGCGGAAGCCCGAAGCGGCGGCCGAAGGCGCGCACCAGGTGCACGGGGTGCGCACCGAGCACCGCCGACGCTTCGGCGAGCGTGAGCGACGCGGGCAGGTGGGCGTCGAGCAGGTCGCGCAGGTCGTCGGCGAGGCCGCGAAGCGGCACCGCCGCGGGTGGCCGGCCGAGGTGTGCGCGCAGGCGTTCGGCGACCAGCGCGAGCCGCGCCTCGGCTTCGAACGGTTCGGCCAGCGCTTCGTGGAGCTGATGGATTCTGGTGCGTAGCAATGGGTCCGGCAGGCTCGGCCGGTCGACGGCCGCGCCGATCAGATCCTCGCCGAGCACGTCGGCGTCGAGGTAGAGCACGCGTTTGCGGAAGCCGTGGCGGGTGGCGGCACGGCCGTCATGGGCCACGTTCGGCGGCAAGAGCGTGACGGCGGTGCCCAGTGCGCCGTGGTGATGTCGGTCGAGGTCGTAGCGGATGGCTCCGTCGTCGACGATCAGCAGCGTCCACGTGTCGTGCATGTGCACCGGGTAGGCGTGGTCGGTGAACCGGGCGTGGAACGCCTCGGCGATCCCGGGCACCCGCGGGCGCCAGGCCGACACGGTCATGTTCAGAACGTACAAGACCCCCGCCGCACCCCGCGCCGAAGCTGGGGTGCATGACCCGATTCGACACGAAGATCGCCGTGCTCCTGCGCGACGATCTCGCCTCGTGGCAACGCCTGAACGTGACGGCCTTCCTGACCAGCGGACTGGCCCACGCGACACCGGAGCTGGTCGGCCGACCGTACGTCGACGCCGACGACACCGAGTACCTGCCGATGTTCGGTCAGCCCGTGCTCGTCTTCGCCGGCTCAGCCGAGGTGCTCACCGCCGCGCACACCCGCGCACTGGCGCGCGGATGGCGCTTCCCGATCTTCACCGACGACCTCTTCCAGACCGGCAATGACGTCGACAACCGCGCCGCGGTCCGCGCCGTGCCCCGGGAGAAGCTCGCGCTGGCCGGGCTCGCCGTCCACGGCCCGCGAAACGCCGTCGACAAGGTCCTCAAGGGTGCTCAGCTGCACGGCTGACGCCCTCAGGCGGTGGCGAACACCGCGAACACCTGACGCACGCGATCACCCTGATCGAGCGTGAGGTGCCGGGCCGTCGCGGAGTGGAAGCCGGCGTCGGTGGCCAGCGCGGCCGCGTCTTCGAGGGTGGCCGGCACCCGCAGGTCGGCCGGAAACGGGAAGTCGTCGCCCCGCTTGAACCGGGCGGCCTGCACCATGCTGAACGCGAGCCGGCCGCCGGGGCGCAGGACGCGATGCCAATCGGCCAGCGCGGACTGCCCGAGGAAATGCAACGCGGACGCGCAGACGAGCGCGTCGGCCTCGCCGTCGCCGATCGGCAGGGGGTTGGCGGGGCCGACGTGCCAGGTGATGCGGCCCTCGGGGTCCAGCTCGACGGCTTTGCCGCGGGCCAGTTCGACCATCGGCACGGAGAGGTCCACCGCGAACACCGCCGTCGGTTCGAGGCGCAACGCGGCGAACGCGGCCGCGCCGGTGCCGCAGGCGACGTCGACCAGCAGCCGGGGCCGCCGCGGCAGCTCCGCGACCAGTTGCTCGGCGACGTAGGGATGGAAAGTGTCCTCGTCGTAGGTCGGCGCGAAGGCATCGAACGGGGTGTTCACCGACCCAACCTAGCGACGCCGGCCAGCGGTTTTCAGCGCAACGGCCGTCGCCCGGCGAAGCCGAGGTCCACGCGGTGGTACCAGCCCAGCTCGCGGTCGCCTTCGAGCCAGCAGAGCAGCACGTCGTCGCCGTCGAGTGACGAGGGGAAGTCCACCAGCAGGGGCGCGAAGCCCTTCAACTCCGCGCCGGTGCGCTGGATCGTGGTCATGAGGTCGTCGAGCCGGGCCTGTGCGGCCTTCCACTCCGGCAGTCCGCCGAGTTCGGTGTCGCGCCCGCCCGGCCGCAGCGACGCGGCGAGTTCGGCGGCGTCGGCACGGACCCGGATGAGCTCGGCGAGGACGGGCATGAGCCGAGCGAGCTCGGCGCGCGCCTCCGGCACGGTGAACAGACCCATGTGACGATGTTCTCACCGGGCCCCGGTCGCTGATCACCGAGCGGGGCGCCGCCGGGGGAGCGCGGCGGCCAGACCGTGCTCACCAGCACGAACTCACCGAGCAGGGTGCGAGGGAACAGGCAGGTGGCGGTTCCGGGCGGGCGGGTTCCCCGACGGAACGGTCACCGGGGCCGCCCGTTCCCCGCCCGCCGGGGCGGTGAGCACGGGGTGGAGACTTGATGCCGACCACTTCCGGCCCCCACCGGACCCGGCAAGCAGTACGCTTGTACCGCTACCGACGAGTCGAAGAAGCATCGCGAAGATCCGCGGAAGGAGCACCGCTGCTCATGGCCAAGATCAAGGTCCAGGGCACCGTCGTCGAGCTCGACGGCGATGAGATGACCCGCATTATCTGGCAGTTCATCAAGGACAAGCTGATCCACCCGTATCTGGACGTCAACCTGGACTACTACGACCTGGGCATCGAGGAGCGGGACCGCACCGACGACCAGATCACGGTCGACGCCGCCAACGCCATCAAGCAGCACGGTGTCGGTGTCAAGTGCGCCACGATCACGCCCGACGAGGCGCGCGTGGAGGAGTTCGGCCTCAAGAAGATGTGGCGGAGCCCGAACGGCACGATCCGCAACATCCTTGGCGGCGTGGTCTTCCGCGAGCCGATCATCATGAGCAACGTGCCGCGCCTGGTACCGGGCTGGACCAAGCCGATCATCATCGGCCGCCACGCACACGGCGACCAGTACAAGGCCACCGACTTCAAGGTCCCCGGTCCGGGCACGGTCACCATGACCTACACGCCGGCCGACGGCTCCGAGCCGATGGAGTTCGAGGTCGCGCAGTACCCGGAGGGCGGCGGCGTCGCCATGGGTATGTACAACTACCGCAAGTCGATCGAAGACTTCGCGCGCGCATCGCTGCAGTACGGCCTCGACCGCGGCATGCCGGTCTACCTCTCGACCAAGAACACGATCCTCAAGGCCTACGACGGCATGTTCAAGGACGTGTTCGCCGAGGTCTTCGAGGCCGAGTACAAGGCCGACTTCGACGCCAAGGGCCTCACCTACGAGCACCGGCTCATCGACGACATGGTCGCCGCGTCGCTCAAGTGGGAAGGCGGCTACGTCTGGGCCACCAAGAACGACGACGGTGACGTGCAGTCCGACACCGTGGCCCAGGGCTTCGGCTCGCTCGGCCTGATGACGTCCGTGCTGCGCACGCCCGACGGCAAGACCGTCGAGGCCGAGGCCGCCCACGGCACGGTCACGCGTCACTACCGCCAGCACCAGCAGGGCAAGCCGACCTCCACGAACCCGAT
Source organism: Amycolatopsis sp. (assembly GCA_035551175.1). Lineage (GTDB taxonomy): Bacteria > Actinomycetota > Actinomycetes > Mycobacteriales > Pseudonocardiaceae > Amycolatopsis. The sequence goes on along the minus strand of DASZNR010000168.1, from coordinate 126,534 downwards.
CGCCTCGATCTACGCGTGGACCCGTGGCCTGGAGCACCGCGGCAAGCTCGACGGCAACGCCGAGCTCATCGGCTTCGCGAACACGCTGGAGCGAGTGGTCGTCGACACCGTCGAAGGCGGCAAGATGACGAAGGACCTGGCGCTGCTCGTCGGCAAGGACCAGGCGTGGCAGACCACCGAGGAGTTCCTCGCGACTCTCGACGAGAACCTGGCCAAGAAGATCGCCCAGGGCTGATCGTCCGGCCGGACTGCCGTTCCCACCACAGCGAAGGGGCACCTCGGAGGAGTCTTCCGACGTGCCCCTTCGTGATATCTCACCCACGGTGACCGGGTGGTGACGGAATTGGCGCTACCGGGTGGTTCGCGCGGCCGAGCCTGTCGGCGGGACCCACCCCGTGTCTACCCTGGTCGAGCTGGATTTTTCGACCGGACCAATTCGGCCGGCGCAGGTGAATCGGCGCCGTCGAACTGGCGCAGTTGACTGAGGGAGCCGTCGTGATCCTGGGGTTGCCGAAGAAGGCGTTGATCATCATCGGCGTCATCGCCGCGGTGGTGATCCTGTACGTGATCAACCAGAGGGGCCAGGCCGACGCGCAGGGGTCCCCGGCCGGGTGCAAGGTCACGGTGACCGCCGACGTCCTCAACGCTCGCGCGACACCAGACGGCAACGGCAAGATCGTCGGCAAGTATCTCAACGGCGCCGAGTTCGACGCCATGTCCGTGCAGCAGAACGGGTTCCGCGAGATCGCCAAGGACAAGTGGGTGGCGGCGAACTTCGTGAAGCCCGTCGACGGCGCCAAGTGCTGACCGCCCGGACGCACCGATCTCCTCGGCCGACCAGGGCCTCAGCCAACGGTCGGCAAGACGCGTTCACAGCTCCAGCACCAGACCTTCGTTCGCGATCAGCACTTCGCCGCTGAACTCCCGGCGCGCGCTGGCCTGCGCGGCGACGCGGTCCGCACCGGGCCAGAAGTGCGTGAGCAGCAACGTTTTCACGCCGGCGTTCGCGGCGGTGCGCCCGGCTTCGGCGGCCGTCATGAGGTGGGCTTCGGGTTCGTCGACGGTCGCTTCGCACACGAGCAGGTCGGCGTCGCGGGCCAGCTCGACGAGCAGTGGCGACGGGCCGGTGTCGCCGGAGTAGGCGACGGTCGCGGCCGCCGAACTCAGCCGTACGCCGTGGTTGGGCACGTGGTGTGGCAGGGGCGCCGACGTGAGTCGCCACGGGCCGAGGGCCGCCGGGCCGGCGAACGGGTGGACCTCGAAGACCGTCGCCGGGTGCGGCCGCGGCTCCGCCGCTTCGAGCCGGTGCAGCACGCCGGGCGTGCAGTGCAGCGGCAGCCGCGCCGGCCCGGCCGTGTCGTGCCACGCGCGGCTCAGCGCGGTGAGGTCCGCGATGTGGTCCGGATGCTCGTGGGTGGCGACGACCGCGCCGAGGTCCTTCGCTTCGACGTGGGTGAACAACCGGCTCGCCGCGCCGTATCCGAGATCGAGGACGGTGTGGTGGTCGCCTTCGGACAGCAGCAATCCGGCGCACGCGCGGCCGGGTTCGGGCCACGCGCCGCAGCTGCCGAGCACGATGAGTCGGGCCATGTCCGCAGTGTGGCACGGAAATCGTCGGGGGCGGCGGGTAGCGTGCGCGGGGTGCTGATCGTCTCCACCGTGAACGTCAACGGCCTGCGGGCCGCCGTGAAGAAGGGCTTCGTCGAGTGGCTCGCCACCACGAAGGCCGACGTCGTCGCCTGCCAGGAGGTGCGTGCAGAACCTGGCCAGCTGCCCGGTCACGTCGTCGAGCCGGAGGGCTGGTTCACCGCCCACGCCGCGTCGTCGGTCAAGGGGCGCAACGGGGTTTCGCTCTACAGCCGGGTCGAGCCGGAGGAGGTGCGCGTCGGCTTCGGTGAGCCCGAGTTCGAAAACAGCGGGCGATACCTGGAAATGCACCTGCCGGGCGTGGTCGTCGCGAGCCTGTACCTGCCGAGCGGCGACGTCGGCACCGAGCGGCAGGCCGAGAAGGAACGCTTCATGGCGGCGTTCCTGCCGCACCTCGTCGAGCTGCGCGCCAAGGCCGCCGCGGCCGGGCGGGAGGTCGTGGTGGTGGGCGACTGGAACATCGCGTACGACACCGTGGATTTGAAGAACTGGAAGGGCAACCAGAAGAACTCCGGGTTCCTGCCCGAGGAACGCGCGTGGCTCGGCCGGGTCTACCAGGAGGCCGGTTACGTCGACGTCCAGCGTCGCATCCACGACGGCCCCGGCCCCTACACGTGGTGGTCCTACCGCGGAAAGGCGTTCGACAACGACTCCGGCTGGCGCATCGACTACCACCTCGCGACGCCGGCGCTGGCCGCGTCGGTGCGGTCCGTGGTCGTCGAGCGGGCGGCGTCGTACGCGGAGCGCTGGTCGGACCACGCGCCCGTCACCGCGACCTACGACGTGCCGTTTCCACGCTGACCTGCTTCCGGGCCTGCTTTCGGGACGCTTCGGGGACAAGGTGAAGGGCCTCTCAGCCGCCACTGACAGGCCCTTCACCCAACCTCAGCAGCTGAGGTTGCCACCCGGGTCGACGCCGAGGATGCCCGCGAACTTCTGGTAGGCGTTCACCCGGTCCTGCACCTCGGCGGGGTTGCCGCCGTTGCATTCGATGGACCCGTTGATGCTGCGGATGGTTTCGCCGAAGCCCTTGCCGTTGACCATGGCGTCGTGTGGCGTCATGGTTCCGGGGCCGGTCTGGGTGTCCCAGTACCAGAGCCCGGTTTTCCAGGCGACGGCCGCGTCGTTCTGCACGAGGTCGGGGTTGTTCAGCAGGTCGATGCCGAGCGCGTCACCCGCGGCCTTGTAGTTGAAGTTCCAGCTGAGCTGGATCGGGCCGCGGCCGTAGTAGGCGGCGGTGCCGGCCGGGCAGCCGTAGGGCTGGCTGGCGTCGCAGTAGTGCGGGTAGTTCGCCGTGTTCTGCTCCACGATGTACACGAGGCCGCCGGTTTCGTGGCTCACGTTCGCGAGGAACGCCGCGGCTTCCTGCTTCTTCACCGTGTCGCTGCCGGTGTTCGCGAAGCCGGGGTATGCGCCGAGCGCGTCGGTGAGCCCGCTGTAGGTGTAGAAGGCGTTGCGGCTCGGGAACATCTGGTTGAACTGGGCTTCGCTCACCACGAAGCTCGCGGAGGGGGCCGCCGTCGCTGACGTGGGGACGAGCACGGCGACGGCCGCCGCGACGGCCATCGATGCGGTGGTCAGGATCCTGCGGAGAGACATGGGCTCACTCCTTTGTTCGCCCGGAAGTGGTCTACACCAAAGAGGTATAGACCAATAACGGAGTGGGCGGGAACCGGTTCATGGTCAAGATGCCATGAACGGAGCAATAGAGTTGGTGAATAACTTGCTGTCCGTGAATGCTCTGCCGCCACTCGAGTGAACAATCTTCATGTTCGGTCGGGAGGTGGGCCACCGTGAGTCGTCGCGGTCGGTTCCGCGAGGGCCTTTCGAGCGACTCGCCGGCGTCCGAAACCTCTCGATCGACGAGGCGCGCGGCGCTGACCACCAACGATGCGGTTAGTGCGGGGGTGAACATCCGGGTTCCCCGTACGGGCGCTAGTCTCGGCGCCCGAGTTGATCAGAACCGGTAGGTCTTGACACGCTCGGTAGCTTTTTCACCACAAGACTCGTCCTTACGGGTGAGAGATCTCGCCAGGAACGTCACTTTGCGGGAGGCACTCCGGTGCGCAACCCAGGTCATCTCCTGTTGCGGTCCGCGCTGCGGTCGGCCCGGCCGGCGACGCTCGTCGTCCTGCCCGCCGTCCTGCTCCTGACCGGCAGCGAAACCGCGCTGGCCGATGACAATGTCGCGCGCGAGGAGACCGCCTGGGCCGGGTTCGGCATGCTCGGCCCGGTCGGTCTGGTGGCCGTTGCGCTGGGGATCGTCGGCATGGCCCTCGGTGTGCTGCGGCAGCGGCGCAAGGCCCGTGCAGCGATCGAGACGCCAGCACCCGCTGAAGCCCGCGCGGCGATCGAGAGGCCGACCCCTGCTGCGGCCCGTGCGGCGACCGAGACATCGGCACCTGCCCGCGTTCGCGCAGCGATCGAGAGGCCGACCCCCGCTGGGGCCCGCGCCGCCGTGGTGCCCGAGCTCGACGCCGACGAGCCCACCCGCCCGCTCGCGCCGGTTCGCAATCCCTGACGACCGACGCCTCAACCGGACCGCCGGCCAAGGACTCGTGAGTGGCTATGCCGGTTAGAACCGGCATAGCCACTCACGAGCTCCTGGCAAGCGGAGAGCACCGCAGGGCACGTTCACCGCGCGGAAGACCACGCTCACAGCGCTCTGTCACCCGCTCGTGTGCCGGAGCGACCTCCCTGCCACCCTCTTCGGCCCGGCCTGGAAGAATCGTCGCGTGTCCGACGAACAGAACGGGCGCCTGCGGGTGCTTTCCGGGATCCAGCCGACGGCCGACTCGTTCCACCTCGGCAACTACCTCGGCGCGCTGCGGCAGTGGGTGAAGCTGCAGGACACGCACGAGACCTTCTACTGCGTGGTCGACCTGCATGCCATCACCGTCGAGCAGGACCCGAAGGTGCTGCTCGAGCGCACGCGCCGTTCGGCCGCGCAGCTGCTCGCCATCGGCGTCGACCCGGATCGCAGTGCGCTGTTCGTGCAGAGCCACGTGCCGGAGCATGCCCAGCTGAGCTGGGTGCTCGAGTGCCAGACCGGCTTCGGTGAAGCGAGCCGGATGACGCAGTTCAAGGACAAGTCCGCCAAACAGGGCACGGATCGCGCCAGCGTCGGGCTCTTCACCTACCCGATCCTGCAGGCCGCGGACATCCTGCTCTACCAGGCCAACGCCGTGCCGGTCGGCGAGGACCAGCGCCAGCACCTGGAGCTCACCCGCAACCTCGCGCAGCGGTTCAACAACCGGCTCGGCAAGACGTTCGTGGTGCCCGAACCCCACATCGTCAAGGACACGGCGAAGATCTACGACCTGCAGGACCCGACGGCGAAGATGAGCAAGTCGGCCTCGGCGGCCAATGGGCTCATCGAGCTGCTGGAGGACCCGAAGCGCTCCGCGAAGAAGATCCGCTCCGCCGTGACCGACACGGGTCGCAAGATCAAGTTCGATGCGGAGAACAAGGCCGGTGTGTCCAACCTGTTGAGCATCTACTCGGCGCTGACCGACCGGTCGATCGCCGACCTCGAAGCCGCCTACGAAGGCAAGGGCTACGGCGACCTCAAGAAGGACCTTGCCGAGGTGCTCGTCGAGTGGGTCACGCCACTGCAGGCGCGCGTCCAGTCCTATTTGGACGACGTGGCCGAGCTGGACAAGGTTCTCGCCGGCGGCGCGCAGCGCGCCCGCGAGGTGGCGGCGCAGACGCTCGCCACCGTTTACGAGCGGATCGGCTTCCTGCCGGCCGCTCGCTGACAATTCAGTTTGCCGGGGGGCACAGTGAAACTGAAGACAGGTGTGTGGCTGCTTGCCATCTCGGCGCTGGTGGCCGGGTGCGCACCGGCGACTCCAAAGGCTCAGCACGCGTTGCCGATCGGCGACGGCCAGACGACCACGCGGCCTGGTTACGAGGGCGCCACCGACCCGGACCCCGCGCCGATCAAGGAAAAGCCGAACCCGCAGGGCGTTCAGCTCGCCGGCAAGCCCGTGATCGAGGCCTGCAACCTGTTGTCCTGGAACGATCTCACGGCCCTCGGTGTGCAGGTCGACTCGCGGCCGGACCCCAACATCGTCACTTTCCAGCGCACCTACCTCGTCGGTGACGGCTCCGGCCCACTGGACGCTTCGACCAACACGTACTCGCGGGCCGACGGCCTGGCGCTCAACAAGTGCACGTATGCGTTGCGCGCCAAGGGCGGCACGCTCGAAACCCTGTCCGTCGCCGTCTCTCAGCCCACGTACGTACCTTCGGCCACCGGAGCGGCCGCGGCGTACGACGGCGTGCAGCCGAGCCTGAGCGTCGGCGCGGTCCGGCTTTTCTCGCAGCGCCGCTCGGTCCCCGAGCCGGACGCCTCGGGCGAGGCGGCGGTGGTCCTCGGCGACACGGTGGCCAGTTTCGACTTCAACCTCAAGGGGTCGGGCAACGCGGGGAAGCTGCAGGATATCGCCAAACGGGTCGCGCAGAACCTCCAGACGCAGACGGACCACCCGGCAGGCCCGAGCACGATCGGCTACTCGAGCCCGGTGTTCCCGGAGCCGGTCGCCCAGCCGTGCCCGCTGCTGACCCCCGACGTCGTCAGCCCGGCGATCGGGGCGGACGCGTCGCCGCTCGTCGCGGAAATGCCGGCCACTGCGGTCGGCGACCTCATGTTCCCGCACGACCCGCAGCAGCACAACTACGTGGCCATCGAGTGCGAACGTGGCACCGGTGAGGACGACGAGCTCTCGCGCAAGGCTCTCGATCTGCGCGTGACGAGCTTCTTGTCCGACCAGGGCGCGAGGGAATACGTCGAAGACACCGCGGGCGCCCACGGTGGCCAGGCGGCGTCGGCTCCGATCGGCGACGAGTCGAAGATCATGACCGACCCGATGTCGGTCAAAACCCATGGCGTGCTGATCTTCCGCAAGGGCCGGTTCGCGTTCGAGCTGGAGCTGGCCGACCACGACGGACATCCCGACGGACTCACTCTCGACGAAGCGAACACACTGCTCGTCCCCGCCGGGCAGAAAATCGCCCAGAGCTTCCGAGGGGCGTAGGCGCGGCGGGTCGTCCTGAACGGGTCCCCCGGCATCGGCAAGTCGACGGTCGCGCGGCGGTTCGAGGACGCGCCGCCCGCGCCGAACCTTGACTGCGTCCGGACCCTCATCGGCGCTTGACCTGAGGGCGGCGCGGGCCGGCGTCGGCTGACTCGAGGGCGGCACCAGACTCGTGAATGCCGGCGCCGGTTCAAACCGGCGCCGGCACTCACGAGTTGTGCGGGGGGGGGCGGGCGGAAGGCGGCCGGCGGGTCGGATAGCCACATGCCTTCGCGCGGCGGTGGCCTCGTGGTTTTCGGGCCGCGGCGGACGTTCCCGAAGCGGGGCGCTCGAGCGGGTCACCGAGCCGTCGCCGGGTGAGGTTGACGACGTCTGCCGGGCCCTCGTCGTGAGCCTCGCCTGACCCGGGCGTCCCGCTCGCGTTGCGACCTTCACGCAGCGTGGTTAGCGTTTCGGCGGTGGTAGAAGAGAAGAACGGCGACCGCGAGAAGCTGCTGCCCCGGCTGCGGCGGAAATACCCGTGGCTCGACCACCTCGTCCGGGCCAACGAATCTTTCGGCGAGAACTACGGCAACCATTACGCCGCCGCCATCACCTACTTCAGCGTTCTGTCGGTGTTCCCGATCTTCATGGTGGCGTTCACGGTCGTCGGCATGGTGGTGAACCACGACCAGGCCGTGATCGACCAGATCACGAACGGCATCAAAAGCTCCGTACCGTCGGGGCTGCAGGGTCTGGTGACCACGATCGTCAATGCCGCCATCTCGTCGGGCAGCGGCATCGGGGTCTTCGGCTTGCTGCTGGCGCTGTACTCGGGCATCGGCTGGATGTCGAACCTGCGTGACGCCCTCACGGCGCAGTGGGGTCAGGAGAAGAAGCAACAGCCCTTCGTGACGAAGACGATCATGGACCTGCTGTCCCTGATCGGGCTGGGCGTCGCGCTGATCGTGTCGTTCGCCGTGACGGCGGCGGGGAGCGGCGTCGGTCAGTTCCTGCTGGAGCTCGTGGGTCTGCAGGACCAGGCCTGGGCCGTGTGGGTGCTGCGGATCGCGACGATCATCCTCGGCCTGGCCGCCAACGCCCTGGTGTTCATGTGGGTGATCGCGCGCCTGCCGCGCGAGCACGTGGCGCTGCGCAGCGCCGTGAAGGGCGCGATCGTCGCCGCGGTGGGGTTCGTGGTCCTGCAGCAGGTGGCGACGATCTACCTGAAGAGCGTGACGCAGTCGCCCGCGGCCGCGATCTTCGGGCCCATCATCGGTCTGCTCGTGTTCGCGAACCTCGTGTCCCGCTTTCTGCTGCTCGTGACCGCGTGGACCGCGACGGCCCGTGAGAACCAGCGCACCGTCGTCCGGCCGCCGGCACCGGTGCTGCTGCGGCCGAACGTGACCGTGCGACGCGGACCCGGGTTCGGCACGGCCGCGGGGGCGTTCGGTGCCGGTGCTCTGCTGGCCTGGCTGGGGCGGCGCCGCTCCTAGCGGGCCTGCTTCTTGCGCTGGTAACCGATCACGAAGCCGCCGACGATGATCAGGAACACCACCAGCGTGAGGATCCAGCCGGTAGTGCCGAACGCGTCCTCCCCGGCCGGTGCCGCCGCGGTGGCCGCCCCCGCCGAGGCCTGCTTCGCGGCCGGCGCGGCGGCCAGTGCCTCATAGGCGATGTGCCCGACGGGTGCCGCGTGGTTCGCCACCAGCGCGAACGAGTAGTCCAGCAGCTTCGACGCCTGGTCGACCACGAGCGTGGGCCGCTGCTCGGCGCGCATCATGACGACGGCGAGGCGGTGGCCGTCGCGTTCGGCGGCGCCGACGTAGGTGTGGCGGGCATCGTCGGTGAAGCCCGTTTTGCCGCCGAGGAAACCGGGGTAGACGCCGAGGAGCTTGTTGTCGTTGTACACCGGGATGGGCGGTTTGCCGTCGGTCGCGGGGATCGTGTACGCCTTCGTCGCGACCGCTTGCGCGAACTCCGTCTGCCGCATCGCGTAGTGGAAGATCAGGCTCAGGTCGTAGGCCGAGGTCGACATGCCCGGCCCGTCGAGGCCCGACGGAGTGGCCGCGCGGGTGTCGGTCGCGCCGATGCGCCTGGCCAGCAGGTTCATCTTCGTGGTGGCGACGTCGACGCCGCCGAGCGCGGTCGCGAACGCGTGGGCGACGTCGTTGCCCGAGTGCATCAACAGGCCGTGCAGCAGCTGGTCGACGGTGTAGTGCCCGCCCGCGGCGATACCGACGCAGGTGCACTCCTGTTCGGCGTCCTCCTTGGTCGGCACCACGATCTGGTCGGGCTTCATCTCGGTGGTCACCACGAGGGCGAGCAGGGTCTTGATGAGCGACGCCGGCCGTTCGCGTGCGTGCGGGTCCTTCGCCGCGATCACGTCGCCCGTGTCGAGGTCCTGCACGAGCCACGACGCGGCCGTGTCGCCCGCAGGCGGGTCGCCGGCCCCATCCGGGAGGATCAGGCCGCAGCCGCCCATGCGCGCGCCGCCGACGGGCTGCCGCGGGACCGGCAACGGCTCTGGTGACGGCTGACCGGGCGCCGGCTTCTCCGAGGTGTCCACGGGCGGCGGCGGCGCGGCCGCGTCCGCACATGGCTGCCCCGCCGGTGGCACAGGCACTGCGGCCGTCGCGGCGCCCGGCACCGTGACGGCGAGAAGACCGGCGGTGACCACCGCGGCGAGGGCACGGGGAAGGCTGCTGCGCACCCACGCAATCTAGCGTCGCGACGGCGGTTGCATACTCAGGGGCATGCGCATTTCGCGGAATACAGCGATCTTCTTTCTCGCTTTCGGAGTGTGGTCCTGGATCATCTGGATCACGTTCGCCAAGAATCTCTGGGCCAGCACACAGTCCTGGTCACCTGACGGTTCCCCCACGGCCTATTTCACCGTGCACGCCGTGCTCACCGTTGTGTCTTTCGTCCTCGGCACCATCATCGGTGTCATCGGCTGGCGCGCTCTTCGCGCCGCCCGCTCCACTCGATCGGAGGACAAGAACACCGCCGACGTCTGAGCGCGAAAAGGCCCTCATCCGCCCAAACCGGATGAGGGCCTTTTCGAGTGGCAATAACCTCAGACGCGCTTGAACAACAAGGCGCGCTTCACTTCCTGGATCGCCTTCGTCACCTGGATGCCACGGGGGCAGGCGTCGGTGCAGTTGAAGGTGGTGCGGCAGCGCCAGACGCCCTCGGAGTCGTTGAGGATGTCCAGACGCTCTTCGGCGGCGTCGTCACGCGAGTCGAAGATGAAGCGGTGCGCGTTGACGATCGCGGCGGGGCCAAAGTACGAGCCGTCGTTCCAGTAGACCGGGCACGACGACGTGCAGCAGGCGCAGAGGATGCACTTGGTGGTGTCGTCGAAGCGGTCGCGGTCGGCCTGCGACTGGATCCGCTCTCGGGAGGGCTCGTGGCCGTAGTTGATGAGGTACGGCTTCACGGACCGGTACGCCTCGAAGAACGGGTCCATGTCCACGTACAGGTCCTTGAGCGTGGTGAGGCCCTTGATCGGCGCGATCGAGATGACGGTCTTCTTGCCGCCGGACTCGAGCAGATCCTTCATCAGCACCTTGCAGGCCAGCCGGTTGATGCCGTTGATCTGCATGGCGTCGGAACCGCACACGCCGTGCGCACAGGAACGCCGGAACGCGAACGTGCCGTCGATGTAGTCCTTCACGTAGAACAGCAGGTTCAGCACACGGTCGGTGGGCTGCGCCGGGACGTCGTAGGACTCCCAGTGCGGCTCGTTGTCGACCTCCGGGTTGAAGCGGAGGATCTTCAGCGTGACCGTGATCGGCTGGTGCTCCTGCGCGGCCGCCGGAGCTTCTTCGGTGGTTGCCGCAGTCATCAGTACTTCCGCTCCATCGGTTCGTAGCGCGTGAAGGTCACCGGCTTGTAGTCGAGGCGGATGTCCGACGACAGCTCCACGCCCTGCTTGTACGCCATGGTGTGCCGCATGAAGTTCGTGTCGTCGCGGTTCGGGTAGTCCTCACGGGCGTGGCCGCCGCGGGACTCCTTGCGGGCGATCGCACCCACGACCAGCACCTCGGCCAGCTCCAGCAGGAAGCCGAGCTCGACGGCCTCCAGCAGGTCGGTGTTGTACCGCTTGCCCGTGTCCGCCACCGTGATCCGGCCGTAGCGTTCCTTCAGCGACTGGATGTCGGTGAGCGCCTGCTTCAGCGTGTCCTCGGTGCGGTACACGGAAGCGTGCGAGTCCATCGTCTGCTGCATTTCCTTGCGGATGTCGGCGACGCGCTCGTCACCGTGCTCCGACAGCAGACCGGCCAGCTGCTCTTCCACCAGCCCGGTCGGGTTGTCGGGCAGCTCCACGTGCTCGTGCGCCAGCGCGTACTCCGCCGCCGCGATGCCGGCGCGGCGGCCGAACACGTTGATGTCCAGCAGCGAGTTGGTGCCCAGCCGGTTGGAGCCGTGCACGGACACACACGCGACCTCGCCGGCCGCGTACAGGCCGGGAATGACGTTTTCGTTGTCCCGCAAGGCTTCGCCGTGCACGTTGGTCGGGATCCCGCCCATCACGTAGTGGCACGTGGGGAACACCGGCACCGGCTCCTTCACCGGGTCGACACCCAGGTAGGTGCGGGAGAACTCGGTGATATCCGGCAGCTTCGTCTCGAGGACCTCCACCGGCAGGTGCGTGACGTCGAGGACCACGTAGTCCTTGTTCGGGCCCATTCCGCGGCCCTGCAGCACTTCCTGGACCATCGACCGGGCGACGATGTCGCGGGGCGCGAGGTCCTTGATGGTGGGCGCGTAGCGTTCCATGAACCGCTCGCCCTCGGAGTTGCGCAGGATCCCGCCCTCGCCGCGGACGGCTTCGGAGATGAGGATTCCGAGGCCCGCGAGGCCGGTCGGGTGGAACTGGAAGAACTCCATGTCCTCCAGCGGCAGGCCCTTGCGGAAGATGATGCCGAGGCCGTCACCGGTCAGGGTGTGCGCGTTGGACGTGGTCTTGAAGATCTTGCCCGCGCCACCGGTCGCGAACACGACCGACTTGGCCTGGAACACGTGGAGCTCGCCGGTGGCCAGCTCGTAGGCGACGACGCCGGCGGCGACGGGATTGCCGTTCTCGTCCTCGTTGGTGATCAGGTCGAGCACGTAGAACTCGTTGTAGAACTCCGTGCCGTACTTGACGCAGTTCTGGTACAGCGTCTGCAGGATCATGTGGCCGGTGCGGTCCGCGGCGTAGCAGGCGCGGCGCACGGCCGCCTTGCCGTGGTCGCGGGTGTGCCCGCCGAACCGGCGCTGGTCGATCTTGCCTTCGGGGGTGCGGTTGAAGGGCAGGCCCATCTTCTCCAGGTCGAGGACGGCGTCGATGGCTTCCTTGGCCATGATCTCCGCGGCGTCCTGGTCGACGAGGTAGTCACCGCCCTTGACGGTGTCGAAGGTGTGCCACTCCCAGTTGTCCTCTTCGACGTTCGCCAGCGCGGCGCACATGCCGCCCTGTGCCGCGCCGGTGTGGGATCGCGTCGGGTAGAGCTTGGTGAGAACCGCGGTGCGGGCGCGCTGGCCGGATTCGATGGCCGCGCGCATGCCGGCGCCTCCGGCGCCGACGATCACCACGTCGTACTTGTGGAACTGCATAGGGATTGCTCCGCTTATCGGGAATCGAGCACTGTGGTGGTGGGTGCGCCTAGTTGGAGGCCATCTCGGGGTCGAACGTGAAGATCACGAGCGTGCCGACGAAAAGGATCAGAACCATCGACGCGTAGAGCAGAATCTTCAGCCAGAACCGCGTGGTGTCCTTGCGCGCGTAGTCGTCGATGATCGTGCGCACGCCGTTGCCGCCGTGGATTTCGGCCAGCCACAGCATGAGCAGGTCCCACACCTGCCAGAACGGCGACGCCCAACGGCCGGCGACGAAGCCCCAGTTGATGCGGTGCACACCGCCGTCGAGGATGTTCATGATCAGCAGGTGCCCGAGCACCAGGATGATGAGCGCGAGACCGGAAATGCGCATGAACAGCCAGCTGTAGAGCTCGCGGTTGCTGCGCCGGGCCGTCGGCCGCTTCGGCTGGCGGGGCGATTCGATGACGAGCTGGTCGGCCATGATCAGGCACCCCCGAAGAGCGTTTCGACGGTGCGCTTCAGCATGAAGAATGCACCTGGAATCATCACGACGACCCACACGACACCGATCACCCACAGCATCGGCTTCTGGAACTTCGGGCCCTTGGCCCAGAAGTCGACCAGCATGACCCGGACGCCGTTGAGGGCGTGGAAGAGAACCGCGCCGACGAGGCCGACCTCCAGCAGGTTCACGAGCGGCGTCTTGTAGGTCTCGATGACCTGGTCGTAGGTGTTCGGTGACACGCGGACGAGCGCGGTGTCGAGCACGTGCACGAACAGGAAGAAGAATGTCAGCACGCCGGTGATGCGGTGCAGCACCCAGGACCACATGCCCGGGTCGCCCCGGTAGAAGGTCCCCTGTCGGCGTGAGGCACCCGCCCGATCGCTCGCTCCCGCCTCTGTGGCGGTGCTCGCCGTGGTGGACATCGGTGAACGGCCTCCAACGTCATCTGTTGTGCCCGGCTGACCGGTGAGGTCCGCACGCGCTTCCGGGTCGGTCCACTGGGGACGACACCGGCGGCGATGCCGAGATCTAGGGCCATCGAGCGGTGGATGACTGGGATGCTAGACCCGCCTTCCTCACCCGGCTCACCTCCGGGTTCTTCTCTGTGATGGACCAGACACCGGGAGCGTCGCGCACTGCTTTCTGGTGTGGCGCCGACCACGTGTCCGGCCTGGTCGGGGCACCATTCCACGGGCCCGTTTCCGGCCGGTCGGTTCGATTCAGCGAGCTATTCAGAGGTGCCGAGAGAAGTGAAAAACGGGCAGTGGCGAAAGCCCTTTCGTGATGTCCGCAACGCTGTGCCTCGCCGGTCTCGATGCGGTGTCCAAACTGGCCTCGACGATCCGTGGCGAAGATCGTCCGGATGGGTTTCGAACCGCCCCGAAGCTGTCGCCGTCGCGGCGCATCGTGACCGGGGGTGACCGCTGAACGGAACTAGTTGATCACGGTAAGTACACGATCGGTCGCGATTCGGACCGCTGAGTAAACGTTTGTGTTACGTAGCGTGCCTTTCCTATGGCGCCCGTCTGGCAGTTGGGTACGGTCTGGCGGTCGAACCCAGCGCCGTGGCTGGGTCGATCTCGATTCATCCGCTGGATCAGCGGGGAGGGAGACACACGTTGCGTCGCATGCGTGGAACCGCGCTGGCCGCCGTGACCATGGCTGGGGTTCTCACCTTGGCCGGGTGCGCAAAGGACACCGGCGGAAGCAGTAACAACACCGCTTCGGGCGGCGGCTCGGGATCGAGCTGCATCACCGCACCGAAGCCGCCGGCCGCACCGGCCCAGACCACTCAGAGCAGCGCCCCGACCGGCAAGGTCGACGGCAGCAAGCTCAAGATCGGTCTCGCCTTCGACGTCGGCGGCCGAGGTGACGCGTCGTTCAACGACGCCGCCGCGGCCGGCACCGACCGCGCGAAGTCGGAGATGGGGGTCCCGACCGTCGTCGAGAGCACGGCGAGCGCGAGCGAAAGTGAAGCGGCGAAGCAGCAGCGCCTCGAGCAGATGGTGCAGCAGGGGCTGAACCCGATCATCGCCGTCGGGTTCGCGTACGCGCCGTCGGTCAAGGCTGTCGCGACCGCGCACCCCGACACCAAGTTCGCGATCGTGGACGACGACTCGATCACCCTCCCGAACGTCACCCCGCTGGTGTTCGCCGAAGAGCAGGGGTCGTTCCTCGCCGGCGTCGCCGCCGCGTACAAGAGCAAGAACTGCCACATTGGCTTCGTGGGCGGCGTCGACACTCCGCTGATCCAGAAGTTCGAAGCGGGCTACCTGCAGGGCGCGAAGGCCGTCTCGAACAAGATCAAGATCGAGGACGAGTACCTGACGCCGGCCGGCGACTTCTCCGGTTTCCAGGACCCGCCGAAGGGCAACGCCAAGGCCGCCGCGGAGATCGCGCGCGGTGCGGACGTCGTCTACCACGCCGCCGGCGCCTCCGGTAAGGGCGTGTTCGATGCCGCGAAGGCGGCCAACGTGCTGGCCATCGGCGTCGACTCCGACCAGTACAACCAGAAGACCGTCGCCGCCGACAAGGACATCATCCTGACCTCGATGGTCAAGCGGGTGGACGTGGCCGTGTACGAATACCTGCAGGACTACGCGAGCAACAACCTCAGCAGCCTGCCGAAGCGATTCGACCTGAGGGTCAACGGCGTCGGCTACGCCACTTCCGGCGGCAAGGTCGACGACATCAAGGACGTGCTGGACGGCTACAAGGCGCAGATCATCTCGGGCGCCATCCAGGTCGCGACCAAGCCGGCCAAGTAAGACTCACCGTGTGCGCGGGGCTCGGAGGGACACCCCCCTCCGAGCCCTGACGCGTTTCGAAAGAACGGATTCCGGTTCCGATGAGCGAAACCGAGGCCGAAGTCGTCCCCGACCGGGGCGTGCCGGCCGTCGCACTGACGGGGATCACCAAACGGTTCCCCGGCGTGGTCGCCAACTCCGACGTCAACCTCACCGTGGCCACGGGCGAGGTCCACTCCCTGTGCGGGGAGAACGGTGCCGGCAAGTCGACCCTGATGAAGATCCTCTACGGGATGCAGCAGCCCGACGAGGGAACCATCGCCATCAACGGCACCGAGGTGAAACTGCGCAACCCGCAGGACGCCATCCACGCCGGGATCGGCATGGTGCACCAGCACTTCATGCTCGCGGACAACCTGACCGTGGCCGAGAACGTGTTCCTCGGCGCGGAAGCGCTGCACGGCATCGGCCGCGCGGCCCGCACGCGACTGGCCGAGCTCGCCGAGCGGTCCGGGCTGCACGCCAAGCCGGACACCCTGCTGGAGGAGCTCGGCGTCGCCGACCGCCAGCGCGTGGAGATCGTGAAGGTGCTCTACCGCGGCGCGAAGATCATCATTCTCGACGAGCCGACGGCGGTGCTCGTGCCGCAGGAGGTGGATTCGCTCTTCGCCACGGTGCGCGAGATGAAGGCCGGCGGCTACACGTTCCTGTTCATCTCGCACAAGCTCGACGAGGTACGCGCGATCGCTGACACCGTCACGGTGATCCGCCGTGGCACCACGGTCGGCACCGTGGATCCGAAGACCGTCACGACCCGTCAGCTGGCCGAGATGATGGTCGGTTCGGAGTTGCCCAGCCCCCAGACGCGCGAATCGACCGTGACCGATCGGGATGTTCTGCGGGTCCGCGAGCTGCGGCTGGCCGCGGAAGGCTCCGAACGCAACGTGCTCGACGATGTCACCTTCACCGTCCACGCGGGTGAGGTGCTCGGCATCGCCGGCGTGGAGGGCAACGGGCAGACCGAGCTCGTCGAAACGATCATGGGGATGCGCAAGGCCGGCGGCGGGCACCTGGAGCTCGTCGACACCGACGGCAAGGCGCACGACCTCGACAAGGTCGGCACCCTCGCCCGCCGTGAGGCCGGCATCGGATACATCGCCGAGGACCGCACGCGGCACAGCCTGCTGCTGACCCAACCGTTGTGGGCCAACCGGATCCTCGGTTACCAGACGCGGGAACCGGTTTCCCACGGACAGGTGCTAGACATCGCGGGCGCTCGGCGCGACACCGAGCGCATCGTGCGCGACTACGACGTGCGCACGCCGGGCATCGACGTGCCTGCCGCCGCGCTTTCGGGTGGTAACCAGCAGAAGCTGATCGTGGGCCGGGAGCTGTCCGGCGACCCGGTGCTGCTGATCGCTTCGCACCCGACGCGCGGGGTCGACGTCGGCGCGCAAGCGATGATCTGGGAACAGGTTCGCCAGGCGCGCGCGGCGGGCCTCGCCGTGCTGCTGATCTCCGCGGACCTCGACGAGCTCATCGGTCTGTCCGACACCATCCGCGTGATGCTGCGCGGCCGCCTCGTGAGCGAGGCGAACCCGGCCACGGTGACCCCGCAGGAACTCGGTTCCGCGATGACCGGGGCCGGAGAAGGGGGAGAGCAAGAATGAGTTCGTGGCGCACGCGGCTCCTGCCGCCGCTGCTCGCCATCGTGTTCGCCGTGATCCTTTCGGCGATCGCGCTGGTCATTTCGGGCGCCGACCCGTTGCAGGCATACGGGACCATGGTGAGCCAGCTGTTCAAGGGCTCCACCGCGATCGACACGGTGAACCTGGGTTGCGTCTACTACCTGTCCGGGCTCGCGGTGGCCATCGGCTTCCAGATGAACCTGTTCAACATCGGTGTGGAAGGGCAGTACCGGTTCGCCGCCATCGTGGCCGCGATCATCGGCGGTGCGCTGCAGCTGCCGCCGGTCATCCACACCGTCGTGATCCTGCTCGTCGCCATCGCGTCCGGCGCGTTGTACGCGACGATCCCGGCCGTGCTCAAGGTGACGCGCGGCGTCAGCGAGGTCATCTCCACGATCATGCTGAACTCGATCGTCGCCGGCATCGTGGCGTTCCTGGTCAACGCAGACCGCTTCGGCGTGCAGACCGGCAACAACATCGCGACGCGGGTGATCTCGCCGTCCGGGCGCATCCCGGGCATCCCGATCGGGCAGGGCACGCTGTTCGGCTTCGTGTTCATCGCGATCGTCATCGGCATCGCCTACTGGTTCATGCTCAACCGCACGCGCTTCGGCTTCGAACTGAAGGCCAGCGGTGAATCGGCGACGGCCGCCGCGGCCGGCGGGGTGAGCGCGAAGAAGATGACGCTGATCGCAATGATCCTCTCGGGCGCGGTGGCCGGTCTGATCGCGATGCCGGAGCTGCTCGGCCGCGACTACAGCTACGGCATCACCGCGACACAGGGCTACGGCTTCACCGGCATCGCCGTGGCGCTGTTAGGCCGAAACCATCCCGGCGGCATTGCGTTCGGCGCGCTGCTGTGGGCCTTCCTCGACACGTCGGCGGTGTCGCTCGAGCAGATCAACGTGTCCAAGGAGATCGCGACGATCATGCAGGGCATCATCGTGCTGTCGGTCGTCGTGGCCTACGAGATCGTGCGCCGTGCCGACCTCGCCGCCGAGCAACGCAGAGTGGGCCGGGCGCTCGGCCGCAACGGGCGCCGGGGTGCCTCGGTCGCGGAAGGCGGTGCGGTGTGAGCCAGGTGACGGAGTTTTCCCGCCCGGACCCGGACGCCGGCATGCCGATGCCGGTGGTGCGCCGTCGTCGCCGGATCCCCGGCTGGCTGCGGGGCGTGATCTGGGCCGTCATCGCCATCGCGGTGATGTCCACGGCGTCGTACGCCACGGGTGTTTCGGCCCTGACGTCGAGCAACACCGCCTCGACCGCGCTGCGGCTGGCGCTGCCGATCCTGTTGTGTGCGCTGGGCGGGCTGTGGGCCGAACGCGCGGGCGTGGTCAACATCGGCCTCGAAGGCATGATGATCCTCGGTACGTGGGGCGCGGCGTGGGGCTCGTACTACGGAGGCGTGTGGGTCGGGCTGCTCGCGGCCATCGCGTTCGGCGCGCTCGGTGGCCTGCTGCACGCGGTGGCGACGGTGACGTTCAACGTCAACCACATCGTGTCCGGTGTGGCGATCAACCTGCTGGGGTTGGGTGTCGCGAAGTACCTGGCGAACCTGATCTTCGAGCCGATCTCGGGCAACCCGCGGCAATCGCCGCCGGTGCCGAAGTTCGACACCTACTCCGCGGCCGGGCTGTCGAGGTGGCTGGGCTCACTGGAGGACCAGCAGCGGGTGGGACTGTCCGATGTGGCCGGAATCCTGCGTGGCCTCGTCACGGGGGTGGCGCCGCTGACGATGATCGCGGTCGTGCTGGTGCCCGTGAGCTACTGGATCCTGTGGCGCACGCGGTTCGGTTTGCGGCTGCGCTCGTGCGGTGAGAACCCGGTGGCGGCGGAGTCGCTGGGGGTCAACGTGTATCGCTACAAGTACCTGGGTGTGCTGATTTCCGGTGGCTTCGCCGGTATGGGTGGCGCTTCGCTCGTGCTGCTCAAGGGTGGCGCCGACTACCTGGAGAACCAGACGAACGGCCGCGGCTACATCGGCATCGCCGCGATGATCTTCGGCAACTGGCGGCCGGGCGGCCTGCTCGGCGGCGCGGCGCTGTTCGGCTATTCCGATGGCCTGCAGCTCGCCGGCGGTGGCGATGCGGTGCTCGCGCTCTTGTACGGCACCGTGATCCTGCTGGTGATCATCGTGATCGTGCAGCTGATTCGCCGTCGCTGGCTCGCGGCGGCGCTCGGAGTGGTCGGCGCCGGGGTGCTGTACGCGATCTACTGGACCAATGACACGTTGCCGAGTGACTTGATCCCGTACACGGCGCATTTCGTGACGTTGATCGTGCTGGCCGTGGCGTCGCAACGGCTACGGCCGCCGAAGGCGGACGGGGCACCGTACCGACGAGGGGAGGGCGATTGATGTCCACTGTGGACTGGGAGGCCCTTCGGTCCTCCGCGATCTCGGCGGCGGGGCTCGCGTATGCGCCGTACTCGGGCCTGACCGTCGGCGTCGCCGGGCTGGTGGACGACGGCCGAGTGGTGACCGGCTGCAACGTCGAGAACGCCTCCTACGGGCTGGGGTTGTGCGCGGAATGCACGATGGCGGGCCAGCTGCGACTGTCGGGCGGGGGCCGCTTGGTCGCCGTCGCGTGCCGCAGCGGTGCGGGCGAGCTGCTGATGCCGTGTGGCCGGTGCCGGCAGATCCTGTTCGAACTGGGCGGCCCGGCGTGCCTGGTCGACACGCCACGCGGGGTGCTGCCGATGTTCGACGTGCTACCGGATGCCTTCGGGCCGGAGCACTTGCCGTGACGCCCGCCGACGCGGTGCCTCCCGCGGAGGCGGCACCGGATCCGGTCGCGGTGGACGTCATCCGCGCCAAACGCGACGGCGGGCGGCTCTCGGACGCGCAGATCGACTGGGTCGTCGACGCCTACACGCGCGGTGAGGTCGCCGAGGAGCAGATGGCGGCCTTGGCGATGGCGATCTTCCTGCGGGGCATGTCGCCGGAGGAGACCGCGCGCTGGACGGCGGCGATGATCGCGTCGGGCTCCCGGCTGTCGCTTCCCGTTTCGCGTCCGACGGTGGACAAGCACTCGACGGGCGGCGTCGGCGACAAGATCACCCTGGCGCTGGCGCCGCTCGTCGCGGCCTGCGGCGCGGCTGTGCCGCAGCTGTCGGGCCGCGGCCTCGGCCACACCGGCGGGACGCTCGACAAACTGGAGTCCATTCCGGGCTGGCGAGCCGCCCTGTCGCTCGACGAGATCACCGCGCAGCTGTCGTCGGTGGGCGCCGTCGTCTGCGCGGCCACCGACGGTTTGGCCCCGGCGGACAAGAAGCTTTACGCGCTGCGGGACGTGACGTCGACGGTCGAGTCGGTGCCGCTGATCGCGTCGTCGATCATGTCGAAGAAGATCGCCGAGGGTGCGTCCGCCCTGGTCCTCGATGTGAAGGCCGGTTCGGGCGCCTTCATGAAGACCGTTGCCGACGCCCGGGCGCTCGCCTCGACGCTCGTGTCCATCGGCGCCGCCCACGGCGTGGCGACCACAGCGCTGATCACGGACATGAACATTCCGCTGGGCCGTGCCGTCGGCAACGCCGTCGAAGTCGCCGAAGCGGTCGACGTGCTCAAGGGCGGCGGCCCTCCCGACGTCGTCGCGCTCACCGTGGCGCTGGCCCGAGAAATGCTCGCGTTGGCCGGGTTGTCCTCAGTGGACCCGGCGGTGGTACTGGCTTCGGGTGCGGCGTACGAAACGTGGTGCCGCATGATCTCCGCCCAAGGCGGCGACCCTTCGGCACCCTTGCCGCAACCACGTCACGTTCACGTGGTCCCCGCGCCGGCGTCCGGCGTGCTGGCTTCGCTGGACGCCTACGCCGTCGGTGTCGCCGCCTGGCGCCTCGGCGCGGGCCGTGCCCGCAAGGAAGATCCCGTCCAGTCCGCGGCGGGCCTGCTCTGCCTCGCCAAACCAGGCGACCGCGTGGCCGCGGGGGATCCTTTGCTGGAACTGCACACGGACACGTCGTCTGCGGTACCCGCCGCGCTGGCGGCGCTGGAGGGCGCGTTCACGGTGGCGGACATGGCGCCGGCGTCCGGCCCCATCGTGGTGGAGACCATTCGCTCCTGACCCTCGCGCTCCGCCGGACTCGTGAGTGGCGGTGTCGGTCCTAGCCGGTGATTAACAGAACCGGCGCCGCCACTCACGAGTCACTCAGCGGCAGTGTCGTCCGAGTCGGAGCTGGTTTTGGTCTTCGCGTCGGCGGCCTTGGGGGAGCGGCCGTTGCGGGAGCTGCGACGCGGCTGGCGAGGGGCGGGCGGCGCAGGGGCGATCTGCTGGACGGCAGGGCCGCCGCCGAGCATGAGTTCGGCGAAGGTGGCCATGGCTTCATCCAGCTGGCCGCCGATGCGGCGGACGGACTCGTCGTTGGAGCGACGCACGAGGGAGTCGACGGAGTCGGTGTCGGGCTGTTTGGCGAGGGTCCCTTCGACCTTCGCGAGGCCGGACTTGACCGAGCCGTCGAGGTCGCCGAGCTGGGACGCGAAGCCGTCTTCCACCTTGTCGAGCCGGTTGCCCAGGTCGTCGAGGCGCTGGGTGACCGCATCGAGGCGCGTGCCGAGGTTCTCGAGGCGATCGGAGGAGTCGACCATCTCGCCGGTCTCGGTGATGGCGGTGCGCAGCGCGTCGGTGGTGCTGCCGATGCGCTCCTTGGTGGCACGGTCGAGCTCGTCGACGCGGGAGCGCAGTTCGTGGTCCACGGTCTCGATGCGCTCGCGCAGGTTCGCCTCCGCCAGCTCGATGCGCTCGCGCACCGGGCCCTGCGTGGTCGCCGGCACGGCGTCGAGCTTCGCGTCCTGCTTGTCGAGGTGCCCGCCCAGCTCGTCGAGCCGACGGTGGATGTTCTGCAGTTTGTCCTCGAGCCCGTCCATCCGGCCCGCGACGCCTTCGAAGCGTGCGGCCATGCCGTCGAGCCTGCCGTCGAGCTGCGCAAACGGCTTGGCCAATTTGTCGACGATGCTCTCGACCGCGTGGGTGAGGGCCGCGATCGCGTTGTCCTGGGCTTCCAGACGGGTCATGGCCTCGTCGAGCCGCTCCGCGATCACGCCGACCTCGGTGCGGTCGGGCATTTCGGACAGGCGCTTGCGCACCGCGCCCAGCGAGTCGACCGGGGCGAGCCGCGCGTAGATGTCGTCCAGCGCGTCGAAGATCTGCTGCTGTTCGCTCTCGCGCACCTCGGCCGCGCGCACCAGCATGTTGCGCATCCGGTCGAAGGACGGAGCGGCAATGTGGTTGTCAGTGGTCACTGCTGTGTCCTTCGTCGGCGGGGAAATGGAAGGGACGTGGACCGAAGCTTATCGACTGAAAAATTGCTGTGTGTGTGGCCCCCGGTAAGACGGGATAACGCCACCGTTACCCGGATGGCCGATTCAAACCTTGATCGTCAAAGCTGAGGGTTGCCTCGGGCGACGGAGCTTACGGCCATGTAGGGGAATGGCGCAGCGACTACCGTTGGTGCATGTCAGACGTAACCCATGCGGACACTCCGATCGGCACAGCGATCCTGCGCCGTGCCCCCAAGGTCCTCCTCCACGACCACCTCGACGGCGGGCTCCGCCCGGCCACCGTGGCCGAACTGGCCGAGGCCACGGGCTACCGGGCCCTGCCCACCACCGACGTCGACGCGCTGGGCCGCTGGTTCCGCGACGCCGCCGACTCCGGCTCCCTCGTGTCCTACCTCGAAACGTTCGCCCACACCTGCGGCGTCATGCAGACCGAGGAAGCGCTGGTCAGGGTAGCCGCGGAAGCTGTGGAAGACCTCGCGGCCGACGGTGTCGTCTACGCCGAGGTCCGCTACGCACCGGAGCTCTTCGTCGAACGCGGACTGTCACTCGATGCGGTGATCGAGGCTGTACAGGCCGGTTTCGCCGAGGGAACACGCCGCGTGGCCACCGCCGGCGGAACCATTTGCGTGCGCACGTTGCTCTGCGCAATGCGCCAGCACGCCCGTGCGCTCGAGATCGCCGAGCTCGCCGTGCGGTACCGCGACTCGGGCGTCGCTGGCTTCGACATCGCCGGCCCCGAGGACGGCTTTCCGCCCACCCGGAATCTCGACGCGTTCGACTACTTGCGCCGCAACAATGCGCATTTCACCATTCACGCGGGTGAGGCATTCGGGCTGCCCTCAATTTGGGAAGCCATCCAGTATTGCGGGGCCGAACGGCTCGGTCACGGCGTGCGGATCGTCGAGGACATCAAGACCGATTCGGACGGAACCGTCCACCTTGGACGGCTGGCGAGCTACGTTCGCGACCGCCGCATACCGTTGGAGATCTGCCCCACGTCCAACGTCCAGACGGGCACGGTCGCCTCGTTCGCCGAGCACCCCATCGCGCTGCTCGCCCGGATGCACTTCCGGGTCACGGTCAACACCGACAACCGGCTGATGAGCGGATGCACGATGACCAGTGAATTCGCCGCACTGGCGACCACGTTCGGCTTCGGTCTCGATGATCTTCGCTGGTTCACGATCAATGCCATGAAATCCGCGTTCCTCGATTTCGACGCCCGGCTCGCGTTGATCGACGAGGTGATCAAGCCCGGGTACGCCGCCCTCACCTGACCGCAGCCGCCGAACGCGACCGCCGCGAAGGCGGTTGCGTTCCTTAGCATGCCTCAACTAAAGTCCACGATATAGGAGATTGCTTCCAGAATATGAGACGGTGAGCGTGGTGGCGCAGGTCGAGGCCGGGGCGAAAGTGCAGGCGAACGCGCGGCGGTGGTTCATCCTCGCGCTCGGACTCGCCGCGCAGACGGCCAGCTGCGCCTTCCTCTACGGCCTTCCGTTTCTCGTTCCCGCCATGCGCACCGCCGACCACCTGACGTTGGCCGAGGCAGGCACCGTTGTCGCCGCCCCGAGCATCGGCGTGCTGCTCACCCTGATCGGGTGGGGCGCGGCTGCGGACCGTTACGGAGAGCGGCTGATCATGGCCTTGGGCCTCGGCGTCTCGGGGCTACTCCTGGTGTACGCCGCCGTGTGGTTTCACCCGGTCGGCCTACTCTTTGGCTTGTTCCTCGTTGCCGGAGCGTGCACGGCTTCGGTCAACGCGGCAAGCGGCCGGGTCGTGATGGGCTGGTTCTCGAAGTCCGAGCGCGGCGTCGCCATGGGCATTCGGCAGACGGCGCAGCCGCTCGGTGTGGGCGTGGCGGCGGTGGGGCTGCCGCCGCTGGCCGCGCACTGGGGTTTCCAGGCGGCGCTGCTGTTGCCGGCGGGGCTCGCGATCGTCGTGGCTTCGCTGGTCGCACTGTTCGTGCTGGACCCGCCGCGGCCACCCCGCCCGGCGGCCGGCGTCGAGAAGCCGCCGTCGCCGTATCGCAAGCCGTGGTTGTGGCGGGTGCACGGTGCGAGCGCGCTGCTGGTGGTGCCGCAGTTCGCGGTTTCGGCGTTCGCGCCGGTGTACCTGGTGTCGCAGCACCAGTGGACGCCCGCGCAGGCCGGTGTGTTCGTCGCGGTCGCGCAGGTGCTCGGTGCACTCGGGCGGCTCGCTTCGGGCTGGTGGTCCGACCGTGTCGGCAGCCGGCTGGGTCCCATGCGGCAGCTCGCGTTCGCCAGTTGCGCCGTGATGCTCCTGGTGGCGCTGGGCGACGTGACCTGGCTGTGGCTCGTGCTCGCCGCGCTGGTTCTCGCCGCGGTCGTCACGGTCGCCGACAACGGCCTCGGTTTCACGGCCTCCGCCGAACTCGCCGGCGCCGCCTGGTCCGGCCGTGCGATGGGCGCGCAGAACACCGCGCAGAACATCGCGGCGTCGCTCACGCCTCCGCTGCTGGGCCTGGTGATCGGCGACAGCCGCTACGCACTGGCCTTTGTGCTCGCCGCGATCTTCCCGGCGCTGGCGATCACTGTCGTTCCCGTGCGCGCCGAACCCGCACCCGCCCCCGCACCCCCCGACCGCACCGCGCCGTGAACCGCGCCCAAGTCGCAACCCACGCCGGCTCGGACCGCGCTGGGGTTCGTGACCCACACCGGGTCGCGACCGCTCTGACGCCGTGGACCGCGCCGGCTCGTGAACCCCCGCCGGCTCCTGGAGTGCGCCGGGGTTCGTGGGCCGCGCCGGGCCCGCGTCCGTTCTGGCACCGTGGACCGCGCCGGCTCGTGGATCGCGCTGTGTCCTGGAGTGCGCCGGAGTTGCGAACCAGGCCGGGTCGCGACCCACGCTGAGGTCGTGAATCACCCGGAGTCGCGACCTGCACCGTCGAACCCAACCACAGAGCGAGATCGCTCAAAGGCGATCTCGCACGCCTCGGCGAAGCCGAGGCCTAAATTACAGCCAGGCGGTTTTCGAAGTCCTCAACGAGTTTGCGCCACGCGCTCTGTTCGGCGTCGAACGGGGCGCTCGGTTCGAGGCGGGTCGGGTCGGGTCGCAGGACGAAGGACACGAGCCAGCCGAGGCTTTCGTTTTGTGAGAGGGCTGCTTCGACGGACTCGGCGGATTCGTCTCCTGCCCATTCGGCCGCGTCGGTGATGAGTTCGACGGCCAGCTCGAGCTGGTTGGGGTCCATGGATTCGGGGCCTTCGGCGATGTCGTCGTCGATGCCGCTGAGCACGTAGGTGTTTTCGGCGTCGACTTCGATTTCGAGGTCTCCCGCGGCGGCTTTCGCCAGCACCTCGTCCCATGTGGACACCTCGGCGAGGTCGGTTTCGGCGAGGTCGTCGGCGTCCTTGATGGCCGCGAGGAGTTTCTTCTCCGACGGGTAGACGTCGATCTCGCCGCCGGTGCCGAGGAAGATCGGCTTGTCGTCGAGGTAGCACCGAAGCGTGTAGTACTCCGCGCCGGCGGTGACGATCTTGATCGGGTCGATGCCGACTTCGCCCCAGAACCCGACGGGCTCGTCGTCCTCTTCTTCGTCGGAGTCGGGCGCGTCGACGGCTTCGAGGTCCTCTGGCTCGGCGGCCTCGGCTTCGGCCGACTCCTCGTGGAACGCGGCCAGTTCTTCGGCCGTTTGCTCCAGCACCGCGGCGTCGACGTCCGGCACCGTCACGATGCCGTCGATCGCGTCGAGCACGGTGTCCCACTTTTCGGACACGGCTTTCGACAGGTCGTTCCACAGGATCTGGCCGTCGCGGCCGGTGAACGGGAGGCGGCCCTGTTCGAGCAGCGAGAACCCTTCGTAGGCGTCGAGGACCTCGTGCACCTCTTCGAGCTCGCAGACGTCGGCGAGCGATCGGACGATGCCGACGATCTCCGCGAGTTCCCCGATCGTCCACGAATCGGGCTCCTCGGCCACGAGCTCGGGCACGCCGACGAGGTCGTAGGAGTGGTCGTCGTCGGGGATCAGTTCGGGCACGTTCAGTGCCGGCACGGCATCCCACGCGGGGTGGTCGAGCAGGTCGTGCTGGTCGGACGTGCGAACGAAAGCGGCCAGGTGGGCAGCGTCGGGGAAGGCGTACAGGTCGTCCTCGTCGCCGAGGAACGCTTCCCACTCCTCGCCGTCCTCCCGCCACCGCGGAGCCCACAGGGTGACGACGTCGCCCTGCGGGAGCCCGAGCTCGATCGGGATGATGTCCTGTGCCATTCTGCGAACCCTCCGGAGTACCGCCCGTGGACGCGCGCCCGCTCGGAAGCCTTCCCGGTCGGTGCGCGGTACCGCGAAGCCTACGGGTTACGGCAAGCAACCGCGATCGCCCCTGGGGGTCCGGCGGCCGCGGGATGGCACGATGGGCGCCACGATGACACTCACAGACCTCCTGCCTGCGGAACCCGACCCCGACGCCCTGTTCGAAGCCTTCTCCACGTGGACGGCCGACCAGGGCATTCAGCTGTACCCGGCGCAGGAGGAGGCGCTGATCGAGGTCGTCTCGGGGGCCAACGTCATCCTCTCGACGCCGACGGGCTCCGGCAAGAGCCTCGTGGCCGTCGGAGCGCACTTCACCGCGCTCGCCCACGGCAGGCGCAGCTACTACACCGCGCCCATCAAGGCGCTGGTCTCGGAAAAGTTCTTCCAGCTCATCGACATTTTCGGCGCCGATCAGGTCGGCATGATGACCGGCGACTCGAGCGTGAACGCCGACGCCCCGATCATCTGCTGCACCGCGGAAATCTTGGCGAACATCGCGTTGCGCTTCGGTGCCGACGCGCCCGTGGGCCAGGTCGTGGCCGACGAGTTCCACTTCAACTCCGAGCCCGACCGCGGCTGGGCCTGGCAGGTCCCGCTCATCGAGCTGCCGAACGCCCAGTTCGTGCTGATGTCGGCGACGCTCGGCGACGTCTCCTTTTTCGAGAAGGACCTCACGCGCCGCACGGGCCGGTCGACGGCCGTCGTGACGTCGGCGCAGCGCCCGGTGCCGCTGACTTTCCGCTATGCGCTCACCCCGGTGCACGAGACGATGTCGGAGCTGCTCAACGGCGGCCAGGCGCCCGTGTACGTGGTGCACTTCTCGCAGGCCGCGGCCATCGAGCGAGCGCAGACGCTGATGAGCATCAACGTGACCACCAAGGCCGAGAAGGAAGCCATCGCCGACCTGATCGGCGACTTCCGCTTCTCCGCGGGCTTCGGCAAGACGCTCTCGCGGCTCGTGCGCCACGGCATCGGGGTGCACCACGCCGGCATGCTGCCGAAGTACCGGCGGCTGGTCGAAACGCTCGCGCAGTCGGGCCTGCTCAAGGTGATCTGCGGGACGGACACGCTCGGTGTCGGCATCAACGTGCCGATCCGGACGGTCGTGTTCTCCGCGCTGACCAAGTACGACGGTGTGCGGCAGCGGCACCTCAAGGCGCGGGAGTTCCACCAGATCGCCGGCCGCGCGGGTCGCGCCGGCTACGACACCGACGGATACGTGGTCGTGCAGGCGCCCGACCACGTCGTCGAGAACGCGAAGGCGCTGGAGAAGGCCGGGGACGACCCGAAGAAAAAGAAGAAGATCGTCCGCAAGAAGGCGCCAGAGGGGTTCGTCAACTGGACGGAGAGCACGTTCGAGCGGCTCATCGCGGCCGAGCCCGAACCGTTGACGTCCAGCTTCCAGGTCAGCCACTCGATGTTGCTGAACGTGATCTCCCGGCCGGGCAACGCCTTCGACCACATGCGCCACCTACTGGAGGACAACCACTCCGACCGCCCGGCGCAGCGCAGGCTCATCCTGCGCGCCATCGCGATCTACCGCGCGCTGCTCGCCGCCGGCGTCGTCGAGCGACTGTCCACGCCGGACGCGGACGGCCGGATCGTGCGGCTGACGGTGGACCTGCAGTTCGACTTCGCGCTGAACCAGCCGTTGTCCCCGTTCGCGCTGGCCGCGGTGGAGCTGCTCGATGTGGACTCGCCGTCGTATGCACTCGACGTCGTGTCCATTGTGGAGTCGACCGTCGACGACCCGCGGCCGGTGCTCTCACAGCAGCAGTTCAAGGCGCGCGGCGAGGCCGTGCAGGCGATGAAGGCCGAGGGGATCGAGTACGAGGAGCGGATGACGCTGCTCGAAGACGTCACGTACCCGAAACCGTTGGAGGAGCTCCTTTCGGCCGCCTACGCGAGCTACCGGCAGGGGCACCCGTGGGTCGCGGACTACGAGCTGTCGCCCAAGTCCGTCGTGCGCGACATGTACGAGCGGGCGATGAACTTCGTGGAATACATCGGCTTCTATCAACTCGCCCGCTCCGAGGGGCTGGTGCTGCGCTACCTGGCCGACACTTACGACGCGCTGCGCCACACCGTCCCGGACGAGGCGAAAACCGAGGCGCTGCAGGACTTGATCGAATGGCTGGGTGAGCTCGTCCGCCAGGTCGACTCGAGTCTGCTCGACGAATGGGAAGCGCTGCGCCACCCCGACGAGGAGGGTCCGGTTTCGACGCGGCCACCGTCGGAGCCGCCCGCGGTGACGCGCAACGAGCGGGCGTTTCGCGTGCTGGTGCGCAACGAGCTGTTCCGTCGCGTCGAATTGGCGGCGCGTCGGGATTTCGTGGCACTGGGTGAACTGGACGCCGCCGCCGGCTGGGATGCCGACGCGTGGGAAGACGCCGTGCTGGACTACTTCGACGAGTACCCGTCGCTCGGCACCGGCCCGGACGCCCGTGGTCCGGCGCTGTTGCTCATCGAGCAGGAGCCCGACGTGTGGCGCGTCCGCCAGATCTTCGACGACCCGGCAGGCGACCACGACTGGGGCATCAGCGCGGAAGTGGACCTGCGCGCGTCGGACGAGGTGGGCTCGGCCGTGGTGCGGATCGTGGACGTGAACCAGCTCTGACGGTTCCGCCGGACGGCGGTTTCGCGGCTCTCGACGAACGCGCCGGGCCGGTCGAAGGCGGCCGTGGCCCCGGCGCGGAGTGCTCCGGCCATCGCTAGGCTGTGTGCGTTTGCCTTGGCCAAGCCGAAAACCGGCCGATCTGTCCGCCTCGGCGATGGTGCGGACAGCTCGCGCCTGTGGGGTTGTCGGCTGTCGGCTCAGCGCGTGGGAAGAAAGTGCCGGCGAGGCGGTTGGTTCGAAGCGGTGGTCATCGCGCCTTGTGGTTCGCGCTGCTTCCGGTTCCGCCGCGGCTCGAGAATGGCGGCGCGACGTCGGCGGAGCAGCCACCTTGGTCCGCCTGGAGCGCCTGGGCGGGCGGCAATTGCCGTGCTGGCGCGTCCGTTTGAGTGACGGTTGTCCGGACCCTCCGTGGGCGCCTCGGCCGGCCGCCTATCGTCGGCTGGCCTGCGGGAGAGGAGGGGACCGTGGCGGAGGACAAGACGAACAGCGGCGGTGACGTCGAAGTGAAGCCGGCCAGTGGTGGCGACGTGGAAGCCAAGCCGGCGAGTGGCGGGGACGTCGAGGCGAAGCCCGACAGCGGCGGCGACGTCGAGTAGCGCGGACCGCCGGCGGGGTCAGGCGAGAGCCAGGCGCCGCCGGCGGGCACTGAGCAGAACGATGAGCATGAGGAGCGAAAAGGCGGGCAAGGGGTAACCCAGCACCGACCCCACGCAGATGTCGAGCGCCGGCGCCGCCACGGCTGCCACGAAGACCCACGTCGGCGCGGTGCGCGGTTTCGCGGTGGGGGACCAGGGCGTGCGCGACCACGGTTTCGCGACCGAAACCCAAGCCTGGAAAGCCAAACCGCCCGCCATGAGGCCTGCGCCGGCGGCCAGGCGCCACGAGGTGGTGCCCGTCGCGGCGGCGGATTCCAGCACGGGGGAGAGCACGAAGATCCCCGCGTAGAGCTGCACCAGCGTCAGGCCGAACTTCACGAGCACCCACCAGTGGCGGAAGAAGCCCCAGGCCGTGGCGCCTGCCAGGACCAGTCCGGTGAAGGCGGCGGCGTTCGCCAGGGGGGCGAGCAGTGCCGTGTCCAGCCGGCGGGACATCGACATCGCCGCGGCGCCCGTCGCGGCGTCGCCGGCGAGGGCGACGAGCGAGAGGGTCATGAGGGCCATCGCCTGGCTCATCCACGCGATCGACGAAACCACGTGCAGCCACACCACCACCTGCCGCCACCGCGGCGAAGTCCTAGTCACGGCGCCCACCATCGCCCCACCCCCCCTGTGGCCACATCAGGTGAACACCCTGAAATCACCCGGAGACGAACGCCGTCCGCGCATCGAACCCGGCCTGCCACAACCCGATCGCGAACGCGGCCGTCGCCTCCAGCAACACGGCGCGGCCCAGGTCACCCGCGGGCAGCGGAGTGCAGCCGACGTCCCGCACCAGCTCAGCCACCACCGCGACGGCCGCCGGATCACCGCACAGCGGCACCCCGAGCGGCCGCCCTTCGAACACCGGCGGGGCCATCCGCCACGCTTGCGCCGGCGCGAGGTTGAACGCCTTCACGATCAACGCACCCGGCGCCAGCGCCGGAAGCCTCGACGCCACCGGCGTTCCCGGCGGTGCCGACGACGGACGGCCGGTCGCCACAGCGGTTTCCGGCGTTGCCGCATCGAACGAGTCCAGCGCCGGGGTTTTCGGTCGCGCCGCGGTGGCCGATTCGGGCGGCGGAACCGGAAGTGCTGTGTGGTTTCCTGACGGTGCCGAGTGGTTCTCGGCGAGAGACGGAAGACGAGGCGGTCGGACGATTCCTGAGGTCGCCGCATCGGCCGTGGTCGGTGGGGGTTCCGTGCCCAGCCGAGCCGACTCGTCCGAATCCGGCACCGGGAGCCGAGATGCCGTCGGGTTTCCGGCCGAGGTCGAGGTGCCCGGTGCGAGCGACGGAAGCCGCGACGTCACCGGTGGTCCCGATGTGCCTGGGGCCGACGACCGAAGGCCAGGCGCCGGGCACGTTCCCGGCGGAGCGGGGTTAGTCGAGGTCGGTGAAACCGGAAGCTGCCCCACGCGGCTGGCGTTCGATCTGGTGGGGAACACGCGGAACCCGGTGGTCCTGTGGGCTCTGCGCAACGGCCCGAGGCGCCGCGGGGAGCTGCGCACGCTCATCGGCGGGATCAGCGCGAAGGTGCTCACCGAGACCGTCCGCCGGCTCGAGGGGTACGGGCTCGTGGCGCACCACAACGGCCACTACGCGCTCACCGAGCTCGGCGAGACCTTCCTCGGTCCGATCGAAGCGTTCGGTACCTGGACCGCCACGCACGGAGATCAAGTGCAGATCCCAGGGAAACCCTGAAGAGTTTCATTTTCACCGCACTGGCGGAACTGGGTGCGGCGTACCTGGCGGTCGAGCTCGTCGCGGGGCTCGGGTACCTGCTGGTCGGCCGGGCCATCGGGGCGACGGGCATCCGCGCGAAGACCCAGCGCAAGGTCGACGCCGGCTCCGGGATCTGCTTCCTGCTGCTCGCCGGCGTCCTCGCGGCGGACGCCTCACTCTGACAACGGGCGCGCGGCCGCCAGTTCCAGTAGCGGCTCCGCGGCGCCCACGTCCGTCACCAACGTCGACACCATGCCCGAGCGCAGCACCGCGTCCACGGCCTCCGCCTTGGGCCGGCTGTAGCCGATCGCGATCACCTCGGGCACGGCGAGCAGTTCCTCCGCGCTGATGGCCAGGACGTGGTGGGCCAGGCCGGTCGAGAGGGCGTGGCCCGAGGCGTCGAAGAGGCGAGCCGAGACTTCGGCCGTGGCGCCGCGGGCCGCGATGGCGGCGCGTTCGGCTTCGTCGAGGGCGTCGTACACCGTGGATTCGCCGGGCTGCCACGCGCCGATGCTCACGACGGCCTTGGTGAGTTTGCCGAACTGTGCGAAAGTCTCCGCGATGCCGGGCTGGTGGCGCAGGATCTCGGTCGTGCGCCGGTCAGGCAGGACGAGGGGGCCGAAGATCGGGTAGGCGTCGCCGCCGGACACCGAGGTCACGCGGCTCACCGTTTCCACGGAACGCCCGCGCATGTCCATGCCGGCCTGCACTCCGCACAGCTGGACGATCGGGCAGCGCGGCAACGTGCGGATCGCTTCGGTCATCGCGTTGACCGAACGCGCCCACGACAGTCCGATCACGTCCGACGGCGTGGCGATCTCCTCGAGCAGGTGCGCGGCCAACGCCCCCACCTTCCGCCGTACGACCTCCTTCGGATCCCGCAGCGACGCTCGTTCGAGCACCAACGCCCGCTCCAGCCGGTAGGCACGCCGAACCTCGTCCGATAGCTCGAGGTCGATGGGTGTGGGGAGGTCGAACTCCACCCGTACCAGGCCACGGTCCCTCGCGGTGTCGAGCATGCGCGCGACCTTGAAGCGGCTGACGCCGAACTCGGCGGCGATCTCCAGCTTCGAGCGTCCCTGCACGTAGAAGCGGCGAGCGACCGTTGCCAGCTCGAGGCTTTCCGTGATGGACATTGCGACCTTACTCCTGCTCATACGAGCAGTCTAGCGCGGAATTCGGCCCGAAAGGTTGACGGAAGCCCGTGAAAACCCCTGTAATACGTCCACCTAACAGCTGCACCACATGTGAATATCGCTCATGTGAGCGCCCAGGAAGGGGATGAGGGCATGCGTGCCGCGATCGTGGACCGGCCCGGCGAAATCCGGGTCGGCGACGTTCCCGATCCGAAGCCCGGAGAGCGCCAGGTGGTCGTGAAGGTCGGCGCCTGCGGCATCTGCGGGACCGACCTGCACATCGCCGACGGGCACTTCCCGCCGACTCCGTACCCCATCGTTCCCGGTCACGAGTTCGCCGGGGAGATCGTCGAGCTCGGCGCCGACGTGCCGGCCGAGTGGAAGGTCGGCGACCGCGTGGCCGTCGACCCGTCGATCTACTGCGGATACTGCACGCAGTGCCGCAGCGGCCACGGCAACCTCTGCGCCAACTGGAACGCGACCGGCGACACCGTCAACGGTGCCTTCGCCGAATACGTCGCCGTGCCCGCCGACACCTGCCACAAGATGCCCGACTCGCTCACGTGGGAGCAGGGCGCGCTGGTGGAGCCCGTGTCGTGCGCGGTGCACGGCGTGCGCCGCATCGGCGTCGAGGCCGGCGAGCGCTTGCTCGTAGTCGGCGCCGGCACCATGGGCCTGATCATGCAGCAGCTGCTGCAGCGCGCCGGCGCGCACGTCACCGTGGTCGACCGCAATGCCGACCGCCTGCCGCGAGCCACCGAACTCGGGGCCGCCGCCGTGGCCGGGGACGTGTCGGTGCTGGATGGCGAAAGCTACGACGCCGCTGTCGACTGCACGGGCGCCGCGCCCGCCATCGAGTCGGCGTTCGACGCGCTGCGCCGTGGTGGCCGCCTGCTCGTGTTCGGCGTCGCCCCCGCCGAGGCCCGTGTGTCGCTCTCGCCCTTCCGCATCTACAACGACGAGATCACCGTCGTCGGGTCCATGGCCGTGCTCAACAGCTACGGCAGGGCGCTCGACCTGGTGGCCGGGGGCTTCATCGACACCGAAGCGCTCATCACCGACACGCTGCCGCTGGAGCAGTACCCCGAAGCGCTCGCGAAGATGCGCAGTGGCTCGGGTCTCAAGATCCAGGTGCTCCCCGGAGGCGGCCGTGCGTAAGCTCCTGTGCCTCCTCGCGGCAACAGCGTTGTTCGTCACGGGATGCGCCGGAGCCGGGTCGTTCGGCACCGGTGGGCGAACGCTCGTCATCGCGATCGTCTCCAACCCGCAGATGAAGGACGCCATCTCGCTCTCGAGTGAATTCGAGAAGGAGAACCCGGGCGTGCACCTCAAGTTCGTTTCCCTCCCGGAAAACGAGGCGCGCGCGAAGATCACCGCGTCCACCGCCACCCAGGGCGGCGAGTTCGACGTGGTGATGATCAGCAACTACGAGGCTCCGCAGTGGGCGGCCAATGGCTGGCTCGAGAACCTCGAACCGGACATCAAGGCCACCCCGGGCTACGACGAAAACGACTTCATCCCCAGCATCCGCCAGTCGCTGTCGTACCAGAACCAGATGTACGCGGTGCCGTTCTACGGTGAGTCGTCCTTCCTCGTCTACCGCAAGGACCTGTTCCAGAAAGCCGGGATCACCATGCCCGCGCACCCGACGTGGCAGCAGATCGCCGACTACGCCGCGAAGCTCGACGACAAAGCGGCCGGTGTGTCCGGCATCTGCCTGCGCGGCAAACCGGGCTGGGGCGAGAGCCTCGCGCCGTTCACCACGGTCGCGAACACCTTCGGCGCGCAGTGGTTCGACAAGGATTGGAACGCCAAACTGACCAGTCCCGACTTCGAGCGGGCGGCCAACTTCTACGTGAACCTCGTGCGTGACCACGGCGAGGTCGGCGCCTCCAGCGCCGGTTTCTCCGAGTGCGGCACCCGCTACGCACAGGGCCAGGCCGCGATGTGGTACGACGCCACGTCGATGACCGGCACCACCGAGGACCCGTCGACCAGCAAGGTCGTCGGCAAGAACGGCTACGCGCCGGCGCCCGTCGAGAAGACGCAGGCCAGCGGTTGGCTCTACACGTGGGCGCTGGGCATTCCGAAGGCGGCCAAGGACCCCGGCGACGCCTGGAAGTTCATGGCGTGGATGACCGACAAGGCGTACGCCAAGAAGGTCGGCGAGACCTTCGGCTGGAACCGGGTGCCGCCGGGGACCCGCAACTCGACGTACGCGATTCCGCAGTACCGCGAGGCGGCGAAGGCCTACGCCCAGCCGACCCTCGACGGTATCGCCGACGCCAACCAGCAGAAGACGATGGTGAACCCGGTGCCGTACCCCGGCATCCAGTTCGTCGGGATCCCGGAGTTCCAGGACCTCGGCACTCGCGTCAGCCAGCAACTGTCCGCGGCGATCGCGGGCCAGACCTCCGTGGCCGACGCGCTCGCGCAATCGCAGAAGTACGCGCAGACGGTCGGCAAGTCCTACCAGGAGGTGCAGGGATGAGTGAGCCCGCGAACGAACGATTCCACGCCGCGTGTTCGGCTCAGGCCGCACCGGGTGTCAGCGAGGTGAGCGCATGAGTACGCTCTCGGTCCCCGCCGGCACGGCGTCGGCCACCACCCGCACGACGTCGACGAAGAAGGCCACCGGCACGGCCGGGAAACGGCGGCTGCCGCTGTTGCCCGCGCTGATCTTCGTGATCGCGGTGACGCAGATTCCCTTCCTGCTCACCATCTACTACTCGTTCCAGTCGTGGAACCTCGTGCGGCCGGGGTCGCGGCATTTCGTCGGCTTCCAGAACTACGCCGACGTGTTCACCGACAGCACGTTCCTCGGAGCGCTGGTCAACACCGTGGTGCTGACGGTGGTGTGCGTGTTCGTATCGCTGTTGCTCGGTCTCGGGCTCGCGATCCTACTGGACCGCAAGTTCGCCGGCCGCGGGTTCGTGCGCACGCTGCTGATCACGCCGTTCTTGATCCTGCCTGCGGCCGGGGCGCTGCTGTGGAAGACCACGATGTTCGACCCGACCTACGGGTTGCTGCACTTCGTGTTCCACACCGACGTCGACTGGCTTTCCCAGTTCCCGCTCGCCGCGGTGATGGCGCAGATCGTGTGGCAGTGGACGCCCTTCATGATGCTGCTGACGCTGGCGGGGCTGCAGAGCCAGTCGAAGGAGGTGCTGGAGGCCGCGTCGGTCGACGGCGCGAACCGGTGGCGCACGTTCTACTCGATCACGCTGCCGCACCTTTCGCGGTTCCTGCAGCTGGCGACGTTGCTGGGCGCGATCTACATCGTGAACAGCTTCGACGCGATCTTCCTGATGACGCAGGGCGGGCCGGGCACGGCCAGCACCAACCTGCCGTTCTACATCTACCAGCGCGCGTTCGAAGGCTTCGACATCGGTCAGTCCTCGGCGATGGGTGTGGTGGTCGTGATCATCACGATGATCGTCGCGACTTTCGCGCTGCGGCTGATGTTCCGCGCGTTCTCCGTGGACGGAGGCACGAAGTGACCACGCTTGTTTCCCAGGTACGGCCTCGCAAGCGCCGCTACGGGCCAGGCTCGCTCACGTTCGTCACGTGGATTCTGGCGATCCTGTTCGTCTTCCCGTTGCTGTGGATGATTCTCACGGCGTTCAAGCAGGAGTCCGACGCCTACACCGATCCGCCGAAGCTCTTCTTCTCGCCGACGTTCGACCAGATCTCCGGTGTCCTCAAAGGAGGGTTCCTGCCGTATCTGGCGAACTCGGCGTTCGTCACGGTCGTCTCGACGGTGCTGGTGCTGCTGCTGGGCATCCCGGCCGCGTATGCGCTGTCGCTGGCGCCGGTGAAGGGTACGAAAAACGCGTTGAGCTTCTTCTTGTCCACGAAGATGCTGCCGATCGTCGCGGCGATCATTCCGCTGTATGTCATTTCGCAGAACACCCACTTGCTCGACACGGTGTGGGCCCTGATCATCCTGTACACGTCGATGAACCTGCCGCTCGCGATCTGGATGATGCGGTCGTTCTTCCTCGAGGTACCGGGCGAGATGATCGAGGCCGGGCGCATCGACGGCGCGAACCTGCCGACGTTGCTGCGCAAGATCATCATGCCGGTGGTCGCGCCCGGCATCGCCGCGACCGCGTTGATCTGCGTGATCTTTTCCTGGACCGAGTTCTTCTACGCCGTCAACCTGACCGCCGCCCGTGCCGGCACCGTGCCGGTGTTCCTGGTCGGTTTCATCACGAGTGAAGGGCTGTACTGGGCCCAGCTGTCCGCCGCCGCGCTCCTGGCTTCGCTGCCGGTGATGATCGTCGGGTGGTTCGCGCAGAACCACCTCGTGCGCGGCCTGTCCATGGGAGCGGTGAAGTAGTCATGTCCGCTGAAGTTCGTTACGACCATGCTTCGCGCGTCTACCCGGGCGGCGTGCGCGCCGTCGACAAGCTGGACCTGCACGTGCCGGACGGCGAGTTCCTGGTGCTCGTCGGCCCGTCGGGGTCCGGCAAGTCCACCGCGTTGCGGATGCTCGCCGGCCTGGAGGACATCGACGAGGGCGCGATTCGGATCGGCGATCGGGACGTGACCGACCTGCCGCCGAAGGACCGTGACATCGCGATGGTGTTCCAGTCCTATGCGCTGTACCCGCACATGACCGTGGCCGACAACATGGGTTTCGCGTTGAAGCTGCGCGGAATGTCTTCGTCGGAGATCTCCTCGCGCGTCGCCGAGGCGGCGCGGATGCTGGATCTCACGAAGTACCTGGAACGCAAGCCGCGTGCGTTGTCCGGTGGTCAGCGCCAGCGCGTGGCGATGGGCCGGGCGATCGTGCGCGAGCCGAGTGTGTTCCTGATGGACGAACCACTGTCCAACTTGGACGCGAAGCTGCGCGTGGAGACGCGCGCCAACATCGCGGCCCTGCAACGCCGGCTCGGCACGACCACCATTTACGTGACCCACGACCAGGTCGAGGCCATGACGATGGGCGACCGCGTCGCCGTGCTGAAGGACGGGCTCCTGCAGCAGTGCGACACCCCGCGAGCGCTCTACGACTCGCCGGCCAACGCCTTCGTGGCCGGCTTCATCGGCTCGCCTGCGATGAACCTGTCGACGTTGCCGCTGGCGACGGGTGGGGTTCAGCTGGGCGACCTCGTGGTGCCGCTTCCGACGGACGTGCTGAGCGCGGCTCGTTCGCGCGGCCTGTCGGAAGTGATCTTCGGAATCCGGCCGGAGTCGCTGCACCTCGTCGGCGAATCCGAGGACGGCTTCGAGCTGGTGGTGGAGCTGGTCGAGGAACTGGGTGCCGACGCCTACATTCACGGCAAGGTGGGTGACGACCGGTTCGTGGTCCGCGTGGACGGCCGCACGCCACCCCGCATGGGCGACAACGTGCGCGTCGCGTTGCGCGGCGAGGGCGAGACCCATTCGTTCGACCCGTCGACGTCCGAACGGCTCTGAGGCAGGGTGGCCGC
Organism: Amycolatopsis sp.; assembly: GCA_035551175.1. GTDB lineage: Bacteria > Actinomycetota > Actinomycetes > Mycobacteriales > Pseudonocardiaceae > Amycolatopsis. The sequence goes on along the minus strand of DASZNR010000168.1, from coordinate 88,749 downwards.
TTTCCCGGCGGCCACCCTCACCCGAGCACGGGGGACAGCACCGCGGTCACCATCGGGCGCAACGAGGCCGGAGCCGAGCCGCGATCGGCGAAGTGCAGGTGGCCCGCGCCGACGAGCGTCGGGGCGAGCGTGCCGACGTCGGCGGTGGGGGAGAGTCGCCCAATGGCTCGTTCGGCCGTGAGGTAGCGGGCCAGCATGCGGGCGGCGTCGCCGACCAGGGGCACGCCGCGGGGGCGCGCGGTGCGCAGGCGGGTGCGCAGTTCGTCGCGAAAGGTGATCAGGGCGACGATCGACACCGCGACCGAGGAGAAGACGTCCGTGAGTGCCTCGGTCACGTTGTCGACGACCGAGCCGGTGCCTGCGGCTTCTGCGAGCACCTCCCCGCGCGCCTCGACGGCGGCGATGCGGTCGAGGACGAGTTCGCTCAGGAAGCCGTCGAAGTCGGTGAAGTGCCGGTGCAGGACGCCTTTCGCGCAGCCGGCCTCGTCGGTGACCGCGCGGCTCGTCAGCGCGCTCGGCCCGCCGTTCGCCAGTACCCGCTCGGCGGCGTCGAACAGCTGGGTGCGGACGTCACGCAGGTGAACTCCGGTCGGCACGAAGGAACTCCTGGTGTAGTGGGCGCTTGCCCACTAGAGTGGGCACATGCCCACTTTACCGGAACCAAGCATTTGAGACAGATCGCCGAGTCGTTCGGCGTCGACGCCGCGCGCTACGACCGCGCGCGCCCGCCGTATCCCGCGGAGCTGATCGGCCGCCTCGCGGATGCCGGGCGCGACGTTCTCGACGTCGGCTGCGGCACCGGGATCGCCGCCCGTCAGCTGCGAGAGAGGGGCTGCGCGGTCCTCGGCGTGGAGCCCGACGAGCGCATGGCGGAGTTCGCCAGTGCGAAGGGGATCGAGGTCGAGGTCGCCAGGTTCGAGCAGTGGGACGCCAACGGGCGCACCTTCGACGCCGTCGTCTCGGGGCAGGCGTGGCACTGGGTCGATCCCGTCGAGGGCGCCCGGCAGGCGGCGCAAGTGCTCAGGCCCGGTGGCGTGCTGGGGCTCTTCTGGCACGTGTTCGCGCCGCCGGAGGACATCGCGGCGGCGTTCGGCGAAGCGTTCCGCAAGGCCGTGCCGGAGTTCCCGATCAAGGCCGATCGTGTGCCGAGCCGCGACGCGTACCGGCCCGTGGTCGAGAAGTCGCTGGCCGGAAGCGAGTTCGGCGCGCTCGAACAGCGGTTCTACGAGTGGCAGCACCACTACACCCGCGACGAATACCTCGACCTGCTTCCGACGCAGGGTGGTCTCACGCGGCTCTCGGACGAACAGCGGGCCACGGTCCTGACCGCCGTGGGCGCCGCGATCGACGCCCGCGGCGGTCGGTTCACCTGCGACTACACGACGGTGCTGTTCACCGCCGCGAAGCGGTGACTCACTCCTGCAGCGACAGCGCCTGGCTCGGGCAGACGTTCACGGCCTCGCGGGCCTTGTCCACGAGGTCACCGTCGGGTGTGTCGTTGAGGACGATGACCGTGCCGTCGTCCTCGCTCTGGTCGAACAGGGCGGGCTCGGTGAGCACGCACTGACCGGCGCCGACGCACTTGCCGGTGTCCGCGATGATCTTCATGACTTCCTCTTCCTGGCTCGTGGTGGGAGCAACCTGATCTCTACCAGGTCACCGGCAGCCGGTACAGCCCGTAGATGGTCGCGTCGTCCTTCACGGGCAGCTCGTCCACGTCGACGGCGAGCCGCAGCCCGGCAATCCTGCGAAACAGAGTGTCGAACACGATCTGCAGCTCCGCGCGGGCGAGGTTCTGGCCGAGGCACTGGTGCGGCCCGAACCCGAACGCCACATGGTGGCGCGCCCCGCGCGTGATGTCGAGTTTTTCAGGCTCGGCGAACACCTCCGGGTCCCAGTTGGCCGTGTAGCCCAGCGCGAGCACGCCCTCGCCCGCTCGGATGGTGACGCCGCCGAGCTCGACATCCTCCTTCGCGACGCGCGAGGTCGCCGTTTCGACGATCGTGAAGTAGCGCAGCAGTTCCTCGACCGCGTCGAGGGTCTTGCCGGGATCGGCCTTGATCGCTTCGAGCTGCCCGGGGTTGCGCAGCAGCCCGACGGTGCCGAGCGAGATCATGTTCGCCGTGGTCTCGTGGCCGGCGAGCAGCAGCAGGAAGGACAACCCGAGAAGAGCGCCGTGATCGTAGGTGCCCTCCTCCCGCTGCTTCACGATCTGGCGGCCGAGCAGGTCGTCGCCAGGAGCGGCTTCCTTCGCCGTGACCAGGCCGTCGAGGTACTTCCGCACCCGTTCGAACGCGGCCTGCCGCTCCTCGAACGAGACCGATCGCTTGAGCAGCTTCGCCGTGTTCTCCTGGAAGAACGCGTGGTCGGCGTAGGGAACGCCGAGCAGCTCGCAGATCACCAGGGACGGTACGGGCAGCGAAAGCATTTCGACGAGGTCGACGGGCTTTTCGGCGGTGAGGATGTCGTCGATCAGGCCGTCGACGATCTCCTGGATCCGCGGCCGCATGGCGTTGACGCGCTTGACGGTGAACTCGCCGAGCACGGCCTTGCGCGCCGGCCCGTGCTCGGGTGCGTCCATCGTGATCATGGTGCGCTCGGCGTTGGCGGCACGGAACACGTTGCCGCCCTTGACGAACACGGGGAAACCCGGGTCGAACCGGTCGGAGGAGAAGCGACGGTCGTTCAGCACCGTCCGCACGTCCTCGTGGCGCGAGACGACCCAGGCGTGGTTGCCGTCAGGAATCCGCACGCGGGTGATCGGCTGTTCGTCACGGATCCGCATGTATTCCTCGGGTGGCGCGAACGGGCAGGTGCGCGCCACTGGCAGTTCGAGGTCTTCTGCTGTGGTCATGGCTCCTCTTTCACCAGGTCACGGGCAGCTCGTAGAGGCCGTAGATCAAGGCGTCGTCTTTCACGGCGAGATCGTCGGCCGCCACGGCGAGCTTCAGCGTCGGAATGCGACGGAACAGGGTGTCGAACACGATCTGCAACTCGGTGCGGGCGAGGTTCTGGCCGAGGCACTGGTGTGGCCCGAACCCGAACGCGACGTGGGGGCGCGCGCCGCGTTCGATGTCGAACTCCGCCGAGTCCGTAAACACGTCCGGGTCCCAGTTGGCGGCGTAGGCCATGAGGACCACGCCCTCGCCTGCCTTGATGGTGACGCCGCCGACCTCGACGTCCTCCTTCGCCATCCGCGTCGTGGTGTCCACAATGGAGAAGTACCGCAGCAGTTCTTCCACAGCAGGCAGTGTTTTGGCCGGGTCGGCCTTGATCGCTTCGAGCTGGCCGGGGTTGCGCAGGAACGCGACGGTGCCGAGCGGGATCATGTTCGCGGTGGTTTCGTGGCCGGCCGCCAGCAGCAGGAACGCGAGGCTCACCATTTTCGCCCGCTCGTACGTGCCTTCGGCGCGCCGCTTGACGATCTGCCTCCCGATCAGGTCGTCGCCCGGATCGGTTTCCTTCTTCGCGATCAGGTCCGCGAGGTAGGACTGCACGCGTTCGAACGCGCTGCGCCGCGCTTCGGCGGTGGTGGCCCGGTTGATCAGCTGCTTGGTGTTCTGCTGGAAGAACTCGTGGTCGTCGTAGGGGACCCCGAGCATTTCGCAGATCACCAGCGACGGCACGGGCAGCGAGAGCATTTCGACGAGGTCGACCGGCTTTCCGGCGGCGCGGATGCCGTCGATCAGGCCGTCGACGATCTCCTGGATCCGCGGCTTCAGCTCCCCGACGCGCTTGACGGTGAACTCCCCGAGCACCGCCTTGCGTTCCGGCCCGTGCTGCGGTGCGTCCATCGCGAGCATCGTGCGCTCGGACTCGGTGCGGCGGATGACGTTGCCGCCGGGTATGAGCGTCGGGAAATCGGGGTGCATCCGGTCGGCCGAGAAACGCGGGTCGCCCAGCACGGCCCGCACGTCTTCGTGCCGGGAGACCACCCAGGCCTGTCTGCCGTCCGGAATTCGCACTCGGTGCACCGGCGCTTCTTCGCGCGTACGGGTGTACTCCTCGGGCGGGGCGAACGGGCACTTCCGGGCGATCGGAAGCTCCTCCAGCGTCGTCATGATTCCTTCCTCACCAGGTGACGGGCAGGCAGTGGAGACCGAAAATCGCGGAGTCGTGCTTGAACGGCAGCTGCTCGACACTCGTGGCGAGCTTGAGCGTCGGGATGCGCTTGAACAGCGTGTCGAACACGATCTGCAGCTCCATGCGCGCGAGGTTCTGGCCGAGGCACTGGTGGGCGCCGAACCCGAATGCGACGTGCTTGCGGCCGCCGCGTGTGATGTCGAGTTTTTCGGGCTCGGGGAAGGCGGTCTCGTCGAAGTTCGCGGCGTAGCTGAGGCCGAGCACGCCTTCACCGGCGCGGATGGTGATGCCCGCGATCTCAACGTCTTCCGTCGCGACGCGGGTGGTCGCGAACTCGGCGATGGTGAAGTAGCGCAGGAGTTCCTCTACGGCGTCGAGGGTCTTGCCAGGGTCGGCCTTGATCGCCTCGAGCTGGTCCGGGTTCTGCAGCAGCGCGATGGTGCCGAGCGAGATCATGTTCGCCGTGGTCTCGTGGCCGGCGATGAGCAGCAGGAAGGCGAGCGACACGAGGTCGTTGTGGTCGTAGTCGCCTTCTGCTCGCCGCTTCTCGATCTGGCGGCCGAGCAGATCGTCGGTCGGGGCGGGTTCCTTGGCCGTGACCAGCTTGTCCAGGTAGTCCTCGAGCGCGAGCACGGATTCGAGCCGCTCGTCGGAGCTGATGTCCCGGCTGAGGATGCGGGAGCTGTGCTTTTGGAAGAATTCGTGGTCGGCATACGGCACGCCGAGCTGCTCGCAGATCACGAGTGAGGGCACCGGGAGCGACAGCGCGCTCACGAGGTCGGCCGGCTGGTCGCCGGCGAGCATCGCATCGATGTGCTCGTCGACGATCTCCTGGATCCGCGGCTGCAGCGCCTTCATGCGCTTCACGGTGAACTCGCCGACGACCTCGCGGCGCGCGGGGCCGTGCTCCGGCGCGTCCATGTTGATCAGCGAAGGGTTGAGCCTGCGCTCGCGGCGCGGCGCGCCGTCGCGGAACAGGATCGGGAAGCCGGGGTTGAAGCGGTTGGAGCTGAACCGGGGGTCGTTCAGCATGGCGCGCACGTCTTCGTGCTTGTTGAGCACCCAAGCGCGCTGGCCCGAGTCCAGCTGGACGAGCGTCGCGCGCTCGCCTTCGAACCGCTCGTATTCCGGTGGCGGCGCGAACGGGCACGTGCGCTTCATCGGGAAGCTGGCGAGCTCGGGTTCGGCAACTTCGGTCATGGTGTGGACGCCCCTTTGGTGGTGTGCTCGGTGTGGCCTGTGCTCGGTGTGGCTGGTGTGCGGTGTGGTGGATTCGTGCCGGTTGTCCCGGCTGATCCGGTGCTGTATGTATGTGGAGGGTTACATTCCGCTTCATTGCCCACGGTACCGATGTGGAGGATCTTCGTCCACTAGCAAAGGGGTGACGACTCGTGTGTTCAGTGCGTCGAACCTTGACCATGCGAGAATTCGCGGGTTCCCGGTGAGTGGAAGGTTGGGTCATGAGCGCAGATCCCCAGGTGCCCCTGCGGGCCGACGCACGCCGCAACCGCGACCAGATCATCGCCGCCGCGCGGGCCATCTTCGCCGAGTTCGGGCCCGAGATCCCGATGGAGGAGATCGCGCGCTCCGCCGGCGTCGGGGTCGGCACGCTCTACCGCCGCTTCCCCGACCGCGACGCCCTGATCCGCGCCGTCGCGGTCGACAACTTCTCGCGCGTCCTCGACGACGCTCGGCGAGCGGCCGAAGAGGAACCCACCGCGTGGCAGGCGCTGGTGCGGCTGATCCACCAGTCGGTGGAGCTGCACCTGTCGGTGCAGCTGGCGATGGTGTCGAAGAAGGCGCTGGAGATCCTCAAGGAAGATCCGGCCATCGCCGAGCTGCGCGAGTCCTTGCTCGCCGAATTGGAAGTGATGGTCCGCGGCGCCCAGCAAGAGGGCACTCTCCGCCCGGATGTCGGCGAAGGCGACGTGGCCATGCTGTTCGCCCTGCTGCTGCGCCAACTGGAGTCCCGGTCACCGGAAATCGCCAGGATGTCCACAGAGCGCAGCATCATGATCATGATCGACGGCTTGCGCGCCAAGCCTGGGACGCCGCTGCCCGGACGACGGTTGAGCCGGCACGACATTCACTGAACGCGCCGGTCGTTTCCGGCTCGCGGTGATGCCTGTCCGGCGTGCCGTTTTCGTGGGCACCGCGGCGGGAAGGAGCGCCTGGTGAGCCGGCGGTTGGGCGCGCAATTCCGCGCGCGCGAACACTTTCAGGACGTTTCGAGTCGGCTGGGGTTGCGTCGGTGCGGGCGATCCCACAGCGGGGCATCCCGGCCTCGAGGTGGGCGTCTTTCCGGGTGAGAGCGATCGAGGTGGATGAATCACCGAAGGGGAGATCGCTGCCGGGGCGGAGAGGCCGCCTGGGCGCTACAGGGAGGAAGTGTCCGACATGACCACTCGCAAGATCATCACCCGCGCTGTTGCCGCTGTCGCCGTCGCCGGAGTGGCGGCCGGAGTGACGGCCCTCGCGGCAGGCACGGCGAGCGCCGACCCGGCGTCGAGCGTGCAGCCGTGCACGTCGAACCAGTTCACCACCAAGCTCGTCTACGGCGGCGCGGGCGCCGGAAACCGTTACGGCGCAATCCAGTTCACGGCCAACCCGGGTGAGCGGTGCACCCTCACGCCGCAGCTGCCGGTGACCCTCACGGGCGCCGACAACGTGCTCGTCGACTACCAGATCCCGGCCGACGCGCCGACCGTCGCGATCGTCGACGGCTCGTCGGCGTACGTCCCGCTGCACTGGACCGGCGTCGAGCCGGCGGCGAACCAGCAGACGCCCAACGGCATCAGCGTCGCCGCGCCCTCGCACTCCAACCCGCGCGGCGACTACATCGACCCGTCCGTGTTCATGGACTGGACCCTCGGCGCCGTCGACGCCGACTCGGTCAGCCACACGATCGACGTCGGCCCGGTGACCCAGGGGCTCGCGCCGACCGCGTGACGGTGCCGGGCAGCGCAGCGCCCGGCAGTGCTGGCTGACGCAGTGCGGGGTGATGCAGTGCCGGGTTAGTGCATGCCGGGGCGGGTCGCACACCAGGGGGTGCGGCCCGCCCTTTGCCGTGCGTCGGATCGGCCCGAAATCCGCGGACCGCTGGGGTTACGCACCTACACGCCGTGTGGATGCCACACCGTTTTCGCCTCCAGGTACCGCCGCAGCCGCGACAGGTCGGGTGCCACCGTCCAATCCGGTTCGTCGTCGGGCACGGTCAGCACGCGCTTGACGGTGCCGGCGGCGTCGCGGGCGAGCTTGACGCGGTCTTCGGGCGAGGCGCCGGCCGGGTCGAGGGCGTTGACGTCGCCGTGGGAAGCGAGCCACGGGCCCAGCTCGGCGGCGCGGCCCGTCAACACGTTCGCGACTCCGCCCGGCAGGTCGGACGTCGCCAGTACTTCCGACAGGGTGATCGCCGGCAGCGGCCGGCCGGCGCTCGACACCACCACGGCCGTCGACCCGCTCGCCAGGACCGGAGCCAGCACACTCACCAGTCCGAGCAGCGACGACTTCTGCGGTGCGAGCACCCCGACGACGCCCGTCGGCTCGGGCACGGTGAACGAAAAGTACGGCCCCGCAACGGGGTTTGCCGAGCCCAGCACCGACGCGACCTTGTCCGTCCACCCGGCGTACCACACCCACCGGTCGATGGATTCGTCCACAAGGGACTCCGCCAGGTGGGCCGTCAGCCCCTCGGAGGCGGCGACCTCGCTCACGAACTGTTCGCGCCGGCCTTCCATCATCTCGGCGACGCGGTAGAGCACCTGCCCGCGGTTGTACGCCGTGGCGCCCGACCAGCCCGCGAACGCTTTGCGTGCCACCACCACGGCGTCGCGCACATCCTTGCGCGAGGCATGCGCCGCATTGGCCAGGAACTTTCCTTGTGGATCCGCCACCGGGTACACCCGGCCCGATTCCGAGCGCGGGAACGCCCCGCCGATGTAGAGCTTGTACGTCTTCGCGACCGGTATCCGGTCAGACTGCGGTGATTCAGACACTGAGGTAGGCCTCCAGCCCCGTGCGCCCGCCTTCGCGGCCGAATCCGGACTCCTGGTAGCCGCCGAACGGCGCGGCGGGATCGAAGCGGTTGAACGTGTTGGCCCAGACCACGCCGGCGCGGAGCTTGTTCGCCATCCACAGGATGCGCGAGCCCTTCTCCGTCCAGATGCCGGCCGACAGCCCGTACGGCGTGTTGTTGGCTTTCGCCACAGCTTCGTCCGGGGTGCGGAACGTGAGCACCGACAGCACCGGCCCGAAGATCTCCTCGCGGGCGATCCGCATCGACTGGTGTACCTCGGAAAACACCGTGGGCGCGAAGAAGAACCCGCGATCGGGAACCGGGCACGGGCTCGTCCAGCGCTGCGCGCCTTCGGCGTCGCCCGATTCCACGAGGCCGCGAATCTTCGCGAGCTGCTCGGCGGAATTGATGGCGCCGATGTCGGTGTTCTTGTCGAGCGGGTCGCCGAGGCGCAACGTCGACACGCGGTAGCGCAGCTTCTCCAGTACCTCTTCGGCGACGGATTCCTGTACCAGCAACCGTGATCCCGCGCAGCAGACGTGGCCCTGGTTGAAGAAGATCCCGTTGACGATCCCTTCCACCGCCTGGTCGAGGGGCGCGTCGTCGAACACCACGTTTGCCGCCTTGCCACCCAGCTCCAGGGTGAGCTTCTTCCTGGTGCCCGCCACGGTTCGCTGGATCAGCTTGCCGACCTCGGTCGAGCCGGTGAACGCGATCTTGTCGAGGTCACCGTGCTCCACGAGCGCGGCCCCGATGTCGCCGGCGCCGGGCAGGATGTTCACGACGCCCGGGGGTAGCTCGGCCTGCTGGCAGATCTCGGCGAACACCAGTGCGGTGAGCGGCGTGGTCTCGGCCGGCTTGAGCACGACTGTGTTGCCGGTGGCCAGCGCGGGCGCGATCTTCCACGCGAGCATGAGCAGTGGGAAGTTCCACGGGATCACCTGGCCCGCGACGCCCAGCGGCTTCGGGTCCGGCCCGTAACCGGCGTACTCCAGCTTGTCGGCCCACCCCGCGTGGTAGAAGAAGTGCGCGGCGGCGGTGGGGACGTCGGAGTCGCGTGATTCCTTGATCGGCTTGCCGTTGTCGAGCGACTCCAGCACCGCGAGCTCGCGCGAGCGTTCCTGGATCAGCCGGGCGATGCGGAACAGGTACTTCGCCCGCTCGCGGCCTGGCATCTTGGACCACACGCTTTCGTACGCCGCGCGTGCCGCCCGCACCGCGGCGTCCACATCGGACACCGATGCGGTGCCGACTTCCGCGAGGATCTCCTCGGTCGCCGGGTTCACGGTTTTCAACGGTTCACCGGACCCGTCGACGAACTCGCCGCCGATGAACGGCCGGTAATGGTCCTTGAGGTTCGCGATGTCGCGCGATTCGGGCGCGGGGGCGTATTCGAAGATGCCCATGTCAGTCCACCGTCACGTAGTCGGGGCCGCTGTAGTGGCCGTCTACTTGGGTGCGTCGCTGCAGCAGCAGGTCGTTGAGCAGGCTGGAGGCGCCGAACCGGAACAGCTCCGGGGTGAGCCACTGCTCGCCCGCGACTTCGTGCACGGCGACGAGGTACTTGATCGCGTCTTTCGCCGTGCGGATCCCGCCGGCCGGCTTCACTCCGCGCAGCTGGCCCGTCTGCCCGTGCCAGTCGTGAACGGCCTGCAGCATCACGTGGGTGACCGGCAGCGTCGCGGCGGGGGAAACCTTGCCGGTGGACGTCTTGATGAAGTCGGCACCGGCCAGCAACGCCAGCCAGGACGCGCGGCGGACGTTGTCGTACGTCGCCAGCTCGCCGGTTTCGAGAATGACCTTCAGATGGGCTTCGCCCGACGCCGCCTTGATCGCGCGGATCTCCTCGAACACGTCCAGGTAGCGGCCTTCGAGGAACGCGCCGCGGTCGATCACCATGTCGACCTCGTCGGCGCCGTACTCCACCGCGAGGCGCGTGTCGGCCAGTTTGACGTCTCGGCTCGTGCGCCCGGACGGGAACCCGGTCGCCACGCTCGCCACCCGCACCCCACTGCCCTTGAGCGCCTCGACCGCCGTGCCGACCAGGTCCGGATACACGCACACCGCGGCCACCCGGGGACAGTCCTGCCGTTCCGGGTCCGGCCGCTGCGCCTTGGCCGCGAGGCCGCGGACCTTGCCACGGGTGTCCGCGCCTTCGAGCGTGGTCAGGTCGACCATCGAGATCGCGGTGTCGAGCGCCCAGCGCTTGGCGTCCTTCTTGATGCTGCGGGTGCCCAGCGCCGCCGCGCGCTGTTCGACCCCGACCTGGTCGACGCCGGGCAGCCCGTGCAGGAACCGCCGCAGGCTCGCCTCGTCGCGCGTCACGTCCGCCAGCGGCGCCGGGGTGTCCGGCTCCGCCTGTGGGCTGGTGGTAGTTGCCATACCGCCGAGTGTATGTGGGAAATCGGCGGCGTCGGTCCACTCACGCCTCAAGACTCGTGAGTGGCGCTGCCGGTTCTGACCACGGTTCTAACCGGCGCGAACACTCACGAGTCTTGAGGGGGGTTCGACTTCTTGCGGTGGACGACCACGCCACCCCAGAAGGCGAGGCCGTTGACGGTCACGGTGGGGGCGGTGGGGGGCGCGGGCGGGGCCCCGGAATGGTCTTCGAGGAGGAAGCCGCCCATGAGGCCGAGTCCGGTGACATCGACGTTGATGTCGTCGGGCACGGTGATTTCGATGCCGCCCATGACGGCGACGGCGGTGATGGTGGAGTGTTTGTCGGCGAAGCGAGCGCTGCGGAGGTCGATTTCGACGCCGCCCCAGAAGGCGACGCTGGTGTGCTGCGGGGGCAGGACCCAGCTGCCCTTGCGGATGGCGCCGGAGAGGACGCCGATGGAGACGTTCGAACCGGGGTGACCGCCGACACGGTTGTCGGGCGCCCCCAGTGCGCGCGTGGTGGCCGGCTGCAGCGCGGCCGTGGGCGGGGCGGAGACCGGCAGGTCCCGCGTGACGGGTTTCAGCTCGCCGACGGTTTTCGCGCCGTAGACGGTCGTGAGACGTTCCTCGAGCTCGTTGACCGTGATGCGACCTTCGGACAAGGCCTGGTGCAAGACCTGCGCGACCTGCTCGCGGTCGGCGTCGGAGGCCCTCATCTCGTCGGGCGGCACGGGTGCGTCGTCACTCACCCGGGGCAGCTTAGCCCGATCGAACAGCGGGTGGGGGTCCATCGAACAACGGACAGGCGCCACGATGGGACCCATGGCATCCGCACTGGTGGGGACTCTCGTACTCCCGGACGGCGCCGTGGTGCGCGGCCGCGGCCTCGGCCGCCCTGCCCCCGGCGGCCCACCTCCGGTCTACGGTCTGTACCTCGGCTCCACGCGCCTGCGCGCCAAGCACGACGCGGCTTTGACGTGGGAGCACGACTGGATCCGCTGGCCCGATTTCCTCCTGCCCCTGAACTGGGCGGATGCGCGCCGCAAGACCCTTGCGCTGCACGCCCGCGCGCTCGCGGGCGAACCGGTGGAAGTGGCCTGTCACGGCGGCGTCGGCCGCACCGGGACGGTCCTCGCCTGCCTCGCCACGCTGTCCGGCCTCGCACCCGACGAGGCCGTGGCGTGGGTACGCGAGAATCACCACCACCGGGCCGTCGAAACGCCCTGGCAGCAGCGGTGGGTTCGCTGGTTCGCTAGCGCGCGGAACTGAGGAACGCGGTCCAGGCGGCGGGCGAGACGGTGAGGTGTCCGCCTGCGCGGTCCTTCGTGTCGCGGATCCCGATCTCGACCGGCGACGTGGCGACCTCGACGCAGTTGGACTGGTCTGTGCTTCGGGAGCTCTTTCGCCAAGTAGCGAACTCGACGCAGTTGGAGTCGTTGGTGGTGTAGGAGCTCTTCCGCCACGCGGCCTGGTTGAAGTCTGGGGCGATCATGGTTTACTCCTCAGCAGCTTGTGTCGGCTCGCCGATGATATCGGCAAGCATCCGGGCTGAGTCGCCAGTTGACAGTGCGATGGAGCGAATATCACGCCAGGCGGCCTTGACGTTGTCGACAAAGTCATCCTCTTCGAGGAAGCTGCTCGTACCTCGGCTCTCGACGTGTGCGAGCGTGGGTTCGTTGAAGAACTCGAGGAGGACGAATGGTCCCCGGAGTCCGGCGTGAGCGCGGGCTGAAAAGGGCACGATCTGGAGCGTGACGTTCGACCTGCGCCCGAGTTGTAAGAGGTGCCGGACCTGTGCTCGCATGGTTTCCTGATCGCCGATTGGTCGATGAAGCGCCATTTCATCCACCATGAGGTTCAAGTCTGGAGCGTTCGTGCGGCTGATAATCAACTGGCGCTTGACCCGCGCGGCGACGAGGCCTTCGAGTTCCGCTTCGGTTAGGTTGGGGTCACCGCCCTGCAGGAGGGCTCGGCTGTATTCGGGGATCTGCGCAATGCCCGGGATCAGCAGCGTCTCGTAGTTCTTGATGCTGGAGGCCTGCTCCTCGAAGCGGATGAGGTCCTTCCACGTCGGCGGGAGCTTTCCGTTCACTTCATGCCAGTTGCGCTCCTCGCCACCCCTCACCAGCGCCATGAGCTCTTGCCGCAAAGCCGACGGTGCCTGCAGAAAACCGAGGATGGCGGCGACGTCGTCGGCGTAGAGTCCGCGGTCGCCGGTTTCCATGCGGGAGATCTTGCTCTCCGAGAAGTCCACGCCTTCCGCCACCTGTTTGCAGGTCATCTTCCGCAGAAGTCGCAGCCGGCGTAGTTCCCCGGAAACTCTCCGCTGGCGAACGGAAACCCGTTTGTTCTTGGTCATGCGCATACTTTGTCCTCTTGCCACGCTGGCACGAAAGATCGCTCACCTGAAGGTAGGTTGCGTGCGGATCCGGCAAGGAGTGACCGTTTCGGTCGTGTTCTCGCGGAGGAGGAAAATCATGCGTCAGTCGTGGCGGATCAGTGGATCCTATGCCAATTGGAGGATGATCGTCTGCATCGAGCCGCCCGATGACGCCGCCGCCGCGGATGTGCCGGAGTGGCCGTTCGACAAGTTGGCACCCGTGGTGGGGCATTTCTTCGAGGCGGTGAACTACTACGAGATGAGCCGAGACGCGGACGACACCCGGCAGCTAAGTTAGGCGGCATGGATGTGCACGTCGTCGATCACCCGTTGGCCAAGGCCCGCCTGTCCACGATGAGGGACGCGCGAACCGACAGCGCGGCGTTCCGGGCCGCGCTGCACGAGCTGACCGTGATGCTCGTGTACGAAGCCACGCGCGACGTGCCCGTTCGCACCGAGCGGATCCACACGCCGGTCGCGCGCACGGAGGCCTACCGGCTCACCAATCCGCCCCTGCTGGTCCCCGTGCTGCGCGCCGGTCTCGGCATGGCCGACGAGGCGCACAAGATGATGCCCGACGCACAGATGGGGTTCGTCGGTCTCGCGCGCGACGAGGAGACGCTGAAGCCGACGCCCTACCTGGAATCGCTGCCCGAGTCGCTTGCCGACCGGCCCGTGATGGTGCTCGATCCGATGCTCGCCACCGGCGGTTCGATGGAGTACACCATCCGGCTGCTCACCGACCGAGGCGCGACCGACGTCACCGCCATCTGCGCACTCGCGGCGCCCGAAGGCCTCGAACACCTTGAGAAGACCGGCTTGCCGGTGCGGGTGGTCACGGCGAGCGTCGACGAACGGCTCAACGACTCCGGCTTCATCGTCCCCGGTCTCGGCGACGCCGGCGACCGCCAGTACGGCGCGGTGTAACCACCGCCCGCGCCCGAACGCGGCGGGCGCGCCGGAAGCCGCATCGCGGGCAGCCGGTGCAGCGGACGCCGCACGCGTCAGCGGCTGAGCGTGAACGTGAAATCACGGGAGACCTTTCCGTTCAGCCGTACCGCCGAGACGAGCTTGCCGTCCGCGAGCAGCCGGTCGACCGACGCCCGCGAGAGCCCACACGCCGAGGCGATCACCGGCACCGGACGGATGGGGATCGGGGCGGCGAAGCGCACCGAGACGTCGAGCACCTCGCAACCGTGATGGTCCGAACCACCGGTGTCGAGCCGCCAGGCGCCCGACCAGTCGAGGGTGATGCGGTTGCGGCGCTGCAGCGCCGGGTCCCGCAGCAACTCGGCGGCGAGGCCGGGATCGTTGGCGTGCAGTCGGTTCAGCAGATCCGGCGGGATGGCGCGCACGTTCGTCCGCTCCCACGCGGTGAGCTTGGCCGTTTCGTCGCACGCCGTGCAGAGCGCGAGGAGCCAGACGTCGAGGAGTTTGTGGTGGGCGTTGACGCGAAACTTGCCGTCGGCCCGGAACCGGCCGGCCGCGCACGTGTGGCAGCGGCGGCGAACGAGCGGCAGACGGGTGGGCGCGATCACCCAATTGGTGAGCACAGGAGTACCCCGGTTTTCCGTGGAAGTCCGCAGTGAAAAGAAACGCGACGCATCGGCGCGGCGCGCGACAGATCAGCGCTCGGGAAAACTCACAGGAGATACAACGGCTCTTCCTCGGTCAGGCAATCCGGTCCGACGCCACGGTAAACGGGCCCGGTCGCACGCTCCACCGATTTTCCGGGGAACCGATTTCCGGGGACCGCCACTGCTCACGGTGTGGCGAGCCACCCCGTCGCATTGGCGCGCAACGCCTTCTCGTAGGCACCGCCCACGCTGAACTCCGGCGGCAGATTGCCCGACAGTTCGAGCGAGACCAGCCCGTGGACGAGGCCCCATGAGCTGACCGTGATCACCTCGGGGGCGACGTCGGCGAGCTGACCCGAGGCGATCCCCGCGCGAATCGTCTCCTCCAGCGGCTCGAGGGTCGCGCGGGCGAGGCGGTCGGCTTCGGCGTTCGGCTCGAAGCCGGGTACGGAGCGGGTGAACATGATGGCGTACAGGTGCGGGTCGGCCTGTGCGCTGGCGCGGTAGGCGAGGCCGAGACTGACCAGGTCGGCCACGGCGTCGCCCGTGCGCGCCACGGCCCGCAGCCGCTCGCCGAAGCGGCGAAAGCCCTCCACGTACAGGGCGTTGACGAGGTCCGGCTTGCTGCCGAACAGCGAATACACCGCCGTGGTGGACGTCCCGACGTCGGCGGCGAGCTTGCGCAGCGACAGCGCCTTGGGGCCGTCGGCCGAGATCAGTTCGCCGGCCCGGTCGAGCAGCTTGAGCCGGAGGGCGTCGTCATGCGTACGGGGACGGGCCATGTGCTCAGCGTAACGCAACGGTGTTACGCAACGCGAGTCCGAGTATCGCGCGGCACGCGATCTCCCGCCGGCGCAGAACGAACGGTCATGCGGCGTCGGACGTTCGGACAGTGCGCCCGCCTGCCGCGGAAACCGTCGCGATACTGGGGCGGGCTGCCCGCCCGTTCGTGGGAAGTGCCGGGGCCATCACGGTGATCCAGAACCACGGACCGTTCCGGAGTAACGGGAGTGTTGTCGCATGAAGCCGGTGCGAGCGTTTCGCGGCGTGACCGATCCTGAGCAGCTGGCCGACCTGCGGGCACGGCTGGCCGCGACGCGGTACGCGCCCGCCTTGTCGGGCGCCGACTGGACGTACGGCACCCCGTCCGGCTACCTCGCCGAGCTCGTCGAATACTGGCGCACCTCGTTCGACTGGGCCAAGGCCGAGGAGAAGCTCAACGCGATGCCCCAGTTCCTCGCCGAGGCCGACGGGACCACGCTGCACTTCGTACACGCCAGTGGCGTGGGGCCGCGCCCGTTCCCGCTGCTGTTCGTGCACGGCTAGCCGGGTTCGTTTTGGGAAGTGCACAAGATCCTCGGCCCGTTGACCGACCCGGGCGCGCACGGCGGGGACCCGGCCGACGCCTTCGACGTGGTCGCGCCGAGCCTGCCGGGCTACGGCTTCTCCCCGCACCCCGGCAAGCCCGGGATGAGTCTGCAGCCCGTGGCAGACCTGTTCGACACCCTCATGACCGACGTGCTCGGCTACGCCCGCTACGGCGCGCAGGGCGGTGACTGGGGTGCCCAGATCATCAGCAGGCTCGCCGGATCAACAGTGGCCGCGTGGCGGGGATCCACCTGAACCTGCTGGGGGAAATGCCGGTGTTCGGCGAGGACTCGGCTCCCCTCACACCTGCCGAGCAGAAGTTCGCGGCCGAGGTCGAGGCGTGGCTCGCCGAGGAGAGCGGGTACAGCCAGATCCAGGGCACCCGCCCGTCGACGCTCGCCGCCGGGCTGACCGACTCGCCGGCCGGGCTGGCGGCGTGGCTCGTCGAGAAGTTCCGCGGGTGGAGCGACTGCGGCGGCGACGTCGAGTCGGTGTTCAGCAAGGACGAGCTCCTCACCACCATCACCCTGTACTGGCTGACCGGCACCATCGCGAGCTCGACCCGGCTGTACTACGAAGTCCAGCACGCCGAGGGCATGATGAGCATGAACGAACCCGGCTACATCGCGACCCCGACCGCGTACGCCCGCTTCGCCGCGGAGATCGTCACACCGCCGGAGGAGTGGGTGCGGCGCAGCTACAACCTGACCCGGTTCACCGAGTTCGGCAAGGGCGGCCACTTCCCGGCGCTCGAACGGCCCGAGGACCTGGTCGCCGACATTCGGGAGTTCTTCCGGCCCCTGCGTGGCTGACCTGGGGGATTCGGGCCCGTCAGGATTTGACCTGGAGCGCACTCCAGGTCGTACTGTCGAGCGCATGAGCTACTCGATAGCGGAAGCCGCACGACGTAGCGGCCTGTCGATCGACACCCTCCGGTACTACGAGCGGATCAAGCTCCTCGAGCCGCCGGCGCGCGACGCGGCGGGGCGGCGCGCGTACTCCGACGACGACCTCACCTGGCTGGGGTTCCTGACCAAACTGCGGCTCACCGGGATGCCCATCAAGAGCATGCGTGAGTACGCCTCGTTGCGGCGCCACGGCGTCGCGAGCGCCGGGCGCCGCAAGGCGATCCTGGTGGAGCAGCGCCAGTCGGTGTCCGAGCGGATCGCCGAGCTGCAGGCTTGCCTCGCCGTGCTGGACTACAAGATCGACAACTACGAACAGGTGGAGCGCAAGCTCGACGGCGCGCTCACCGCGACGAAGATGGTGGAGGAAATTTCCGCGTGATCGGCACGAGGAAACTCGGTGAGCTGGAAGTCGGGGCACAAGGTCTCGGCTGCATGGGGATGAGCCACGCCTACGGGGTGCGGGGTGACGACGCCGAGTCGATCGCCACGATCCACCGGGCGCTGGAACTCGGCGTGACGCTGCTGGACACGGCCAACGTGTACGGCGCGGGGGAGAACGAGAAACTGGTCGGCCGCGCGATCGCCGGCCGGCGCGACCAGGTGGTGCTTGCCACGAAGTTCGGCATCGTCTGGAGCGACGAGGGCATGAACGTGCGCGGCGACGCGGAGTTCGTGAAGCAGTGTTGCGACGAATCGCTGCGCCGGCTCGGCGTGGACCACATCGACCTCTACTACCAGCACCGGGTGGACCCGAACGTCCCGGTCGAGGAGACGTGGGGCGCGCTGGCCGAGCTGGCGCAAGCCGGGAAGATCCGGTATGCCGGGATTTCCGAGGCGAGCGCGGACTCGATCCGCCGAGCTCACGCCGTGCACCCGGTGACGGCGGTGCAGAGCGAATGGTCGCTGTGGACGCGCGGCATCGAAGACGAGGTGCTCGGCACGTGCCGTGAGCTCGGCATCGGCCTTGTCCCGTTCTCGCCGCTCGGCCGCGGCCTGCTCACCGGTTCGGTGACGTCCTTGAAGGACCTGCCCGAAGACGACATGCGGCGCGGAATGCCCCGCTTCGAAGAGGGGAACCTCGAACGCAACCTGGCGATCGTCGACGCGTTGCGCGCACTGGCCGAGCGCAAGGGCGTGACCGCGGGCCAGCTGGCACTGGCGTGGGTACAGGCCAACGGCACCGACGTCGTCCCGATTCCGGGCACGAAGCGGCGCAAGTACCTCGAGGAGAACGTCGCGGCCGCGGAGCTGGAACTGTCCGAAGAGGACATCGTGGAGATCGAACAGGCCTCGCCGAGGGACGCGGTCGCCGGGGCGCGGTACCCCGAGCGGCTCGCCCGCGCGGCCGGAAAGTGACGGGACTGGCGGTGAGCGGATCCACGTTGCCCACTCGTCGGCTCGGCGCGCTCGAAGTGAGTGCGCAGGGGCTCGGCTGCATGGGCATGAGCGAGTTCTACGGGGAGGGCGACGACCGCGAGTCGATCGCCACGATCCACCGGGCGCTGGAGCTGGGCGTGACCCTGCTCGACACCGCGGACATGTACGGCTCGGGCGCCAACGAGGAACTCGTCGGCCGCGCGATCGCCGACCGGCGTGACCAGGTGGTGCTCGCCACGAAGTTCGGGATGGTGCGCGACCCCGCCGATCCGAACGCGCGCGGTGTGCGCGGCGACGCGGCGTACGTGCGTGAAGCCGTCGAGAAATCGTTGCGTCGCCTGGGCACCGACCACATCGACCTCTACTACCAGCACCGGGTGGATCCGAAGGTCCCGATCGAAGAGACGGTCGGCGCCATGGCGGAACTGGTGCGGCAGGGCAAGGTGCGCCACCTCGGCCTGTCCGAGGCCGGTGCCGCAACGATCCGCCGCGCTCACGCCGTGCACCCGATCAGCGCCGTGCAGACGGAGTGGTCGCTGTGGTCGCGCGACATCGAGGAGGCCGTGGTGCCGGCGTGCCGCGAGCTCGGCATCGGGCTCGTGCCGTATTCGCCGCTGGGCCGCGGCTTCCTCACCGGCCGGTTCGCGAGGGAAGCCGACCTGGGTGCCGACGACTTCCGGCGCCGGACCCAGCCGCGGTTCGCCGACGGCAACTTCGAGAAGAACGCCGCCATGGTCGAGGCGCTGCGCAAGCTGGCCGAGGCCAAGGGCCTCACCGCCGGGCAGCTTGCCCTCGCCTGGGTGCAGGCGCGAGGCGAAGACGTCGTGCCGATCCCGGGGACGAAGCGGCGCAAGTACCTCGAGGAGAACGTCGGCGCCGTCGCGGTCGAACTGTCCGAAGAGGACATCGCGGCCATCGAGTCCGCGGTGCCGGCCGACGCCGTGGCGGGCGCGCGCTATTCCGAGGCGTCGATGAAGCTGCTCTCGCGCTGACGCCACCCCTGACCACGGGCCCCTCGCGGATCCTTCCGCGCGGGGCCCTGGCCGGTCCGGGCTCGCCAAGGTCTGTGACCGTTTCAAAACGGTGTTACCGCTGTGGCGCTGCCCGGCGCGGCGATGCTGGTCACCGCGTATGGGGTGGTGTTCCCGTCGCCGAACGGCACGGTCGTTAAGCTTGATGACGTGCCTGAATACCTGTCGACCGCGCCCGTCAAGGGGACCCGAGACTTCCTCCCCGCCGAAATGTCCGTCCGCACGCAGGTGTTCGGCCATCTCTACGAAGTGCTGGAGCGCTACGGCTTCCTGCGCTACGACGGGCCGGTGCTCGAACCCGCCGAGATCTACGAGCGCAAGTCGGGCCAGGAAATCGCGGACCAGCAGCTGTACACGCTCACCACGAAGGGCGGCGAGCGGCTGGCGCTGCGCCCGGAGATGACGCCTTCGGTTGCCCGCATGATCGCGGGCAACGCGAAATCGCTGTCGTTCCCCGTGCGCTGGTACAGCCACCCGAACTGCTTCCGCTACGAGCGTCCGCAGCGCGGCCGCGTGCGCGAGCACTGGCAGATCAACGCGGACATCTTCGGCTCCGAGAGCGCGAACTGCGAGATCGAGTTCTTCGAGCTGATCCACGACCTGATGGGTGCCGTCGGCGCCACGCCGGACATGTTCGCGGTGCGGGTGAACGACCGGAACCTGCTGACCTCGGCGCTCACCGACGTGGTCGGCGTGCCCGCCGAGCACCTGCCCGCCGTGTTCGCGCTCGTGGACCGCTGGGAGAAGACGTCGCACGAGGAGCACGCGGCGAGTGCCGGGGAGATCGGACTGGCGGACAAGCAGTTCGAGAAGCTCACCGAGGTCCTCGGCGCCGGTGTCGCGTTGCTCGACGAGCTGCCCGCGGAGGTCAAGGAGCAGTCCAACCTCGTGCGGGTGCTGTCGAGCTCGGCCGCGAGCCTCGTGCAGTACGAGCCGATGATCGTGCGCGGGCTGGCGTACTACACGTCCACGGTGTTCGAGGTCTTCGACACCTCGCCGAAGAACCGCCGCGCCCTGTTCGGCGGTGGCCGCTACGCGGACCTGGCGTCGCTGTTCACCAAGGAGCGCATTCCGGGCATCGGTTTCGGCATGGGCGACGTGACGCTCATCGACTTCCTCGACACCCACGGCCTCACCCCGAGCCCCCGCACCGAGGCCGACGTGACCGTCATTCCCGTCACCGAGGAGCTCGCCGACGCCGCTCGCCAGGTCGCGACGAAGCTGCGGGCGGGCGGCCTGCGCACCTCGACGCCGCTTGAGCACCGCAAGCTGGGCAAGGAACTCACGCGCGCCGACAAGGCCGGTGCTTCGGCCGTGGTCATCGTCGGCCAGGAGGACTGGGATGCGGGCAATGTCACGGTCCGCAGCCTCGCGACACGCGAGCAGCAGACCGTCGCGGTGGCCGATGTCGCCGCGACCGTGACCGCGCTCGTCACGTCCGACTGAAGGCCCCCGACTGAGACACCCCGCGACCGAGACACCCCGCGACCGAGGCCCGTCGAACCGGCCCACCG
Organism: Amycolatopsis sp.; assembly: GCA_035551175.1. Taxonomy (GTDB): domain Bacteria; phylum Actinomycetota; class Actinomycetes; order Mycobacteriales; family Pseudonocardiaceae; genus Amycolatopsis. Next base: position 68,117 of record DASZNR010000168.1, on the reverse strand, counting down.
GACCCGATCCGGTGGGCCGGTTCAGTCTTCGCGCGCGAAGCGATCGATCAGCGCGGCGACCTCGGCGGGCCGGTCGGCGAACGGGGTGTGGCCGGAGTTGAGCTCCGCGACGCGGGCGCCGGCGATCCGGTAGCGCACGGCGCTGGCTTCGTGGTCGTAGAGCCGGTCGCGGCGCCCGAGGATCGCCAGCGTCGGTAGCGCCAGCCCGGCGATCTGCGCGTCGAGCGGGCGGGCGGCCAGTAGCCGGCGCCGTTCGGTCAGCACGGCGCCGGCCATGGCGGGGCTGGTGGCGCAGAAGTCGGCGTGAGCCTGCCGCAGCGGGGTCGGCCGCAGCGCGAGCTCGACGGCCGAGGTGGCGGCGGCCCGGCGCAGCAGCCCCCCGACGAACGGCACCGCCAGAAGTCCGTTGCCAGGAGGGAAAGTGGCGTGCCGGTAGTCCGGGGCCTGTCCGATGAGGACGATCCGGTCGACGAGCCCGCTCAACACCGCCAGCTCCAGCACCACATCCGCACCGAACGAATGCCCGACGGCCGTCACGCGCTCGGCGCCGAGTTCCGTCAACCCCGCGGCGAGCGTGCCCGCCTGCGATCGTGCGTCGAGACCGGTGTCACCGCCAGTGCACCCGTGGCCGCGCAGGTCCGGGCGCAGCAGGTGGTAGCGGTCCGCCAGCAGCGGCGCCAGGCGATCCCACGAATGCAGCGAGCCACAGAACCCGTGGACCAGCACCAAGGCGGGCGCCTCCGCCGGCCCGTCTTCGCGCAGATGCAGGGCGACCCCGCCGACCTCGACGACCGAGCCCTGCGCGCGGCGGATCACGCCGCGGCCCGGGCCGTCGTCCGGGCGGAGAAGACGCCGCCGCGAAAGGCGGCCGCTGCCGGCTCGATCATGGGAATCTCCTGCTTCCGCCACGCGAGCGTACTCACTGCGCGGGTGCGACCTGGGTCAAGAACCTCAATCGTCGAATGGTCAGGAAGCCGCGACGCCCTGCGTGAGCACCAGTAGCGGCTTGCGCAGCGCGGCCAGTTCGGCCAGTGGATCGCCCTCCACCACGAGGACGTCGGCGGACAGGCCGGGTTCGAGCCGACCGGTCACGGCTGCCAGCCCGAGGCCGGCCGCACTGTCCTCCGTCGCGATTTCGAGAATGCGGCGACGGGGGAACCCGAGCCATTCGTAAAGTTCCAGCGCACCCACCGGGTCGTCGAAGGTCGAGCCGGGCAGGCCGGCGTCGGTGCCCGAGATCAGGCGAACCCCGTGTTCCTCCAGCCACGGGAGGCGGCCGTAGACGCGTTCGGCGACCTCCTGGCCCATCCGCTCGACCATCATGCGCCAGTTGCGGCTGCTCGTGGAGCACGCGGAGATGCCGGCGGTGGCCATCTTCCGTGCGACGTCCGCGCGCAGGTCCGTCTGACCGGGGCCGGACATGAACGTGCAGTGTTCGACCGTGGACACCCCCGCGCCGACGGACGACGCGATGGCGTCGGCGCCGTGGGCGTGCGCCGCCACGGGCAGGCCGTGCCGCGCCGCCTGCTCGACGACGATTTCCAGCTGTCGCGTGGTGAACTGCGACTCCCACATCTCGGCGCCGCCCTCGGTGATCTGGCCGCCCCCGGCCATGACCTTGATGACGTCGGCGCCCGCGGCCGCGTTCGCATCCACCAGCGCGCGAATCTCGGCGTCGGAAGACACGGCCCCGCCGAAGAAGTGGCAGTGCCCATCCGGCACGGTCAGCGGCGGACCCGACGCCAGCACACGCGGGCCGACGGCGGGCTTCAGCACCGTCCGCCCGCCGAGGTCGCGCACGGTTGTCACACCGCTGCGCAGCAGCTGCCCGAGGTGGTCTTCGGCGCCGGCGGCGAGCGCTTCGCCGTCGCTGCCCAAGAACGTGGGCAGCATCTCGCGGGTCGCGTCGAACGACAGGTGAACGTGGGCGTTGAACAAGCCCGCGAGCACTGTGCCGCCGGGGAAATCATGCACTCGCGGGTCGCGGGCAGCCGGGGCCACGTCGTCGCGGCGGCCCACGGCGGCGATCACGCCGTCGCGCACCAGCACCGCGCCACCCTCGATCGGCGTGGCGGGACGCGGCAGCACCCGGGCCGCCGTGATGAGCGTGTCCACGGTCAGTTTTCCCTTCCGGCCAGCGAAGCCGAGAGTGACAGGAGCGGCCGCACGTCGGATTCGAGGTCGCTGCCGCCGGGCAGCACCAGCTTGGCGCGCCCGTCGTTCTCCTCACCGGCGGCCTGGCGCGCGAGCGCCGACCGCAGCGCTTCGGCGGCCGCGGCCGGATCGTCGCCGGCGAGCGACGCCAGATCTGCTTCCAAGTATGGGCTCAGCTGCACCAGGCCGTCGCGGATCTCGATCACGCGCCGGTAGTAACGCCGATGCACGGCGAACCGCTCACGCCACGGAGGTCCCGGCGGGGTTCGCAACACGATGCTCGGGTACGCCTTCACCAGCTCCGTCCACAGTGGAGCCAGCCGTGCGTGGTCGGCCCGGTGGCGCCGCCGCCGGGCCAGCGCGGCGATGCGCGCCCGCACGCCGGGATAGCTGATGCCGGCCAAGAACAGCAGGCTGCCGATGATGACCAGCGGGATCCCGACTACCAGCAGCAGCGGCACCTTCGCGCCGAACAGCGCGAAAACCGTGTACAGAGCACGGAAGACGCTGCCCGCGGCCGCGGCCACGAGGCTCGCCGCGCCGATGCGCAGGCCCGTGCGCAGATACGGGTCGGCCACGCGCTGGTAGCGCACGATCCACACCGCGCACGCCGTGATCGCGTAGATCAGGTACAGCCCGCCTCCGAGGTAGAACAGCGCGACGCCCGGCTCGTGCACGGTCGCCGGGCCGAGCGGCGCGCCCCGCAGCGGCACCGGTGTCAGCACTGTTCCGGCGATCAGGACACCGACCGCGGCGGCGAGCGGCACGAGTTCCAGCGCCACTCGCCGCGCCCGCCGCGGCCCGAGCGTGGAGCCGAGGAAGAAGATCAACAGGGAGAACACGGCACAGGACAGCAGCACGTTGACGGCCAGTCGGGCGCCGCCCTGCGTCGTCGCGGAGTCGAATCGGGTCGAGGCGCCGCGTTGCTGCAGCAGGAAGGCCAGCGCAAACGCCGCGATCGTCACCGTCACGGCCCAGTTCGGCAGCCGAGGCGAGAGCACGAGCTGGTAGATCCGCCACGCGAGCGCCGCGGCGAAGAGGAAGAAGAAGACGGTGGTCAGCGCGGAAATCACAGCCAGCCCTGGTGGTCTCCGAGTGTGCCCTGGATGCGGCGCAGGTCCCGGTCGGCCGCGCGCCGCGGGGTCGTGTAGTTCAGTACCGACGCCCATTCGAGGATGATCGTCGCGACGGTCTCGGCCTCCCATTCGTGGGCCTCGTCGTACGAGGTGCGCCGCAGTGCGCGCCGCACGGCTTCGCCGTCGATGTCGGCCAGGCCGGGCGCCGGACCGCGGAGGAAGTCGGCCGGCTGCGCGTCACCGCCCGGTTCGTGGTCGGCGAGCAGGTGGCCCAGCTCGTGCAGGATGATGTGGTCCTGGTGCGCTTTCGTCGTCTCCTGCTGGAAAAAGATGTAGTCCGCGGCGGCCGTCGCGATCCAGCAGCCGAACGGCCCCGGCACCTCCAGCGGGTACGGCATGAGCCGGAGCGGGCGACCGCGGCTCTCGCCGAGGCGCTCGCACAGCACCTCGACATCGAGCGGCGGGCTGATGTCGAGGTCGGTCAGCAGCCGGCGGCAGCGCCGGCGCAGCTCGCGTTCCTTCACGGTCCGCCGTGGCCTCCCCGTTCGGCTCGTTCGTAGCGCTCGACGAGGTCCAGCAGCTCCATCACCTGACGACGGCCCTGCGGGGACAGCTCCTGCGCGCGCATGGCCATGAGTTTGGCCTCCACTGCCGAGCCGTCGTCGGCGGCCCGGCCGCCTTCGTCCTCGAAGAAGTACGTGACGGGCACGCCGAACAGCTTCGCCAGCGCCTCGACGTAGTGGATCTTCGGATTGACCCGCTTGCCCGTGGCGAGTTGCTGCAGATACGCGGGCGACATCGCGGGGCCACCGCCCCGCTCGATCGCCGCCGACATCTCGCGGTAGCTGTACGGTCGCCCATCGGCGCGTGACGACTCGATCAACGCGGTCAGCTTCTCCGCGAAGGTGCGTTCGTGAGCCATGGCCGCCCCCTTGTTCTCGGCCCGATCCTACTGTGCTGTCGGTCGCCAATCCGGCCACAGCCACGGCGGAAAATCGGCACCCGTGATCGTCTCACGTCGAGTGTCCGCCTTCATCCGGCCGGATCGGTAACGTCATCCCACTGTACGCACCTGTTGACAAGACCTGTATGCAGTGGTTTACAGTGGCTGGGTCCCGCTTCGGATGTCCGTGCTCTGGGGGTGCCCGGAACCCGCTGCGGGATCTTGTCACGCGCGCCCGGCTCGTCATGATCAGCTCTTTGTAGTACGCTTGACGGCGTCAAGGTTGATCGCCTTCGTTGCGAACCCTTGGCTCGGCCTGTTGCCGGAGGTCGACCCCCAGGGCTTCCGGTGACAGGCCCCCTTACTTTCCAGGATTTCCGTCGTCATTCCATGAGCATCGCGGCCACCGTCGCGCCCAGCTCCTGCAACGCTTCCAGCGCCGCCTTGTCCGGTTCACCCGTGACCAGCACGGGGTCGGCGACGCGCGTCCAGCCCAGCCCCGTGGTGATCGAATCGAGCTGGCGCACGGTGCCGGAGGTGTCGCTGTTGCCGTGCACGTACGCGCCGAACGGCCGGCCACGCGTCGCGTCGAGGCAGGGGTAGTAGACGGTGTCGAAGAAGTGTTTCAACGCACCACTCATGCTGCCGAGGTTTGCCGGAGTGCCGAGCAGATAACCGTCGGCGGCCAGCACGTCGACGGCCGTGGCACCGAGCGCGGGCCGGCGAACGATCTCGACACCCTCGATGTCCGGGTGCCTCGCCCCGGCGAGCACGGCCTCGAACATCGCCTGCGTCGACGGCGACGGCGTGTGGTGGACGATCAGCAATGTGGCCATGCCCGCACCTAACCACCCGTGGGAGCGCCCGTCAGCCGAGCAGGGCTTCGAGGTCACGGCGGACCGCGCCCAGTGCGCGCGTCGCGGCGGTGCGGGCGGCTTCGAGATCGCCTCGTACCGGAGTCACGATCTGCACGTACGACTTCAGCTTCGGCTCGGTGCCCGACGGGCGGATCACCACGCGCACGCCCTCGCCGCGCAGCCGGAGCACGTCGGCGTCGGGCAGCAGGTCTTCGAGCGTCACGGCGACCCCGCCGAGGTCCGCGGGCGGGTCGGCGCGCAGTCGGGCCATGAGCTTGTCGCGCACGGCGAGGTCGGTCACGCGCAGCGAGAGCTGGTCGGTCAGGTGCACGCCGTGGCGCAGGGCGAGGTCGTCGAGTACGTCGAGCGGGCCGTGGCCTTCGGCCTTGAGCGTCGCGACGAAGCCCGCGGCGACCACGGACGCGGCGATGCCGTCCTTGTCCCGCACGAAACCGGGGTTCACGCACAGGCCGAGTGCTTCCTCGTAGGCGAAGACCAACCCCTCGCCGGTGCGCACGAGCCACTTGAACCCCGTGAGCGTCTCGGCGTACCGCGCGCCCGCGGCCTTCGCCATCTCGCCGAGCAGCGACGACGACACGATCGTGGTGGCCACGAGCGGATCGGGACTGTCCGTTGTGGACAGCAGGTGCGCGCCGAGCAGCACGCCCGCCTCGTCGCCGCGGAGCATGCGCCACGTGCCGTCGCCCTCGCGCACGCCGAGGGCGCAGCGGTCGGCGTCGGGATCGAGTGCCACGGCAAGATCGGCGTCCACTTCGGACGCGAGCGCGAGCAGGAGGTCCGTGGCGCCGGGCTCTTCGGGATTGGGGAACGCGACGGTGGGGAAATCCGCGTCGGGCCGCGACTGCGCGGCGACGAGGTGGACATCGGTGAACCCGGCCTGCGCGAGGGCGTCCTTGAGCGTCTCGGCGCCGACGCCGTGCAGGGCGGTGGCCGCGATGCGCAATTCGCGTGCGGTCCCGTGGGGCAGGCGTGCGACCTCGGCAAGGTACGCGGGACGCGGGTCCACGACCGCGGCGCCGGTCGCGCGGGCCACGTCGCGGGCGGCCGGCGCGGCCTGGATGAGCTGCTCGATCTCGCCGTCGGACGGCGGCACGATCTGACCGCCAGTGCCGTCGTAGAGCTTGTAGCCGTTGTCCGCGGGTGGGTTGTGCGACGCGGTGATCTGGATGCCGGCGACCGCGCCTTCGCGGTTGACCGTGTACGCGACCAACGGCGTCGGCAACGGCTGCGGCAGCACCTTCACCGCGAACCCGGCCGCGGTCAGCACCTCGGCCGCCGCGCGCGCGAAAGCCTCCGAGCCGTGCCGCGCGTCGCGCCCGACCACCACCACGCCACCGGCGTGGCCCTTGGCCTTCAGCCACGCCGCGACGCCGGCCGTCGTCCTCGTGACCACGGCGACGTTCATGCCGTTCGGCCCCGCCCGCACGGGCCCGCGCAGCCCGGCCGTGCCGAACTCCAGCGGTCCCGCCATGCGGTCGGCGAGCTCATCGATCGCTTCGCCTTCCCCGGCCAGCGCGCGGTCGAGTACGCGTTGGAGCTCCTCGCGCGTGTCGGAGGTGGGGTCGTCGGCGATCCAGCGGGTGGCGGCGTCGCGCAGTTCGGCGCTGAGGGTGTTCGGCACCATCCCAGATTACGGGTGCGCCGAACCGATTCCTCGATCACGAAGTGAGCAGCTCCGCGGCCCGTACGCCGTTGGCTACCACCGAGAGGGAGAGCAGCTCGAGAGCGGGGGCCAGCGGCCCGGCGAAGGTCATGCGGCGCCAGCCGGGTTCGGCTGACGGACCGAGGGAAAGTCGCTACCGTCGAGGAGGTGCGACTGATCTTCACCTCCCTTGCGGCCCACGGCCACCTCTACCCGCTGCTTCCGCTCGCCGTCGCGGCGCGGGAGGCGGGGCACGACGTCACGTTCGCCACGGCGAGCGAGTTCCGGCCGACGCTGGAGAAGGCCGGGCTGACGGCGGTCGACGTCGGCTGTTCGATCAAGGACGCGTTCGTCGCGCAGTTCGACGGCGACGTGAGCCGGCGTGGGCAGCTGCCGCCCGCCGAGCTGGCGGAGGTCATCGGCCGGGTGTTCGGGCGGGTCCTGCCCGACCGGTTCCGCGAGGGGCTAAGCCCGCTGTTCGAGCGCCAACGCCCCGACCTGGTCGTGTACGAAGTCGGCAACGCGGGTGGCGCGTTCGCCGCGAAGGAAGCCGGAATCCCGTCGATGGCCCACGGTTTCGGGCGTGTCTCGCCGGGCGACGAAACGGCGCAAGCGATCGTGCGCGTCATGCGTGAGCACGCCGCCGAGCTGGACATCAGTGGCGACGAGCACATGTCGTGGGGCGACCCGTTCGTGGACATCTGCCCGCCGTCGGTGCAGGCACCGGAGTTCGCGGCGGCCGTGCAGCGGCTGCCGTTGCGGCCCGTCGGCTGGAGCGAACCGGGTGATCTGCCCGCAGGTGTGGTGAACCACGAGCGGCCGCTGGTCTACCTGACCCTCGGCACCACGCCGATGAGCCAGGCGGGCATCCTCACCTCGGCGATCACGGGACTGGCGGCGCTCGACGTCGACGTACTGGTGGCCACCGGTCCGTCGGTGGACGTCGCGGCAGTCGGTGACGTGCCGTCGAACGTGCGGCTCGAAGCGTGGGTGCCGCAGTCGGACCTGCTGGGGCACGTGGATCTCGTGGTGCACCACGGCGGCAGCGGCACGACGATGGGCGCGTTCGCCGCCGGCGTGCCGCAGCTGGTGCTGCCCCAGGGCGCGGACCAGTTCTCCAACGCCGAGGCCGTGGTGGCCGCCGGTGTCGGTGACCGGCTGGTGGGCGACTCCGTGACCGCCGAAGCCGTCCGCGCGCAAGCGAAAAGGCTGCTCGTGGACTCGGCGGTCGCCGACGCCGTGCGTGCGCTGGCCCGGGAAGTGGCCGCCATGCCGTCGCCGGCCGAGGTCGCCGCGCAGCTTCGCGGCTACGCCTGAGCACCCGCCGTTCGCGACCGGCGCGCTCCCAGTCAGGCGCGGGCGATGAGGTCCCTCAGCAGCGCCCCCATGCGCGTTGCCGCCTGACGGCCCGCTTCGAGCACCTCTTCGTGGTTGAGCGGCTCACCCGTCATCCCGGCGGCGAGGTTCGTGACCAGGGAAAGGCCGAAGACCTCGAGTCCGGCCGCGCGGGCGGCGATGGCTTCGTGCACCGTCGACATGCCGACGAGGTCGGCGCCCATCGTGCGCAACATGCGGATTTCGGCGGGCGTCTCGAAGTGCGGTCCGGTCAGGCCGGCGTACACGCCTTCCTCGAGCGTGCCGTCGACCTCCTTCGCGAGCGTGCGCAGGCGAGCCGAATACAGGTCGGTCAGATCCACGAAGTTCGCGCCGACGATCGGTGAGCGCGCGGTGAGGTTCAGGTGGTCGGAGATCAGCACCGGCTGGCCCACCTGGAAGCCCTCGCGCAGGCCACCGGCCGCGTTGGTGAGCAGCACCGTGCGCGCGCCTGCCGCGGCCGCCGTTCGCACGTTGTGCACCACCGGCTCGATGCCTTTGCCCTCGTAGAAGTGCGTCCGGCCGAGCAGCACGAGTGCGCGTTTGCCGCCGACCTGCAGCGACCGGACGGTCCCGGAGTGTCCGACGGCACCCGGCGTGGTGAAGCCGGGCAGCTCGCCGAAGGGGAGCTCAGCGTCGGCCGTGCCGATCACGTCCGCGGCCGGGCGCCAGCCCGAGCCCAGCACCACGGCGATGTCGTGCTTCTCGACACCGGTCCGCTCGGCGATCGCGGCCGCAGCCGCTTCCTCCTGGTTGGTCATGGCGCGAGCGTATCGGCGCGCCCGCCCAGCGAACCTGCGCCGGGCGGGACAACGACGACCCGGCGGCGGTGACCAGGGCATCGCGGCTCGCGGAGAGCCTGGCCGGCCCACCGAATCCGGGTGGCGGTATCCCGCCGGCCTGTCCCGACGGGGCTCACGGCTCGGCCGGGAACGACACCGTCGGTTCGATCCGGTCCCAGGTGGCCGCCCCGCTGTCCTCGATCTCGACCGGCACGGTCAGCGAGACGGCCCACAACGCGTTGTTCGACTGCTTCAACACGGCGAACGTGGCCCGGGTGATGGTTTTGTCGTCTTCGCCGCCACCGCGCGGCTCGCTGTGCTCCACGGTCCGGTAGGTCATTTCGACGCCGGCTGACGTCGCCGAGGGCCGCTGCGCGAAGGCGAACGAATCGGGGTCCGTGCTGGTCGACAAGTACCTCTCGTAGTCGCGGGTGGTGTGCTGTGGGAAGTAGCCCGCGTACCGCTCGAGGCGCAGGGACCAGCGCCCGTCGGGCGAAACGTACTCGACGACCACCGCCGGGCCGATCGAGGTCGTGCGATCGGAGACGAACCGCTGCCAGCCCTCGGGCACCGAGACGGTGTACTGGCTGTCGCGGGAGACGTTGGCCGTCGCGCTCGCGTTGCCGGTCTGCGGCACGAGCTTCCCCGGCGCCGTCGATTGGGCCGCGGCGCCCGTGCCGGCCGGGGCCGCGCTGCCGGTGGGTGGCACCACGGACTGCCCACTGATCACGCGCGCCAGCGCGAACCCGCCGACACCCGCGATGAGGAACAGCACCACGGCCGCCAGCGCCAGCAACGCCGACGCGCCCGTGCTGCGGCGCGCCGGGCCTGCCGGTGCCGCCGCGACCGTGACGGGTTCGGGCGAACGCAGGAACGGCAGCGGCCCGGGGTCGGGCGCCAGCTCGGCACTCACCTCGGTTTTCGGTGCCGACGCACCGGAAGCCGGCGCGACCGTCTCCAGCACCTGCGTGTCCGTGGCGTCGAGGTGCGCCGAGGTCTTCTTCCCGTCCGGCGTGTGGAACAGCTCCGGCCCGAACAGGTCGAGCGCCGTCTTGCCCTGCAGCGGGTACAGCCGGTGGCGCACCTCGCGCAGCGAGATCCGCTGTTCGGGTTCCTTCTTCATCAGCGCCGCGATCACGTCGGCGAGCGGGCCCGGTTTCGGCTTCGGTACCGAACCGTTCACGACCTTGCCGACGGTCTCCAGTGGATCACCGTCGGCGTCGTACGGCGGTGCGCCCTCGACCGCGGCGAACAGCGTCGCGCCCAGGCCCCACAGGTCGGCGGCCGGCGTGACCGCACCGCCGGAGGCGACTTCCGGCGCGATGTACGCGGGGGAGCCGAGCATGATCCCCGTGCGCGTCATGGTGGCTTCGGAGACGTTGCGCGCGATGCCGAAGTCGGTGAGCTTGATCCGCCCGTCGCCGGCGACCAGCACGTTGCCCGGCTTGACGTCGCGGTGTGTGATGCCCGCGTCGTGGGCCGCTTCGAGTGCGGCGGCCACGGCGATGCCGACCGCAGCCGTCTGTTCGACCGTGAGCGGCCCGTGGTCACGCAGGATGTGCGCGAGGCTGAGCGAGGGCAGTAGCTCCATGACCACGAACGGTTCGTCGTTGTCGCGGGCGACGTCGTGCAGGATGATCACGTTGGGGTGCGACAGCACGGCGATCGCGCGCGCCTCGCGCAGCGTCCGCTCGCGCAGCTCGTCGGCCTGTGCCGCCGGGACACCCGGTGGCACCTTCATCTCCTTGACGGCCACCGGCCGGTGCAGGAATTCGTCGTAGGCCGACCACACGGTGCCCATCGAGCCGGACCCGAGCACGGATCGCAGCCGGTACCGCCCGGCGACCACACGCGACGGCTGCTCCGGCGACTCTTCCTTCGAGGAGGACACCCCCCGATTGTGTCGTAAGGCACCGACCGCCTTCGACTCAGTGTGCACGTCCTCCCGAGGGGCGACCGGAGTCACAGGTTCCGCCACTGGCGTGGCTCTACCATCCTTGGGTATGACGAACACGGCTGGTCCGGAATCGGTGCCGATCCCCGAGCCCGCGCTCGCGCTGGCGGCGGAGTTCCCGGCCGCCGACCGGGCCCGATGGCAGGAGCTCGTGGCGGGGGTGCTGCGCAAGAGCGGCCGTCTGCCGGAAGACTTCGCGGGCGCGCCGGAGAGCAAGCTCGTCACGCGGACCTACGACGGCATCGACATCCAACCGCTGTACACCGCCGCGGACGCCCCGGGTGATCTCGGTTTCCCCGGGCTCGCGCCGTTCGTGCGCGGCGCGCGCCCCGAAGGGGTGATCGGCACCGGGTGGGACGTGCGCGTACGTCACGATCGCGCCGACGCCAAGACCGCGAACGCCGCAATTCTCGCGGACCTCGAAGGCGGTGCGACGTCCGTGTGGCTGCGGGTCGGAAGCGCCGCGCTGCCGCTCGACGCGCTCGCCGACGCGCTCAACGACGTGTACGTCGACCTCGCTCCGGTGATCCTCGACGCGGGCGCGGACTACGAAGCCGCGGCCGAAGCACTGCTGGAAGTGCTGGCGGAGCGCGAGATCCCGCCCAGTCAGGCCCGCGCCGGGCTGGGGGCCGACCCGATCGGCACCGGCGCGCGCACGGGCGAAGCGCTGCCCGTCGGGCCGGCGGCCGAACTGGCCGTGCGCATCGCCGCGAAGTACCCGAAGGTGCGCACGCTCGTCGCCGACGGGCTGCCGTTCCACGAAGCCGGTGGTTCGGACATCCAGGAGCTCGGCGCGGCGATCGCCGTCGGCGTCGCGTATCTGCGGGCGCTCACCGACGCGGGGCTCGACTTGGCCGCGGCCGCCGGGCAGGTGGAATTCCGCCTCGCCGCCACAGCCGACCAGTTCACGACCATCGCCAAGTTCCGCGCTGCGCGCCGGCTGTGGGACCGCGTGCTCGAGGTCTCCGGCGCGCCCCCGAGCGCGCGGGGCATGCACCAGCACGCCGTGACGTCACCGGCGATGCTGACGCAGCGCGATCCGTGGGTGAACCTGCTGCGCACCACCGTCGCGTGCTTCGCCGCGGGTGTCGGAGGGGCGGACGCGGTGACCGTGCTGCCGTTCGACTCCGCGATCGGCGAACCCGACGCGTTCGCGGCCCGCATCGCCCGCAACACCAACGCGATCCTGCTCGAGGAGTCGAAGCTCGGGAGCGTGATCGACCCGGCAGGCGGCTCCTGGTACGTCGAACGGCTCACGGACGAGCTGGCGAACGCCGCCTGGGCCGAGTTCACCGCGATCGAAGCCGCGGGCGGCGTCGAGGCCGAACTGGCATCGGGCGCCATGGCTCAGCGGCTCGCCGGGACCTGGGACGAGCGCGCGAAGCGCCTGGCCACGCGCCGCGACCCGATCACGGGCGTGAGCGAGTTCCCGAACCTGGCCGAGCAGCCGGTGGCGCGCGAGCCGCGACCGTCCACTGTGTCCGCCTCGGAAGGCCTCCCCCGCCACCGTTACGCCGAGGCGTACGAGAAGCTGCGCGACGCGTCCGACGCGTATCTGGCGAAATACGGCGAACGGCCGAAGGTCTTCCTCGCGACCCTCGGTCCGGTCGCAGCGCACACCACCCGCGCCGGCTTCGCCGCGAACCTCTTCCAGGCCGGGGGCCTCGAAACCGTGAACCCCGGCGCCACCGACGACCTGCCCGGCGCGTTCCGCGAAAGCGGCGCGCGCATCGCGTGCTTGTGCGGTACCGACAGCGCGTACGAGGAGCAGGCCGCCGACGTCGCGGCGGCGCTCGGCGCGGAAACCGTGCTGCTCGCGGGCAAAGCGACCTACCCGGGGGTGAGTGGCAACGTCTACGCGGGCTGTGACGCCCTCGAAATCCTGACCGGCCTTCACGCACAGCTGGGAGTGGGAGCATGAGTGCAGCTTGCCAGCGAATCATTGATCTTCATGCCGGTGCCTTGTGGTCGGCCGGTGTGCAACTCCTTGTGGAGGCGGCATGACTATCCCGAACTTCGCCGAGGTCCCGCTCGGCACGCCGGAACCCGGGGACCGTGTCGCGTGGGCCAAGGCCGTGCAGGACGCGACCGGCAAGGGTCCCGACGCGCTGGCGTGGGAAACGCCAGAAGGTATCGGCATCAAGCCGGTGTACACGGCGGAAGATCTGTCCGATGTGGACTTTCTCGACACGTACCCGGGAATCGCGCCGTTCCTGCGCGGGCCGTATCCGACGATGTACGTGAACCAGCCGTGGACGATCCGCCAGTACGCCGGGTTCTCCACCGCCGAGGAGTCCAACGCCTTCTACCGCCGGAACCTCGCGGCCGGGCAGAAGGGCCTGTCGGTGGCGTTCGACCTGGCCACCCACCGGGGTTACGACTCCGATCACCCGCGGGTGTCCGGTGACGTCGGCATGGCGGGCGTGGCGATCGACTCGATCTACGACATGCGCCAGCTCTTCGACGGCATCCCGCTCGACAAGATGTCGGTGTCGATGACGATGAACGGTGCCGTGCTGCCGGTTCTCGCGCTGTACGTGGTGGCGGCCGAGGAGCAGGGGGTGGCCCCGGAGCAGCTCGCGGGGACGATCCAGAACGACATCCTCAAGGAGTTCATGGTCCGCAACACTTACATCTACCCGCCGCGGCCGTCGATGCGGATCATCTCCGACATCTTCGCGTTCACCTCGCAGCACATGCCGAAGTACAACTCGATCTCCATTTCCGGCTACCACATGCAGGAAGCCGGCGCGACGGCCGATCTGGAGCTGGCGTACACGCTGGCCGACGGCGTCGAGTATCTCCGTTCGGGGGTCGACGCCGGCCTCGACGTGGACAAGTTCGCGCCGCGCCTGTCGTTCTTCTGGGCCATCGGCATGAACTTCTTCATGGAGGTCGCGAAGCTGCGCGCGGCGCGGCTGCTGTGGGCGAAGCTCGTGAAGCAGTTCGATCCGAAGAACGAGAAGTCCCTTTCGCTGCGCACGCACTCGCAGACGTCCGGCTGGTCGCTCACCGCGCAGGACGTGTTCAACAACGTCACGCGCACCTGCGTCGAGGCGATGGCAGCGACCCAGGGGCACACGCAGTCGTTGCACACCAACGCATTGGACGAGGCACTCGCGCTGCCCACCGACTTCTCCGCGCGCATCGCCCGCAACACCCAGCTGCTGCTGCAGCAGGAATCCGGCACCACGCGCGTGATCGACCCGTGGGGTGGCAGTGCGTTCGTCGAGAAGCTGACCTACGACCTGGCGCGCAAGGCCTGGGCGCACATCACGGAGGTCGAGAGCGCAGGCGGCATGGCGCGCGCGATCGACGAGGGCATCCCCAAGCTGCGCATCGAGGAGGCCGCCGCGCGCACGCAGGCCCGCATCGACTCCGGCCGCCAGCCCGTGATCGGCGTGAACAAGTACCGCGTGTCCGACGACCAGCAGATCGACGTGCTGAAGGTCGACAACGCGGGTGTCCGCGCGCAGCAGCTGGAAAAGCTGCGACGGCTGCGCGAGGAACGCGACGGCCGAGCCACTGAGGACGCATTGCGCCGGCTCACGGAGGGCGCGCGGAACAACGGAAATCTGCTCGCGCTGGCCATCGACGCGGCGCGTGCGAAGGCGACCGTCGGCGAAATCTCCGACGCGCTGGAGAAAGTCTGGGGCCGCCACTCCGGACAGATCCGCACGATCTCCGGCGTGTCCCGGGAAGAGGTGGGGAAGTCGGACAACGTGGAGAAGGCGCGTTCACTCGTCGAGGAGTTCGCCGAGGCCGAGGGGCGCCGGCCGCGCATCCTGATCGCGAAGATGGGCCAGGACGGTCACGACCGCGGCCAGAAGGTGATCGCCACCGGCTTCGCCGACCTGGGGTTCGACGTCGACGTCGGCCCGCTGTTCTCCACCCCGGGTGAGGTCGCGCGGCAGGCTTCGGAGGCCGACGTGCACGTGATCGGCGTGTCGTCGCTGGCCGCCGGGCACCTGTCGCTCGTGCCGGCGTTGCGCCACGAGCTGGCCGAGCTGGGCCGCGAGGACATCATGGTCGTGGTCGGTGGCGTGATTCCGCCGCAGGACTACGACGAGCTGTTTGCCGCGGGTGCGGCCGCGATCTTCGGGCCGGGCACGGTCATCGCCGACGCGGCGATCGGCCTGCTCGAGCAGCTCGTGCACCAGGAGTCCTGAGCCTTGCCGCGCAGGATCGACGTCGCCGCCTACGCGAAGGGGGTGCTCGCGGGCGATCGCGGCACGCTGGCGAAGGCGGTCACGCTCGTCGAGTCGCACCGGGCCGACCACCGGGCGCAGGCGCAGGAGCTGCTGGTCGAGCTGCTGCCACACGCCGGTGGCGCTCAGCGCGTCGGCATCACCGGCGTACCGGGAGTCGGCAAGTCGACATTCATCGACCAGCTGGGCACGGATCTGACGGCGGCCGGCCACCGCGTCGCCGTGCTGGCCGTGGACCCGTCGTCGACGCGCACTGGTGGTTCGATCCTCGGCGACAAGACCCGCATGGCGCGGCTGGCCGTGGACGAGCGCGCGTTCATCAGGCCGTCGCCGACCTCGGGGACGCTGGGCGGGGTCGCGCGAGCCACCCGCGAGACGATCGTGCTGATGGAAGCCGCGGGCTTCGACGTGGTGCTGGTGGAGACCGTCGGCGTCGGGCAGAGCGAAGTCGCGGTGGCCAACATGGTCGACTGTTTCCTGTTCCTGACGCTGGCCCGCACCGGCGATCAGTTGCAGGGCATCAAGAAAGGCGTGCTGGAGCTCGCCGACGTCATCGCCGTCAACAAGGCCGACGGGCCGCACGAGCGCGATGCGAAACGGGCCGCGCGCGAGCTCTCTGGTGCGCTGCGGATGATCTACGGCAAAGACGCGCCGTGGACGCCACCGGTGCTCACGTGCAGTGCACTGGAAGGTACGGGCCTCGACGAGGTGTGGGCCGAGATCACGCGCCACCGCGACCTGATGGAGGGTTCGGGCGAGCTGGCCGAACGCCGTCGCAGTCAACAAGTCGACTGGACGTGGTCGATGGTGCGCGAGCAGCTGCTCGACCGCCTTACCGCCCACCCGTCCGTGCGGGCGATGGTCACCGAGGTCGAAGCGGCCGTTCGCGACGGTTCCCTCACCGCCACCCTGGGTGCCGAGCGCATTCTCGCGGCGTTTTCGGTGCCTTTCGTGCCGGCTGGATCCGGCACGAAAGGCACTGAAAAACGTGCGGCCGGACCCACTGACGGTTGACCGCCCACCCCGTTCGGCTGACGAACGGTCCCCGAAGTGGCTTTGGGTCTGACCTTCGACCGCTCCACGTTCAGTGACGACCGGTCACCGTGTGCTGGTGCGGTCGGCGGCCGTCGCGACGGGGTGAGCGGACGGGTAATCACCGCGTGGCGGCTGACGGCGCGGGGGTTCGCCGGGCAGAATGCCCTCCAGTGCCGTAGAAGGGATGTCATGGCGAAGGTGCGGGGACAGCTGCTGGGCGGCTTGCTCGGAATGCTGCTGCTGTGGGCGGCGCCGGCTCAGGCGGCGGTCGCCGACGCGGCGAGCACGCCCGCGGCGGTGCAGGTCGCGGGGGTGCAGGTCGCGGGGGTGACCGTGCCACAGGGGCTGTCCCCGGCGCTGCGGCAGACCCAGCCCGGGCCGGTGCTCGATCCGACGCAGACGGACAAGGCCAACGCCGAGAAGAGCCGCAACAAGCTCATCGCCGGCGCGATCGCGGTCGTACTGCTGGTCATCGTCTTCTTCGGCCGCCGGGCGCGGTCGAAGCGCAACAAGGGCGACTGACCCGGGGTTTCGTTCACCCAGGCCGAAGTCGGCCGGGCCGTTCAACGCAGATCCGATACCGGCCGTCTCGGCTCCCCGCTCGTAGGCGGCCGCTTGCCACCTGCATGGTGCACGATCATCTGCAAATGCGTACGACAGATCGAATGGCACTGTGTATTCGTCCAGGCCGCGTGACCTCAGGCGCTGCCAGGCCACCCGTGTTGCGGGAGGAGGTGCGGCGTGACTGTGCTGGACTCACGACCGGACGTTCCCGGTGACTCCGAGGGTCGCCTCGTCAACCCGATCGAGGCGCCCGCCTCGCTGATCACCGAAGCCGGCGTCAGCATGGCTCCTGTGGAGGATCTGGGTGCGGGCCGTGGCCCGTTCTGGCTCGACGATTGGCTGCGTGCCAACGCGACCGACGTGCTGGCCTGGCGCCGGCACATCCACGCCCACCCGGAGCTCTCGCGCCACGAGTTCGCGACCACGGAGCTGGTGGTGTCGCTGCTGCGGGCCGTCGGCCTCGAGCCGCAGGTGCTGCCCGGCGGCACGGGCGTGGTGTGCGACATCGGCGAAGGCGAGCGCTGCGTCGCGCTGCGCGCCGACATGGACGCCCTGCCGCTGACCGAGGACACCGGCCTCCCGTATGCCTCCACCACCGAGCGTGCGGCCCACATGTGCGGGCACGACGCGCACACCGCGGTCCTGCTGGGCGTGGCCTGCGCGCTGGCCGGCGCGCCGGAGCTGCCCGGCCGCGTGCGGCTGATCTTCCAGCCCGCCGAGGAGGTCATGCCCGGCGGCGCGCTGGACATGATCGCGGCGGGCGCGCTCGAAGGCGTCGAGCGGATCTACGGACTCCACTGTGACCCGCGGCTGGAGGTCGGCAAGGTCGGCACGCGCGTGGGCGCACTGACCTCGGCGGCCGACCTCATCGAGCTGCGCCTGACCTCGCCCGGCGGCCACACGTCGCGTCCGCATCTCACCGCGGATCTGGTCTACGCACTGGGCACCGTCATCACCTCGCTGCCTGCGGTGCTCTCGCGCCGGATCGACCCGCGCTCGGGCACGGTTCTCGTGTGGGGCGCCGTGCACGCCGGTCAGGCCGCCAACGCCGTGCCGCAACACGGCGTGCTGCGCGGCACGCTGCGCACGGCCGACCACAACGTCTGGAAGGCGCTCGAACCGCTGGTCGCGGCGTCGGTCGAGTCGTTGCTGGCGCCCACCGGTGTCGGCTTCACGCTCGACTACCGCCGTGGCGTGCCCGCGGTCGTCTCCGACGCGGAGTCCACGGCGCTGATGCGGGCGGGCGTCGAAGCCGCGCTCGGTGAGCACGGACTCGCGTCGACCGAACAGTCGTCGGGTGGCGAGGACTTCGGCTGGTACCTGGAGCACGTGCCGGGCGCGTTCGCCCGCCTCGGCGTCTGGCCGGGCCCGCCCGCGACGCAGGCCGACATCCACCGGCCGACCTTCACGCTCGACGAGCGCGCGTTGATGGTCGGGGTGCGCACCCTGGTCCACACGGCCCTGGCGGCCCTCGCCTGACCGCTCGAGTTGTCCACAGCCGAGGCCGACCTGTGGACAACTCGAGCGGGCGGTCGTGGGCGCTGAACGTGTCCGGCGTGGTGCGTATTCACCCGGTCTTGTGAGGTCGCGCCGGCCCGGGTTTCGCACCGTTCACCCGCGGTGATCGCGAGTATTCTCCCGCGGCAGACGAATCACCTTTCGGACGCCCTTTTCCTTGTGCCGCAACGGTTTTCGGCTGTCGGTGGAGACGTTTGACAGCACGCGTGCCGCCACGAAAACAAAACGTCGTACGCCCGCGTCGTGATCGATTGTCAGGTGATCGCACGGCGACGGTGAACGCGGTTCATGATCCGCAGGCCGACGCCGAAATCCGGGGAGTTGTCCACAGGCTGCGAGTTGCTGTGGACAAAGTCAGCCAGTGATGCCGGTGCAGGGGCGAGTGCGCAGGTCGTCCACGTAGTCGGCCGGGGCGCCGGCCGCTTCGGCGGCATCGGCGAGCACGCCGAGGTAGCGCGCGGACGGGAGCCCGCCCTCGTAGGCGTCGAGGACGTACAGCCACGCCAGCACGGAGCCGTCCATGGTCTGTACCCGCAGGCGGATCTTGTTGTGGATGCCGAGCTCGCCGCCTTCCCAGCGGTCGAGGCCGGCTTCGTCGAGTGCGGTCACGTCGTAGAGCACCACGAACACGCGCGAACCCGCGTCTTCGACGATCGTGGCCAGTGCGCCTTCCCAGCCGAAATCCTCGCCGCCGAAGGTCAGGCGCCAGCCCTCCAGCCAGCCGGTGCCGGCCATCGGTGAGTGCGGGGCCCGCTCCAGCATCTGGGCGGGCTCCATGTTCGATCCGTAAGCGGCATACAACGGCACCCGGACAGCCTAGCGACCCTTCGCGGCACGAGCGGATGCACATGCCGTGTCAGGGGACACGGGTTTGCCGTGAACCACGCCGCGTACCGTTGCACCCACCGGCCACAGGCGTATCGAGGAGGACCTCAGGTGACCAGGATCGTGATCATGGGCGGGGGCCCGGCGGGTTACGAAGCCGCCTTGGTCGCCGCGCAGCACGGCGCCGACGTGACGATCGTCGAACGCGATGGCCTGGGCGGTGCGTGCGTGCTCTACGACTGCGTTCCCTCGAAGACGTTCATCGCGTCCTCCGGTGCGCTGGCGAAGATGCACGACCTCGGTGAGCTGGGCATCAACACGGATTTGGCCGACACGAGCATCGACCTCCCGACTGTCCACGGTCGTGTGAAGGGCCTCGCGCTCGCGCAGTCGGCCGACATCCGCGCCCGCGTGCAACGCGAGGGCGTGCGCGTGATCAACGGCACCGCCCGCTTCTGCGACGACGAACCGGGCCTCGCCACCCACAAGGTCGCCGTCACCCATTCCGACGGCACGGTCGAAGCACTGCCCGCCGACGTCGTCCTCATCTCCACCGGTGCCACCCCGCGCGTGCTGCCCGGCGCCGTGCCCGACGGCGAGCGCATCCTCGACTGGCGCCAGCTGTATGACCTCACCGAACTCCCCGAGCACCTCGCCGTGATCGGTTCGGGTGTCACGGGCGCCGAGTTCGCCTCGGCCTACACCGAAATGGGCGTGAAGGTCACGGTCGTCTCCAGCCGCGATCGGGTGCTGCCGCACGAGGACGCCGACGCCGCCGCGGTGCTCGAGGAGGTCTTCTCACAGCGGGGCACCACCGTGGCCAAGCACGCGCGCGCCGAACGAGTGAAGCGCACCGAGAAGGGCGTGGAGGTCCACCTGACCGACGGGCGCGTGATCGAGGCGAGTCACGCGCTCATGACCGTGGGGTCCATTCCGAACACTTCCGACATCGGCCTCGACCGCGTGGGGATCAAGCCCGGTCCCGGTGGGTTCATCACCGTCGACCGCGTTTCGCGCACGAGCGTCCCCGGCGTCTACGCGGCCGGCGACTGCACGGGTCTGCTGATGCTCGCGTCGGTGGCGAGCATGCAGGGCCGGATCGCGATGTGGCACGCGCTGGGCGAAGGCGTCGCACCGATCAAGCTGAAAACCGTTGCTGCCAACGTGTTCACGCACCCGGAGATCGCGACCGTCGGGATCAGCCAGCACGCCATCGACTCCGGCGAGGTGCCCGCGCGCACGATCATGCTGCCGCTGGCGACCAACGCACGAGCGAAGATGGAAGGCCTGCGCCGCGGTTTCGTGAAGCTCTTCTGCCGTCCGGCAACGGGTGTGGTGGTCGGCGGGGTGGTGGTGGCGCCGTCGGCGAGCGAGCTGATCCTGCCGATCGCGCTCGCGGTGCAGAACCAGCTGACGGTGGACCACCTGGCGCTCACGTTCTCGGTGTACCCGTCGCTGAGCGGTTCGATCACCGAGGCCGGGCGTCAGCTCATGCGGCACGACGACCTCGACTGATCCGGGCTGATTGATTTTCCGCTCGCCGCGCAACCCGAGATCGTTCACCGCGTCTTGTGCGATGAGAGGCTGCCAAAGACGCGGGGACAAGGGGCGAGGGTGCGCAAGAGGGCGATTTTCGTTGCGGTGGCGGCGATCGGTGCGGCCGGCGTCGCCGTCCCGGCGGTGGCGGCGACGGGTGGGCCCACCGCGCCGGCTGCTCCGGTGACGGTTCAGCTGAACCAGGACACGGCGGTACTGCACGGCCTCGTCGACAAGTACCAGCGCGGCGACGTCAACGTCGCGCTCGCCGACTGTCCCGGCGCGAAGGCGGGTTCGACGAAGTTCAGCTCGCCCGTGCTGAAGTTCGACGACTACGACTTCGGCCCGTTCATCGGCGTCAAGGCGACGGTGAGCGCGTCGGCCGATCTGGTGCCCGGCACGGCCGCCGGCTCGTACCCGCTCACGGTCACGTGTGGCGGCAAGGACTACACGGCGACCTTCTCCGTGCCGGCCGCGCAGGTGGTCGAAGTTCCATCGGGAGCCGCGAAAACCGGTGACGGGAGTCTTGCGGGGTAGCCGTTCGCCCCTGGCGATGATCGCGGTCTGTCACCTGGTTGGGTGGATCGCGTGGTCCGGAAGACGTTCGCCGTGCTGGTACTCGCCGCGACGGTGGGCGGGTGCGCGGCACCGGTCGTACCGGGTGCGCGGCCCGCGCCGCACGCGATCACGATGCCGTCGCCGTCGCCCACGTTGCCGAAGTCGAAGCCGGTTTCCCTGGACATCCCGAAGATCGGCGCGCAGTCCACGCTCGTGCCGCTCGGGCTCAATGCCGACCACAGCGTGCAGGTGCCGTCGGTGCGCACTCCGCTGCAGGCCGGTTGGTACGAGTACTCGCCGACGCCCGGGGAGCGCGGGCCGTCCGTCGTGCTCGGTCACGTGGATGGCGAGGGACAGCGCGGGATTTTCTACCGGCTCAAGGAATTGGTGCCCGGTGACGCCGTGTCGGTGGCCCGTGCCGACGGGTCGACCGCGCGGTTCGTGGTGACCAAGGTGGACGAGGTGCCCAAGGACGTCTTCCCGACCGAAGCCGTGTACGGCGACACCCCGGACGCCGAGCTGCGCCTGATCACCTGCGGCGGCGCGTTCGACCGGGCGGCCCACAACTACGTGGACAACGTGATCGTCTCCGCGCGGCTCGTCGCCGACGGTCACTGATCGTGGCCCCTCCGTGGTAGTTCGCGGTTTTGTCGGTGGCCGGTGCGAGACTGTGTCCACGGTCGAACTGTGACCGTCGACACAATCGACGATGGGGAGTGCACATGTTGATCCATGAAGACCGCTGGCCCGACGGCACGCCGTGCTGGGTCGACCTGATGGTGCCCGACCGCACCGCGGCCGCACGGTTCTACGAACCGCTGCTGGGCTGGGACGTGCGGTTCGGCGGCCCCGAGACCGGGCACTACGGCATGGCACTGCTGGCCGGGCGCCCGGTCGCCGGTGTGGGGGAAATTCCGCCGGAGGCCGACGGTATGCCGGCAACGTGGACCACGTACCTGAGTGTGTCCGATGTGGACAAGACGGTGGCCGCGATCGTCGAGGCCGGTGGCCGTGTCGTGGCGCCGCCGATGGACGTGCTGGCCGAGGGCCGCATGGCCGTCGCCGGCGACCCGACCGGGGCCGCCTTCGGCCTCTGGCAGGCGGGCCACCACGTCGGCACGCAGGTCACGCTCGCGCCGGGCGCGCCGGCCTGGAACGAATGTCTGTCGCGCGACTACGCCACCGCGAAGGCCTTCTACGGCGACGTCTTCGGGTACTCCTTCGGCGACATGTCCAACGAGGAGTTCACCTACGCCACGCTCGACATCGGTGGCCGCCCCACTGGAGGCCTCGGCCAGGCCGCCGTCGACTCCGACGCCCCGGGTTGGCTCCTCTACTTCTGGACCGACGACGCCGACGCCGCCGCCGGCAAGATCCCCACGCTGGGCGGCACCGTCGTCTCGCCCCCGGTCGACACCCCCTTCGGCCGCATGCTCGTCGCCGAGGACAACCAGGGCGCTGCGTTCCGGCTCATGGCGCCCAACGAGCAGTCCGGTACCCAGGAAGGCTGGGGTGCGTAGAAAAGACTCGTGAGTGCGCAGTCCGGTTAGAACCGGCCTGCGCACTCACGAGGTTTACCCAGCGGAGCCGCCGCGGAAAGCGGGACTCAGTCCGTGACCCAGTCGAAGGTCTTCGTCACCGCCTTCTTCCAGTTGCGGTACTCGGAGTCGCGGCGGGCTTCGTCCATGGCCGGATCCCACTGCTTGTCCTGCGCCCAGTTGGTGCGGATGTCGTCCTCGGACTTCCAGAACCCCACGGCAAGGCCGGCGGCGTACGCGGCACCCAGCGCCGTGGTCTCGGCAACCACGGGCCGGATCACCGGCACGCCGAGGATATCCGCCTGGAACTGCATGAGCAGCTCGTTCACCACCATGCCGCCGTCGACCTTCAGCGACTTCAACGGCACGCCCGAGTCGGCGTTCATCGCGTCGATGACCTCACGTGACTGGAAAGCCGTGGCCTCCAGTACCGCGCGCGCGAGGTGTCCTTTGTTGACGAATCGCGTGAGCCCCACGATCGCGCCGCGCGCGTCCGAGCGCCAGTACGGCGCGAACAGGCCCGAGAACGCCGGCACGAAGTACGCACCGCCGTTGTCCTCGACGGTCCGGGCATGCTCCTCGATCTCGGCGGCCGAGGAAATGATGCCGAGGTTGTCGCGCAGCCACTGCACGAGCGAACCGGTGACGGCGATCGAACCCTCGAGCGCGTAGACCGTGTCGTTGGAGCCGATCTTGTAGCACACGGTGGTGAGCAGGCCGTTGTCCGACATCACCTTCTCCGTGCCCGTGTTGAGCAGCACGAAGTTACCGGTGCCGTAGGTGTTCTTGGCCTCGCCCGGCGAAAGGCAGGCCTGGCCGAACGTCGCGGCCTGCTGGTCGCCGAGGATGCCCGCGATCGGGACGCCGCCGAGGGCGCCCCTCTCGCGCACATTGCCGTAGACCTCCGAAGACGACCGGATCTCCGGCAGCATCGACAGCGGCACACCCATTTCACCGGCGATCTCGGCGTCCCACTGCAATGTGTCGAGGTCCATCATCAGCGTGCGCGATGCGTTGGTCGGGTCGGTGACGTGGATGCCGCCGTCGGCGCCGCCCGTCATGTTCCACAACACCCAGGTGTCCATGTTGCCGAACAGCAAATCACCGGCCTCGGCCCTGGCTCGGGCACCCTCGACGTTGTCGAGGATCCACTTGATCTTCGGACCGGAGAAGTAGGTGGCCAGCGGCAGGCCCGTTTTCGAACGGTACCGTTCCTGACCGCCGCCGAGCCCACCGAGCTCGGCGACGATCCGGTCCGTGCGCGTGTCCTGCCAGACAATCGCGTTGTACACCGGTTTGCCGGTGTTCTTGTCCCACACCAACGACGTCTCGCGCTGGTTGGTGATGCCGACCGCCACGACGTCGCGCGTGTGGAGGTCGGCCTTCGCCAGCGCGCCGCCGGCGACCGCGCGAGTGTTCTCCCAGATCTCCTCGGCGTTGTGCTCGACCCAGCCGGCCTTCGGGAAGATCTGCTCGTGCTCGCGCTGGTCCACGGCCACGACCCGCCCGGAGTGGTCGAAGATCATGCAGCGTGTCGATGTGGTGCCTTGATCGATGGCGGCGACGTACGAAGTCATGTTCGCTCCTTCGTGCTGGCGGCCCTAGCCACCGGAAAGGTGATCATTCGGCCTCCGCCCGCGCGCTCTGCGCCGACTCTTCCTCGGGCACCCGGCCCGGTTCGGGCAGGAATTCGCCTGCCTTCTCGCGTGCCGTGATGACCTGGCCGATGAGCAGGTCGTAGAGGATGATGCCGACCACCCCACCGATGAGTGGCCCCGCTATCGGGATCCACCAGTAGTTGCTGAACCAGTCACCGTTGCCGGGGAATGCCTTGTTGCCCCAGCCTTCGAACAAGGTCAGCAACCGCGGCCCGAGGTCGCGCGCGGGGTTGATCGCGTAGCCGGCGTTCGTCCCGAACGACAGCCCGATCGCCATGACCACGAAACCGATCAGCATCGGCCCGGTGTTGCTCTCGGGCGCGCTGTTCCGGTTGTCGATCAGGGCCGCGATGATCCCGACGAGGATCGCGGTGCCGACGATCTGGTCGAGCAGTGGTCCCCATACCCCGCTCCCGAAGTACTTCGCCGGGAAAGTCGCGAAGATGGAGAATGTGCTCAACGAGTCCGGACGCGACATCGGTGGGTTCTGCGCCGCGTTGAAGGCGTCGATCGCATTGGCGTAGACCGCGTAGACCACGGCCGCCGCGGCCAGGGCCCCGACCACCTGGGCGAACCAGTACGGCAGGACCTTGGCCCACGGGAATTTCCGCCGGACGGCGAACGCCAGCGTGACCGCCGGATTCAGGTGGGCTCCGCTGACGCCGGCGCTCACGTAGACCGCGAACATCACGGCGAAGCCCCAGCCGAACGCGATGATCAGCCAGTTCGACGCTCCGAAGTCGACCGACTGCCTCCCGGATCCGGGCAACCCGACCACGGCGACCGCGACCGAGCCGCATCCGAGCAGGATGATGATGGCCGTCCCGAGGAATTCGGCGAGCATTTCCCCGGCGACGTTCGACCGTAACCGGCCCAAAGCAGTTGGCTGCTGAGAAATGTGTTCGCTCATTCGTACCCCTCTCGCATGACGCTTCGTTGCGTCGAGACGTACCATGCTGCTCTGTCACGCGGGAAGGAACAAGTTTCGGCACCGGGCGAAACGCTCAGTGGTCGTGCAATGCTGGAGGAGTGCACACCAGTCAGTCGTCGAGGAGGGCAGCCGCAGTGACGGAAGCGAAGCTGGGACCGGCGGCGCGGGAGGAGTCCTGGCAGAGCCTCGGCAAGGAGACGTTCGACCTGGTCGTGATCGGCGGCGGCGTCGTGGGTGCCGGAACCGCACTCGACGCGGCGACGCGCGGCCTGCGCGTGGCGCTCGTCGAGGCGCGGGATCTGGCGTCCGGCACCTCGAGCCGGTCGAGCAAACTTTTCCACGGTGGTCTGCGCTATCTGGAGCAGCTCGAGTTCGGGCTCGTGCGCGAGGCGCTGCACGAGCGCGAGCTGATGCTGACCACGATCGCGCCCCACTTGGTCAAGCCCGTGAGTTTCCTGTACCCGCTGACCCATCGCGTGTGGGAGCGCCCGTACACCGCGACGGGCCTGCTGATGTACGACACGATGGGTGGCGCCCGGTCGGTTCCCGGACAGAAGCACCTCACCCGTGCGGGTGCATTGCGGATGGTGCCGGCGCTCAAACGGTCGGCGCTGATCGGCGGGATTCGCTACTACGACGCGCAGTCCGACGACGCCCGCCACACGATGACGGTCGCCCGCACCGCCGCGCACTACGGCGCGGTCGTGCGCACCTCGACCCAGGTCGTGGGGTTCCTGCGAGAAGCCGACCGTGTCTCGGGTGTGCGCGTGCGCGACGTCGAGGACGGGCGTGAGGCAGAGGTCCAGGCCGGCGCGGTGATCAACTGCACGGGCGTGTGGACCGACGAGCTGCAGCGGCTTTCGGGCGGGCGCGGGCGGTTCCGGGTCCGCGCGAGCAAGGGCGTGCACATCGTGGTGCCGCGTGATCGGATTGTGTCGGAATCGGGTCTGATCCTTCGCACTGAAAAATCCGTCCTGTTTGTCATCCCGTGGCGTAACCACTGGATCGTCGGCACCACGGACACCGACTGGCACCTGGACCTCGCGCACCCGGCCGCGACCAAACACGACATCGACTACCTCCTCGACCACGTCAATTCCGTGCTCGCCACGCCGCTCACCCACGACGACATCGAAGGTGTGTATGCGGGCCTTCGCCCGTTGCTGGCGGGCGAGAGCGAGGAGACGTCGAAGCTTTCGCGCGAGCACGCCGTCGCCCGCGTGGCGCCGGGCCTTGTCGCCATCGCCGGCGGCAAGTACACGACGTACCGCGTGATGGCGGCCGACGCCGTCGACGCCGCCGTGGTGGATCTGCCGGGCCGGCCACCTTCGTCCATTACGGACAAGGTGCCGCTGCTCGGTGCCGACGGTTACCACGCGCTCGTCAACCAAGCCGACCACCTCGCCGCGCAGCACAGCCTGCACCCGTACCGCGTGCGGCACCTGCTCGACCGCTATGGCTCGCTCGTCCACGAGGTACTGGCGCTGGCCGACGGACGGCCGGAGCTGCTCAAGCCCATCGACTCGGCACCCGACTACCTCGGCGTCGAGGTCGTGTACGCCGCCAGCCACGAAGGCGCGCTGCACCTGGAAGACGTGCTGGCCCGGCGCACCCGCATCTCCATCGAGTACGCCCACCGCGGCGTCGACTGCGCCGAGCAGGTCGCGCGGCTGGCCGGCGAGGTGCTGGGCTGGTCGGCTGAGACGATCCGGCATGAGGTCGAGGTCTACACCGCGCGAGTGCACGCCGAGCGCGAATCGCAGTCGCAGCCGACCGACGAATCGGCGGAGGCATTGCGGATCGCGGCTCCCGAAGCACGGTCGGGGATCATCACGCCGGTGAGCTGACGGGTTCGATCCTCGCCGCGGGCTCGAGGGGTACCGTGGTCCGGCGTGCCGGAAAGCGCTTCCGCCACGGCTGCGGGAGTCGGCGGGCTGCGGAAGTCGGCGGGCTGCGGAAGTCGGCGGGCTGCGGGAGCCGGCGGGCTGCGGAAGTCGGCGGGCTGCGGAAGTCGGCGGGCTACGGAAGCCGGAGTTGTCGGGCCCCGGCTCAGGCCTTGCGGATCCAGCGGATCAGAGGTTCCCCGCTCACCGTCGCGGTGCGTTCGGGGCCCAGATGGGTGAACCCACAGCGGGCGGCGACCGACGCCGAAACCGTGTTGCTCGGCTCGTGACGGTAGCTGATCTCCTGCAGACCGAGGCCACCGAACCCGAACCGCAGGGCCGCCGCCAGCGCCGTGCTGGCGATCCCCTTGCCGCGTTCGGCGGGGTGGGTCCAGATGGACGCCTCGGCGAGACCGAACGTGAAATCGAGGTCCCGCAACCCGACCTCTCCGAGTAGCCGTCCCGTCGTCGGCTCGGCGACGGCCCACGAGCAACGCTCGTCACCCGCCCACTGCGCGGTCCGCAGCGCGATGTACTCGGTGGCTTCGTCGAGGGTGCGCAGCCGGTAGTTCAGCACGTACCGCCGGTGTTCCGGATCCGCGAACGCCTCCATCAACGCGGCCCGGTCGTCGAGGTGCCGGTCCGCGCGCAGCTGGCGCAGGTAGTACGCGCCCGCGTTGATCTCCACGGGTTCCACGCCCCCGAGCCTAACCAGCTCCCCGCTTCTGCCGCTGCCAGATGACGGGCACGACACCTTCGTCGAACCGGCGGTGACCACTTCACCGCGCTCGGTGGGCGCCGACCACGAACCGGTCGTCATCGGCGTTCGGGACTCAGAGCAGCCCGCGCCGGTAGGCCTCGGCGACGGCGGCGGCACGGTCGGCGACGCCGAGTTTGGCGTAGGTGTGCAGCAGGTGGGTCTTGATGCTCGCTTCACTGATGAACAGCTGCTTGGCGGCCGCCCGGTTGGTGGCGCCCGCGGCGACGAGGCGCAGTACGTCGAGTTCACGGGTCGTGAGTTCGGTGGGGGCCGGGCGGCGGCGCCGGGCCATGAGCCGCGCGACGACGGTGGGAGCGAGCGTCGCCTCGCCGCGGGCGGTGGCGCGGACGGCGTGCCGCAGGTCGGCGACCGGCGCGTCCTTGAGGAGGTAGCCGGTGGCGCCCGCTTCGACGGCACGGAGCACGTCGGAATCCGAGTCGTACGTGGTGAGCACGAGGACCCGCACCGACGGGTGCTCGGCGCTCAGCCTGCGGATCGCGCCGACGCCGTCGAGCTCGGGCATGCGCAGGTCCATGAGGACGACGTCGGGGTGGTGGTGCGCGACGAACGCCAGTGCCTCGGCACCCGTCGCGGCTTCGCCGGCCACCTCGATGTCGGGGCAGCCGTCGAACGCGCCGCGCAGCCCGTCGCGGACCACGGGGTGATCGTCGGTGAGCAGGACGCGAATCATCGGTCGGCCGGGATCGCGGGCAGCTGGACGTTGACGGCGGTGCCGTCGCCGGGCGCGGATTCGAGCGCGAACGTGCCGGCCATGCGGCGCACGCGCTGGCGCATCGCCTGCAACCCGAAGCTCGTGCCGTCGCCGCAGGGGGGAGCGGCCGGGTCGAAGCCGGCGCCGTCGTCTCGTACGTCGAGCAGCACGACGTCGCCGGAGTACGTGAGCGTGACGGCGATGCGCGACGCGCGGGCGTGTTTCTCCGCGTTGGCCAGCGCTTCCTGCGCCACGCGGTACAACGTCACCTCCAAGTCGGGCAGCAGCGGCACCGGCTCACCCGACGTCTCGGCGGTCACGGCGACACCGGACGTGTCCGTCACCCGGCGCGCCAGCGACGCCAGTGCGTCGGGCAGGTGTGAATCGGCGAGCGGCTCCGGCCGCAGCGCCTGAACGGCCCTGCGGGCCTCGGTGAGGCTGTCCTTGGCGAGCGAATGGACCTGCGCGAGGTGGCGGTGCCGCGATTTCGCCGACGTCGCGCGGTCGGCGGCCTGCAGTTGCGTGACGATTCCGGTGAGGCCCTGTGCGAGCGTGTCGTGGATTTCGCTCGCCATGCGCCGGCGCTCGTCGTGGACGCCCGCTTCCCGGGCCTGGGTGAGCAACTGTGCGTGGAGGCCGGCGTTTTCTTCGAGCGCGGTTTCGAGGCGGGCGTTGGCTTCGGCCAGCGCGGCGTTGGTGCGACGGCGTTTCTCATTCTCCGCGCCCACGAACCACGCCGCGTACAGCATCGGCAAGACGATCGACACCACGAACACCCAAGCCGGTGTCGGCGTGTCGATTCCCCAGATTTCCTTGGCCAGCAACGGAATCACGGCCGTTGCGGTCACGGCGAAGATCGTCCAGCGCGCGGCGAACAGAGCGAACGCGATGGGGTACCCGATCGACACGAAGGGAGTGAACGAGTCCACCAGCGCCGTCAGCGCCGCCCCACCGGCGAGCAGGCCCGTGAAATATCCGAGAGCAAGCCACGGATGCCGCAGGCGCCGTGGGAACACCGGCACGAGCAGCCACAGCCACACCGCCATCACCACGGCGACGACGAGGGTGATCCGCCAGCGCGCGGGGCTGCCGTGGTCGGCGACCGCCGCCCAGACCGTGCACACGGCGAGCGCCAGGAACCCGATCGCGGCGAACAGCGGCCCCGCCACCCGTTCCGCCCGCGGGGGCACCACACCCGGCACCACGCCAATCATGACCGCGATTCTCGCAGGTCCGGGCGATCCACGAACTCCACCATTCGACACCCGCATCCACCGATCGGTGGATCAGCGGCGCCGCCATCCCGTGATCAGCAGGACGGCGATGGGCAACGCGATCACCATCGCCAGCCGTCCCCGCGAAAGCACGAGCACGACGATCGCGATGACCACGGAGATCGGCACCGCATACCGGACGCCGAACCGGGTCAGCGCGCTCTGCCCGGCCGACGGCCCCGGGGCTTGCCGCGCCACGGCCAGCAACGCACTCGGCCGCGGCGACGGCAGGTCGTCGAACAGCGGCACCAGGTCAGTGACCACCTTGGCAGCCGTGACCTTCGCCGAGCGGGTGCCGTACTCGTCGACGTCGAGGCGTCCCGTGCGGACGTGTTCGGAGAGCACGTCGAGCGCGTCCTGGCGTTCGGCGTCACTCAGCCGCATGTCGGGCACGGATAGGCCTCATCGGTCGTAACGGCGGCGGCGGAACTCATCGCGGGCGTCGGCGCGCAGTTCGCGGTGCTCGATGCGGTGACGGCGGTGGCGATCCCCAGGGTGATCGCTGCCGTCCCAGTCGCGGCCCCACAGCCCGCGGCCGACAGCCGTGAGCACGATCGGTACGAAAATGATGCCCCAGCCGATCGTGCCCGTGGCGATGAGCGCGATCGCCGCGATCCACACCAGCGGCACGAATGCGGCCGTCGTGCGTTGCGCGGGCGACCAGCCGCCCGGCTGAGCCACGGCGGCTTGCGGCGAGGGCGCCGGGCCGGACGCAGCCGTCGGCTGGGACTCACTCGCGGGTGGCGGCGCGACGCCCGCGAGGACCGGATGCGGCGCCGGCAGGTCGGCGAACAGCTTGGCCAGCTCTCCCCGCGTCTTCGCCGCGGTGATGCGAGCCGAACGCTCGCCGTACTCGTCGATGTCGATCCGTCCCGCGGTCATGTGCTCACCGAGCGCATGTACGGCGGATTCCCGCTCTTGGTCACTGATCCGCAGCTGCGGAGACGGAACCTCGTTCACGTTGTCGATGGTATGCCGTCGCGGGGTCGCGCACCCACGACATTCGGCACAACTTCAGTCTTTCAGCTCCAGAAGCTGCGTGCCCTGGGTGACGGCCGCGCCGACCTCGATCGAAAGGCCCGTGACGGTGCCCGCTTTGTGCGCCGTGACGGGGTTCTCCATCTTCATGGCTTCGAGGACGACGACGAGCTCGCCCGCCTCCACGTGCTGGCCTTCTTCCACGGCGACCTTCACGATCGTGCCCTGCATCGGCGCCGTGACGGCGTCGCCACTCACCGCCGCCTTCGTGCCACCCGCCCGCTTGCGTGGCTTGGCCTTCGCGGTCGCGGCGCCGGAGCCCGCGCCTTCGAGCGCGAAGCCGCCCGGCAGTGATACCTCGAGGCGGCGTCCACCGACCTCGACCACCACGTTCTGCCGCGGCGCCTCTTCCTCGGCCTCGGTTTCCGGTGCGGTGAAAGGCGCGATCTGGTTGTCGAACTCGGTCTCGATCCAGCGCGTGTGCACGCTGAAACCGGCCTCGTCACCGATGAACGCCGGGTCGTTCACGATCACGCGGTCGAACGGCAGCACCGTCGCCATGCCCTCGACCACGAACTCGGCCAGCGCGCGGCGGCTGCGCTCCAGTGCGTTGTTCC
Source organism: Amycolatopsis sp. (assembly GCA_035551175.1). Classification (GTDB taxonomy): domain Bacteria; phylum Actinomycetota; class Actinomycetes; order Mycobacteriales; family Pseudonocardiaceae; genus Amycolatopsis. The sequence continues at coordinate 36,719 of DASZNR010000168.1, read as the reverse complement.
GGTCGGAACCGGTGACGATGAGCTTCGCGAGCATCGAGTCGAACTGTCCGCCGATCACGCTGCCCGACTCCACGCCGGAGTCGACCCGCACGCCGGGACCGCTCGGCGCCACGAACTTCGTGACGGTGCCCGGCGCGGGCAGGAAGCCGCGTCCGGCGTCCTCGCCGTTGATGCGGAACTCGATGGAGTGCCCGCGCGGTACTGGGTCCTCGGTGAGGAGCAGTTTCTCGCCGCGCGCGATGCGGAACATTTCGCGCACGAGGTCCAGACCGGTTGTTTCCTCCGAAACGGGGTGCTCCACCTGGAGTCGGGTGTTCACCTCGAGGAAGGAGATCGTCCCGTCGGTGGCGACGAGGTATTCGACGGTGCCGGCACCGTAGTAGCCGGCCTCCTTGCAGATCGCCTTCGCGGATTCGTGGATGCGCTTTCGCTGCTCGTCGGAAAGGAACGGCGCGGGCGCTTCCTCCACGAGCTTCTGGTGGCGGCGCTGCAGCGAACAATCGCGCGTGCCCACCACGATCGCGTTGCCGTGCTGGTCGGCCAGTACCTGGGCCTCGACGTGGCGCGGCTTGTCGAGGTAACGCTCCACAAAGCACTCACCGCGGCCGAACGCGGCCACCGCTTCACGCGTCGCCGATTCGAAGAGCTCGGGGATTTCCTCGCGCGTGCGGGCGACCTTGAGGCCGCGGCCACCGCCGCCGAAGGCCGCCTTGATCGCCACGGGCAGGCCGTGCTCATCGGCGAAAGCGACGATCTCGTCGGCGTCGGCCACCGGTTCCTTGGTGCCGGGCACGAGCGGCGCGCCGGCGCGCATCGCGATGTGCCGCGCGGTCACCTTGTCGCCGAGGTCCCGGATCGACTGCGGGCTCGGCCCGATCCATGTGAGCCCGGCGTCGAGCACGGCTTGGGCGAACTCGGCGTTCTCGGACAGGAAGCCGTAACCCGGGTGCACGGAGTCGGCGCCGGATCGCTTCGCGACGTCGAGGAGTTTGTCGATCGACAGGTAGCTCTCGGCGGCGGTCGAACCGCCCAGTGCGAACGCTTCGTCGGCCAGGCGCACGTGGGGTGCGTCGCGATCCGGATCGGCGTACACGGCGACGCTGGCGAGCCCGGCGTCCTTGGCCGCCCTGATCACGCGGACCGCGATCTCACCGCGATTGGCGACGAGGATCTTGGTCACCGGACCACCCGTGCTCGCGATGTCCTGCTCGGTCACCCGTACCTCCCGTGTCCGGTTCTGCCTGGTGACCGGGAGTCTACGGACCGCACCACCGCCAGGAATGAGAGCTGGACCACCCGGTCGGTTCTGTTTATACGCGCGCGGTGTGCCGCAGTTCGAGCGGGAGTTCGCTGTCGAGCACGATCACGTCGTAGGGCGTGACCTGGTGCAGTTTCGGCAGCTGCGCGGTGTCGAGTTCGAGCCACGGCTGGTGCTCGCCGCAGCACTCCACCACTTTGTCGACCGAGGTGAACGCGACGAGCGCCACGCGGCCGTCCGGCGTGTGGCGCAGCTCGATGTTCGCGCCGGTGCCGCCGTCGGTGGTGGGGGCCACCGGGCTCGTCGGCAGGTACAGGACCGGGGGCAGGTTCGGGTTCGTCACGGGGACAACATAGACCCGGCTCGTGACGGGGACAGCACGTGCGGCCACCCAGCGCAAGGTCACTTACAGTCGGGTTATGCGGACTTCGCCGACGCGGATCCCTCGATCCGCGCTGCTCACCGCGGCGCTCGCCGCCGTCGTGACGGTGGCGGCGCTCGTGGTCGTCCTCGGCCTGCGCCAAAAACCTGCCGACGTGGCCTCCGGCGTCGCGCCCGCCGGCGTCGAACCGCCGCCGTCCACCGCCACGACGTGCGGTGCCGACCCGTGCCGTCAGCTGGCCGCGGTGTCGGTCGCCGGCACGCCGGTGGTGCTGCTGGCCGACGCGACGGGTGGCTGGGGCCGAGTGGAGATCGGCGCGCAGCCGGGCACGCAGTTCGAGCTCGCGATCACCACGATGGGCGCGAAGCTCACCGCACAGTCGCTGCAGTGCGTGGCGGGCAAGACGTCCGCGTGCCTGGTCCGCGGCGCGGTCGGCCACGGCGAAGGCGCGTACGGCGAGCTGCTGATCGGTTCCGACGGCGTGTGGCGAGATTTCGGCAAACCCTACTTCGCCGATGCCGGCACCCTTTCGCTCTACGACACGACCGCCGACGGACGCCCGGACGTGATCGTGGTGCGGCACGAGTGTCCCGATGCGACGCCGGGCACGCCGAAATGCCAGGCGGCACCGGTGCTCGCGGAGGTCTACCAGCTCAGTGGCTCGGTGATCGGCTGCACGAAACAGGTCACCGCACCTTCGGACCTGCGGGGCTGGCCCGACGTTCAGGTGCGCTCGGCGGACCTGCGGGCTTGCCCGGACGCGGGCTGAGGCCCGGCCACGGGTTCTCGCATCGCGACCGTCGCCGGGCGCGCAAGGCCGAAACTGCGAAGGTGCCGGTATGACCGCTGCACGAGGGTGGGGTCTTCCGGAGTCGCACCTGCTGCGACCGTCCAATGTGGTCGTTTCGCTCGTCTGGACGGCTTCTCAGGAAGCGGGCGGCGTCCAGAGATCCACGACGCTCACGCCGACTTCGCCGAGCAGGCGCCGCACGAGCGGGAGGCTGAGGCCGATGACGCTCGACGGGTCACCTTCGATGCCCTCGACGAACCACCCGCCAAGCGCGTCGAGTGTGAACGCGCCCGCGACCTGCAGCGGTTCGCCGCTCGCGATGTAGGCCTCGAGCTCCTCGGCGCTGGGTCGTCCGAAGTGGACGGTTGTGCGCTGGGTGCCGGCGGCTTCCTTGGTGCGGTGGGTGTTTTCGACGCGGATGATCGCGTGGCCCGTCAGCAGCTCGCCGGAGTTGCCGGCCATGGCGGCCCAGCGTTCGCGCGCCACCTCGGGGGTGCCCGGTTTCCCGACCATTTCGCCGCCGATGTTGAGCATCGAATCGCAGGCGACGATCACGGCGTCGGTGAGGGTGCCGCCGATTTCGGCGAGCACGGCGTTGGCCTTGGCCGTGGCGAGCGTCGTGACGAGCTCCTCGGGTGACGGGTCGGCGAGCGCGGCCGCGATGGCGTCTTCGTCGACGCCGGACACCACCACACTCGGGTCGAACCCGGCGGCGCGGAGCACGGCGAGGCGGGCGGGGGACTGTGAAGCGAGAACGAGACGCACGGGTGAAAGCTACCTTCCGCAGCGGGCGTTGCCGAATTGTGACGTGCAGCACCCGGCCGGCGAGCTAGTTTGTTGTTGCTCGCAACATATGGGCCCGGCGCACCGTCGCGGCGCCGCCGGCTCCGACGTTACCAGGGCGGGCACCGGGAAGGGAGGACGGTGAACGCATGACCGTGAGGGTGACCGAATCCGGGTCGGCGACCAGGTCGCGCGCCCACTGGTGGTCCCGCTTCCGATTCACGCGGCACTCCGAAGTCACTCGTTCGGCCCCGAAGCCGCCGGCGCGCGTGCGCCCCTGATTTCTGCTCTCCCGCGGTGAGCGGGCCGTCCCCTGGCTTCGGAATCCCGCGCCGGGGCCGGGGGCGGCGCGTGGATCAGGCGGGAGCGGGCGATTTGGCCGACGCGCTTGTGGGCGTCGAGGGGCGAGGTGTCACGCGGCGCAGGAATGCCGCGGAGAGCACACCCAGCACCAGAACGGCGATCGGCAGGATGAGCGTGGCGCGGGCGGCGTCGGTGAGGCCGTTGTGCACCGCGGCGGTCGCGAGGCGCCCGGCTTGCGCGGCAACGTCGGCGGGCAGGCCCGGAATGGGTGACGGGCCACCGGACGAGCCGAACTCGCCGGTCGACGCCGCCGTGCGGGCAATGCCTTCGGCAAACGGTTGCCGGTAGGGCTCGGGCAGCTGAGCGGCGGCGCGCGCCGCTTCGTCGGTGATCGAGGTGCTGATGCGGGCCTGCAGCAGCACGCCGATGGCGGCGCTGCCGAGGACGCCACCGACCTGGCGCGCGGTGTTGAAAATGCCCGACGCGGTTCCCGCGAGGCGCGGCTCGACCGACGCCATCGTGAGGTTGCTCATCGGCGAAAAGATGCAGCCGATGCCGAGGCCGCACACGAGCAGCGCCGGGATCAGCGCCCACGGGCTCGTGTCGGCGCGCGCCTGCAGGGCGATCACGCCCATGCCGAGCGCGAGCAGCGAAAGCCCGCCCATCACGAGGTACTTGCCGTTGATCCGGTCCGAGGCTCGGCCCACGAACGGCGCGATCACGCCCGACAGCAACGACATCGGCGCGGTGAGCACGCCGGCGAGCGTGGGGCTCAGGCCGAGCACCGTCTGGACGTAGATGATCAACGGCAGGAACATGCCCGTCATCGTGAAGCCGACGGTCGTCGCCGTCAGTGTGCCCGCGGAGAAGTTGCGGTTGCCGAACACGGCGAGCGGCACGAGCGGTTCGCGCCGGTTGAACCGTTGCCACACCACGAAAACCGCGAGCAGGACCACGCCGGCACCGATGAACTCGAATACGGTGATGCCACCGAATACCGTGCCCCAGTGGTACTGCTGGCCGTTCTGCACCCCGAACACGAGGCAGAACAGGCCCGCGGCCGAGAGAACAATGCCCACGGAATCGAAGGAATGCGAGTGCCTCGGCTGCCAGTCGGGTACGAGCGCGAGCGTCAGCCCGATCGCGACGACGCCGATCGGCACATTGACGAAGAAGATCCACTCCCACCCGAGGTGGTCGACGAGCACGCCGCCCAGCAACGGGCCGGCGATCGTTGCCAGGCCGGCGACGCCACCCCACGCGCCCATCGCCGGGCCCCGTTTGGCCGGCGGGAACAGGTGCGTGATGAATGCCAGCGTCTGCGGTGTCATCAGCGCGGCGCCGAGTCCCTGTACGGCGCGCGCCGCGATGAGCATCTCGACGTTGCCGGACAGCCCGCACCACAGCGAAGCGCCCGTGAAGACGATGAGGCCGGCCACGAACACCCGTTTCGGCCCGAAGCGGTCGCCGAGGCGGCTGGTGAACAGCATCGGCACGGCGTAGGTCAGCAGGTACACGCTGATCACCCACACCACGGAGTTCAGCCCCGCGTCGAGCTTGGCCAGCATGTTGGGCACCGCGATGGACACGATCGTCGTGTCCAGCAGGATCATGAAGAACCCCAGGCACAACGCGCCGAGCGCGGCCCACGGGTTAGCTTGTCTTGCGGTCATGGTCGTCCTCGGTGATCAGGTTCAGTGTTGGCTTGGTGCCCTGGAAGGGGATGCGGCCGCCGGACAGGTCGGCATAAAGGCGTTCGCACCACTCGAGTTCGAAGACTCGGTGGTCGGACGCGTAGCGGAAATCGAGCCAGTAGATCTCGGGAACGCCTTCGGCGCGCACCTGCTCGAGCAACACCCGGTCCGCCGCGATTGCCGCGCGTAGCAGGATCAGCCGGCGCTCCAGCTCTACCAGCGCAGTTTCTTGACCCAGCTCGTCGACCACGGCCAGCCCGCTCAGCAACGCGGGGTACTCCTCGGCGACGTCGCCCAGCAGCTCGCGCCCCCGCTGCTGCAGTGCGTCCTGCCCCGCCGGCGTCATCGCGTACACGGTTCGCTCGGGCCGCCTGCCGTCTCGCTGCGTGTCGACGACCTCGACGAAACCGTTGTGCTGCAAGCGTTCCACGGTGTGGTAGAGCGATCCGGCTTTCACCTTCACCCGGCGGTCGATGTACCGCTCGCGCATGAGCTGGGCCATCTCGTACGGGTGCCTCGGCTTTTCGTGCAGGAGTTCGAGGACGGCTACGCCCAGAGCAGTCAGCTTCGGCGCAGGCATGTGGGGATCCTTTCGAGTGGTCCATGTTGGTTATTCCAGATGGACTATACGGCGTCGGATAACGGGTGTCGAGGTGTTTGCGCTGGTGAGCGAGCTGTTACCGAAAGTGACGGACCGTTTTGGGTGGTATGCGTTCACTGTAAGTCGGGGGTACGACAAAAACAGGGGACGGTTTTGAAGGGCACCCTCGTGACTGTTGCGGCCGGTTCTAGGCGGCTTTTCCACTCACGAGTGGGGCGTGTGGGCGGGCGTCCCCTCGTGAGTGTCGCGGCCGGTTAGAAGCGGCATCGCTGCTCACGAGTCGGTGGAAGCGGAGGGGCCGGCGGGGGAGGAGTCGTGAGTGTCGCGGCCGGTTAGAAGCGGCACCGCCGCTCACGAGTCGGTGGCGTGGTGGAGCTGCTTGCGGGCGGCGCGGGCGCGGCGGCCCAGCAGGGAGTACCAGCCGGCGATGGCGGTGCCGACGGTGAGGGCGGCGGCGCTCAGCCCGAGGGACCAGTGGATGCCGACGGCGGAGCCCAGCAGGCCGACGGTGAACCCACTGCCGGCGCGGAGGCCGTTGGCGGAGACGTTATAGACGCCGATGACGCGGCCGCGTTCTTCGGGCTTGGCGAGCAGCTGGACCACGGTCTGCCCGATCGACATCGACGCCAGGTTGGCCACGCCACCGATCAGCAGCAGTGCGACGGCGAGCGGGTAGCTGGCCGTCCAGGCGAAGAAGAGGCTGGACAGGCCGTACACCGCGGTGCTGACGACGGCGGCGGGAACGTTGGGTTTGATCCGCCCCGTGGCCTCCAGCAGGATGCCGCCGATGACGCCGCCGGCCCCGTTGGCGAAAAGCAGCACGCCGTAAGCGGTGCCGGCGCTGCCCGCGCCGAGGTCCTGGGCGAAGATCGGCATGGAGCTCTGCATCGAGGCGCCCACGAAGAACGCGCCGAGGCCGGCCAGGATGATCATGCCGACCATCGTCGGGTTGGCGCCGACTTCGCGGAGCACGCGCACGGAGTCGAACAAGCCCACCCGCGGTCGCGCGACGATGCCGTCGCGCGTGTGGCCGGTGAACTTGGTGCGGAACAAGAAGACCGTGAGCGGTAGGTAGAACGCGACGTTCACGAAAATGCCGGCCACCGGTCCCAGTCCCAGCAGCAGCGCCGACCCCACGACGGGTCCGAAGAGGATTCCGAGGCTGCGGAAGGTCGCGTTGAGCCGAACCGCGCTCGGCAGCTCGGCGGGCCCCACGAAGTCGTGCAGCATCAGCTGTTCGCCCGGACCCCAGATGGCACCCGCGCAGCCGTGCAAGATCAGTAGCACGCAGGCGCTCCACACCTGCAGCGTGCCGGTGAAGATCAGCACGCCCCACAGCGCCGAAACGGCCATGAACAACACCTGCGCGGCCTGGATGATCCGGCGGCAGTCGTGGCGGTCGGCCAACCCGCCGAAGTACACCGAGAAGAGCAGGAACGGCACCCAGTGGCTGATCACCTCGAAGCCCGTGAGTGCCGGTGAATGGAACTTCTCCCACAGCACCCAGTACGTGATCACGTGCTCGATGTTGTCCGCCATCATCGCCAGCGCCGCCCCGAACAGGTACGGCCGGCAGTCCTTGTTGTACAGCGCGGCGAACTTGCGCGGCGCCGGCAGCACGCCCGGCTCCTCCGGCACGTGCGTGGGCACTCCACACGCGGAACACATGAACCCACGACCCCCAATCAGCCGACGGGCTCCCACGCTAGACGCAACGTTGCGTCTTGTCTAGAATCCGCCCTCGTGGGAGAGGTCACCGAACGCCGCCACCACGGCAACCGCTACGGCCGCAGCGAAGACGCGCGCCAGGCCGTGCTGGAGGCTGCCGATGATCTTCTGGTGGAATACGGGTTCGCCGGCCTCACCGTCGAGCGCATCGCGACCACGGCCGGCGTCAGCAAGCAGACGATCTACCGCTGGTGGCCGTCCAAAGTGGACATCCTGCTCGACGCACTCGGCGACGACCTCGCCGAAGAACTCGAACCTCCCGACCACGGTGACCTGCGCCGCGACCTGCGGGAGCACCTCGCGGCCGTCGCGACGTTCCTGACCACGGCCGACGCGGGCGCCGTGTTCCGGGCGCTGCTCGGGCAGGCCCAGCACGATCCGGAGCTGGCCACACGGCTGCGCACCGAGCACGTGCAGCGGCAGCACGCGCGCGACCGGCTGCCGCTCGAACGCGCCGTCGCCCGCGGCGAGCTCTCGCCCGAAACGGACCTCGACCGGGCCGTCGAGCAGCTCATCGGACCGATTCACTACCGCGTGCTCGTCACCGGCGCGCCTGTGCCGCGCGCGTTCACCGACGACCTCGTCGACCGGTTCCTCGTCTGACTCGGGTCCGGCGACCGGTCAACCCGGGGCCGGTGGGCCTGCGATCGCCCTTTTGAACGTTACGTTTCAAGCGCATGCGTCACAGGGCGAATTGTGGTCTTATATGCCTCACTACCCGGTATGACCCGAAGGGGATCGATGTAAGGCGTCGTCGGGTGATCTGTCGGTCTACTGCTCGGGCTCGCGTTGATGGCGCTCGGTCTGTTCGGTACTGGGGGATCCGGCAAAGGTGCTGTGCGGCACCGAAGAGATGCAGCCGGGGCAGATTTGCGAAAAGACCGTTTACGGCCAGACGCCCAGCGAAACCTACGAAGAGAAACTGCAGGACTCGGCCGACGCCGCGAAGTCCTTCGAGGGCGGCGGCGGTGGGTCACGTTCGGGATCGGCGCGGGGATCGCGGCTGCTTGCGGCTGGCGGCTTGTCGTCGCGATTCGGCGCCGGGCCGACCAGGGGTCCGGCCCGATCGCGCAGACCGTGCCAGCACAGCAGCCCGGGTTTGCCCCGGCGCCGGGATTCCCACCGCAGAAGCAGGTCCCGCCACCGGGATTTCCGGTGCGATCGGATTACCACCAGCAACCGGGTTTCCGCACCAGTCGGGAGTTCCGCATCGGCCGGGCGTTCCGCACCAGCCGGGAGTTGAGCATCAGCCGGGAGTTGAGCATCAGTCGGGATTCCCGCCACCGCAAGGGTTTCGGCAACCGCTGCCGGGGTTCCAGCCGACGCACGAGCCGCGTCAGCAGTAGCACCTAGCCGGTCGCACCGAACCGGGCCGGGCCACGAAGCCCCGGCCCGGTTTCGGCGGGAAACGTTCAGCGCGGCAGCACCGACGCGCGCCACGCCCCGTCCCCCGGGTGCATGGGGGCGCGCAGCGCGGTCGCCCGGTCGCTCCACCACGACGTACGCCGCGCTGGTGCCGGAGCCGAGGCGGCCGAAGCTGCCGCGGTTGCCGCGAGGACGGCGGTCAGCGCGGCCAGTTCGGCGTCATCCGGGTTGCCGCGGACGATGCGGAGCAGGGGGCGTTCGCTCACGGGGGACCTCACAGGGGGATGTTGCCGTGCTTCTTGGGCGGCAGCGATTCACGCTTGGTCTTCAACAGCGACAACGCTTTGCTGATGTGCCCGCGGGTGTGCGCGGGCACGATCACCGAGTCGACATATCCGCGTTCGGCGGCGGCGTACGGGTTCAACAGGGTGTCCTCGTACTCCTGGATCAGCTCGGCGCGCAGTGCGTCGACGTCCCTGCCCTCGGCGGCGGCGGCGGCGAGGGTCTTGCGGTGCACGATGTTCGCGGCGCCCTGCGCGCCCATGACCGCGACCTCGGCGGTCGGCCATGCGAGGTTCACGTCGGCGCCGAGGTGCTTGGAGCCCATCACGTCGTACGCGCCGCCGTAGGCCTTGCGCGTGATCACGGTGACCAGCGGGACCGTCGCCTCGGCGTAGGCGTAGATCAGTTTCGCGCCGCGGCGGATGATGCCGTTCCACTCCTGGTCGGTGCCGGGCAGGAAGCCAGGCACGTCCACGAAGGTCAGCACCGGGACGTTGAACGCGTCGCAGGTTCGCACGAACCGCGCGGCCTTCTCGGAAGCGTTGATGTCGAGGCAGCCCGCGAACTGTGTCGGCTGGTTGGCGACGATGCCCACGCTCTGGCCGTCGACCCGGCCGAAGCCGACGAGGATGTTCGGCGCGAAGAGCTCATGGACTTCGAGGAACTCGCCGTCGTCGAGCACGCGCGTGATGACCTCGTGCATGTCATACGGCGTGTTGGCCGAGTCGGGGATGATGGTGTCGAGCTCGCGGTCGGTGTCGGTGACGTTCTCGAAGAAGCCGGCAGGCGGCTGGCTCGACTCGAACGACGGCGGCTCGGACAGGTTGTTCTGCGGCAGGTACGAAAGCAGATCGCGCACGTAGGCGATCGCATCCTCGTCGTCGGAGCCGAGGTAGTGCGCGACGCCCGACTTCGTGTTGTGCGTGCGTGCGCCGCCGAGCTCCTCGAACGTCACGTCCTCGCCCGTCACGGTCTTCACGACGTCCGGACCGGTGATGAACATCTGCGACGTCTCGTCGACCATGACCACGAAGTCGGTGAGCGCCGGGGAATACACGTGCCCGCCCGCGTTGGCGCCCATGATCAGCGAGATCTGCGGGATCACGCCTGAGGCATGCGTGTTGCGGCGGAAGATCTCGGCGTACAGGCCGAGGGAGACCACGCCTTCCTGGATGCGCGCGCCGCCGCCCTCGTTCATGCCGATGATCGGACAGCCGGTCTTGAGCGCGAGGTCCATGACCTTCACGATCTTCTCGCCGTAGACCTCACCGAGCGCGCCGCCGAAGACCGTGACGTCCTGGGAGAACACGCACACCGGCCGGCCGTCGACGGTGCCGTAGCCGGTGACCACGCCGTCGCCGTACGGGCGGTTCTTCTCCAGCCCGAAGTTCGTGGAGCGGTGCCGCGCCAGCTCGTCGAGCTCGACGAACGACCCCTCGTCGAGCAGAAGGTCGATGCGTTCGCGGGCGGTCTTCTTTCCCTTGGCGTGCTGCTTCTCGATCGCGCGCGCAGACCCGGCGTGCACGGCCTCGTCGTAGCGGCGATAGAGGTCCGCGAGCTTGCCGGCCGTTGTGTGGATGTCCGGTTCTTCCTCGGGTGGAGTCCCGAGCGGCTGCGTCGCACTGCTCATGGAGCGGAGCTTAGCTACCGCCAGGTCGCTTCGCGTGTGGCGTACGCCTCGCCAGGCATAGGGTGCCGGTGTGCTTCCCGATGTGCCCGCCGTACGCCCGCTCGGACCCGCTGACCTGACCGCCTGCCTCGACCTCGGAGCCGATCGTGACTGGCCACGGGAGCACCGCAAGTGGTCCGTCCTGCTCGACGTCGGCCGCGGCTTCGGCATCGACGCGCCCGACGGCGAGGGGCTCGCCGCGGCGGCGGTCCTGGTCGAGACGGGCCCGATCGCGTCGATCTCCATGGTGCTGGTGGCGACGCGTTACGGCCGCCAGGGTCTGGGGCGGCGGGTCACCTCGCACGCGGTGACCGCCGCCGGTGCGGCCACTGTCTTCTTACACGCCAGCTCGGACGGGCAGAGGCTGTATGAATCACTGGGCTTCGTCGCCGACGGCGGCTGCGAGGGCCACCTCGGTGTGCTGACCGACGACGGCGGCCCGGTGTCCAGCCCGATCGCGCCCGCCGACGTCGCCCGGGTGTACGAACTGGACGCCCGTGCGCAAGGTTTTCCGCGCCGTGCGCTGCTCAACCGGCTGCTGTTCGAAGCCGAATACGTGCACGTCTCCGACGACGGTTTCGCGCTGGGCACTATCCACGACGGCATCACGGTGATCGGCCCCGTCATCGCTCCTACCGACGACGAAGCGCGCGCCTTGATCCGCGGCATCGCCCGCGCCGCCGACGGCCCCATCCGCGTCGACGTCGACTTCACACACGCGGCCGTGTCGAAGTGGTGCCGGTCCTCGGGGCTGGTTCCCCTGGAGCCCGCACCCCGCTTGGTCCTCGGCGGTAAACCCCTGCCGGGCGCGGCAAAGCTGCGGTACTCGCCGGCCAACCGCGCGCTGGGGTGACCGACTCGTGAGTGCCGCGGCCGGTTCTAACCCGGGTTCTAACCGGCGCCGGCACTCACGAGTCGCACAGGTGCACGGTCAGGCCTTCTCGGCCCGGGGCGACGTCTTCGCGGAGCACGAGGTCCCGACCGTAGTCGCCGCCGTTCTGCGTGCGGAACGGAAGTGGCGCCGTCGTCTCCAACGCTCGCAGACGGTCCCGCAGGCCGGCCGCCGCGGACGGGTAGGCGCAGGCGGTCATGCGGTCGGCGTCGTACACGGCGTAGGGGGGAAGCACGGACATCCCGGCGTAGAAGAGCGTGCCGTGGTGGAGGCCGAACAGCAGATCGGCCAGTGGCCCGTTCACGCCGCGCGGACCCAGAGCCGGCGCCGGGGATCCGGTCGTGACGACGACGAGCGCGCGTTTGCCGGAGAGGGCGCCGTCGCCGTAGCGGAGGGTGCGGCCGTCGGCGCCGCGCACGTCGTAGGCGTAACCCTTGACGAACACGCGGTCGAACCAGCCCTTGAGGATCGCCGGCATCCCGTACCACCACAGCGGAAACTGCACGACGACCGCGTCGGCCCAGGCCAGCTTGGCCTGTTCGGCGGCGACGTCGGGCGGCGTGACCGCGATCTCGTCGACGACCGGGTTCCAGCCCAAGGCGTAGAGGTCGGATTCGCGCACGTCGTGGCCGAGCGCGCGCAGTGTGGCCAGGCCCTCGTCGCGCAGAGCGCCGCCAAGGGAGTGCGGGTCGGGGTGGGCGAAGAGCCAGAGGACGTTCATGGCGCCAGGTTCGCCCGGCGTCGACCGGCCGACCAGTGGCCCGATGGACAACATGTGCAAGAATCAGGCCATGTCCGTTTTCCGCCATCCCGATCGGCACCATGTCGCGGTGCTGGTGCGCCACGGCCTGCTCGTGATGGAGCTCGGCATCGTCCACCGCCTGTTCGGCCAGGCACGTTCGGCCGAGGGTGAGCCGCTGTACGAGGTGGTCACGTGCACGCCAGAGCCCGGCGACCTGCGCACCGACTCCGACCTCGTGCTCCCGGTCGGGCAGGGGCCTGAAGCGCTGGCCGAGGCCGACACGGTCGTGATCCCGGCGTCGTCGATCGAGTACGAGCCGACCGGCCGCGAGTACCCGCCGTCGCTGGCCCGCGCGATCGCCCTGATCCGCCCCGACTCTCGGGTGGCGTCGATCTGCACCGGCGCCTTTGTGCTCGCGGCCGCGGGCCTGCTCGACGGGCGCCGCGCGACCACGCACTGGCGTTCGGCGTGCGAATTCCAACTGGAGTACCCGCGCGTGAAGCTCGATCCGGACGTGCTCTACACCGAGGACGGCAACGTGTTCACCTCCGCAGGCGTCGCGTCCGGCATCGACCTGTGCCTGCACCTGATCCGCCGCGACTTCGGCGCGGCCGTCGCCAACGAGGTCGCGCGCGGCACCGTCGTGTCGCCCCACCGCGAAGGCGGGCAGGCGCAGTTCATCCGCCGGCCCGTGCCGGAGCCGCGCGCCGCGTCCACGAGTACCGCACGGGCCTGGGCGCTGGAGCACCTCGACCGTCCGCTGACGCTGCGCGACCTGGCGGCGAAGGAAGCGATGAGCGTGCGCACGTTCACCCGGCGCTTCCGCGAGGAAGTCGGAATTTCGGCGTTGCAGTGGCTCACGCAGCAACGGGTCGAGCGCGCCCGGCAGCTCCTGGAGGAGACGGACCGGCCCATCGACCGCATCGCCACCGACTGCGGGTTCGGCACGGCCGCCTCGCTGCGCCAGCACCTGCAGAGCGCGCTCGGGGTTTCGCCGAGTGCCTACCGCAGCACGTTCCGCCGTCCCGCCTAAGCGATCAAACCGCGGCGATCAGGAAATCTTCGCCGGTGGAAGGCCGGAGCCCGTCGGAGCGCCCCGCGAAGTACCGTTCGGCGAGCGCACTGCCGGGAACGTGTCGCACCTCGGTGAAGCCGGCCTCACGCGCCAGCTCCGTCACCTCCTCGGGCCGGAACAGGCTGACGAACGGTGTGCCGGAGGCCTGCGCGCCCGCCTGGCTCGCGCGCAGCCCGGGCCGGTCGTCCTCGTCGATCAGTTCCGGAGGCAGCAGGAACGTCATGGCAACCGTTGTGCCCGGGGCCAGCGCGGCGATCGTGCGCAGGGTTTCCGCGGTCGTCGCCTTTTCCAGATACATGCTCACGCCGGTCGACGCGATGACGGCAGGCGCGGCCCGGTCGAACCCGGACGTTTCCAGCGCGGCGAGCCAGGATTCACCGGATTCGAAGTCGACGGGCACGAGCGTCGGGAGTGGGTAGCCGAGGTCGCGCAGCCGGCTCCGTTTCCACGCCTGTGTCTCCGGCTGGTCGACCTCGAACACCCGCACGGAGCCGCGGTGGCGCTGGGCGTAGGAGTCGAGGCCGGCGCCGAAAAGCACATACTGGGCCGCGCCACGCTCGGCGACGAGGTCTTCGACGAACCGGCCCCGCGCGACCATGCTCGCCCGAAAGCCCGTGGTGCCGCTGGGATCCATGTCCGGTCGCTGCCGCCAGCCGTCCTCGGGTGCCGCGAGCTCCAGTCCGATGTGGTCCTCGAGCACGTGCGGCGGCGCGTCGAGTTCCAGGTGCAGGGCGCGCCACAACGCGGTGCGCAGCGCGGTGTTGTCGACGTTCATGTCTGCAGCGTCCACAAGCGACCGTCGGGATCGCGCACGACCATCTCGCGCGTGCCGTAGTGCGTTTCTTCGTACGGCGAAACGACTTCGACGCCCGCACCCGGCTCGGTGGCGCTCGAGGCGGCCAGGACGAGCCGGACACCCGGCTCCTGTGTCGTGGGTACTTCGGCGATGAACACCGACGGCCCCCGCTTGCCGCGGAACTGCCCCGAGTGGTGGTCGGTCTCGAACTCCAGCTCGAATCCGAGCGACTGGAAGAATTTCGCCGCTTTGCCCCAGTTGTGGGTTTCGAGAAACACGGCCGCGATGCCTTCGGTGGTCACTTTTCCTCCCCCTGTCCGAGGTATTCGCGCAGCGCTTGCGCCACGAGCGCGGACAGCGACGAACCGGTTTCGATCGCGCGGATCTTGACCTGCTTGATGAGGCTCACCGGCAGGTACACGTTGAACTGCTTGACGTCCTCGTCGCCCACCCTTCGAAGCTAGCATGCTAGCAAGCTAGCGAGCAATCCCTTGACGCCAGACCGACGGGCTCACACCGCGGGCGCGCCGGAAGGCGACGCTGAACGCGAAGGCGTCGGCATACCCGGTTTCGTGCGCGACCGCGGCGACCGTCTTTTCCGTGTCCCGCAACAGATCCGCGGCCAGCGTCAGGCGCCAGCCGGTGAGGTAACGCAACGGCGGTTCGCCGACGAGCGCCGTGAAGCGGGCGGCGAACGCGGCGCGCGACAGCCCGGCTTTCCCGGCGAGTTCGGCGACCGTCCAGCGCCGGGCCGGGTCGTCGTGCAGCAGCCGCAGCGCTTCGCCGACGGCCGGGTCCGCGAGCGCCGAGTACCACGCCGGCGGCCGGCCGGCCTCGGCCCACCACGCGCGCAACGCCTGCACCAGCACGAGATCGAGCAGCCGGGCGAGCACGGCGTCCTGGCCGGGTTCGTCGCGTGCGACCTCGGCGGAGAGCAAGTCGAGCGTCGCGCCGGTCCGTGGCCCGGCGGGGACCACGGCGAGCGGCGGCACGAGGGTGAGGAGCCGGTCGCTGACCTCGCTGTGGAGTTCGTAGGCGGCGCGCAGCACCACCGTGGCGCCGGGGCCGCCGGTGCCGTAGGTGCGGGGAGCCAGGAGCTGCGCCGACGTGGGCTCGCCGGTGGGCAGGTATTTGTGGCCACCGCGGATGGTGATCTGGTCGGCCGTCGCGGGGTCGTCGGCGATCGTGTGCTCGCGGGTCGCGGACACGAGCGCGATGTCGCCGGGTTCGAGTCGCGTGGGTTCCCCGTCGTCGAGGCGCAGCGCGGCGCGGCCGCCGAGGGTCGCCAGCACGGTGAGCGGCGGCGGGTCGGCGAACGTGATCGACCAGGGCGGGCGCTGGACCAGCCGCCGCACCAGCACGGTCCGGGCGCGAGCGCGGTTCAGGAGGTCGGTGAGTACATCCACCTCCTCGAGCGTAGACGATGACAAAGGCATTGGGGACTATCAGCCATGGATCGTCCGGCAACGGTGGAGTTGGCTGGAAGCCATGACGAAATCCCTTGTTGTGTTCGGAGCCGGCCCGGGCGTCGGGCGGGCTGTCGCGCGGCGGTACGGGAAGGAGGGGTACGAGGTCGTCCTCGTCGCCCGCCGCCCGGGGCCGCTGGAGGAGTTCGCGGCCGAGCTGGCGGCCGAGGGCATCACCGCGTCCGCGCTGCCGGCCGACCTGTCGCGGCCCGAGGACGTGCCCGCGCTGGCCGCCGCCCTCCGCGCGCGCATCGGCGACCCGGACGTGATCTACTACGGCCCCTCGCCCGGCGACCCGGAGTTCATCCCGGCGACCTCGCTGGAGGCCGCCCGGCTCCGCGCGCTCCTGCCGATCACCCTCGACACGCTCTTGGTCCTCGTCGCCGAATTCCTCCCGCCCATGCTCGCCCGCGGCGACGGCGCGATCCTCACCGCACAGGGCGCCGCCGCCGTCGAGGGCCGCGCCGGGATGAGCGGCTGGCCCCCACTCCTCGCGGCGCAACGCAACTACCTCCAGTCCCTCTCCGCCGAAGTCACCGACCGCGGCGTTTACGTCGGCCTGCTCTACATCGGCGCCCGCATCGCCGGCACCGCCTTCGACGACCTCCTAAGCGCATCCGGCCGACCCGCAGCCGACTTCCCCCCGGCCGGCCCCGCCGCCCTCGCGGACCTCTTGTGGACAATGCACGCGCAGCGGCAGCCGCGGGAAAGGGTTGTGCCGCAAGGGTGAGTGTCGCGGGCGGTCCTTGCCGCCGCTGTTACGGCTCAGGGTCGGTGGCAATTCCCGGCGGTGTCCGTGGCGCGTCTGCGGGTGCTGGGCTGTTGGACCGGGTGCTCGACTCACCACGTCGGGTCGGCGGCCGGGGGAAAGGCTTGTGCCGCAAGGGTGAGTCTCGTGTGGTTGCCGCTCGGGGCGGGGGGAAGACCCGGTGGCGGGCGTGGCGTGTCCGGAGGTGCCGGGCGGTTGAACGGCGACGGCGACCGACACCGCTTCGCTCAAGGCGGCCATGACCCGCGGGCAGCTACACGCGGATCGCCCGGGAAAGCTGGGTCGCTCAGGCGTGCGAGAGGTGGAGGCGTGCGGTGGCCTGGTCGCGTAACGCTGCCGTATAGAGGGGTGGGTCGTCGTGCAGGGCCTCCCAGCGGGCGTTGTGGGCGGCGGGCCACCGCCCGGAACACCGCGGCCGCCGGTTCGGAGCCGAGGTGCGCACGGCCCCGCCCGGGCACCCACCCCGACATCCAGCGGGGCTGAGAATTCATCGACCCCGTACGGGATTCAGGAGCCGCCGACCTGCTTCGGTGGTGCGGTACACGACGGTGCGGCCGGATCGGTCGCCGGTGATCAGTCCGCTGTCGCGCAGCACGCGCAAGTGCTGGGACACCGCACTCGGCGTGAGATCCAGTGCGCCGGCGAGGCCGGTCGTCGTGGCGGGCGAGCACAGTGCGGCGAGCAGTTCGGCGCGGCGACGGCCGAGCAGCCGGACCACGGCGCCGGGTGCGGGGCACCGAACCCACAGCGCGCCGGTGCCGCGGGCCGGATAGCGCAGGGTCGTCTGGGTGGTGGTGTGCAGTTTGATCAGCACCCGCGGCGGACCGAGCACGACGGGGCAAAGCACCAGTCCACCCACGGGCCGGCCGGGTGAGGGCCGGCGATCGCCGGACAAGGTGAGCCGGCCGTCGCACCAGCTCAGCTCGGCGTGGAGGTCGGCGAACAGCCGGTTCGCGCCGCCCTCGGCCCAGCGCCGCGCACGGTAGGCGACGTCGGCGTCGAGCACCGCGCGCAGCCGTGCCCAGTGCGGCGCGATCAGCCGGTCATGGGCCTCACGCAGTTCCGCGGCGACGGCGCGAAGCCCGGCTTTCGGATCGGCCACGAACGCCCGCACGGCCGCGGGCGGCTGGTCGCCGAAGACCCCGCGCAAGCTCCGCCGTACCTCGGCGTCGGTGGTCCGGCACAGTGCGTCGAGGGCCTCGTCGAGCGTGGTCGCCGCCCTGGTCGGTGCCGGCAGCAGGAACTGGGGCCAGCTGGTGCGGTCGTTGACGAGCAACGGCCACGTGCACGGCAGGGCGAGCGGACGGGCGGCGAGCTCGTGCGTGGCCCAACGGACCCAGCGCCGGTCGCCGCGGCCGTGGCCAAGGGCTTGCAGGCCGGAGATCGTCTCCGACAGCGGCGACACGGCGAGGCGGGCGTTCGCCAGGTCCCCGACGCTCAGCTCCAGGGTCAACGGCACGCCCCGAGTATGTAGCACCGGGCTACATCGTGGCGAACACACGTTCGATCACGCGACGCTCGCGGGCATGGCCGAACTTCCCGCCGCCTACTGGCGGCTCTGGTGGGCGTCCGCGGTGGACAACGTCGGCGACGGCGTGTTCACCGCCGCCGTGCCCCTGCTGACGGTCACGCTCACCCGCGATCCCGTGCTGGTCTCGGTCGTTTCCGCGGCCACGTACCTGCCGTGGCTCCTGCTGTCACTGCCCGCGGGCGCGCTGGTCGACCGGCGCGACCGGGCCGGGCTGATGTGGCGTTCGCAGGCGGTGCAGGCCGCGATCGTCGCGGTGGTCGCCGTGCTGATCGCACTCGGGCACCTCGACATCGCCACGCTGGCGGTGCTGGGGTTCGGGCTTTCCGCCTGTGAAGTCGTGTTCGCCACGGCGTCGCTGGCGATCCTCCCGGACCTCGTCCCCGGCGCACTGCTGCACCGGGCGAACGGCCACCAGTACGCCGTCGCCAACGCCGGACAGCTGTTCATCGGACCGCCGCTGGGAAGTGTGCTGTTCGCCGCCGCCGCGGTGTTGCCGTTCGGCGTCGACGTGGCTTCGTTCGTGCTGTCGGCCGCGCTGCTCGCGACCCTGCCGCGCCGGCCACCTCGGCGCGTCGGAACCGCGATGACCGACGGCGTGCGCTGGCTGGTCCGTCACCGTCTACTTCGGACGCTGGCATTCCTGTTGGCCGTCAACACATTTTGCTTCCAGCTTGGCAACGTCACCGTCGTCCTGCTCGCCACCCAGGCCCTGCACGTCGGTGGCCGCGGCTACGGCCTGCTGCTCGCCGGCGCAGCCGTCGGCAGCGTGCTCGGCGCGGTGGTGAACGCCAGGTTGGTCGCCAGGATCGGCTCGCTGCCGGCCTTGCTCGCCGCGCTGAGTGCCAACGTCGTCCTCTTCACGCTCATCGGCCTCAGCCCGGACGCGGTCGTCCTCGGTGCGCTGCTGGCGCTGAACGGATTCGCCACCACTTTGTGGAGTGTGGTCACGGTCAGCCTGCGCCAGCAGATCGTGCCCGCCCCGGTGCGCGGTCGGGTGCACAGCGTCTACCGCATGCTCGGCTGGGGCCTGATGCCCTTGGGCGCACTGGCCGGCGGCTTCGTCGCCGACGCATTCGGTGTGCGCGCCGCCTTTCCGGTGGCCGGAGTGCTGCGTGGGATCGCACTGCTGGCCGCGCTGCCGGTTCTGGTGCGGGCGATGCGGGCTTCGGGCTGACGAGCGTTCGGGTCGCGTCGAGCAGGACAAGAGGCTGCCGTCGCCGCAGCGCCGTTCGATCGGTGGAATCGAACGGACGCAGCAGTTCTTCCTCGATCTCGGCGCCTTTCGCCCTGCCACGGAAGGTCAAACCGGCCGCCCGGCGCCGACGTAGTCGTCGCCGGGGGAGTGGTAGGTGTGAATCTGGACGGCCTGTCCTTCGGTCGGCGCGTTGATCATCAGGCCGTTGCCCAGGTAGAGGCCGACGTGGTGGATGCGGGTGGCCGGGTTGCCGTAGAAGACGAGGTCGCCGAGCTGGGGTTCGCCGGAGACGCGCGGGGTGGCGCGGAATTGGCTGTCGGCCGTGCGGGGCAGGGAGACGCCGGCGCTGTCGTAGGAGGCTTTCGTGAGGCCGGAGCAGTCGAAGCCCGCCGCGCCGGCGTCGGGGCCGTTGCCGCCCCAGACGTAGGGGAGGCCGAGCTGTCCCAGCGCGAAACGGGTGGCCCGCACGGCCGGCGTCGAGGACTTCGACGGGTCCAGTGAGAGCGTGGCGTACAGCTGCGCGTTGCCGAGCACGCGCTGGCGGAACAACTCAGCGTTCTTGCCCGCGTAGGCGGCAATGGACTTCCACCAGCCGGTGCCGGCGGACAGGTCGGCGCCGCTCGCGCACAGCGCGCGGCCGGCGGCGACCGACGCCGAGTTCGGGTCGTCCAGCGAGGGCTTGGCGACGCCGGGGATCTTGGCCCCGTACTTCTTCCACATCGCCGTGGACAGGCCCATCGGGTTGTCGTGTCCGGAGCTCGCGGCTCCGATGCCCGCGAGCGTCACCCACGACAAGTGGCAGCCCGGGTCCTCCGAACGCAGCGCGAGCTCGCCGTTCGCGTAACCGACGAGCGCCGTTGCCGGGATGTCGAGCGGGCCCGCCAGCGACTCGGCCCACTGCTGCAGCGGTGTCTGCCCGCCGGCGCCCGACGCGCCCTCGCCGGGCTCCTGCGCCTGCACTGGTGCGCTCACTTCCAGCACCGAGGGACCGGCCGCCGGTGTGTTTCTCGTTGTGGCGGCCGCCGCGACGGAACCCGCCGGCGCCGGCTGGTCCCGGTCCGCGACGAGCCAGCCCGCAGTGACGAGCCCCGCCACGAGAGGTAGGGCGACGAGGCCACGGTGAAGCGCGCCACGCGCCCACGAGCGGGCGGGCGGTCCGGGTTCCGGCAGTGTCACGGCGTCCAATCTAGCCAGGGGAGCGTTCCACTGTGTAACGAGCGAGTCGCGTGCACGTTAGGGGGTTCCCATATGCTGGGCACATGTCTGGTGTGGACGCAGCTCGGCTGCGCGATGGGCTCGCCGGTCGCTACGCGAAGGTGGACGTGGTCGCGACCACCGGTTCCACCAACGCCGACCTGCGGGAAGCCGTGCACAACGGCGGTGCCGACCGCTCGGTGCTGCTCGCCGAGCAGCAGACGGCGGGGGTCGGGCGGCGGGCCCGGTCCTGGATCTCGCCGGCGGGCGCGGGGCTGTACCTGAGTGTGGCGTTGCGGCCCGCGGGGGTCCCCTTCGCGGCGCTCGGCTCACTGTCCGCAGTCGCCGGGCTGGCCGTGCGGGCCGTCGCTGCCGAGCTCGGCGTGGACGCGGTGCTGAAGTGGCCCAACGACGTGCTCGCCGGTCCCGACCGCGCGAAGTGCGCGGGCATCCTCGCCGAAGCCGTCGCCGGACCCGAGCCGGCCGTCATCCTCGGCATCGGGCTCAACGTCCTGCCGCTCGGCGAAGACGTTCCCGCCGGGCCGGGCGGGCTGGCCGCGACGTCGCTGGCCGAACAGGGCGCCACCGACCTGGATCGCACCGCCGTCGCCCTCGCCCTGCTGGCCCGCCTCGACGACCTCGAACGCCGCTGGCGCAGCGCGGCCGGCGACCTCGGCGTGGCCGGTTTGCTCGACGACTACCGCGCCTTCTGTTCGACGCTCGGCCAGGACGTCCGCGTGGAGCTGCCGGGCGACGCCACCCTCCCCGGCCGCGCGGCCGACGTCGACGAACGGGGACAGCTGCTGGTCGACGCCACCGACGGCCGTCGCGTCACCGTGTCGGCAGGCGACGTCGTCCACGTGCGCCCCGCCTGACCGGCGGCAGCGGCACCACCCCGGCGCCGGTACCGTAAGTGCACACAGCACCGGCACACACCAGGGGAGCGTCCGCCGTGGCCTATCCGGACGATTTGCTCAGCACGAACGAGGAAGTCGTGGTGCACAGCCACCCGCACTTCAAGATGCTCATTTTCCCCTTCGTGGCGTTTGTGATCACGATCGCGGCCGCGGTGTGGCTCCTGCTGCTGGCGAAGGGCGCGTCGGCGCCCTGGAACAACGTCGGCATGATCGCCATCGGGGTCGTCGCGCTGGTGCTCGTGGTCTGGCTCTTCCTCACACCGCTCGTGCGGTGGCGCACCACGCACTTCATCGTGACGACCGACCGGCTGATCGCACGCGAGGGCGTGGTGAAGCGCACCGGCATCGACATCCCGCTGTCGCGCATCAACAGCGTCCAGTTCGAACACGGCCTGCTGGACCGCGTGTTCGGCTGCGGCACGCTGATCATCGAGTCGGCCTCGGACGAGCCGCTGAAGTTCGACGACATCCCGCACGTCGAGCGCGTGCACACGGTGATCTACCGCGAGGTCAACGACAACCCGTACGACGACTACCGCGGCCGGCCCGGTCCCGGCCCGCAGGAGACCGAGCCACTGCCGCCCCACCACCCGCCGCGCGGACGGCGGCGCTGACGTGGGCGCCCGCGAGCTCGGCCTGCCCGAACGGGTCCCCGCCGAGGGGCTGCCCGCGCGCGTGACGATCTGGGAGGTCGGCCCACGCGATGGCCTGCAGAACGAGAAGTCGGTCGTTCCCGTCGACGTGAAGCTCGAGTTCCTCGACCGCCTCGCCGTCGCGGGACTCACCACGCTCGAGGCGACGAGCTTCGTCCACCCGAAGTGGGTGCCGCAGCTCGCCGACGCCGAGCAGCTGCTGGCCGGACTCGACCGGCGGGAGGGCGTGCGGTACCCGGTGCTGGTGCCCAACGAGCGGGGCCTGAACCGCGCGCTCGACGCCGGCGTGGCGGACATCGCGATCTTCGCCAGCGCAACGGAAACCTTCGCGCAGCGAAACCTCAACTCGACGCTCGACGAGCAGTTCGCCATGTTCGAGCCGGTCGTCACCCGGGCCCGCGCCGAGGGGCTCGACGTGCGCGGGTACCTGTCGATGTGCTTCGGCGACGCGTGGGAGGGCGTGGTCGCGCCGGAGCAGGTCGTCCGCGCGGGCAAGCGGCTGCTGGACTTCGGGTGCTCGCAGCTTTCGCTCGGCGACACCATCGGCGTCGCGACGACCGGGCAGGTCAGACGGTTGATCGAAGCCTTCGGGAAGTCCGGTGTGGACGTCTCGACGCTGGCCGTGCACTTCCACGACACCTACGGGCAGGCGCTCGCCAACACCGAAGCGGCGCTGCGCGCCGGGGTGTCCACTGTGGACTCGTCGGCCGGTGGGCTCGGCGGCTGTCCCTACGCCGAGTCGGCGACGGGCAACCTCGCGACCGAAGACCTCGTGTGGCTGCTGGAAGGTCTCGGCGTGGAGCACGGGGTGGATCTCGGCAAGCTCGTCGAGACGAGTGTGTGGATGGCCGGGCAACTCGGCCGTCCTTCGCCGTCTCGAGTCGTGACCGCGTTGGCGGGCTGATCGGCGCTCCGCCCGATAAGGTGGATTGGCCACACTGACCGGTTTCCGGTGAACTTCCCCCGCACGGGGAACAGCCGGGAACCGGCCGTCGTGGGGGGACGTCTGCCGACCAGACGACGGAGCGACCGAAAGAGGGTGCCGGTGTCCGACCAGGCCGAACCGCACCGCCGCGACCCAGCGGTCGACACCGCGACGGGGCCCATCCGGGTCCCGGCCCAGTACGGCGGGTTGCTCGACCGCGGGTTCGACGACGTGCCGACTCCGCCTGCCGGTACTCGCGCCCAGCCCGGTTACCAGCAGCAACCGCCGCCGGTCGGCGCGCTGCGGACCGAGCGCGAGAGCGTGCTGGCGCTGTTTCTGGTCCACATGTTCCCGATCGGCCACCTGCCCGTGGCCGCCGACCGGCCCGCGCTGCAGCTACCGGTGCCGGAGCCGGGCCGGGGCCCGTTCGAGCATCCGGACGCGGGCCTGCTCGACGACACCGAGACGCTCGAGTACGTGACCCGTGGCCTGCGCCGCAGTCCCGCACCCGCGGCGGCTCCCGAGGCACCCGCCGAGCTGTTCGACGGCTACGAACCCGGCTCGTGCGACGACGATCCGCCGCCTGCCGCCGAAGAAGCGGTCGTACTCGCGGTGGACACGCTGATCGACCGCTTCGGCGACGAGCACGGCCGTGTCTTCGCCGCCGAAGGCACACCGTTCGCGCAGCGGTCGCTGCCGGATTCGGCGCGCTACGCCGGATACCGGCGCTACCGCGTGGCCAAGCCCGTGCCGATGTGGCGTTCGGCCGCGCCGGAGCGCTCGGGCCCGGCGGGCAGTGGCGTCCGGTACCGTGCCGTCCTGGCCGCCGACGAGCTCGTCACCCTCGGGTTCCTGGCGGACGTCACGGGGGAGGTCCGATGAACACCCAGTCGATCCGCCGCTGGCTCGACCGGCTCGGCGTGCCCGCGGAAGTGGTGTCCGTTGGCGCCGAAACCGACAACGCGTGGTGCCTCATGCCCTCGGCAGGCGAGGGCTGGGAAGTCTTCTGGCGGGAGCAGGGCAACCGCTACGACTGGGCCCGGTTCACGTCCGAGCAGGTCGCGTGCCATTACCTGTTCGGACGGCTGGCGTGGTCGCAGGTCGCGCGCGGCGCGGTCGGCGTGTTGCCCGGCGTCAGCTAGCGGTCGTCGAGCTCGCTTCGACGAGCCGGACGGCACACCTAGCGCCGGAGCACCGCCAGCGCGGCGTCGTGGACCAGACCGTTGCTGGACATCGCCGAGCCGCCCTCGTAGGTCGCGACCCCGGTCAGGTCGCTGAAGCGCCCGCCGGCCTCGGTGACGATCACCTGCGCGGCCGCAACGTCCCACGGGTTCACGACGCACTCGGCGGCCAGGTCGAGCGCACCCTCCGCGACGAGGCAGTGCTGCCAGAAGTCGCCGAAGGCGCGTGACTCCCAGCAGGCCTCGGTCAGTGCCAGGTACTTCTCCCGCGAGTGGTATTCGGTCCAGGTGTTGAGGTCCGTCGTCGACAGGTACGCATCTTCCAGCGAAGCCACCGACGACACCGCAAGCCGTCGGGTACCGGCGCTGTCACTGCCGTGCGCGCCGTCGCCGCGGGCCGCCCACCAACGACGGCCCAGTAGCGGCGCGGAAATCATGCCGACGACCGGGGAGCCGTCGGAGACCAGCGCGATGAGCGTGGCCCAGACCGGCACGCCGCGGAGGAAGTTCTTGGTGCCGTCGATGGGGTCGAGCACCCACGCCCGGCCCGTCGCGCCGGCTGTGCCACCGCGTTCCTCGCCCGCGACCGCGTCACCGGGACGCTCTGTGGCGAGCATCTCACGGACCGCATCCTCGACGGCGGTGTCCGCGTCGGTCACCGGAGTGCGGTCGGGTTTGCGCGCCACCGACAGGTCGAGCGCTCGAAAGCGCGCCGTGGTGATCGCGTCGGCGGCATCAGCCAGCCGGGTGGCAAGGGTCAGATCATCCTCGTAGCCAGGCACGGTCACGATGGTTTCACGGGTGTTCGCCGTAAGGTTGCTCAGGTGAGCATGGTCCTACTTGCCGAAGACGACCCCACGATCGCCGAGCCGCTGTCCCGGGCGCTGCAGCGAGAGGGGTACGAGGTGGAGGTTGTCGCCGACGGTCCGTCGGTGCTGGACGCCACGGCCGCCCACCGCGTCGACCTGCTCGTGCTCGATCTCGGACTGCCGGGCATGGACGGGCTGGAGGTGTGCCGCCGCCTGCGGGCAGGCGGTACCGAGCTGCCGGTGCTCATGCTGACCGCCCGCACCGACGAGGTCGATTTCGTCGTCGGGCTCGACGCGGGTGCCGACGACTACGTGGCCAAGCCCTTCCGCCTGGCCGAGCTGCTGGCCCGCATTCGCGCGCTGTTGCGCCGCCGCGTGCCGGAGGTGCTCGAAGCCGGTGGTGTCCGCATGGACCTCGGCGCGCGGCTCGTGACCGTCGACCTGCACGAGGTGCAGCTGGCGAACAAGGAGTTCGAGCTCCTGCGCGTGCTGATGAGCCGTGCGGGCCAGGTCGTGAGCCGCGACGAGATCCTCGCCGAGGTGTGGAACGAGCTCGAGTCGAAGACGTCGAAGACGCTCGACATGCACATGTCCTGGTTGCGCCGCAAGCTTTCCGTCGCGGCGGAGGAAGCGGCGGGCGGCCCGGTGAAGTCCGCACATTCCGACGGCGAACGGCGCATCGCGACCGTCCGCGGTGTCGGATTCCGCTTCAACGTCGACTGATCCCGCCGCGATGAGCATGCGCCGCCGTATCCTGATGGCCATCCTGCTGGCCGTGCTGGTCACGGCGGCGGTGCTGGGTATCCCGCTGGGCGTCACGGCATGGCGGCTCGTGGAGAACCTCAACCGCGAAAGCCTGGCCGAGCGCGCGCGCAGCATCGCCGCGACCGTCGACACGCAGGTGGCCAACGGCCAGCAGATCGACATCGAACAGTTCCGTGTCGGCGTGCCGCACGGCGGGTTCCTGGAGGTCAAGGGCGACGGCCTGGTCGAGAAGCACCTCGGCGTCGACCCCGGCCCGGACCCGGTCGTCGAAAGCGTGCCGACGGCCCGGCGCGGCGAGGTCGTGCTCGCGATCCCGAGCGGGCCCGTGCGAACCAAGCAGACGCAGGTGACGCTGCTGGTCGTACTGCTGGTGGTGCTCTCCGTCGGTACCGGCGCGGTGGTCGCGACGGTGACGGCGCGCCGGCTGGCGAAACCGCTGCGGCACGTCGCCGAACGCGCGTCGCGGCTCGGTGGCGGCGACTTCCGGCCCGACCCGGGCCGCTATCACGTGGCCGAGCTGGACATGGTCGCCGAGGCGCTGGACACGTCGGCTTCGGCGCTGGCGCAACTCGTGCAACGGGAACGGCAGCTCGTCGGCGACGTGTCGCACCAGCTGCGTAGCCGGCTCACCGCGCTGCAGCTGCGGCTGGAACCGTTGACCGGGCACGAGGATCCCGACGTCGTCGAGGAGTCGCGCGCCGCGCAGGAGCAGGCTGACCGGCTGGCCGAGGCACTCGACGAACTGCTGGCCGCCGCGCGCGCCGCCCGAGAGGTGGACGCCGAGCCCGTGGACCTCCCGGCGACGCTGCCCGCGATCGCCGAGGAGTGGCGGCAGCTGCTGCGCGTCGAGGGCCGCAACCTGCGCCTGAAGATCGCCGACGGTCTCATGGCCCGCGCAACGCCGGCGCGGCTGCGCGAGGTCGTCGGTGTGCTGCTGGACAACGCGTTGCGCCACGGCGCCGGCACCGTCACCCTCGCCGCGCGCCGCGGCGAATCCGAAGCAACCGTGGTCATCGAGGTCGGCGACACGGGCTCTGGCGTGCCCGACGAGCTCGCCCCGCACATCTTCGAACGTGGCTTCTCCGGCGGCGGCTCCACCGGCGTCGGCCTGGCGCTGGCGCGGGCGCTCGTGGAGGCCGACGGCGGACGGCTGGAGCTGTCGAACAAGCGCCCGGCGATCTTCAGCCTGTTCCTCAAGGTGCCGCGGCCGGACGACGTCGGCGAGGTGCGGTGGCCGGCCGAGCCCGTGCCGCGTTGAGAATCGTGAGTGGCTCGTGAGACAGCACAGCCCGTTAGAGCCGATGGCGCCACTCACGAGTCTCAACGGGGCAGGCGCGTCACGGTCTGGTCGCGGCGGCGTTCGCCGAGCTCGGCCGGGAAGACCCACTTCTTGAAGCCCCAGAAACGGAACACCATCGCGAGCAGCATGCCGATGATGGAACCGCTCATGAAGTCGGCGATTTCCTGCACGATGCGGTCGACGTGGGGCACTTCGAGGTGCAGCACGTAACGCGACACGTACAGCGGAATCAGGTTCACCACCACGGCCACGCCGCTGATCAGGAAGAACAGTGCGGCTTCGTGGGCCCGTTCGCGCCCGCCGCGCGTGCGGAAGGACCATTCGCGGTTGAGTACGTACGACACGATCGTGGCGATGATGATCGCGATGGCCTTGGCCGTCGTCGGCTTCTCTTCGAGGACCGACAGCTTCAGCACGTACCAGACACCGTTGTCGACGAAGAACGTCGTGCCGCCGACGATGGCGAACTTCAGCATCTCGCGGTGCTTGATGAGCACCGAGCGCAACGGCTCCGGAGTTCTGGCCAGCACGGTATCGACAACGGTCACGCGCGCCAGTTTAGGGAATCCGAGGTCACCCTGGGTGTCAGGCGGCTTCGCGGCCCGGAATATCCGGATCGTCCGGTGTCGTGACCGCGCGCAGGCGGGCACCCTCCGTGGGAAAGACCCACTTCTTGAACGCCCACCAGCGGAACAGCGTGCCGAGCAGGGTGCCGATGATCATGCCGCTGACGAAGTCGGCGGCTTCCTGGCCGAACAGGCTCACATACGGCTCGCGCAGGTCGAGCACGTAGCGCGAAATCCACTGCGGCAAGGCGTTGAGCCCCAGTGCGACGCCGCTGATGAGGAAGAACAGCGCGGCCTCGTGGGTCCGTTCGCGCCCGCCGCGGGTGCGGAAGGACCACTCGCGATTCGCGACATAGGAGAAGATCGTGGCCACGAGCACGCCCACGATGAGCGCCGTCACCGGATTCTGGCGCAGCACGGTGAACTTCAGGACATATGTGACCGCTGTCGTGATGAGGAAGCTCGCCCCGCCGACCACGGCGAAGCGCAGCAGCTCACGATGCTTCGCCAGGAACCCACCCACGAGCCGAAGCTACTCCCCCAACCAGCCGAAGAAGCCGCGGGGCTCGAGCGACGGCCGGGTGTGCCAGGGTTCGTCCGAGTCGCCCGTTCCCGGGGTCGGCGGCGCGCTCGTGGTGGTCGATGGCGTACTCGGCGGCGTGGTCGCGACCGGATCCGACGGCTTGGCCGGCGGGGTGCTCGACGAAGGCGCCGGTGGCGCCGGGTGGTGGGTCGGCTTCTTCGACGCCGACGGCAGCGCCGGTGGCTCCGGGTGTGCCGGCGGCTCCGGCGAGGAGCTGGTGGCCGAGGGACTCGGCGCGCCCGTCGGGTACGGCACGTCGCAGATTTCCAGCCAGCAGCCGAACTTCACCTGCGTCTGCTGCTGGGTCTTGCCGAGCAGCGCGCTGACGGTGACCGGCGCGTTGTGCGGCGGGCGGCCCCTCAGGCGGACCCACAGGCTCACCTGCTGGTCCGGCGCCAGCGCACCACGGGTGGTGCAGGACGCACCGGCCGCCGTCGGATGGCACGGGAAGTCGCTGGAGCTCCACGACCGGTAGAGCGCGTGGTCGAAGGTGACCGTGACGGGTTTCGTGGTCTCGCCGGTGTTGCGCACGCGGACGTACACGAGCGGGTTGCGCGTCCACGGGTATGCCGACAGGTGGTCGGTGTCGGCCTGCAGCAGCAGCGCGTCCGGCGGCTCCTTCACGGTGACCTTCACGTTCACGGCGACCTTGATGCTCGAACCGGCCGTGACGGACCCGGTCACCGTGCCGCCCCGCGCCGAGTCGTCGGCCTGCAACCGGAACGTGAGCACGGCCGACTGGCCCGGTTGCAATCCGGAACCGGTCTTGCACGTGACCGTGCCGCTGCCGCCGGGGCAGTCGACGTTCAGCTGGCTTTCGGCGGGGGCGTCCTCGCGGGCGAAACCACCGACGGCGCCCCCGCCGCCTCCGGCGGGCACGGCGGAGACGCCCGGCGGCAGGTTGAGCGTCGCTTGCACGGGGTCGGACGGGCTGCCGCCGTCGTTGCGGACGGTGATCGGCAGGCTCACGGGTCCGGCGCCGGGCTGCAGCTCGACGCCGCTCGGCGGGGTCGTCGCCGTCACCTGAGGCGGCGCGGGCTGGGCGGGCGGCGGTGGCGCCGGGGGAGCCGGGGGAGCCGGCGGTGGGACGGGCGGAGGCGCGGGCTGCGCGGGCGGCGGAGCCTGCGGTGGCGCGGGCACGGCCGGTGCCGCGGGCGGCGCGGGTTTGGCCGGGGCAGGCGTCGGTGCGGCGGTCGCCGGGGCGGGTGCGGCCGTGGGGATCGTCTGGGGTGATCCGGCGGCGGCCAGCGTGACGGCGACCGCCGCGACGATCGCCGCGCCGGAAGCGGCGACACCGGCGAACTGCCGGGGCGCGGCCGCAGCGGCGGCCGCGCCGGCCTTGGCACCACCTGCGGCGGCGGCCCCGGCACCGGCGGCCGCGGCTGCCGTGGCGGCGCTCGCCTTCGCGGCGCCGACCGTCGAGAGGTAACCCAGCGCGGCCCCGCCAAGGACGATCGGGGCGATGATCGCGCGCAGGCCTCCGTTGACGTCGGCGAGTTCGGCCGCCAGCGCGCGGCAGCCGTCGCATTCGTCGAGGTGGTTCTCCACTTGGGCGCGTTCGCGATTGGACAGTCCGTCGCGGGTCCACGCGCCGAGCCGCTCGGCGGTCGCGCGGCAGCGTTCGGCGGCGTTTTCCTGCAGGTGGACCTGCAGGTACGCCTGGCGAAGGCCTTCGCGGGCGCGGTAGGCGAGCGCGGACACGCCGTTGGCGGTCAGGCCAAGCAGCGGCGCGACCTCGGCGGGGCTCTGCTGTTCGACCTCGGTGTGCCACAGCACGGCTTGCCAGCGTTCGGGCAGGCGCGCGAATGCTTTCGCCGCGAGCGTGCGCTCGAGGCCCGCCACGGCCGTGTCGGAGAACGGGACGGTCAGTGCCTCACCGACAGCGCCGCCGACGTCGCTCATGTCCTCGTTGAGGTCGACCCGGCGGTCGCGGCGGGTCTTGTCGTACGCGGTGTGGCGCAGCGCGGTGAGGAGATACGCGCGGAAGGCGGTGTCGGGGCCCTTCCCGGCCCGCAGCGTGTCGAGG
This sequence comes from Amycolatopsis sp., assembly GCA_035551175.1. Lineage (GTDB taxonomy): Bacteria > Actinomycetota > Actinomycetes > Mycobacteriales > Pseudonocardiaceae > Amycolatopsis. The sequence goes on along the minus strand of DASZNR010000168.1, from coordinate 6,479 downwards.
ACCTTCGAAAACGCTTCGGACACGAGGTCGTCGGCCTCGGAGCTGGAGCGGGCGAGCTGGCGCGCGAGGTTGTGGGCGGCGCCGCTGTGCCGTTCGTAAAGCGGCCCGTAGCTGGCGATGTTCCCGGCGCGGACATCGGTGATCAGCTCGGCGTCGCTCTTACCGGACAGATCGGCGGGAACGGTGGACACGGGGCTCCTTCTCCTGGCGCAGCGTGGCGGGCCGGCCACGATCTACCTCTCCAACGCGAGCACAAGTGTGACGGACGCGGAGATAACCGTCACCTCGTGGTCGGTCCATTGACTCCGTCGGCCCAACGAGTTCACTGGCCCCGGGGATGCCGGTCCGGGGAAAAACCTGCGGAAACGCCGTCATGCGCACGGGCGTGACACGTCTCCTCTGCGAAGCGCGGCAAGATCGACGGCGACGCGGGGAAGGGGGACGGCCAGTGGACGTACCGGCGACCGGCTCACTGTCCGGCCCCGCGGGCGAGTTCGGGACCCACGCCCGGGACGGAGCCCTGCGTGCGCTGCGGGCCCGCTGGCGCACCGCCAGTCTCGCCGCGGGTTGGCGCTTCCCCAGCGACTGGGCACTGCCCGAGGTCGACGCGGTGTGCGCCGCGGTCATGCGCCACGGCCCCACGGGCGCCGAAACGGCACTCGCCGGCCTCGGCCGCGCCCGCGCCGCCGCCGGCGCCGGCCTCGCCGAGACCCTCTCGGACCTCGCGGCCCTCCACGCGGTCCTCGCCGACCCGGACGCCGTCGACGGCTTCGTCTCCCCGGATGTCGACGCGACGCCCGCGCGCCTGCTGCGCGTGACCGCGCTCGCGTGGGCCGATGTCGCGACCGACCAGCTCGTGCACACCGAGGTGACGGACCCGCTGACCGGCCTGCCCTCCGCCGCGTACCTGCGCACTCGTCTGGCCGAGCTCTACCGAGGCGAGGCGCGCGACGACCACGTCCTCCTCGTCGTCGCCCTCGACCTGACCACCGTGTCCGGCTGGCCGCGCCTCACCGGCATGATCCTCGCCGCCGACGCCATCCGCGCGGTCTTCCACACCGGCGAGAGCTACGCCACTCTCGGCCCTTCGGCCGTCGCCGCACTCTGTCGCCGCGACGACCGGCTGGCCTCCCGTGGGGTCGCGCTCCGCCGGGCACTGAACGACCGCCTCGCGGTGGACGCGCAACTGCGGGACGTCAGCAAGCCGCGGGTGTCGGCGATTCGGTTGCCCGCCACGCACGAACGGGCCTGCGATCTGCTGGCCGAACTGGGGCGGGGATGACGTTGCCGGTCGGCCTCCGGAGGGGCTGCGTTCGCCCGCTCGACCGGTCTGTTCCGAGGGTCGGGAACGTCGCCGCGCCGGGCTGACCCATCGGCCCTGTTCGGTGCCGCTCGTGCTTTGCTGGTGGGGTGACCAGGACCGTACCCGCCGCTGCCGAGGGCGGGGTCGAGCGAGATGTGCCGGTGGGTGGGGCGCAACCGAGGTTGGCGTTGCGGACGTCGTTGGCCCGGTTGGCGGTGCGGCCGCGGTCGATACTGATTCTCGCCGTGATTCCGCTCGTGGCGATCGTCGCGGGTGTGTGGGGGTGGACGCACGAGTGGAACCTCGGCGTCGACAGCGCGGTGTACCGCGGTGGGGCGCTGACGTTGCTGCACGGCGATTCGCTCTACACCGCCAACACGCTCAAGACCGAGCCGTGGTGGGCGTTGCTGCCGTTCACGTACCCGCCGACGGCCGCGTTGCTGTTCGTGCCGCTCGCGGCGGTGCCGACGCAGGTGGCGTGGGGGTTCTTGACGGCCGTGTCGCTGGGGGCGCTGGCGTTGTCGGTGCGGATCGCGATCGGGGCGCTGCCGCGGCCGGAGTCCGACGGGCCGAGGTGGTGGGCGTCGCCTGCACGGTCGACGATCGTGTTCTTCGTGGTGTTCCTCGGGCTGGAACCGGTGTGGCGCACGATTTTCCTCGGCCAAATCAACCTCGTCCTGATGGCCATGATCCTGCTGGACATGCTGGTGATCGGCGCACGTGGCAGCCGGTGGGGCGGTGTGCTGGTGGGAGTCGCGGCCGCGATCAAGCTGACGCCGCTCGTGTTCCTCGGGCACCTGTTCATCACGGGCCGCCGCAAGGACGCCGTTCGGGGGCTCGTGACCTTCGTGCTCATGCAGGGCCTCATGTCCCTCGTGAACCCGCACGACGCGTGGCGCTACTGGACCGCGACGCTGCCGGACACCGGCCGCATCGGGCCCGTGCACTGGGCGGGCAACCAGTCGCTGTCGGCGCTGATGAACCGCGCCACGGACCTCGCGCCGTGGGCGTCGCCCGCCGCGATGGGGATCGGGCTGCTGCTGGCGATCCCGGCGTTGTGGCTGCTCATGCGCTTCCACCGCCGCGGGCAGGCCCTCGCCGCGGTGCTCGTCACGGCGTTCTGGACGCTGCTGATGTCGCCCATCTCCTGGTCGCACCACTGGGTGTGGGTCGCGCCGCTGATCGTGCTGCTCGTGTCGCGCCTGCCGAAGACGACACCGGCGACGGCGTGGAAACGCTGGCTCGGCACCGCGCTCGTGGCGTTCGTGTTCGTCAGCTGCGTGCTGCTGATCCTGCCCAACGGCCGCAACGTCGAACTGCACTGGAAGGTGTGGCAGAACGTGCTCGGCGACGCCTACATCCTGACGCCGGTGGTGCTGGCCGTCGCGCTGATGGCGCGCTGGGGACTGCAGCGCCGCGCCCGTAACCGGGCGCTTGCGGAAGCGGGCGCGCCCCCCGGGAAATGATCCGCGGCGCAGCCTGTGGCCCGGTACCCGCAGGTCGCGCGCACGTCGCCAAGTAACCTTGGTGGCGTTATGGACAAACGAACTGGTCAACCCGTCGTCGGCATGGTTGGTGGCGGGCAGTTGGCCCGCATGACGCACCAGGCGGCGATCTCGCTGGGGCAGTCGCTGAAGATCCTTTCAGTGAATGCCGACGATTCGGCCGCGCTCGTTGCGCCCGACGTGGTCCTCGGGGAGCACACGGACCTCGAAGCGCTGCGGGCGTTCGCCAGCGGTGTCGACGTGCTCACGTTCGATCACGAGCACGTGCCAGGCGAACACCTGCTGACGCTCGCGATGGAGGGCGTGGTGGTGCGGCCCGCGCCGACGGCTCTCGGCTTCGCGCAGAACAAGCTCGTGATGCGCGAGATGATGGCCGGAATGGGCGTGCCCGGACCCGCTTTCGCCGAGGTGTCCACTGTGGACGACGTGGTGACGTTCGGCGGCGAAAACGGCTGGCCCGTGGTGCTGAAGGCCTCGAGCGGCGGCTACGACGGCCGCGGCGTCTGGATGCTCGACACCGCGCGACAGGCGCGCGAAACCGTGCCCGAGCTGCTCGCCGCCGGCACACCGCTGCTGGTGGAGGAGAAGGTGGCGATGAAGCGCGAGCTGGCCGCGCTCGTCGCGCGCTCACCCTTCGGGCAGGGGGCCGCCTACCCGGTCGTGGAGACCGTGCAGACCGGCGGCATCAACACCGAGGTACTCGCTCCCGCGCCCGGCCTGCCCGAGTCGCGCGTGCACGAGGCGCAGGACCTGGCGCTGCGCATCGCTTCGACCCTCGACGTCACGGGCTTGCTCGCCGTCGAGCTGTTCGAAACCGACACCGGCCTGCTGGTGAACGAGCTCGCCATGCGGCCCCACAACTCCGGCCATTGGACGATGGACGGCTCGCGCACGTCGCAGTTCGAACAGCACCTGCGTGGCGTGCTCGACTACCCTCTCGGCCGGACGGACCTCATCGCGCCCGCGTGCGTGATGGCCAACGTGCTTGGCGCCGACGTCACTCCGCAGATGAGCCCGGACGAACGTGTCCACCACCTGTTCGCGCGGTTCCCCGACGTGAGGATCCACCTTTACGGCAAGGAAGACCGCCCTGGCCGCAAGCTCGGGCACGTGAACTTCGTGGGCGACCGCATGGCCGACCTGCGTGACCGCGCGCTGCTCTCGGCGCACTGGCTGTCCCACGCCGTCTGGCTCGACGGCTACGAGATCCACTGAAGGGGAAGACTTTGGCACCGCAGGTGGGTGTGATCATGGGCAGCGACTCCGACTGGCCCGTCATGGAGGCCGCCGCCCAGGCCCTCACGGAATTCGGCGTGGAGTTCGAGGCAGGGGTCTACTCGGCGCACCGCACTCCGCAGCGCATGTTGGACTACGCGACGTCCGCGGCCTCCCGTGGCCTGCGGGCCATCATCGCCGGTGCGGGCGGTGCGGCGCATCTGCCGGGCATGGTCGCCTCGGCGACCGTGCTGCCGGTGATCGGGGTGCCGGTGCCGTTGAAGTACCTGGACGGGCTTGATTCGTTGCTGTCCATCGTGCAGATGCCCGCCGGCATTCCCGTGGCGACCGTTTCGGTCGGCGGAGCGCGCAACGCCGGACTGCTGGCCGTGCGGATGCTGGCGGCGTCGGACCTGCAGCTGCAGTCGCGGCTGGAGGAGTTTCAGCAGGGGCTGCAGCAGATGGTGCTGGAGAAGGACGCCGCGCTGCGCGAGCGCGCCGGACAGTAGCTCACTCCAGGCCGGGAAGCTGCTTGCGCAGCTCACGCTTGAGGACCTTGCCCGCCGCGGAAACGGGGATTTCGTCGACGAAGTGCAGCTCGCGGATTCGCTTGTAGGGCAACACTTTCTCGTTGATGGCCGACATCAGGGCCGAGGCGTCGAGGTTCGCGTCCGGGTGTGTCACCACGAACGCGACGGGCAGCTCGCCGACGTCGGCCCGCGGCCGTCCCACCACGGCGGCGGCCACCACGCCGGGCGCGGCGATCAACAGCTCCTCCAGCTCGCGGGGGAAGACGTTGTACCCCTTGTACAGCAACATGTCCTTCTTGCGATCCACAATGGATAGATAGCCGTCGTCGTCGAGCACCCCGATGTCGCCGGTGTGCAGCCACCCGTCGACGAGTGCCGCGGCGGTCTCGTCGGGCCGGTTCCGGTAGCCGCGCATCATTTGCGGTCCCCGTAGGCACACCTCTCCCTCGGCGCCCGCCGGTAGCGGCTCCTCGGAGCCCTCGCCGACGATCTTCACCTCGGTGTCGAAGATCGGCCCGCCCACCGAACCGACTTTCCTGAGCCCCGACCGGTACGACGGCGCGATCACCGCACCCATCGTCATCTCCGTGAGCCCGTAGCCTTCGGTGATCACGATTCCGGGGAACCGTTCGTGCAGTGCGCGGATCATCTCGTGGTTCATCGGCGCCGCGCCGGAGCCGATGCTGCGGACGGACGAGAGGTCGGCCGTGTGGAACGCCGGAGTGGCAAGCAGGGCGGCGAAGAGTGCGGGTGCGCCACCGAGCGAAGTGACCTGGAGGCGTTCGGCGTCGGCGACATAGGCGGCCGGGTCGAATCGGGCGTGCAGGACCGTGGTGGTTCCGCTGAGCAGCGCGGCGTTGAGCCCGGCGATCACGCCCATCGCGTGGAACCACGGCGTCAGGTTGATCGCGGTGCCCGTGCCGAGTCGCCCTGGCCACTCCTGTTCGCTGCCGATCTGGTCGAGGACGACGCCACCGTCGGCGTCCAGCGCCGGGACCGAGCCGCTGCTCCAGCAGGCCGACTGGAGCGTGTTGGCGACGATGTTGCGGTGGGTGAGCTCGACGCCCTTCGAACGACCGGTCGTGCCGCCCGTGTAGGCGAGGTGGGCGAGATCGGCGCGGGGGTCGATCGCCACGTCCGGACGCGTGGTGGCCGCGTCGGCGAAGAACTCGTGGAATTCGACGGCGCCCGGAACCCGCGCCTCGCCGGGGGCCACCACGATCTTCAGCTGCGCCGGGATGCGGTCGGCGACGGCGGCGACGGTGCCCGCGACCGGCCCGAACGTGATGATGGCGGCGGCTTCGCAGTCGGTGAGCTGGAAAGCGAGGTCGTCGGGTGGGAGCAGCGGATTCGTCGGGCTGAAGGTCGCGCCGGCCAGCAGAATGCCGTAGTAGGCGATGGGGTAGGCGAGGCAGTTGGGCAGGTGCACGGCGACCACGGCGCCCTTGCCGATGCCGCGGGCGAGCAGCGCGTTGGCGAACCGGCAGGCACCTGCGTACGTTTCGGTATAGGTGAGGTGCTCTTCGCCCATGGCGAACGCCCGGCGGTCACCCCAGCGGGCGGCGGATCCGGCGAGGACGGCACCGACCGGAACGTCGGGATAGTTGAGGGAAGCGGGCAATCCGGGCGGCGGCGTCGACGCGGTGATGGCCATCACCCGACCTTACGAAGAGTGCGGTCAAGGACACAAGGACGAGCGGCGCGGCCGAGGTGAACGAGCGCTAACATCGATAAAACTCCCCCATTGCTGCAGAAGAGGTGACGGAAGTGGCCGAGGGCCTGTACCAGCTTGCCGAGGAGCACGAGGAGTTGCGGGCTGCGGTCCGGGCTCTGGCCGAGAAGGAGATCGCGCCGTATGCGGCGGAGGTCGACGAGCAGGAGCGGTTCCCGGTCGAGGCGTTGGCGGCGTTGACCAAGTCCGGGTTC
>DASZNR010000167.1:0-52337 GCA_035551175.1 Amycolatopsis sp. | reverse complement strand
GGTTAGAACCGGCCGCAGCACTCACGAGCCCTACGGCGCCGCCACTCACGAGTCTCGACCGGACCGCTTGCGAGATCGCGCCTGGTTTTCCTCATGATGTGTTCGGCCCCCGGGCCGGGCGCATCATGAGGAAAAACCGGCTCAAAGGCGATCTCGCACGCCCCGGCGGAGCCGGGGCCGTATACACAGAGCCGGGGCCAATTACACAGTCGGGGAGCAAGAGGTGCGGCCCACGGTCACCGAGCCGGTGCTGCCCGAAGCCGGCAGGAAGTCGATGCGCAGCATGGTGAGGCTGATGCTGCCGTCGCCCGGGAGGGTCTGGCTGTTGAAGACCGCGTTGGCGAGCACGGTGCCGTCGGCCTTCGTAATGGGTTTCGTGTAGCTCGCGGGCATCGGCGAGGGCAGGCCGGAGATGCCGCCGAGGCCGCTGAAGGTCCAGTTGGCGCTCGTCTGCCCCTGCACGGCCGTGCAGATCACGGTGTAGCTCGACAGCCGGATCCGCGGCCCGCCGGCGCTGACGAGCGCGGAGAGCTGGAAGTTCTTGCCGGTGGCCGTGGAGACGGTCTTGGTGGTGTCGTTGGCGGGGTCGACGACGGTGGTGGTGCACGAGGAGGTGCCGCCGCCGAACGTGAGGCCCGGGTTGTACACCGGATCGGCAGTCGCGCTCGTCGGACCCTCCACGGCGCACGGGGCCTGCGCCGGCACCGTCACGGTGGTCGCGCCCTTCGTGAAGTTCGCTTCCCCGAGGTCGGCGACGCCCGCGGGGGTGGCCGCGGTGGCTATCCCGGAGCTCGCCACCAATGCCATCGCTCCGGTCAGTCCTGCGATCGTCTTGCGCATGCTCGGTCCTCCTCGGCTCTCGGCATGGCCGCTGGCCACACCGGTGATCTCCCTGCGATCACTATCCGCGAGCCCGTTTCGCCCGTTGCGCCGCCGCGAGCCGATCACCCGTTCGAGGTGGCGGATCAACCCTTTTGTGGGTGCCGTGGCGCCCGAGTCGACCGCTGAGGACCGGTCGGCGCCCGATGTCATGTTCGTCACCGTTTCCGCTGGACAGCGGGTAAACGGGGTACCCGACGTAGCCACTACCCTGAACGTGGGAAAGCCGACTTGGCGCACGAGAGAGCGGAGCCGACGTGTCTGTGTCTTCACCACCTCCGGGGGCGGGAGCCGCCGCTGCCCGGGATGGCGCTGTCGAGGACCTGCGCGCGACCGTCGGGCTGCAGATCGAGGACGAGGAGCTGTTGAGGGCGATCGCCGACGGCCTGGCAGCGGTCGAGACGATGCTGCGCGATGTCGTGAAGAGCGATGTGCAGGCCGTGCACGATGCGGCGTTGCACCTGGTCGAGGCCGGGGGCAAACGTTTTCGGCCGCTGTTCACGCTGCTGTCGTCGCAGTTCGGCCCCAAGCAGGGCGAGCACGTGCTCATCGCGGCCGCCGCGGTGGAGCTGGTGCACTTGGCGACCCTGTACCACGACGACGTGATGGACGAGGCGACCATGCGGCGCGGCGCGGAGAGCGTGAACGCGCGCTGGGACAACACCGTCGCGATCCTCACCGGAGACTTCCTCTTCGCCCATGCCTCGCGCCTCGTCGCGGACCTCGGCACCGACGCGGCGCGCATCATCGCCGAGACGTTCGGTGAGCTCGTGACCGGCCAGATGCGTGAGACCGTCGGGCCAGGGCCCGGCGACGACCCTGTGGAGCACTACCTCACCGTCGTCTCGCAGAAAACGGGCTCGCTGATCGCGACGTCCGGGCGCTTCGGCGGCATGATGTCCGGCGCCCCCGAGGAGTACATCCAGGCGCTGTGCCGGTTCGGGGAGATCATCGGCACGGCATTCCAGATCTCGGACGACATCATCGACATCGCGTCGCCGTCCGACGAGCTGGGCAAGGTGCAAGGCACGGACCTGCGGGAAGGGGTCAGGACGCTGCCGATGCTGTACGCGCTGGCCGACCCGGACGGCGATCCGCGGCTCGTGGAGCTGCTGGCCGGCCCCATCACCGAGGACGCGCTCGTGGAGGAGGCCCTGCGGCTCCTGCGCACCTCCGGCGGACTCGAACGCGCGCGCGTCACCCTTTCCGACTACGCTTCCCGGGCACGTGCCGAGCTCGCAGCGCTGCCCGCTTCTCCCGCGCGCGATGCCTGCGAGTCGGTCGCCGACTACCTGGTCGCGCGAACGCACTAAAAGGGGCAGGAGAAATGTCCATTTTCGGGCAGGTCTGGCTGTGGAGCGTGCTGGCGTTTTTCGTCGGCGCACTCGTGGCCTGGTTGGTCCTCGTTCTGCCCGCGCGCAAACGCGTGCGGCAACTGGAAGAGGCACTCGCCTCGGCGCGCGCCGAAAACGCGCGCACCCCGGCCAACGCGGCCGCGCTCGCCGCGGGCGGCGGCACGGCCGTCCTCGCGCCGGTGGCCGCCGAGTCGCACTTCGGCTTCACCGAGCCCGAGCCGTCGCCGCCGCGCGAGCCTGTCGCATCGTCGTGGGCCCGCGACGAAAACGAGCCCGCGCCCACCGAGCTCATCGGCGCCACCCAGGGGCCAGGGTTCGAACCCGAAGCCGAATACGAGGCCAAGTACCGCACGGCACCCGACGTCGTCGCGGAGCCGGAATCCGAGCCCCAGCACGAGAGTGCGTACGAAACGGAGCCGGCTGCCGCGGCGTCTCCAGTGGACAGCGGCTCCGTGTACCGCGCGGCCGCGGCCGAATACCTCAACCCGGCCGGACGCGACCTCGACGGCGCCGCGGCTTTCACCTCGGGTGAAGATGACCACGACAGCGGCTACTACCGGGCGCCGGACACCATCGAGAGCAGGCTGGAGCCGTTCGGCTCCACCGAAACCGACTCGGCCGAGCGCCCGGCCGAGCCGGTGTCGCTGTTCCGGAAGCCCGTGCCCGAATCGGACTGGTTCACCAAGGAAACCTCGGTCGCCGACGACGAAACCGAAAGCGACTACCTCGAAGAACACGAGACCACCGACCATCTCACCCCCGGCACGACCCGAGCTGCAGAACCGTCCACTTCGGACGCTCCCGGCTCGACGACGGGCGACGTCACAGGCGCGACAACAGGCGACGAACCACTGGAACCGGGTGCCCTGCCCAAACGCCAGCCCCGCGAGGCCCCACGCGGCGGGTTCGAGCCGCCGCGGCCGATCGAACCGTCGATGCGCCCGGTCGAACGCCGCGACCCCGGCCTAACCGGTGCACAAAGCGGCTCACTGTTCGAACCGTCCGTGCAGCCCAACCAAGTGGCTTCACTGGCCGCCCCGGAACCACCCCCGGCACGCGACAGCGACACCGATGCCGTGCCCCCAGGCCCCTTCGGCCCGGGATCCGCCATGCCCCGCCCCGGCGGCGGCCGTCCCTCCGACGCCTTCACCGTCAAAGCCAGCGTCACCGCGCTCCGCTACTGCACCGAGGAATCGCCGCAGTTCGCACGAATGGTTGCCGAAGTCTGGTTCCGCACCCCGGCCGACGCCGAACGCGTCGGCTTCAGGATGCTGGCTGTGTGATCTGCCTCGGCTCCGCCAAGGGGCGCGATCTCGCTGTGTTGTTGGCCTCGGCTCCGCCGAGGCGTGCGCGATCTCGCTCTGTGGTCGAGTCGGTGGTTTCGGGGGTCCATAGTGGAGTCGTCCACATTGGACGAAAGGGCTCCACGTTCGAATGTGAAAAGGCCTTTGTCGGCACGTATGTCTCCTAACTGAGCCGGAAGGCAACCCGGGTTTCCCGTGATTGAGCCTGAGCCGTGCCTGGGTTTCCGGCCACCGAGTGCCAGGCCTCGTCGGGGTCTCCGTCAACTGGGCCGAAGCCTCACTCGGGTCTTCCCACGACTGAGCGCTTGCCTCGTCGGGATTTCCGGCCACCCAGTGCTCAGTGTCGCCGAGTTTCCCCGCGGCAGCGGCTAAGGCTCGCCCGGCTTTCCGGCAACGGGTCCCTGACTCGCTGGTCTCCAGAACCTGCGGCCTAACCTGCACCAAAGTGCGAGATCGCGCAAAAGCGATCTCGCCCGCCTCGGCGGAGCCGAGGCCAATAGCAGAGCCTAGGCGACACTCCAGGTGTCTTTACCGCGGAGGAGGGCTTGGAGGTCGGGGGTGTGGCTGGTGCGGGCGTCGTCGATTTGGGCGCGGGCGGCGTCGTCGTAGGTGGGGCGTTCGACGGAGCGCAGGATGCCGATGGGGGTGTGGGTGAGGTTTTGGTCGCCGAGGCGGGAGAGGGCGAAAGCGTAGGCGGTGTCGGCGATGGTGGGGTCGTGGACGACCAGGTTGTCTTCGCCGATGTCGGTGACTTTGGCGATGTCGAGGCCGCCCCAGCCGCTGCGGGTGACGCCGAACTCGCCTTCGGGGCCGAAGCGGATGGGTTCGCCGGCGCGCAGCGGGATGAGGCGCTGTGCGGCTTCGTCTTTGTCCTTCAAGACGTCGAAGGCACCGTCGTTGAAGATGGGGCAGTTCTGGTAGATCTCGACGACCGCGGACCCGCGGTGGCGGGCGGCGGCTTCGAGGACCTCGGTGAGGCCCTTGCGGTCGGAGTCCAATGCGCGGCCCACGAACGAGGCCTCGGCGCCCAGCGCGAGCGACAGCGGGTTGAACGGGGTGTCCACCGACCCCATCGGCGTCGATTTGGTGACCATGCCCTGGCCCGAGGTCGGCGAGTACTGGCCCTTGGTGAGGCCGTAGATGCGGTTGTTGAACAGCAGGATCTTGATGTTCACGTTGCGCCGCAGGGCGTGGATCAGGTGGTTGCCGCCGATGGACAGCGCGTCGCCGTCGCCGGTGACGACCCACACCGACAGGTCCGGGCGGGTGGTTGCGAGGCCGGTCGCGATCGAGGGGGCGCGGCCGTGGATGGAGTGCATGCCGTAGGTGTTGAGGTAGTACGGGAACCGCGACGAACACCCGATGCCCGAGATGAACACGATGTTCTCGCGTTTGAGGCCCAGCGTCGGCAGGAACGACTGCACGGCGTTGAGCACCACGTAGTCACCGCACCCGGGGCACCAGCGCACTTCCTGGTCGGATTTGTAGTCCTTGGCTTTCTGCGGGTCTTCGGTGGTGGGGACCAGGTCCAGACCACCAAGTTGCGGCAGTCCGAGGTCGATGGCGGTCACTTGACGCCCTCCGGGGTGGTGCTGGTGATGATGTCGGTGAACACGTTCTGCAGTTCTTCGGCTTTGAACGGCAGCCCGGCGACTTTGGTGTGGGAGTGCACATCCACGAGGTATTTGGCCCGCAGCAGCAGCGCGAGCTGGCCGAGGTTCATTTCGGGGACCACGACTTTGTCGTAGGAGCGCAGCACGTCGCCGAGGTTGCGCGGCAGCGGGTTGAGGTGGCGCAGGTGGGCCTGCGCGATCGGCATGCCGAGCTTGCGCACGCGGCGGCACGCGGCACCGATCGGGCCGTAGGAAGAACCCCAGCCGAGCGCGAGGACGCGGGCGGTGCCGCCGGAGGGGTCGTCGACCACGACGTCGGGCACGTCGATGCCGTCGATTTTGGCTTGGCGCAGGCGGACCATGTGATCGTGGTTTTCGGGGTCGTAGGAAATGCTGCCCTTGCCGTCCTGTTTCTCCAGCCCGCCGACGCGGTGCTGCAGCCCCGCCGTGCCGGGCACGGCCCACTCGCGCGCCAGTGTCTCCGGGTCCCGCACGTAGGGCCAGAACTCGCCGGACCCGTCGGGTGCGTTGGGCGCGCTGGCGAACTCGACGCGCAAATCGGGCAGGTCCGCGACGTCGGGGATCAGCCACGGCTCGGAGCCGTTGGCGATCGCGCCGTCGGACAGCAACAGCACCGGGGTGCGGTACTTGAGCGCGATCCGGGTGGCCTCCAGTGCGGTGTCGAAGCAGTCGGCCGGCGACAGCGGCGCGACGATCGGCACGGGTGATTCGCCGTTGCGTCCGAACATCGCCTGCAACAGGTCGGCCTGCTCGGTTTTGGTCGGCAGGCCCGTGGACGGGCCGCCGCGCTGCACATCGATGACCACCAGCGGCAGTTCCGTCATCACGCCGAGCCCGATGGTCTCGGACTTGAGCGCGATACCGGGACCCGAGGTGGAGGTGACGCCCAGCGCGCCGCCGTAGGAGGCGCCCAGCGCGGCGCCGATGCCGGCGATCTCGTCTTCGGCCTGGAAGGTGATGACGCCGAAGTTCTTGTGCTTGGACAGCTCGTGGAGCACGTCCGAGGCCGGGGTGATCGGGTAGGTGCCCAGCAGCACCGGCAGCCCGGACTGCTGGCCCGCAGCGACGATCCCGTAGGCGAGAGCGGTGTTGCCGGTGATCTGACGGTAGGTGCCGGGGGCGAGTTTCGCCGGGGCGACCTCGAAGGTGGTGGCGAACGATTCGGTGGTCTCGCCGTAGTTCCAGCCCGCGCGGAAGGCCAGCAGGTTCGCCTCGGCGATGTCCGGCTTCTTCGCGAACTTCTCCCGCAGGAACTGCTCGGTGCCCTCGGTCGGCCGGTGGTACATCCACGACAGCAGCCCGAGGGCGAACATGTTCTTGCAGCGCTCGGCGTCCTTCTTGCCGAGGCCGGTGTCGGCGAGCGCGCCCTGGGTCAGTGTCGACATGGCGACCCGGTGGACCTGGAATGCCGAGAGCGTGTCGTCGTCGAGCGGGTCGGTGTCGTAGCCGACCTTCACGAGGTTGCGCTTGGTGAACTCGTCGGTGTTGAGGATGATCGTGCCGCCGCGCGGGACGTCGCGCAGGTTCGCCTTCAGCGCCGCGGGGTTCATCGCCACCAGCACATCCGGCCGGTCACCCGGGGTGAGGATGTCGTAGTCGGCGAAGTGCACCTGAAACGAGGAAACACCCGGGATCGTGCCCTGCGGCGCCCGGATCTCGGCCGGGAAGTTCGGCATCGTCGACAGGTCGTTGCCGAAGGCCGCGGCCTCCGACGTGAACCGGTCACCCGTCAACTGCATACCGTCGCCCGAGTCGCCGGCGAACCGGATGACCACCCGGTCCAGCTTGCTGATTTCGGTGGACCTCGAGCTGGTCAGCGAGCCGTGGCCGTTGCCGGCCTGACCGCCGTTCGCACTCGTGCTCATGGGTCAGGGAATCCCTCTCTCCCGACGTGCTGCGGCCCCCGGGTCGGCCCCCGGGGAAAACGCCCGCCCGGCGATGTCGGCTGGATCACCAGGCCACCTTCGAGGTTACTCGTCAGCACCTCACGAGTTCCTCAAGTGTGAGGTACCCCGGCGATCTGCCGTGGTATTTCCGAGCGCCGAAAAATACCTGTAACTCATGGTAACAGGTATTACTGGGTGGATCGTCGTGACGCCCGTCTCCCACGGATGGTGCAAACCTGCTGGATCGGCTGCCGACAGCACACCGGATCGAGCCGGGTGGCACAAAGTCTCTCGCAATGTGGGACTTGTTCGCCACGTCGATCGGTGGCGTCGATAACCCGAGAAAAAGGGGACATCACGCCTGTGGGTTGGGCGGTCGTTCCAACAGGCGGGACAAGACCACGGTCGACACGGTCCGGTCGATGATCGCGAGCCCGCGCAGGCGTTCGAGCGCCGTCTCGAGGTGGTGGATGTCGGCCGCGCGCAAGTGGACGATCGCGTCGGCCGCACCGGACACCGTGTAGGCGGCGACGACCTCCGGCAGCGGCTCGAGCCGCGCGCGGATCCGCCCGGGCGCGATGTTGCCCTGGCAGTGGACCTCCACGAACGCCTCGGTTCCCCAGCCGAGCGCCTCCGGGTCGACCACCGCCGTGAAACCGCGCAGCACGCCCGTCTCCAGCAGGCGATCCACCCGGCGTTTGACCGCGGGCGCCGACAGTCCGACGACCTTGCCGATCTCCGCGTAGCTGGCGCGCGCGTTGGCGACGAGGCAGGAAACGATTCGCTGGTCGATGGAGTTCACACGCAATGTTTAGCAGGTATGTGCGCAGCGAACAGCGATTGATTGCGACTTGGGCCGACCTTACCCTTCGGTTATGCAGGTCGAGTCCGTGCCGCGGGTGCCAACCACCCGCCGTTACCTGATGTGCCCGCCGCGCTACTTCGCGGTGGAGTACGTGATCAATCCCTGGATGGATCCGACCAGGCCGGTCAGCGCCGACGTCGCCATGGCTCAGTGGGCCGAGCTGCGCGACACCTACCGCCGCCTCGGCCACACCGTCGAGGAGATAGAGCCGCAACCAGGACTGCCCGACATGGTGTTCGCCGCCAATTCCGGCACGGTCGTCGACGGGCGCGTGCTCGGCTCGCGCTTCCGGGCGCCGCAGCGCGCGGCCGAGGCCGAGCACTTTCGTCGCTGGTTCGTCGAACACGGCTACCGCGACCTGACCATGCCGGAGCGCATCAACGAGGCCGAGGGCGACTTCGCGTGGACCGGCAAGCTGCTGCTCGCCGGCACCGGCTTCCGCACCGATCCTGCCGCGCACGCCGAGGCACAGGAGGTGCTCGGCGTGCCGGTGGTGTCGCTGAACCTCGTGGACCCGCGCTACTACCACCTCGACACGGCGTTGTTCGTGCTCACCGAGGCGGACACGGTCGACGCCGGCGCGGACACCGCCCCGGCGCAGATCGCGTACTACCCGGAGGCGTTCTCGGCCGGCTCGCGGCGGGTGCTGCGCCGCCTCTTCCCCGACGCCGTGATCGCCACGGAGGCGGACGCCGAGTGCTTCGGCCTGAACGGCGTGTCCGACGGACGCAACGTCGTGCTGCCGCTCGAAGCCACCGGCTTGGGCGCGCAGCTGGCTGAGCGGGGGTACGAGCCCGTTCACCTCGACGTTTCCGAGCTGCGGAAGGCCGGCGGCGGACCGAAGTGCTGCACTTTGGAGATTCGGAAGTAACTTTCTGTAGAAAGTGTAACTACTCCATTTGCCAATCCGATCAATCGACGTATGGGAGGTCCGGCAGCCCCACGACGGCGAGGCCCGATGGTCAACTTCACCATCCACGGCATCGGCCTGCCCCCGCGTGCGCTCGATCCAGGGGAAGACGAGCGGTGGATCACCGTCGAACAGTTCGAGATGTTGCTCGACGTGGTCGGGCCGAGGCCGGACGTTCGGTTGACCTTCGACGACGGGAACGTCTCCGACGTCGAGATCGCCTTGCCGCGGCTGGTGGAGCGCGGGATCACGGGCGAGTTCTTCCCGCTGGCCGGTCGGGTGGGCACGCGGGGGTTCGTGGACCGGGCCGGGCTGCGGGATCTGGTGGCGGCCGGGATGGTCGTGGGGTCCCACGGGTGGGATCGGTTCGGGTCGCGGCGGTACTTCGACGAGCGGGTGTTGCAGCGGGAGCTGGATGTGGCCCCGCGGGTGCTGGAGGAGCTGTCGGGACGGCCGGTGCGCCGGTATGCGTTGCCAGGACGGGTGAATCGGCGGGTGCTGGGGCGGCTGAAGGCAGCCGGGGCGACCCGGGTTTACGCGGGGGAGCGCGGCGGCGGGCGTGGGGAGTGGTTGCAGCGAAGGGTCGAGGTGAGAGGGGGTTTCGACCGGGGGTGGGTTGACCGGGTTCTCGCGGGGAAGGGCAGATCTCGGTTGCGGCTGCCTTTGTGAGGTAGGGAAGGCGCGTAGTCGTTCGCACCCTGAAGCTGGAGCCTCGCCGTATTTCGGCTTCGGGACCGGGCGCTGGAGGGCAGGCGGCGAACGCCTCGTTCCAGCGTGCTGCGTCGGGGTCGTCGCGTGCCGGGACGGGCCGCCGTCCGGCCGTGGGGTTCGCGGCATGGCGAGGAATCGGGTGCCGGCCGCAGTTGCTGGCGAAGACCGCCAGCGGTGACCAGATCTCCGACGGGAAGTGCAGGACCGACGAGGACGCCGGTTCGAAAACCGTCGCGGTGTGTGGGCGAATGATGCGGTGTTCTGAAAGGGCGGCGGACCGCACATTCCAATAAGGACACCGGCTGTTGTTGAGAATTCGAAGGTTGTGCCGATCGAAAACCACGGGGCGGCGCACAGTACGGGGCGCGACCTCGCGAGGCAGTTCGTGAACGACAACTGAGCACTCTTCCGATCGAGCGCGGGGAAGTATTCGCGTGCTTGCCCGGTGCTTTGTCGGTTATTCGCCAAACACCTGTTGCCGCAACGAAAAATGGCCAAATCGAGACCGTCCCGGGGTTGCCGTTCGAAGAATGGTCTGAACAGGTAACGAAACACCTCCGTCCGCCGACCAATCAGCAGCGGAATGCGGGCGGAGGTCATGCGGTGAGGATCAGTGTCTTCGGGCTGGGATACGTGGGATGCGTTTCCGCGGCCTGTCTGGCGGGGCGCGGGCACGAGGTCGTCGGAGTCGACGTGAACCCGGTGAAGGTCGACTTGGTGTCGCGCGGCAAAGCGCCCGTGGTGGAGGAGCGGATCGGCGAGCTGACGGCCGAAGTCGTGGCCTCTGGAGCGCTGCGCGCGACCACGGACGTGGCCGAGGCCATCGCGGCGACCGACGTGTCGCTGGTGTGCGTCGGCACGCCATCGGCGCCGAACGGGAGCCTGTCCACCGAATACCTGGAGCGCGTGGCCGAGGAGATCGGCGAAGCACTGGCGGAAAAGGCGGTGACCCGCACCGCGACGGGCAAGCAAACCCGGCACACGGTGGTGTTCCGCAGCACGATGCTGCCGGGCATGTGCCTCGATCTGCTCGTGCCCATCCTGGAGAAGGCCGGTGGCACCGCGGGCGTCGACTTCGGGGTGGCGGTGAACCCGGAGTTCCTGCGCGAAGGCACGAGTGTGCGCGACTTCTTCGACCCGCCCAAGACGGTCATCGGCGAATTCGACCCGGCGAGTGGCGACGTCGTCGCCGAGCTCTACGAGGGTCTGCCCGGCGACGTCTTCCGCGTGCCGATCCCCGTCGCCGAAATGACGAAATACGCCGACAACGCCTTCCACGGCTTGAAGATCGGCTTCGCGAACGAGCTCGGCGCCATCTGCCGCGCGCTGGGACTCGACTCGCACAAGGTGATGGACGTCTTCCTCGCCGACCGCAAGCTCAACGTGAGCCCCGCGTATCTGCGCCCCGGCTTCGCGTTCGGTGGCTCGTGCCTGCCGAAGGACCTACGCGGGCTGGTCTACGCCGCGCACCGTGCCGACGTGTCGGTGCCGATCCTCGCACACGTGCTGCCGTCGAACGAAGACCACCTGCAGCGGGCGTTCGACCTCGTCGCGCGTACCGGCAAGCGCAAGGTCGGGCTGTTCGGCCTGTCGTTCAAACCGGGCACCGACGATTTGCGCGAGAGCCCGCTCGTCGAGCTCGCGGAACGGTTGCTGGGCAAGGGTTACGACCTCAAGATCTACGACGCCAACGTGAGTCTCTCGCGCCTCATGGGCGCCAACCGCGAGTACATCGACGCCCGGTTGCCGCACCTGGGCCAGCTGCTCGCGGGGTCGATCGAGGAGGTGCTGGCGCACGCCGAGGTGTGCCTCGTCGGCACCGCCGACCCGGCCGTGCTGGCGGCCCTGCCCCACGACGGCGGGCGCACGCTCGTCGACCTCGTCCGGCTCCCCGACGCCGAGGTGCGCCGGGCCGAGAAGGGGTACGTCGGTCTTGCCTGGTGACAAAAGGAAAGCGCTGATCCTCGTCGAGAACCTCTCGGTGCCGTTCGATCGCCGCGTGTGGCAGGAGTGCCAGACGCTGCGCGACGCCGGCTGGGAGGTGCACGTGATCTGCCCACGGGGCACCAAGCGCGACACCGAGCCCGAAGCCGTCGTCGACGAAGTGCACATCCACCGGTACCCGCTCAAGGCGGCCACCGGTGGCCCCGCCGGCTACCTGCAGGAGTACGGATCAGCGCTGTGGCACACGTTCCGGCTGGCCCGCAAGGTCGGTCCCGTCGACGTGGTGCACGCCTGCAACCCGCCGGATCTGCTGTTCCTCGTCGCCCGCATGCTCAAGCGCCGGGGTGCGAAGTTCATCTTCGACCAGCACGACCTGGTGCCCGAGCTGTACCTGTCGCGCTTCGACCGCGGCCAGGACGCGCTCTACCGCGGCGTCTGCGCGCTGGAACGCGCCACGTACCGCGCGGCGGACGTCGTGATCGCCACCAATGAAAGCTACCGCCAGGTCGCGCTCATCCGCGGCGGGAAACGGCCCGAAGACGTGTTCGTGGTGCGCAGCGCGCCCGTCGTCGAGCGATTCCACGAGGTGCCGGTGGAGCCGGAACTCAAGCGCGGCAAACCGTACTTGCTGTGCTACCTCGGCGTGATGGGGCCACAGGACGGCGTGGACTACGCGTTGCGCGCCTTGGCTTCGCTGCGCGACGAGATCGGCCGCGACGACTGGCACGCCGTGTTCGTCGGCGCCGGCGACACGTTCGACGACATGGTGGCGCTTTCGAAGGAGCTCGGGCTGGCCGGGCAGGTCGAGTTCACCGGCCGGGTGTCCGACGCCGACCTGCTGCGCTACCTCTCGGCCGCGGACGTGTGCCTCTCGCCCGACCCGTTGAACCCGCTCAACGACGTGTCAACGATGAACAAGGTCATGGAGTACATGGCCATGGGCAAACCGATGGTGTCGTTCGAGCTGCGCGAAGCGCGGGTTTCCGCCGGCGAAGCCGCGCTCTACGCACCGGCCAACGACGTCACCGAGTTCGCGAAGCTCGTCGCCGTGCTGCTGGACGATCCCGGCGAACGAGCGCGCATGGGGGCGCTGGGCAAGGTCCGCGTGAGCGGCCCGCTGGCGTGGGAGAACTCGCAACAGGCGCTGTTGGCCGCATACGACCGAGCGGTCCGCTGACGCCGGATGGTTGATCGCGGTTTGAACAAGGTTGCTGCGTTGGGTGTAACCAACTCACCGGGTCGGACGACGCCGTCAGTGACCGCAACGCGGGCAACTCGCGAGAGGGGGACCCGATCTTGAGTGACGACACGGTCCGGCTGGCGACGGTGGGGCAGGTCCTGCGCCGGCGCTGGCGCGCACTGCTGATCCTCGTCGTCGTCGGGGCGGGGGTGGGGGCGGTGGCGTCGCTCGTGTTCTCGCCCGGCTACGAAACCACGGCCAGCGTGCTGCTGCAGGGCCCGCGCCAGCCCGACGAACTGCTGACGCAGGCGCAGGTCGCCACGAGCTCCGTGGTGCTCGACCGCGCCGCTTCTGCGCTGGGGCTACCCGAGCGCAGCCCCGACCTGCAGAAGAAGGTCAGCGCCTCGGTGGCGCAGGGCAATGTCGTCGCGATCACCGCCGACGGCGACAGCCCGCAGCACGCGCAGCAGCTCGCCGACCAGGTGGCGAAGGAATTCGTGACGTACTCGACGCAACTGCTCGCGGGTTCGGCGGCCACGTCGGCGCAGCTCGCGCAGGAGCAGCGCGATTCGCTTCGCCAGCAGGTGGCGCAGACCAACCAGCGCATCCTGGACCTGGCGAACTCGGTTCAGGACGGCCAGACGGTCGAGGGCGTGCAGGTCCGCACGGAGCTGCAGGGCTTGCGGACCTCCCTCGAGCAAGCCATGAACAACCTCAGCGCCGCCGACGCCGCGACCGGCTCCGGGAACATGGTCGTGATGGGGCCGTCGGAGAAACCGACGTCGCCCACCGCGCCGACCCTGCAGCAGTTCGTCGGTGGCGGCGCACTCCTCTTCTTCGTCCTCGGTGTGCTCGGGTACCTGTTCGGCGCGCGCACCGATCGCCGGCTGCGCGGGGAGACCGAGATCGGTTCCGCGCTCGGCGCGCCCGTGCTGGCGAGCGTGGATGTGCCCGAGCAGGCCGAACCCGCGCCCGTCGGCGGGGTTCGCGGCGTGCTGCGCCGCATCACCGGCAGCGACCGGCCGTGGAACCTCCCCGAAATCCCTGCTTCGGCCGACGACACCAGCCGCGAGATCCGCTATCGGCGCGTGTTCGCGCGGCTGGGCACCGACCGTGATGGCGTGCTGCGGCTGCTCGTGCTCGTACCCGCCGACGATGCCGAGGCGAAGCTGGCGGCCGAGCGGTTCGTGAAGCTCGCCGGCACCGAACGGGTCCGCGTGGAGGTCACCGTCACCGAAATCGCGGGCGCCCGGCCGACGGTGCCCGACGGCAGCGCGGGTGTGCTCGTGATCCTCTCGCTCGGCAGCCGCACCGCGTGGGAGCTCGTGGCGATCGCCGAGGCGTGCGCCGACGCGGGCCACGAGGTGCTCGGCGCCGTGCTGACCCGTGCGGTCCGGGAGACCGGCAAACCCGCGCGCCTACCCGAGGTCCCGGCGGACCGTGACGTGATGGCAGGTTCGTCGTGACCAGTGCTCAGAATTCCGCGCCGCCGTTGATCGACCTGCAGCGGCTCGCCGTTGCGGTGCGTCGACGCCGCCGGCTGCTGCTCGTCTTCACCGTGCTGGGGTTCGTCGTCGGTGCGCTGGCGGCCGTGCTGCTGCCGGCCGCGCCGACGGCGGTCACGAAGGTCATCGTGATCCACCCCGACGACTCCCCGACCGACAGCGGCACGCTGATGCGCACCGACGTCGCCGTGCTGGAGACCGCGAAAATCGCGTCGGCGGCCCTGAAGAGGGCGCACAGCTCCGAATCGACCGAGGACTTCCTCAAGGACTACACGGGGCTCGGCCTCACCAACAACGTCATGCAAGTGACGGTGAAAGCCAAGACCACGGGCGACGCGCTGGCCAAGGCGCAGGCGCTGGCCGACGCGTTCATCGCCGACCACGTGCAGCGCAACCAGGCCGCCGCGACCGCGCAGGCCAAGGCACTGCTGGACCAGCGGGCCCAGGCCCAGCAGCAGCTCGCCCAGATCGACGCGCAGGCCGCCGCGGAGGAGAACAAGGGCGGCGCCGCCAACGCCGGCACGTTGGAGCAGCTCTACACACAGCGAGCCGACCTCGTGTCGAAGATCGCGGACCTGCAGAACCAGGCGCAGCAGGCGGGCATCGGCACACCGCAGGTCGCCGCGGGAACGCAGATCGTCGACGCGCCGGCGATCCAAAAGGTGTCGTTCCTCAAGACGACCGCGACCAACGGCGGAATCGGCCTGGCGCTGGGATTCGCCATCGGGCTCGGCGTCGCGATGGTGACGGCGCTCGTGCGTGACCGGCCGGTGTTGCGGCGCGAGATCTCCGAACACCTCGGCGCTTCGGTCATCGCGCAGCTGCCGGCCCAGCCCCGTGGCCCCGCCCGGCTGTGGGCGAAGTCGCGGCCGATGGTGGAGCGCAAACGGGTGGCCATCACGCTCGTGCGCACGGCGCGCACCGCGCGGGGCCCGTTGTCGCTGCTCGAACTCGGCGCGCCGGAAGCGGCGGCGGGCCTCGCGCTGGACATGGCGATGGAGCTGGCCGAAGACGGTCCGGTCGTCATCGTCGACGACCTGCCCGAGCGGGCGATCAAGACCGAGGCCCACGACGACGTGACCGTGGTGGCACCCGGCGACCCGGCGACGAAGCGTGCGGCGCACGTGATCGGCGTCGGCTCGGTCGCCCCGGGGACGGCGTGGACGGACCTGGAATACCTCGGCGCGGAAACGGTGCTGCTCGTGCGCGCGGGCCACGCGAACACGCTGTGGCTGCACACGGTCGCCCGCCAGCTCGCCGACTGCGGCATCCCGATCATGGGCGTCGTGCTCGTGGACCCGGATCCGAAGGACCAGACCGACGGCACGCTGTGGGACGGGTTGCACACCGCGCTGCGCGGGCGGGCGTCCGTCGTCGCGGCGAAGCGGGTGAACCCGCCGGATGAACTGACCGAGCCGCCGCGGAAGTTCGTGCGACAGGAGCCCGAAAAGCCCATCGACTGGCCCGTGGAACACCACCACGAGCCCGATGCGGAGAAGACGATCGAGAGCGCCGTGGCCCGGCCGGTCGAGCCGAACGGCGCCCACCTCGACGCGCCGATCCGCCGGCTCAGCCCGGTGCCGCGCAAGCCCGAAGAGCGCGGCCCGAACCCCTCGGACCAGCCGACGCGGAAGTTCGCGCCCGTCCAGTCCGGTCCGGAAAGCTAGGGAGGCGGCAAACTCATGTGCGGCATCGCAGGTGCCTACCACTGGCCGGACGGTGGCCCGCTCACCGACCGGCTCACGAAGTGCCTGGCGCACCGCGGGCCGGATGGTTCGGGCCGCTACGACCACCCCGCAGGCGCCGGAGAAGTCCACTTCGGACACCGACGGCTGTCGATCGTCGACCTGTCCGAGACGGGCGCCCAGCCGATGGTCGCCGAGGGGCTCGCGTTGACGTACAACGGCGAGCTCTACAACGCGCCCGAGCTACGCGCCGAGCTCGAAGGACGTGGCGTGCGATTCCGCGGCACGTCCGACACCGAGGTGCTGCTGAGGGCGTGGCGCGAGTGGGGCATCGACTGCCTGCCGCGGCTGCGGGGGATGTTCGCGTTCGGGATCTTCGACGAACGCACCGGCGAGCTCGTGCTGGTGCGTGACCAGCTGGGCATCAAGCCGCTGTTCTTCGTGCAGCGCCGCGGTGGCGTCGCGTTTTCCTCGGAGCTCAAGGCGCTGGCCGGCGAGCTCGGCGACACGCTGGAGGTCGACGAGGCCGCGCTGATCGCGTCGCTGCTCTACTACTGGGTGCCCGACAGCCGCTGCGCCTACCGCGACGTCGAAAAGCTGCAACCCGGCACGTGGATCCGCTTCCGGCCCGACGCCGCGACCGAACGCGGCACCTACTGGTCTCTGCGCGAGGTCGCCGAGGCAGGCGAGGCGGACCAGGGGGACGTCGATCTTCACGAGGTCATCGCCGAATCCACGCGCAAGCACCTGCTGGCCGACGTTCCCGTCGCCACGTTCCTCTCCGGCGGCCTCGACTCGAGTTACCTCACCGCGCTCGCCGCGCGGCAGCAGCCCGGGATTTCGGCTTACACCATCGGGTTCCGCGCCGAGGACGCCAAGTTCGAGGCGATGCCGGACGACTTGAAGTACGCCCGGATCGTCGCGGAGCAGTTCGGTGTGGACCTGCACGAGATCGAGATCGCGCCGCAGGTGCTCGACCTGCTGCCCCGCATGACCCACCACCTCGACGAACCCATCGGCGACCCCGCGGCCATCAACTCGTTCCTCATCTGCACGGCCGCGCGCGAGGCCGGCGTGAAAGTACTGCTTTCGGGAATGGGCGCCGACGAGCTGTTCGCCGGCTATCGCAAGCACTACGCGAACCAGCTCGCCGTGCGGTATCAGCGCTTGCCGGGCGCGGTGCGCAAGCCGATCGGGACCCTCGTGGACCGGCTGCCGGTGGCGTCGGCCAGTCGCGGCTACCGTACGGTGCGCTTCGCCAAACGGTTCCTCTCGTTCGCGGAGTTGCCGGAGGAAACGGCGTTCCGGCGCAGCTACACGATGTACGACCGGGGCGAGCTGCTGGACCTCGTGAACCCGGATTTCGCCGTGCTGGTCGACGACGTGCTCGCCGAACACGCCGACACCTACCACGACCAGCTGCTGCGCGACTACGTCAACCGCATGTGTCTTGCCGACTCGCGGATGTTCCTGCCCGGCCTGAACCTCACCTACACCGACCGGTCGACCATGGCCGCGTCCACGGAGGTGCGCACGCCGTTCGTCGACGTCGAAGTCGTGAAGGCGGCGTTCCGGGTGCCGGGAAACAAGAAGATCGCCGGGCGGCAGGGCAAGGCGGCGCTCAAGGAAGCGGCGTTGGCGATCCTGCCGCCGGAGATCGTCTACCGCCCCAAGGGCCTCTTCAGCGCCCCGCTGCGCGCGTGGATGAGCCGGGACCTGGCGCCGCTGGTGCGGGAAGTCGTCGAAGACGGCGTGCTCGTCGAGTCCGGCTTTCTGCGGCGTGATGCGCTGCGCAAGCTCGTGGCCGAGGACGCCGCCGGTCACCAGGACCGGGCGAAGCACCTGTGGCACGTCTTGACCCTCGAGTACTGGTATCGCGGAGCTCGGGCTACCGCGACGTCGAGCTAGGAGCGCTGTGAAGCAGGTAGTGCAGAACTACAAGAGCGGGGAGCTGGCGCTGCTCGACGTCCCCGTCCCGGCCTGCAAGCCGGGCGGGGTGCTCGTGCGTACCGCGTACTCGCTGATCTCCACGGGCACCGAGATGATGAAGGTGTCCGAAGCGAGCATGTCGATGATCGGCAAGGCCCGTTCGCGGCCGGACCAGGTCGCGAAGGTCATGCAGAGCGTCGCCACCAACGGGCTCGCCGCGACCTACCGCAAGGTGACCAGCAAGCTCGACTCGTTCACGCCGCTGGGCTACTCACTGGCCGGCGTGGTCGTCGAGGTCGGCGCCGGGATCGACGAGGTGTCCGTCGGAGATGTCGTCGCGTGCGCGGGCAACGAGCACGCGCTGCACTCCGAGGTCAACTGGGTGCCGAAGAACCTCTTCGCCCGCGTACCGGCGGGGCTCGACCCGCGCATCGCCGCGTTCGGCACGGTCGGGTCGATCGCGATGCAGGGCGTGCGCCGCGGCGAACCGCAGCTCGGTGACCTCGCGCTGGTGATCGGCCTCGGGCTCATCGGGCAGCTCGTGGTGCAGCTGCTGGTCGCTTCGGGCGTGCGGGTCGTCGGCGTGGATCCGGATCCGGCGCGGTGCGAGCTGGGCCAGCAGCTCGGCGCGCTCGCGTGCGCGCACCCGGGCTCCGGGGTCGTGGACAACGCCGTCGCCGAGCTCTCGGGTGGCCACGGCGTCGACCAGGTCTACCTCGCCGCCGGTGGCGCGTCGAACGACCCCGTGGAGCTGGCCGCGCGGCTCGCGCGCGATCGCGGCCGCGTGGTCGACATCGGCAAGATCTCGCTCGACCTGCCGTGGAACGCCTACTACGAAAAGGAACTCGACGTTCGGTTCTCCCGCTCCTACGGGCCGGGCCGCTACGACCCCGAGTACGAGCTCGACGGCCGCGATTACCCCATCGGCTACGTGCGGTGGACCGAGCGCCGCAACATCGAATGCTTCCTCGATCTGGCCGCGCGCGGCAAGCTCGACGTCGAACCGCTGATCACGCACGTCGCCGACTTTGCCACCGCCGTGGAGACGTACCAGTCCCTGCGGAACGGCGAACTCAAAGCCGTCGCGGTGCTGTTCCGCTATCCCGACGGCGCGGCGGACGAGCCCGCGCCGGTGGTGTCGGTCGCGCCGCCCTCCGCTTCGGACACCCGCGCGACCCCGCGCGGGCGTCTGCACGCCGGGTTCGTCGGCGCCGGCAACTACGCGTCGTCGATGCTGCTGCCGCACCTCGTCGAGGAGGGGCGTCTAACGCTGTCCGAAGTGGTCACCACGTCAGCGCTCTCGGGGGCCAACGCGAAGCGCAAGTTCGGGTTCGCCAGTGCCACCACGGACCTCGACGCGCTGCTCGCGAACGACTCCGTGGACACCCTGTTCGTCGTGACGCGGCACAGCTCCCACGCCGAACTCACGCGCCGCGCACTGCTCGCGGGCAAGGCCGTGTTCGTGGAGAAACCGCTCGCCTTGTCGGAGAAGGAGCTGCGCGGAATCGTCGAGGCCATCGAGGAGTCGGGCAACGACCGGCTGCAGGTCGGTTTCAACCGCCGCTTCGCGCCGCTGCTCGGCGAAGCGCGAGTCCAGTTCGGACCGCGGCTGGGCGCGGCTTCGGTGCGCTACCTCGTGAACGCGGGCCGCCTGGAGTCGAACAGCTGGTACAACCAGGCCGACTCCGAGGGCACCCGCTTCGCCGGTGAGGGCGGGCACTTCATCGACACCGTCAGCTGGTTCCTCGGCAGCGACCCAATTTCCGTCTACGCCACCGCGACCCCGGGCAACGACGACCTGCAGGTTCTGCTGCGCTACGCCGACGGCTCGACCGCCGCCATCAGCTACGTCACCAGCGGCGCCACGTCGTTCCAGAAGGAGACGCTGGAAGTGCTCGCCGACGGCAAGGTGCTGAAGTTCGACGACTTCGCCCGCGCCAGCGTGTACGGCAAGAAGCGCTGGACCAGCTCCCGCATTCCGAAAGGCCGTGACAAGGGCCAGAAGGCCGAGCTCGACGCGTTCGTCACAGCACTGACCACCGGGGTCGCGATGCCGATCAGCGTGGCGTCGCTGGTGAACACCACGCTGGCGACGTTGGCGGTGAGCCGCAGCCTCGAAACGGGCGCGCCGGTGCGGCTCGAGCCGAAGGCGGTCCTCGGCTGATGGATCCCGCCTGGTATCTGCGAAGACTTTCGGCCATGAGCCCGGGCGAGATCGCGGGTCGCGCCACCGACGCGGTGCGCAAGCAGCAATGGCGCAGCGCCGCGAAGCACAAGCCAACGTGGCTGCCCGAGCGGGGATTCGCGCGTGCGGCGAGGGTTGAGGGAGCGTCTCCCCAAGCGCGCACCGAGCTGCTGGCCACGGCCGAACGACTGATGGACGGCCACGCCGAGTACTTCGGCGTCGAGCGCAACGACCTCGTGACGCCGGACTGGGCGTACGACCCGAAGACGGGCCGCCGCGCGCCCGCCCACGCGTATTCCTTCGACATCGCCTACCGCAGCGAGGAAACCGTCGGCGACATCAAGCAGATCTGGGAACCCTCGCGCCATCAGCACCTCACAGTGCTGGCCGCCGCGTACGCGCTGACCGGCGAGGACCGCTACGCCCACCGCGTGGCCGACCACCTGAAGTCGTGGTGGGCGGCCAATCCGCCGATGCGCGGCGTCCACTGGGTGAGCGGCATCGAGCTGGGCATCCGGCTGCTGTCGTGGGTGTGGGTGCGCAGGCTGCTCGACGGCTGGGCGGGCGCGCCCGGTCTGTTCGAGGACAATCCCGAGGCACTGCACCAGATCTGGCACCACCAGCGCCGGCTCGCGGCGTTCCCGAGCCGCGGTTCCTCGGCCAACAACCACGTGATCGCCGAGGACGCGGGCCGGCTCGCGGCGGCGTGCGCGTTCGCCTGGTTCCCGGAGTCCGCGAGCTGGCGCGACGCCGCGCTGCGCTCGCTCGACACGCAGCTACAGGCCAACACGTTCGCCTCGGGTCTCAACCGCGAGCTCGCCACCGAATACCACGGGCTCGTGCTGGAGCTGGGGCTCGCGGCCGTGCTGGAAGCCGGCCCGCTGGTGCCCACCTCGACCTGGCTCGTGCTGCGCCGGATGTGCGACGCCTTGGCATCCATTGTGGACACACGGCTGCGGCCGCCGCGCCAGGGCGACGCCGACGACGGGTACGGCTTGATCGTGGACGGTATCGGCACGGACCGCTGGGCGTCGCTGCTCGCCACCGGCGAAGCGTTGTTCGGCCGGTTGGACTGGTGGCCGGCCGTGCCGGGCGGCGACGTCCGGACGACGCTCTTCACCGCACTCGGCGGTGTCCCCGAACTCGGCGATCCGCGGCCCCCTCGGCGGATCGACGACCTCTTCGACGCCGGCATGACCATCCTTCGCACGCCGGCCGGCGAAGCCGAGGAAATCTGGTGCCGCTGCGACAGCGGACCCCACGGTTTCCTCGCCATCGCCGCCCATGCCCACGCCGACGCGCTGTCGGTCGAGGTTCGCCACGACGGCGTCGACATCCTCGCCGACCCCGGCACCTACTGCTATCACGGTGAACCCGAGTGGCGGTCGTACTTCCGCTCCACGCTCGGCCACAACACGCTGCAGCTCGGCGGCACGGACTCCTCGGCGTCCGGTGGGCCGTTCCTGTGGACGCGCCACGCGGACGCCCGCACGCTTGCCGTCGGCCCGGTCCGCTGGCGTGCCGAACACGACGGCTACGCCCCCGCGGTGCATCGCCGGAGCGTGGAGCTGTCCGGGCGCACGCTCACGATCGTCGACGAGGTCGACGGCGATCTCGCGCGGCCCGCGAAGCTCGCCTTCCACCTCGGCCCGCTCGTCGCCGTGCGGCTCGAAGGCACCACGGCACATCTGAGCTGGCCCGGTCACACCGCGACGCTCCAGCTACCGGGCGAGCTGACGTGGACTGCGCACCGCGGCGAGCAGGACCCACCACTCGGCTGGTATTCGCCCGGCTTCGGCCGTCGTGAACCGGCGACCACGTTGATCGGCGCGGGACCTGCCGCGCCGATCGTCACGACCACGCTGAAGTTCTGACCCGAAAGGACCACCCCGGTGCGTTCGACCAGCAGGCTGGTGCTGTTCCTGGGCTTGCTGTGCCCGCTCGTCCTCGCGGGGTGCACCGGTTCACCCGACCGGCCCGATTCCCCACCCGGACAGGGCTCTGGGCCGTCGGGCGCGCCGACGGGCACGATCGCCGCGGTGTGCGACAAGATGCCGCCCGGACCCGCGACCGCCCCGGCCGGCGCGGTGACCGTGGCACTGGGCGACGACTTCGCCGCCAAGGTCCGTGCCGCACCGGCGGGCACCACGTTCTGGCTCACCCCCGGCAGCCACCACCTCGGCGACGACCGCTTCGCCCAGGTCCAGCCCAAGGACGGGGACGTGTTCACCGGCGGGCCCGGTGCCGTGTTCGACGGACGCAAGGTCAACCAGTACGCCTTCACCGGGCACGCCAAGAACGTGAAGATCACCAACCTGACGGTGCAGAACTTCACCGCGCCTCGCGACGAAGGCGTGGTCAACCACGACTCCGGCGACGGCTGGATCATCCAGCACACCACCATCCAGGACAACGACGGTGCCGGTCTCATGGCCGGTGCGAAACAGCAGGTGCTCGACAACTGCCTGCGCCGCAACGGTCAGTACGGCATGAACGCGTACTCCGAAGCCGACGACATCACCGGGCTCGTGGTGCGCGGCAACGAGATCACCGGCAACAACACCGGCGACTGGGAACACAAGATCGAAGGCTGTGGCTGCACCGGCGGCGTGAAGTTCTGGTCCGTGAACGGTGCCGACGTGACCGGCAACTGGGTGCACGACAACCGCGGCACCGGCCTGTGGGCCGACACGAACAACAACGACTTCCTCATCCAGGGCAACGTGATCGAGAACAACGACAGTTCGGCCATCATCTACGAGACCAGCTACAACGCCGTCATCCGCGACAACACGATACGGCGCAACAATCTCGTCGACGGCCGCGCCTACACCGACCGTGGCGACAACTTCCCGGTCGCCACGGTCTACATCTCCGAATCCGGCGGCGAACCCCGGGTCAAGGCGCGGACGTCGAAGCTCGAGATCTCCGGCAACGTGTTCGAGAACAACTGGAACGGCGTCACGCTGTGGGAAAACGCCGACCGCTTCTGCAACAGCCCGGCCAACACTTCCAGCGGCGTCTGCACGAAGCTCGTGCCGAACGTGAAAACGTGCGCGGCGCCGGCGATCGCGCAGAAGCCACTCTACGACGACTGCCGCTGGAAGACCCAGCACGTGGACGTGCACGACAACCGGTTCGTGCTGCAGCCCTCGGCGATCGGCTGCGAGGAGACGTGCGGGCGCATCGGGCTGCTGTCGAACTTCGGGACCTACCCCGACTGGTCGCCCTACCACGGCGACCTGGTGCAGCAGGCCATCACCTTCAAACAGGACAACACCTTCCACGACAACGCGTACGTGGGGCCGTGGTCGTTCATCGCGGGCGACGTGAGCCACGTGCTCGGCATCGGCGAATGGGAAGGCGCACCGTACAACCAGGACGCGCGCACCACGTACCAGCGCGAAGGCGGAGGGTGACATGGCGCTGCTGAGCACCATCCGGCAGGCGAGTTCGGCGGAGACCGAAGAACGCCCGCCGAAACTCGTGGGCGCGGCGTGGGCATTGCTGATCGTCAACACACTGGGCTCGACAGGTGCGCAGACCGTGATTCCGTTGCCGCGCACGGTGAGTCAGCTCGTGACGATGGGCTCGCTGATGCTGGCGTTCGCGATCGCACTGGCGCTCAACCCGCGGCTGAAGATCCGCCCGAGCGCGTATTTGCTGCTGCTCAGTCTGCTGCTGGTCACGAGTATCGTCGCCAGCCTGCACCTGGAATCCGGTTACGGTTCGCTGTTCCGCTGTTTTCGCTTCGCCGTGTTCGTGGCGACGCTGTGGCTGCTCACGCGGTGGTGGAACGGGTCGTTCACGTTCGTGCGCCACCACATCCGCACGTTCTTCGGGGTGCTGGTCACGGTGACGATCGGCCTCGTGATCGCGCCCGGCAAGGCCCTGCCGGACGTCTACGGCGGCCGGCTCTCCGGTGCGATCTGGCCGCTGACGCCGCCGCAGGTCGGCCAGTACGCAGCTGTGATCGCGGGGCTCGCGGCGTTGCTGTGGCTGGGCAAGCGGACGACCGCGATGAGCGCGGTGGTGATCATCGTGCCGTCGCTGGCGCTGCTGATGCTCACCCACACCCGCACGGCGACGCTCGGCCTGATCGCCGGCCTTGTCGTCGCGCTGCTGTCACTCGCGCTCACGAACCGCCGCGCCCGCAGAGCGTTCACCACCTTCGTGCTGGTGGCGGGTTTCGCCGGAGTGGCGCTCGCAGGACTGCTGCAGGCGTGGTTCCTGCGTGGGCAGAGCGAGGAGAACTTCTCCAGCCTCACCGGTCGCGCGAAGGTGTGGGACGCGTTGCTCGCGGCGCCCCGCACGATCAACGAGTACATCTTCGGCGTCGGCCTCGGCGACAAGTCCTACGACGGTCTGCCGATCGACAACAGCTGGCTCGCCGTGTACCACGAGCAGGGGTTTGTGGGCATCGCGATCGTCGCGGCGTTCCTGCTGGTGCTGGTCGGCGTTGCGGTACTGCGCCCGCCGTCGCTCGCGCGGGCGTGCGCGATCTTCCTGATCACGTACTGCATCTCCGCGTCCTACACCGAGGCCGGGCTGGGCGACGCATCGCCGTACCTGCTGCATCTGGCGCTGGCGGCAACCCTGCTGGCGCAGGGTTCAGTGCGTGCCGAACCCGAATTCCTCCCGAAGGGACAGCCCGCGTGAAGGTGCTGGTGGTGCACAACCGTTACCGCTCGGAGCAGCCGAGTGGGGAGAACAACGTCGTCGACGCCGAGGTGGCGCTGCTCACGGCGGGCGGCGTGCGGGTCTCGCGGTTCGAACGGCGCAGCGACGACATCGCGCCGATGTCCTTGCCGCACAAGGCGTGTGTGCCGCTCCAGGTGCCGTGGAACCGTTCGGCGCGCGCGGAGCTGACCACGCGGCTGCGGGTGGAGCGCCCGGACGTGGTGCACGTCCACAACACGTTTCCGCTGCTGTCGCCCTCGGTGCTGGCGGCGTGCGCCGATGCCCGCGTGCCCGTGGTCGCGACCCTGCACAACTACGGCCTGGTCTGCCCGCCCGGCACGCTCTACCGGGACGGCCGGATCTGCACCGACTGCGTGAGTGGCGCGCCCGTGGCGGCGGTGCGGCACGGCTGCTACCGCGGCTCTGCCGTGGCGACTCTGCCGATGGCGGCGAACCTCGTGGTCAACCGCGCGCGATGGCGCCGGGACGTCACCCGGTTCTTCTGCATCTCCGCTGCCCAGCGTCAGGTGCTCGTGGCCGCGGGGCTGCCGGCCTCGAAGCTCACGGTGAAGCACAACTTCGTCGCCGACCCTGGTGTGCGGCGCTCGGGCGACGGCGAGCACGTGTTGTTCCTCGGCCGGCTGACGGCGGAGAAGGGCGTGCCGCTGCTCATGGCCGCGTGGGAGCGCGTCGGCGGCTCGCTGGGGCTGCCGCTGGTCATTGCGGGGTCCGGACCTCTCGCGGACGAGGTCTCGGTGTGGGCCGGCGCGCGGCGGGACGTCTCGTACGTCGGGTTGCAGGACAAAGCTGCGTGCCGCGAGCTGACCGCGTCCGCCGCGGCAGTGGTGGCGCCGTCGGCGTGGCTGGAGGCGTTCGGGTTGGTGGCGGTGGAAGCGATGGCCGCGGGGGTGCCGACGGTCGCGCCCGCCCACGGCGCGTTTCCCGAGCTGGTCACGGACGGGGTCACCGGAGTCCTGCACGAGCCCGGCTCGGCCGAGGCGCTGGCCACCGCGCTGCGCGCCGTCGTCGCCGACCGCGCCCGCAACCGCGCCATGGGTGTGGCCGCCCGCGACCGCTACGAAGCCGATTTCACCCCGGAGGTCGGCCTGCGCCGCCTGATCGAGGGCTACGAAGCCGCCGCCGCTTGACGCGCAGGTGACGACCCTTCGGGTTCGATGAGGGTTGAGGGGGTGCCGGCCTGATGAACGACTCCGCAACCGGGTGCATCGGCAGTGGCACGAATCTTCCCGGGCGTCGCGTTGCGCGACTTGCCCTCGCGGCCGGCGAGGGCGGTTCCGTGGCGCTCGGCGTTGCCCGGAGTGCTGCCGCACTGGTGGAAGCGATGGCCGTCGGCCGGGCGAGGTGCGGGTGTCCGTCGTTCCCACTGCCCTCCGTCGCGATCCCACCGGTGAACCGGGTGCCGCGGGGTGCGTGTGGCCAGGGCCGCGGACGATGAGGACCGCGATCCGGTCGGCCGCGCCTGCGGTGCCCGTGGTGCTGCGGGTGCCGTCCGTGGTGTTCACCGTCGTCGGACTCGTGGTGGTGGTGACGCTCGGCGTGACGTTCGCCGGTCACTCGGCACCGAGCGCGTTCGACGCGCCGTTGCTGCCCGGGCCGGATCTGCTGCCCGATCCGTGGTGGTACGTCGCCACGGTGGTCGACTTCCTCGGCGAGCCGGCGGGGTCGGCGATCGTGCTCGTGGTGTTCGCCGGCGGGGCGCTGCTGGCCCGCCGCGTGCGGACGGCGGTGCTCGTGCTCGTCGGCTCCGGACTCACAGTTGCCGTCACGTCGCTGCTCAAGCCCGTCACCGGACGCACGATCCACGGTGGTTTCCTGTCGTACCCGAGTGGTCACACCGCCTTCGCGACCGCGCTCGCCCTGGTCGGCGCGTATGTGCTGGCCGAGCGGCTCGGCCGCGCCGCCGCCGTCACGCTCACACTGGGCCTCGCGGCGGCTTGCGGTGCGCTCATGGCCTGGGCCGAAGTCGGCCTCGGCGCTCACTACCCAACGGACACGATCGGCGGCTTCGCCACGGCGTTCGTCACGATCCCGGTGGCGGCCTTCGCGATCGACCGCGTTGCCGCGCGGCTCTAGGACGTGCTGCCGGCGTCCTGGGCGTAGGGAGCCGACTGCCACTGCTGTGGCGTCAGCGTGCGGCTGGTGTCGTGGGCGACGAAGGTCCACGCGCGGCGGGAAAAGCAGACGAACGGGAAGCCGGGCCGACCAGGCTGTCGCCCGTGCCCGACGACTTCACGCTCGCCCGCCGCCGCGCCATGCGCTGGAACGCCCCGCTCGGCGAACCGCACGCGCGGCTGCTCCTCGACCGGCTTGACGTGACCGGCGGCACGGTCGCCGACCTCGGTGCCGGCTGGGGCGAACTGCTGATCCGTGCCGTCGACGGCACGGCCGCACGCGGCATCGCCGTGGACACCGACGAGGTCGCGCTCGACCGCGGCCGCCGAGCGGCGCGCGAGCGGGGCGTGGCCGTGGACTTCGTCGAGCAGGACGCCGCGAGCTGGACCGGCCACGCGGACCGCGCGATCTGCATCGGCGCGTCCCACGCCTTCGGCGGCACGCGCCCGGCGCTGGCCGCGCTCGCCGGCGTCACCGACCGCCTGCTCTACGGCGACGTCTGCTGGGAAACCGAACCGACGCCCGCCGCCGAGGCCATTTTCGGCGACGAGGTCCTCACCCTGCCCGACCTGCTCGAGGCGTGCCGCGAAACCGGCTGGCGTGTGCTTCACCTGAGCACTGCCGACCAGCTCGAATGGGACGACTTCGAAGCCACCTCCCGCGCCGGCCGCCTCGAATGGCTGCTCGCCAACCCGGACGACCCACGTGCCGGCGAAACCCGCGACTGGCTCGACACCCGCGAACGCGAGTACGTGACCGCCTACCGCGGCGTGCTCGGCTTCGGCTACCTCGTGCTCGTCAAGTAGCTCACGCCTTCCGCCGGAACACCGGCTTCACCGGCCGCCCGCCGAGCCACGGCGACGGGTCGCCTGCGTCGAGCGCCTTCCGGTAGACCACGCAGGCCTCGGACACGACGTCCACGGTGCGGTCGAGGTCCTCGTCGGTGAGTGCGGCACTGACCACAAAGGACGGACCGAGCACGCCGTGCGTCACCAGCTGGCGCAGGAACAGCGTGCGATACGACTGTGAGGGCCGGCCGTTCTCGTCGAGCGTCGCGAACACCAGGTTGCTGTCGCGGCCCCGGACGACGACGTGGTCGCCAACGCCGTGGGCCGCGGCGACCTCGCGCACGCCCTCGGCCAGGCGCGCGCCGAGCGCGTGCAAGCGGGCCGTGACGTCTTCGGCTTCATAGGTGTCCATCACGGCCATCGCGGCGGCCAGCGAGTGGGTTTCGGCGCCGTGAGTGGTCGAGAGCAGGAAAACGCGGTCGCGCGGATCGCGAAGGCCGCCGAGCTCCATGAACTCCCGCTTGCCGGCCAGCGCCGACACGGCAAACCCGTTGCCGAGTGCCTTGCCGAAGGTCGAAAGGTCCGGCGTGACGCCGAAGAGGCCCTGCGCACCGTGCTCGGAGAAGCGAAACCCGGTGATCATCTCGTCGAACACGAGCAGCGCGCCGTGGCGGTGGGCGAGGTCGCGCAGCCCGGCGAGGTAACCCTCCGGCGGATCGTGCTGCGTCGCCGCCTCCAGGATCAGGCACGCGACCTGGCCTTCGTGCTCCCGGAGGAGCACTTCGGTCGCCGCGAGGTCGCCGTAGGGGAACCGGACGGTGAGGTCCGCGATCGCGTCCGGCACACCCGAGGACATCGCCGTGGTGCCGATGAACCAATCGTCTGTCGAGAAGAACGCGTGGTCGGCGCACAACGCGACGAGTGGTCGGCCCGTGGCGGCCCGCGCGAGCCGCACGGCCGCCGTCGTCGCGTCGGAGCCGTTCTTGGTGAACTTCACCATGTCGGCCGTCGGCACGTTCTCCAAGAACCGCTCGGCGGCTTCGGCCTCCACGATGGAGGGCCGCGCGAAGTTGCCGCCGCGCTCGATTTCGCGGTGCACGGCCTCGAGAACCCGCGGGTGCGCGTGCCCGAGTGTCACCGAGCGCAGACCGGAGCCGTACTCGACGTACTCGTTGCCGTCGACGTCCCACACGTGCGCGCCCCGGCCGTGGGAGATCACGGGCGCGAGGTGCTCGGGGTACTGGTCTTCGCCTTTCGCGTAAGTGTGCGCACCGCCCGGGATCGAGTGGTGCAAACGCGCGTTCGCAACTCGCGAGCGCGGCAGGTCCATTCGGATCACCTTCTAGGTTCGGAGTGCCGGCAACACCTCGGCCAGACCGGGAGCGGTCCGGTCCCGGTCGGACTGGAAAGTGGGTGGCAGCGGCCACGGAATCGCCAATGACGGGTCGTTGTGTGCGATTGTCACGTCTTCGTCTGGATTGTGCACCCGGTCGATGCGATAAGAGACGTCGGCGATATCGGAAAGTGCCTGAAACCCGTGTGCACAGCCCGCCGGCAGGTAGATGCTCACCTGGGTGTCGCCGGAAAGCCGGAAGGTTTCCATGGCGCGGAACGTCGGCGAATCCGGCCGGAGATCCACGACCACGTCGAACACCTCACCGAACGAGCACCGCACGAGTTTCGCTTCTCCTGCCCCGGAGCGCAGGTGCATGCCACGCAGCACACCGCGCACCGACCGCGACACGCTGTCCTGCACGAACGCGTCCGGATCGATGCCGACGGACCGGGCGACGTCCGCGTCGAAGGTGCGGGAAAAGAATCCGCGCTCGTCGCGGTGCGGGGTCGGTTCGAACAGGTACAGGCCCTCGATCGCCGGCACCGGAATGGCTTTCATCGGACCTCCGCGGGGAACAAGGTGGCGGACAGCAGCGAGAACTGGGCTTTCAGGCGTTGTTTGTTGTTCTCGTTGCGCTCGGCCAGCGTGGCCTTCAGTTCGGGCGCACGACGCTCGAGCTCTTCGAACTGCGCGATGAGCCGCGGTACGTCGACCGCGCGTGCGTCCTGGCAGAACTCGCCGAGACCCAGTTCCGCCATCAGCACGTCGTTCTTCCTCGCGTACCCGATGGCGACCGTCGGTTTCCCGACTTTCAGCGCGCACAACACGTTGTGGTAGCGCGTCGCGACGATCGACCCGACGCCCGCCATCGCCCGCATCAGCGAGTCGAGGTCCCCAGGCGGCTCGGCTGTGATCAGGGGGGAATCCACCGCGGCCACGATTTCGTCCACCACGGCCAGATCCATCCGGTCGCCGATGAACATGAGCACCGGCCGCTCGCGCGCCACGAGGTAGCGCACGAACTCCGTGAGGGAGTCCACATAGGACCGGTAGATCTCGCCGGCTCGGGCGCGGTCGCCGTTGCCGCCGTAGTAGGCCATCACGCCGACGCCGACGGCGCGCGGGTCCTCGTGTGCGACCGGCGTGGGTAGCGCGAACGCCAGGTCCGGGTACACACCGTCGTTCGCCGTCGGTACTCCCAGTTCCGCCATGGCGGAGCGGGACAGCTCGTCGCGGTAGGACCGGTACGTGGCCACTCGTGCCGCGAGCCGCACCAGTGCCCGCGTGGCCCGCCCGCTGATCCGATCGGCGCCGACGCTGACCAGCGCAACCTTCGTGCCGAACAGGCGTCCCAGCAGCGAAAGCAGGAACAGCGAGTATGGAAACCCCCACGGCCGCAACGGAAGCGACGCTTCGAGCACACCCATGCCCGGCACGATCACCACGTGCTGGCGGCGTACCCACCACGCCGTGCGCACGACGTCGACGAGCTTCCCGAACGCCTTCGCGGCGATCGCGCCCACTCCCGACGCCGTGCGGTACTCGCCCGCATACCAGTTCAGCCTCCTGGACGCGATGCCGTATCGGGCCTCGACCGCGTCCGGGCCACCGCAGAACGCCGTCACCGTCGCCGCCGGGTGTTCGGCCCTGAGGAACTCGAGTACCGCCTGGAGCGAGCCGTCGTTGCCGAGGTTGCCGGATCCCAGCAACCCGAACACACCGACTCGGGTCGTCATCGCACCCGCCGTTCGCGACCGGCGACGACTGCGTCGACCGTCAGCGACAGTTCGTCGGCCCGCACCGGCGCGCGATCCTCCACCCGCTCGCCCGCACCGCCCGGCCGCGCCCGGCTCGTGAACCACTCGGCCAGCGCGAGATAACAAGCACGGCGTTCGCGCGAAGACAGCGGCGCCGTGCGGATGCCGTGGACGTAGCCCCACACGTACTCCGCGAGCAGCCGCGCCGTCGGGTTCGTCACCGGATTGCCGCGCCTCGGGTCGAGATTCGCGCATCGCGAACGTTTGCTCGGGTTGGCGCGCTCCGCGCGGTCCGGGTGATCGCGGCGGAAGTACAGCAGCTCCGGCACTTGGTGGAAGGGCCCGTGCAGCGCCAGCTCGGCCACGTACGTGCGATCCGCATGGTGATAGCTGTTCATCGGCGTCACGCGGCGCAGCACGGCGGTGCGAATCACGCCGTAGAAGTCGTCCCCGCCCGGCTCGAACAGCAGGCTCTTGAACCGCACGGACGGCCGCGGCGAATTCGTCTTGTGCACGTAGTCCAGCGGCACGGTCACCGCGCCGTCGCCGTCGATGAT
Organism: Amycolatopsis sp.; assembly: GCA_035551175.1. Taxonomy (GTDB): domain Bacteria; phylum Actinomycetota; class Actinomycetes; order Mycobacteriales; family Pseudonocardiaceae; genus Amycolatopsis. The sequence continues at coordinate 21,114 of DASZNR010000167.1, read as the reverse complement.
CGCCTGGTGCGAGTGAGCCAGCACCACGTCGGGCCGCGCGTCGAGCGCCTCGACGCATTTCGCGATGAGCTCGCGCCCGTAGAGGTCGTCGTGCGAGGCCCACTTGAACAGTTCTCCGCGAGCCAGGTCGAGCAGCACGTTGTGGTTGGGTGTCGCGCCGATGTTGCGGGCCTGGCGCACGTACCGGACTCGGGCGTCGCGGCCGGCGAACTCACGGCAGATCTCCTCGGTCGCGTCGGCCGAAGCGTTGTCGGAGATGATCAGCTCGAAGTCGTCGTAGGTCTGGCCGAGCAGCGCTTCGAGCGCCTCACCGAGAAACTCTTCACCGTTGTACACGGGCAGACCGATGGTCAGCCGGGGAACCGCGCTCATCCCGTTCTCATTTCTGGCGTCGTCGAGGAAGCTTCCGAGATTTCAGTGGGCGACCGGAGCTCGTCGCGGGTGAACGAACCCGACACCGGGCCGAACTCTCGCGAGTCGTCCGGAGCCCGCGGTGCCGGAGCGGACGGCTCGGCCGCGAAGTACTCGCGCAGTGCGACCCGCAGCTGCCACCACCACACGGCCGAACCGGTGAGCGTCGCGATCGCGACGCCCCACTCCGAACCCGCCGCACCGCCGAGCGCGGCGCCGACGAGGCCGAAGACGACGTAGAACACCGAGGCGATCAGCTGCGAGCGCAAGCTCCGCCTCGCCATCCCCAGCGCGCGCAGGCCCGCCGTCGCGCCGGTCGTGAAGCTCGCGCCCACGACGGCGAACGTCACGGGCAGGATCAGCAGCGACGACGTGTCCCACAGCGAACCGAGCACGAACCGGCCCGCCGAAGCAGGCACGAACAGCAGCAACGCGAGCCCCCACCCGAGCGCGGCCGCCGCCTGCGCGCCGCCGAGGACCACACAGAAATGCCACAACCGGTGCGGCGAACGCTGCAGCACCCGCGCGCCCTCGGCCACCGTGACCAGCGAAAGGCCCATCAGCAGCGCCAGGAACGGCCCGAGCAGCTGCTCCGCGCCGCGCACCGTGCCGACCGCGGCGAGCCCGGCGATCGCACCCAGCCCGTAGGCCCGCAGCTGCGAAGAGCCGCTGTTGCTGACGTTCTCCACGAGGTACCGCACGCCCAGCTCACGGTGGTCGCGCAGCCACGACCGCACGCCACCCAGCTTCGGCAGCACGTTCGTCTGCACCCAGCCGAACGCCGCGGCCACCCCCGCCGAGCAGCCCCACGCCAGCAGGAACGCGACCACCGTGTCGTAGCGTGCGCCCACCACGAGCGCAGGGAACAGCGCCACCGCCTGGATGCCGTCGTTCACGAACGCCCGCTGTCCCTTGCCCGCGGCGAAGAAGCCGAACCGCCACGAGTCCTGCACCATCAGGAACGGCAGCACCACACCCAGCGCGACGAACGCGCCGCCGAGCGCACCGCCCACGATGAGTCCGAACAGGACACTCACGAGCCCCGTCGCCACGCCGACCATGAGCGCGGTGCCGACGGCCTTGCCGAGCGCTTCCCGCCAGCGCGCACTGGCAACTCCGGAGAACCGCACCATCAGCGGGTCGGTCGCCAGGCCCCGCGAGACGTTGAGGATGACCCCGTAGGTGACCCACGCGATGCTGAACAGGCCGAACGCCGTCGCGCCCAGCGACCGCGCGACATACAGCCCGACCACGAAGTTGGTCAGGCTCGACACGGCCTGGTCGCCCAGCCCCCAGGACAGCCGCCCCGCCATCGCGCGGACGGCCCGCGAGCGCAGGATCGCGGGCACCGCACTCACTCCTTGAGCAGGCCGGCGACCTGCAGCGCCCGGGCCGCGGTGACCACGGCGTCGAAAGGAAGACCGGCGCGTTCGGCGATGTCGAGCAGGCTGTGGTCACCGTCGGAGTAGGACAGCACCCACAACATCGCGAGCTGAGCCTCCTTGGCGTCACTTCGGCCGCCGAGCGAGTCGTACAGCCCGCGCTTGCCCAGCTGAGGTTCGCCGTACGGGCTGAGGTTCACGTAGCGGCGGTTGTGGTCGAGCACGGAAACCGCCGTGCGCAGGGTGGCCAGCGTGTCCGCCATGGCGTCGGGGGAGACGAAGGCGGGGTTGTCGGCCGACGTGTGGTACTCCGGGTAACCCGCGTACGGCGTCCGCGTGAGCGAGCCGACGCCGAGGTTGAAGCCGGGGGAGCAGAACTGGCGTTCGTCGTAGCCATACGGCGAGAAATCGCGGATCTCGTGCGGCTTGTCCTTGAGCACGTAGGCCAGCACACGGTCGATGTCGGCGTCGCCGCGCCGGCTTCGCTTGTACGTCAACGAACCCCGGTCACCGGCGCACGCCAGCACCACGCCGTGTTTCACGCGATCGATGCGCTCGGCGTTGCGCGCGAGCCACGTGATGGCGCCGATCGTGCCGGGCATGAACAGGAACCGGTAGGTGTAGTGGGGCGTCTCTTCGGCCAGCGCCTGCGCGAGGGACACGGCGACCGCGATGCCGGCGAGGTTGTCGTTGGCCAGCGACGGGTGACAGACGTGGCACGACACGATCACCTCGTCCCGCACCTCGCCGGGCACCACGTGCTCGGCGTAGGTGAGGGAACCATCGGACAGCGTCGAGTCGATCTTCACGTGGTAGTCGGCCTCGGGCAGCGCGTCGAGCGTGTTCTGGGCCAGGCAGAATCCCCACGTCGGCGCGTAGTAGCTGGTGCGGTACGGGATCCACGACGGGCGCTCCGGCAACGTGTGCAGGTGGCCCCGCAGCTCGGCGAGGCTCATCGTCTCGTCGACCGGCACGGAGTAGCCGACGAGGTGCAGGTTCGACTCCTGGAAGTCGATCACCCGCCGTCCGTCGGCGTCCGCGACGAACGCGTCGCGGACGTTCCACTCCTGCGGCACCGTCCAGTCCAGCACCTGCGTGCCGGTGGGTACCTCGTGCCGGTCGAGGTCGAGATACTCGCCGACGATCGCGAGCGTGGCCCGGACCCCGTCACCCGTGATGCTCCGGCAGAGCGGGTACAGCCGCTCCACCAGCGCGTGCATCTCGCCCCCCGAGAGCATCAGCGGCGTCGCAACGTCTCGTCGACGGCGCCCTCGGCGCGGCGGTCCGAAAGCCAGTTCAGCCGCGTGAAACGACGTTCGAACTGTTCCTTCGTGAGCTCGTAGTCGCGATAGGCGTCGATGAGCTGCAGCGCGCCGTCCTTCACGCCCCATTCGCAGTCGAAGCCCCCGGGGATCGCTTCGCGGAACCGGGAGAAGTCAACGCGGTAGGAACGCGGGTCCGCGCCGGCCTCGCCCGTGATACGCAGCTTCGAGCCGGGCACCGCGGACACGACTTCCTGCGCGATCTCCGCCACCGTCACGTTGTTGCGCTCCGTACCGATGTTGAACGGCAGGTTGTGCACGGCCTCGCGCGGCGCCGTGAGCGCGGCGGCGAAGGCGCGCGCGATGTCCATGGCGTGCACGAGCGGCCGCCACGGCGTGCCGTCGGAGAGCACCAGCACCTCACCGGACAGGTACGCGTGCCCGACGAGATTGTTCAGCACGATGTCCGCCCGCAGCCGCGGCGAGAAGCCGAACGCGGTGGCGTTGCGCAGGTACACGGGCGTGAAGTCGTCGTCGGCGAGCTTCGCGACCTCTTCCTCCACCCGCACCTTCGACTCCGCGTACGGCGTGACCGGCCGCAGCGGCGCGTCTTCGTCGACGAGCCCGCCGGTGCCCGAAGCGCCGTACACCGAGCACGTGGACGCGTACAGGAACCGGCGGACGCCGGCGTCTTTGGCCAGCTCGGCGAGCCGGACCGACGCGTGGTGGTTGATGTCGTAGGTCAGCTCCGGTGCGAGCGAGCCCAGCGGGTCGTTGGACAACGCGGCCAGGTGGATCACCGCGTCGTAGCCCTGTACGTGCTCGGGCCGCAGGTCCCGCAGGTCCACGTCGAGGCCGGCCGGGTCCTTCGGCGCCGGGCCCAGCAGGCAGCCGGCGAACAGCCCGGAGTCGAGGCCGACGACGTCGTGCCCGGCCGCGGCCAGCACCGGCGCCATCACCGTGCCCAGATAACCCGTATGCCCGGTCAGCAACACCCGCATGTTCTTCTCAGCCCCTCACATCGAGAACGAGTTTGTTCACTTCGAACGCTTCGGCGTACCGCTCCTGGCACTCGATGCCGCGGATGCGGGCGAGGCCGAGGAAGGCCTCGCGGTCGTACCAGGGCCGGTGCCGCTGCGAGCCGTAGTGCTGCTGCAGCAGCCGCACCTTCCGCTCCGTCAGCTCGGGCGTGAGCGGCACGTACGCCGGGAGACGGCCGAGATCGCCGTCCCACTTCACGATTTCGTAGCCCAGCGTGAGGTACCCGCGGAAGGCCGTGGGCACCAGCTGCGCGAGGCCCCGGTGGTCCTGGTGCGCGTCGACCGTGCGGGGCGCGAGGATCACGTCGGGGTCGGTGCGCCGCTTGAGGGCTTCGAGCGCGTCCTTGGCCTCGTCCCAGTGCGCCGGCAGCCGTCCGTCGGGGAGTTTCAGTACGGTGACGTCGAGGTCCGCGCCCGGGCAGAAGGCCGCCAGCGCCTCGCGCTCCTCGGCCTCGCGGTCGGTGCCGCCGCCGGAAAGCACCAGTGCGTCGACCCGGAGGCCGGGCCGCTGCTCGCAGATCGTCAGCAGTGTCCCGCCGGCGCCGATGGCGATGTCGTCGCAGTGGGCGCCCAGCGCGACGACGCGATCGAGCCGTCCGGTCGCGAGCGGGATCACGCGTGCACCTTGTCCCGCTCCCACAACGCCCACGGCCGGTCACCGAGGGTGTAGGCGGCGTCGAGTGCGTAGCGTTCCTTCACCGTGTCGGTCGGCTTCCAGAAGCCGCGGTACGGGTAGGCCAGCAGCCGGCCCCGCTTGGCGAGCTCACCGCAGCCGTCGGCGACCAGGTCGCCGTTTTCCGGGATGTGGTCGAAGATCTCCTGGCGCAGCACGAAGTACCCGCCGTTCTCCCACAGCGGCATGTCGCTCACCGGCGTGATGGCACCGATGCGCCCGCCCTCGTCCATCTCCACGCAGTGGAACGACGACTGCGGCGGCACCACCATCATCGACGCGCCGGCGTCGGTCTTCCGGAAGCGGCTGACGATGTCGTCCAGCGGCGCGTCGGTGAGCACGTCGGCGTAGTTGGCGAGGAACATCTCGTCGCCGTCGAGGTGGTCGCGCACGCGGCGCAGCCGTTCGCCGATCGGCGACTCGATGCCGGTCTGCACGAACGAGATCGTCCAGTCGGCGATGTCGGTGGACAGGAGCTCGGGCTTGCCGCCCCGCAGCACGAAGTCGTTGGACGTCGTTTCGCGGTAGTCGAGGAAGAACTCCTTGATGTGGTGGGCGCCGTAACCGAGGCACAACACGAACTCGGTGTGGCCGAAGTGCGCGTAGTAGCGCATCACGTGCCAGATCAGTGGTCTCGGGCCGACCATGGCCATCGGCTTCGGCACGTCGGACGAATCCCCGTTGCGCATCCGCATGCCGTAGCCGCCGCAGAACAGGACAACCTTCACTGCTTCACCTCGACGATTTCCAGCCGGGGGATCGGGAACACGAGCCGCCCGCCCCAGTCGTCCACATACGACAGTTGTTCGGTGAGTTCCTTCCGCAGGTTCCACGGAAGGACGAGGACGTAGTCGGGCTTGTCGGCGGCGATCCGTTCGGGATCCAGGATCGGCACGCGCGTGCCCGGGGTGAACCGGCCGTGCTTGTACGGGTTGCGGTCCACGGTGTAGGCCAGCAGGTCCGGGCGGATGCCGCAGTGATTCAGCAGCGTGTTGCCCTTGCCGGGCGCGCCGTAGCCCACCACGGTCTTGCCCTCCTTGGCCGCGGTGACCAGGAATTCCAGCAGATCGAGCCGGACCTGGCGCACCCGCTCGGCGAACTCCGTGTAGCCCGAGAGCTCGTGCAGGCCCGCGGCCTTCTCGCGCGCCAGCACGTCCACCATCCGCTGGCTCGGTTCCCCGGCCACCTCGGTGGGCCGGGCCCACAGCCGGATCGAGCCGCCGTGCGTCGGCAGGAGTTCGACGTCCACAACGGACAGTCCGCCGACGGCGAGCGCGCGGCGCGCGGATTCGACCGTGTAGTACTGGAAGTGCTCGTGGTAGATCGTGTCGTACTGGTTCTCGCTGATCAGCGTGAGCAGGTGCTGCACCTCGATGCTGACCCAGCCGTCGTCGGCGACCAGTGCGCGCAGGCCGTGGGTGAAGCCGACGACGTCGGGAATGTGCGCGTACACGTTGTTCGCGGCGACCAGGTCGGCCGGTCCGTGCTCGTCGCGGACGGCTCGCCCCGTCTCCGGGCTGAGGAACGCCGTCTTCGTCGGCACGCCCTTCTCCCGCGCGGCCTGCCCCACGTTCACCGACGGCTCCACGCCGAGACAGCGGATGCCGCGCTCGACGACGTGCTGCAGCAGATATCCGTCGTTGCTCGCCACTTCGACCACGAACGACTCCGGCCCCAGCCCGAGCCGCGCCACGGACTCGTCGACGAATTGGCGCGCGTGCTCCACCCAGCTGGTGGAAAACGACGAGAAGTACGCGTAGTCGGTGAACGTGTCCTCGGGTGTGATCAACGGCGGGATCTGCGCGAGCCAGCACTGCGTGCAGACCCGCAGGTGCAGCGGATAGGTGTTCTCGGGCTCGGCCAGCTGCTCCGCGGCCAGGAACCGCTCACACGGTGGGGTCGCCCCGAGATCGACGACGCTCACCAGAGCTGTCGAACCGCAGAGTCGGCAGGTGGTCATCAACGGGCTCCTCGGTTCACGGCTTGCGTGTTAACCACGTCGATGACCAACGGATGGTCGTTACATGGTGCGCCCACCAAGCGGGCGACCTTTTTCGAAATGAGATATGGGCACGGAGTCTTCCCCCGGCGAACTGAGATGTCCACACCATCGGCGGTACCCGCCAAAACTCACGAAGCCCAGCCGTTCGTGAGTTTTTTGCTCACTGTCAACGAGACTGTTGCTCGACGTCTGGTGAACTCGCCTGAACCACGAGACGGGATCGTGGCAAAGGTGATCGTGCCGCTTCAGCGACCGGGGGAGAAGAGGCAGCCCTCGGCGGTCTGCCTGCGGCTACGGCGCGCGTTCTCCTCTAGAAATTGTGCACGACACAGACCGTGCCGTGTACGGGATCCGTCACGTATACCGTTCGGGTTCGCTCGTCGACGGCGACGTCGCCGGGGTTTACGCCGAGGCTCAAATCGCCGGTGAGTGTGCCGGTCTTTCCGTCCACGCGCGACAATCCATTCTGGCCGCCATTGGTGTACACGGTTTCCGTGCCCTGGTGCAGCGCGATCGACGACGCTTCGCTACCCAGCAGCACGGTTTTGCTTTCGGTTCGTGATACGGGATCCACAATGGACATATGGTGGATCGCGGAGTTGGCGACGAACACCGTGCCGCTCGCCTGGTGCACGGCGACACCGGTGGGGGAGGCGCCGACTCCGGCGCTACCGGTGAACTTTCCGGCGTCGAGGTCGTAGATCTCGACGGTGTCGGTGGTGGGGCTGGTGCAGTAGGCGAGCCGGCGCCCGGTGTCGAGCGCGACGCCCGCCAACGCCGGCTTCGGCGCGGGCACGATCCGGGTCGTCGTGAGGCTGATGGTGTCGAGGATGGCGAGAGTGCCGGTGGAGTCGCTGACCGCGTACACGGCGTTGGCGGCGGGATCGACGGCCAGCGCCGACGCGCCGGTGCCCGCGCCGATCACGCTCACCGTGCGGTGGCTGAGGGCGTCGAGCGCGATCACGGTGCCGGCGGGCGGGTTCGCGACGTACACGCGGCCGGCGGCGGAGTCGACGGCGACGTCGCTGGGCTTGCCGCCGACCGTGATGCGCGTCGTCACGCGGGCCGCGGTGGGGTCGATCACGGCGACCGTGCCCGAATTCGCGTCGGTGACGTAGACCAGCCCCGTGACCGGATTCACGGCGACCGCGGTCAGCGCGCCGCCGACGTCGACCACGCGCACCTGCGCCGCCCGTGCCGGGCCGGCCAGCACGGCCGTGGCCGCACCCGCCGTGGCCAGGGCGAACAGGCCTCGCCGGGTCAGTGTCAGACCGCGTGCCGGACCTCGCATCGGGCCACCTCCTCCGTCGGGGAGCCGGCTCGACCCTAACTCGCGAGTGGATCACGTGAAGGAACTTCGGGTCGCCCGATCGCGTTGTTTCCGGTGAGTAACCATCCTGGGCTCAGCCGCTCTGATCGCGGACGGAGGCGAGTCGCGTGCACAAGCACCAGAACGGGCTGAAAACGGCGTTGCTGCTCGGCCTGCTGTCGGCCATCATCGTCGCGATCAGCGGACTGTTCGGCCGTGGCGCGCTGATCATCGGGGTGCTGCTCGCGCTGGGCGTCAACGCGTTCGCGTACTTCAACTCGGAGAAGATGGCGCTGCGTGCGATGCGGGCCCGCGCTGTTTCGGAAGTCGAGCAGCCGGTGATGTACCGCATCGTGCGCGAGCTGGCCACCAGTGCCCGTCAGCCGATGCCCGCGCTGTACATCAGCCCGACCGTCGCGCCCAACGCGTTCGCGACCGGCCGCAACCCGCAGCACGCCGCCGTCTGTTGCACCCGCGGCATCCTCGATCTGCTGAACGAACGCGAGCTGCGCGCCGTCCTCGGCCACGAGCTGTCGCACGTCTACAACCGCGACATCCTCATCTCCTGCGTCGCCGGCGCCCTCGCCAGCGTCGTCAGCTTCCTTGCGAACATCGCCTTCTTCTTCGGCGGCGACGACCGCGAGGGCAACCCGTTCGCCTCGCTGCTGCTCGTGCTTGTGGGCCCCATCGCGGCCTCGGTCGTCAAGCTGGCCGTCAGCCGCTCCCGCGAATACCAAGCGGACGCCTCCGGCGCCCAGCTCACCGGCGACCCGCTCGCACTGGCGTCGGCGCTGCGCAAGCTCGAGCAGGGCACCCGCGCCGCCCCCCTCGCCCCGGAACCGGCGGTGGTCTCACAGTCGCACCTCATGATCACCAACCCGTTCCGCCCGGGTGCCGGCCTGTCGAAACTGTTCTCGACCCACCCGCCCATCGAGGACCGCATTCGCCGCCTGGAGGAAATGGCGCGGGGATTCTGACGCCCTTCAGCCCACCGGCCGGTGTGCTCAGCCGGTGGCGCCCGAGGAGACGGCGACGTTCATCACGTATTCGCCGTAGCCGCTCTTCGCGAGTTTCGCGCCGAGGGCGTAGCACTCGTCTGCGGTGATGAAGCCCATGCGGAGGGCGATTTCTTCGAGGCAGGCGATGCGGACGCCCGTGCGGTGTTCCAGCACCTGCACGAATTGGCCGGCCTCCAGGAGCGAGTCGTGGGTGCCCGTGTCGAGCCAGGCGAAGCCGCGGCTGAGTTCGATCAGGGTGGCGCGCCCGGCGCGCAGGTAGGTGAGATTGACGTCCGTGATCTCGAGTTCGCCGCGCTGAGAAGGCTGCAGGGAACGGGAGATGTCGACAACCTCGTTGTCGTAGAAGTACAGGCCGGTGATCGCGTTGTTGGAGCGCGGGGAGGTCGGCTTCTCCTCGATGGACACGAGCTTGCCGGACGCGTCGATCTCGCCGACGCCGTACCGCTCGGGGTCCTTCACCTGATATCCGAACAACACGCAGCCGTCCAGGTCGGTCGCGGCGGTCTGCAGAGTGGTGGAAAAGCCCTGGCCGTGGAAGATGTTGTCGCCGAGCACCAGTGCGACGGAGTCGTCGCCGACGAAGCCGGCGCCGATGACGAAGGCCTCGGCGAGGCCGTTGGGGCTGGGCTGCTCGGCGAAGGAGATCGAGAGCCCGAACTGGCTGCCGTCGCCGAGTAGCCGGCGGAAGTTCGGCAGGTCGGTGGGCGTGGAGATCACGAGGATTTCGCGGATCCCGGCCAGCATCAGCACCGAGATCGGGTAATAGATCATCGGCTTGTCGTAGACCGGAAGCAGCTGCTTCGACACGGCTTGCGTGATCGGGTGCAGCCGCGTTCCGCTGCCGCCCGCCAGCACGATGCCCTTCATCCCGCTCCTCACTCGTGATCGGTTCACCGGTCCGGGTGAGTGTCTCAGCCCAGTGGGGCCTTGCCGAAATAGGCCTTGCACCCGAGGTTGTACTCGGTCGCGATCTCGAGCACGTTCGTGCCGTTGTCGACCGGGAGCAGCGTCGACGAGTAGTTGGGACAGAAGTTGTTGTAGATGCCGCTGATGGCGATCGGCGCGGGCCGCGGGTACCAGTTGCCCTGGCCGAGGTCGTCGTTCTCGAGCAGCACCTGGCCGTTGTCGGGCTGCGGCACACCCTTCGCGTTGGTGTAGATCTGGCCGACCATCACGAGCCGCACCCCGTGCGGACCGCCCGGGAACAGGGTGACCGTCTGCGCGTGCTGGAAGTAGTCGCCGTTCGCGGTCATCACCCGCGTGCCGGGGTCGGCAGGGTTGCCCCAGTTGGCGCCGTCGTCGGAGATCTTGAAATACGGGTCGCAGTAGCGGTCGCCGTAGTTGCAGATCTCGTAGCTGAACCAGTACCGGCCGTCGGGTAGCCGCCGGATGATCGGCATGCCGGGCCGCACGCGGTCGGGCGGGATCGCCATCGTGAGCTGCTTGGTGCCCCAGTGCAGGCCGTCGGTGGTGGCGACGCGGTTGAGCACCTGTGCGTACTTCGGGGCTTGCGTTTCGTCGGCGTAGTGCAGCCACAGCGTGCCGCCGGCGTCGACGTTGAACTCCGGCTCCCAGATGCCGTCGTGGTTGTGCGACTGCGCCGCCTCGGACAGGAACGACCAGTGCTTGCCGCCGTCGATGCTCGCCCACACCTTGATGGCGATACGCCGTTGCGCGCCCGCGTCCTGCCCGTAGCTCGCCGCCCACAGCACCGTGCCGGCCCGCAGCCGCCCGACGCGTTGCGGCAGCTCGTAGAGGGTGCCGCAGCATTCGCCGAGCTTGCCGTCGGGGTCGCGGATCTCGCCGATCTTGTGGAACGTCGCGCCCTCGTCCGTGCTCTCCATGATCGGCGTGAACTTGCCGCCCGCGTCCTCACTGGTCAGCGACGCGAGGATGTGGCCCCGCCCGAACGGCGAGTACTGCAACCGGATCAGCCGCGGGTAGGACCCGTACCCCGGCACCAGCTGCTGCCTGGCCACCACCGCCGATGCCGGCGTCAACCCAGCGGCAACCACCACCAGCGCGGCGACCAACGCGCCCAGCACCCTCATCCCCCGACCCTCTCTCCCGGCAGCCGCGCGATTACACCACGCAACCGGCCGGGAGCCTGGGAGTTTTGCGCCGTTTTCGCAGGTCCAGCCGGAGTTTCCACCCGGTCGTGGCGGCAGTGACCAGCCCCAGCGGTTTGGCCGTCGCTGGCTGTGCGGTATGTACCGGATGCATCGGTCTAGGGCCTGCTGTGCTGCCGGAGGGCTTCGGGATGCGCGACCTGCGGCACTACTTCGGCGCCGTGGTTGTCTCCGGTGGAGCGAACGTCAAGGCCGTGCAGATCGCGATGGCACCACCACATACCCCGCGGGTCGACGAGGGTGGCTCAGCGGTAGTTGGTGAACTGCAGAGCGATCTCGAAGTCCTCACCCTTCAGCAAGGAGATCACTTCCTGCAGCTGATCCTTCTTCTTGCCCGACACCCGCAGTTGGTCGCCCTGGATCTGGGCCTGGACGCCCTTCGGTCCCTCGTCGCGGATGAACTTGGCGATCTGCTTCGCCTTGTCCGACGCGATGCCCTGGAGGATCTTGCCGCTGATCTTGTACGTCTTGCCCGAGATGGCCGGCTCGCCCGCCTCGAAGGCCTTCAACGAGATACCGCGCTTGATCAGCTTCTCCTTGAACACCTCCACGGCCGCCAGCGCGCGCTCCTCGGTCTCCGACTCGACGGTGATGGCTTCCTCGCCCGCCCAGCTGATGGTCGTCCCGGTGCCCCGGAAGTCGAACCGCGTGCCGAGCTCTTTGCCGGCCTGATTGAGGGCGTTGTCCACCTCCTGGCGGTCGACCTTGCTCACCACGTCGAAAGAGGGATCCGCCACGTGTCCTCACACCTCGTACTAGCTCGTCAGGGGCCACCAGCCTAGCCCTAGCCACCCGGTTGACCCGTGCGTCGGGCCATTGGGTATTGTTCTCGGCGGCCGGTTCACCCGGTCTAGGCAGGTTACCCAAGCGGCCAAAGGGATCTGACTGTAAATCAGACGGCTCAGCCTACGGGGGTTCGAATCCCTCACCTGCCACATCAAGCCTACGGCGACCAGGTGGTCCCGGGGGCGAACTTGTGTCACCACCTCAGGCGAGGGTGCTCGTGAGTTTGCCCCTCGCCGTGTCGGGCGCCGACAGAACCGATCCGCTGGTTCGCTCGGCCGGCTCCGGCGCACCGAACCGGGCGGCAGACCGGACCGACGGGGCGCCCGTTCTCTGGTGACCTGACGGACCGATGACCGGCCGTCGGCCACGCCCGGGGGGATGCCGCCTGACCATCTCGTGGTCGTGGTCCCGACGCGCCAGCGGTACGTCCTCGGCCTCATACGCCGACGCGCGCTCGCCGTCGACAACCGCAGTTTGGTGACGTAGGTGACCAGGCAGTCGAAGGGCTCGCCGAAAGCGATCCACAATGGCCGGACGCTTCGATGGGCAAGACCTATGACAGGGAAAACCCCCGCTTCCCAAAGGGAAACGGGGGCGTTCCACTATCCACAAGCGACTCAAGCCGCCGCTGGGAGCTCCGAGGAAGCAGGCGACAGGGCCAGCTCCAGAACCTCACGAACGTTCGCCACGGCGTGTACGTCCAGCTGCGACAACACCTCGGCCGGCACGTCGTCCAGGTCCGGCTCGTTGCGCTGCGGGATGATCACCGTCTTCATCCCGGCCCGGTGTGCGGCGAGCAGCTTCTGCTTCACGCCACCGATCGGCAGCACGCGACCGGTCAGGGAGACCTCGCCGGTCATCGCGACGTCCGCGCGGACCACCCGGCCCGAGAGGAGCGAGGCCAGCGCGGTCGTCATGGTGACGCCGGCCGACGGGCCGTCCTTCGGCACCGCGCCCGCGGGAACGTGCACGTGGATGCCGCGGTCCTTCAGGTCGCTGACGGGCAGCTCGAGCTCCGCGCCGTGCGAACGCAGGTAGGAGAGCGCGATCTGCACGGACTCCTTCATCACGTCGCCCAGCTGGCCGGTGAGCTGCAGACCCGTCGAGCCGCTCTCGGGGTCGGCCAGCGACGCCTCGATGTACAGAACGTCACCACCCGCGCCCGTGACGGCCAGACCCGTTGCCACGCCGGGGATCGACGTGCGTTGGGTCGAGGTCGGCAGCGACGACTCCGGCACGTGCCGCGGGCGGCCCAGGTACGACTCCAGATCGTCGGCACCCACGGAAACCGGCAGCGAAACCTCGTCCAGCGCCACCTTCGTCGCGATCTTCCGCAGCAGCTTGGCGATCGTGCGGTTGGTGTCGCGCACGCCCGCTTCGCGGGTGTACTCGGCGGCGATCCGGCTGAAGGCCTCGTCGGCGATCACCACGTCGCCGGACGCGAGGCCGGCGCGTTCCAGCTCGCGCGGGAGCAGGTGGTCGCGGGCGATCGTCACCTTCTCGTGCTCGGTGTAGCCGTCGAGCGTGACGAGCTCCATGCGGTCGAGCAGCGGGCCGGGGATGGTCTCGAGCGCGTTGGCCGTCGCGAGGAACACGACGTCGGACAGATCGAGCTCCACCTCGAGGTAGTGGTCACGGAACGTGTGGTTCTGCTCCGGGTCCAGCACCTCCAGCAGCGCAGCCGTCGGGTCGCCGCGGTAGTCGGCCCCGACCTTGTCGATCTCGTCGAGCAGCACGACCGGGTTCATCGAGCCGGCTTCCTTGATGGCCCGCACGATCCGGCCGGGCAGGGCGCCGACGTAGGTGCGCCGGTGGCCGCGGATCTCCGCCTCGTCCCGGATGCCGCCGAGGGCGACCCGCACGAACTTGCGGCCCATGGCCTTCGCCACGGACTCACCCAGCGACGTCTTGCCGACCCCGGGAGGACCGGCGAGCGCCAGCACGGCGCCCGAACGGCGTCCGCCGATCGGACCGAGACCCGACTCCGCGCGACGCTTGCGCACGGCCAGGTACTCGATGATGCGTTCCTTCACGTCGTCGAGGCCCGCGTGGTCCGCGTCGAGCACGGCGCGCGCGGCGGCGATGTCGTAGACGTCCTCGGTCCGTTCGTTCCACGGCAGTTCGAGGACCGTGTCGAGCCAGGTCCGGATCCAGCCGCCCTCGGGCGACTGGTCGGAGGTGCGCTCCAGCTTGTCGACCTCGGCCAACGCGGCCTTCTTCACGTTGTCGGGCAGCTCGGCGCTCGCGACGCGGGCGCGATAGTCGTCGTCCTTGGCGGAGCCGTCGAGCTCACCCAGCTCCTTGCGGATAGCCTCGAGCTGGCGGCGCAGCAAGAATTCCTTCTGCTGCTTGTCCATGCCCTCCTGGACGTCCTTGCGGATGGTGTCGGTCACTTCGAGCTCGGCGAGGTACTCCTTGCTCCACTCCATGGCCTTCTCGAGCCGCGCGCTCACGTCGAGCGTGGTCAGCAGCTCGATCTTCTGCTCCGTCTTCAGATACGGCGCGTTGCCGGACAGGTCGGCCACCGCCGAGGGGTCCTCGACCTGCTGGACGCCGTCGATCATCTGCCAGCCGCCGCGCTGCTGGAGCAACGAGATGACGACGGCCTTGTACTCCTGCGCGAGCTGCGCGGAGCGGTCGTCGGTGAATTCGGTTGCCTCGTCGGCGTGGACCCAGCGCGCGGCGCCGGGGCCGTCCGCGATGCGGCCCACCAGGGCGCGGCCGGTGCCGCGCAGCAACACGGCGGCCTTGCCGCCGGGGACCCGGCCGATGCGCTCGACGGTCGCGACCGTGCCGACCTCGGCGTACTCGCCGTGGACGCGGGGCACGATCAGCACTTCGGCTTTGGCGGCCGCGCCGGAACGGATGCCGGGGAACGACGCCGTCGCCGGCGCCTTGGCCTGTGCGGACTCCACCGCGCCCCGGGTCTCGACCTCGGTGAAGTCGAGCGGGACCACCATGCCCGGCAGCACGACGTCGTCATCGAGCGGGAGCACGGGCAGGAGGCGGGGATCAGACATGTGCACTCCTCGGATAGTTGAGTCTGCTCTGCTCAACTATCTTCAGCGCTGGTTTGTTTCCCACGGAGTGTTCGCTGGCAGCGGACGTGCTCTGATCAGGGGCGTTCCGCCACAGCGCCCCACGCGAACGGCCGCGTCTCGGCCTCCACGGTCGATACCGGACGCTCCGGGCGCCAGTCCGGCAACGACGACATGCCCGGTTCCAGCAACGGCCACCCGCCGAACCACGGCAGGATTTCGGCGTCCGAACGCAGGTACGCCGGGTTGCTCGTGTCCCGGTACGCGTCGATGAACGCCTTCACCTCAGCGGCTCGATCCGGCGGTGCGTCTTCGCGGCACGTGCCGTGAGTCACGGCAAGCCACGAACCCGAGGAGAGCTTCGCGCGGTAGGTGGCCATGAGCCCGTCGGGATCGTCGCCGGGTCCGATGAAATGCAGCACGGTGATCATCAGCAGGCACACGGGCTCGGACCAGTCGACGAGCCGCACGGTCGTCTCGTCGGCGAACACCGCCTGCGGATCGCGGATGTCGCGCTGCACGAGGCCGGCCCAGCCGAGCGCGTGCTGACGTTCGAGGATCACGCGCGAGTGCGCGGCCGCAACCGCCTCGTAGTCGACGTACACGACCGTGGCGCGTTCGTCCCCGGGCAGCCGCTCGCGCACGATCTCGTGCACGTTGCCTGCCGTCGGCACCCCCGAGCCGAGGTCCACGAACTGCCGGATCCCCGCGTCGAGCGCGGCCTTGACCACCCGGTTCATGAACGCGCGATTCTGCCGCGAGATGGGCCTGATCAACGGCCACACCTTCTCCACGCGCCGGCCGAACTCGCGGTCGACGGCCCAGTTCTGGTCGCCGCCGAGGTACCAGTCGTAGACGCGGGCGGCCGACGGCCTCTCGATGTCGATGCCTTCCGGTCCCGTCACGGCTTCTCCGCCACGCCACACCACGCGAACGGCCGTGCTTCGGCTTCCACGGCGTTCAACTCCCGTTCGGGTCGCCAGTCGGGCAGGTGCACGATGCCCGGCTCCAGCAGCGGCCAGCCGCCGAAGAACGGCACGATCTCGTCGCGATCGCGCATCCACACGGGGTTGCTGGTCTTGCGGTACTGCTCCACGAACCAGCGCAGGCCCTCCAACGCCGGTCCCGAGCCGTCGCCCTCGCTCATCTGCGAGATCGCGAGCCAGCTGCCGGGCGCCAGCGCGCGGCGGTACGCCGCGACCAGACCGGCCGGGTCGTCGTCCGGGCCAACGAAGTGCAACACGGCCATCAGCAACAGGCACACGGGCCGGTCGAAGTCGATGTACTCACGCGTGGTTTTCGCATCCAGCACGCTCTTCGCGTCGCGCAGGTCCGCCTGCAGGATGCCGGCCCAGTCGGTGGCCGCGCCCTCCTCCAGGATCAGCGTCGCGTGCGCTACGGCCACCGGCTCGTAGTCGACGTACAGCACGGTCGCGCGGTCCTCGTCGCCGAGCTCCGCTTCGATGACCTCGTGGACGTTCCCGGCCGTCGGCACTCCCGAGCCGAGATCCACGAACTGCCGGACCCCGGCCTTCAACGCCGCGCGCACCACGCGGTTCATGAATTCGCGGTTCTGCTTCGCGCCGGGGCGAACGAGCGGCCACTGCCGCTCGACCTGCCTGCCGAATTCGCGGTCGACCGCCCAGTTCTGCGTGCCCCCGAGGTACCAGTCGTAGATCCGCGCAGCCGATGGCTTCTCGGTGTCGACGCCCTCGGGCGCCTTCGGCGCGGCCTGCGGCTGCTCGCTCACGTCGGGACTCCCCTCCTTGCCGGTCACCCACCCTAGCGAGACCTCAGCGCACCGCGGGCCTCCGCTGCCACCCCGTCCACAGCGGCCGGTAGCCCTGCGCGTACCAGAACGGCGTGGATCGCGGATTGGGCACGGCCGTGTGCAGCAGCACGACGTCGGCGCCTGCTTCGTCGAAGACCTGGTGGGCGTGGGCGGCGAGCGCGGTGCCGACACCGGCGGACCGGGCCGCTTCGGCGACGGCCAGCGAGGACAGGTACCCGACGCGTGAAGCGGCGACGCGGTGGCTGATCCACGCCGTCTCGTCGGGCATCTGCAACACGACCAAGCCGAGGGCCTTGCCGTACAGCTCGGCGATCCACACCTGCGGCTCCGGCCGCTCCAGCTGGCGCAGCAACTCCTTCGCCACGAGTTCCTCGATGCCCGCGCGCACGGTCACGCGGCCGAACTGCGAGTCGTAGCGCTGGAGTTCCAGCAACAGGCTCGTGGCGGTGCCGAGGTCGGCCGGGGTGGCGTGGCGGATGCAGACGCCAGGAGTCGTCATGGGGCCGGGCGCGGCCATGCGCTGGGCCGGGCGGACGGCGATGACGCCGACCGGAGCGAACCCGTGGCGCAGAAGTTCGGTCGTGCCGACGGTGTCGCGGCTCGGGCGCGAGAGCACAGCGGAGCACTCGGGGTCCCCCGGGCGGGCGAGGGTCCCCAGGTGTTCATCCCATCGAGTGAGCAACGCGTCGAGACCCGCGGCGGGGTCCGGGCCCGCGAGCTGGACCTCCAGCCGGTGCTCCGTCAGCGCCCGCCAGATCGACTGCGGGCTGTGGAGGCCGAGCTCGGAACTGCTCGCCAGTCCGGCGGCCGTCGTCTCCCCGACCTGCACCGACAGCACTGTGGTGTCAGCGTGGACCTCGAACGGAAGTGGCGCGGGAAGCAGTGCGTCCACCGTGGCGATCCGTGCCGCATGCCCGGTGGCTGTCACGTCGTTGTGCATGTACTTCATTGTTCCCCGCCGAGCACAGCGCGAACCCCGAACACGCCCGGACGTGGATCAGGCCCGAACGGGAAGTTTCACTCCTTGGTCCACGCAGGTCAGCGCCACAAGCCCATTGTTAACCCTGGGGTGATCTTCTACTGTCTCGAAAGGGACACGGGTACGCCCTCCGGGGTACCGTGTGGCCCTTGTCCACACCTGACGTCACGGACGAGCGCGACCGGTGGCCAGCCGGGAAGGAAGGTCGGATGCCGGACAGCAACGGCAGGCCCGATGCCGCCCCAGCGGCGAAGCAGGGCAGGGGGAGCGCCGTTTCCGGGACCTTCGCCGAGGCCCGCGATGACGAACGCCGGTTCCGCGTCTACACCTTCGCCGTCCTCGGGCTCGGGCTCGTCACCGCCTTCGCGGTCGGTTCGTGGTTGCCCTTTCACGGCTCGGCCAAGCTCTGGTGGGTCGGCCCGGTGCTGGCGCTCGCCTTCCTGCTCGCCGAGCAGCTCGGCATCAACGTCGACGTTCGCAGCGGCATTTCGTGGACCATCTCCTTCACCGAAATTCCGCTGGTAATCGGTTTCTTCGTCGCGCCCTTCGAGGTCGTGCTGGCCGCGCACCTGGTCGCGGGCATCGGCACGCTGCTGGCCCGCAAGGTGGCCGGGCGCGTGCTCTACAACGCCGGCGCGTTCCTGCTCGAGATCACCGGCGCGTTCGCCGTCGCGGGGCTCGTGCAGTACGCCGTCGGCGACGGCGGAGGCATGCCGTGGGTCGCCGCGCTCGCCGGCACGCTCACCGCGCCGCTCGTCAGCACGCTGCTGGCGCTCGCCGCCGTGCGGGTGCTGCGCCGGCGCATGCGCGTGAGCACCGCGATCCGGCTCACCGGCCGCATCCTCGTGGTCGGGTTCGTGAACGCGTCGGTCGGCCTCAGCGGCTACCTCGTGATCGCGCACACGCCGCAGGCGTGGCCGCTGGTGCTGGCCGTGTTCCTCGGCCTGACCGCGCTGTACTGGGCCTACTCCGACCTGCTTCGTGAGCAGCGGGACATGGAGGCGCTCTCGGACGTGAGCCTCATGGTCGCGCGCTCGGGCCAGCAGGCCGCCGCGCGCCCGGCCGGCGGCGCCGACGAGCTCGTGGGCGGCGTGGACGTACGCGGATGGGCCACGATCGCCGAGCGCATCAAGGATCAGCTTGCCGCCGGCCGCGTGGTGCTGCGGCTGCGGCTGGAAGCGAAGGACACGATGCGCGTGGTCGTCGCGGGCGACGAGCTGCCATCCGTCGACGGCACCGCCGACGACCCGCTGCAGCGCCTGCCCGGCGCCCACGTGCGGCACTTCCGCGTCACCGAGGCCAACCCCGACGTGCGCGCCGCGCTGCTCAACCGCGGCGCGCAGGAGGCGCTCGTGGTGCCGCTGCGCAGCGCCAACCAGCTGCTTGGCGTCGTCGAGGCCCACGACCGGCTCTCCCGCTGGCGCGGCTTCGGCAAATACGACGTGCAACTGCTCGGCACCATGGCCAGCCACCTCGCGACGTCGCTGGACAACCGGCGCCTGCTCGCGACCCTGCGCCACGACGCGTACCACGACCCGCTCACCGGGCACCTCAACCGGCCGGGCTTCCAGCAGGTCGCGAAGGAACCGTTGCGGGACGTAACCAACACTGCCAACGCCGTCGTGGTGCGCATCGACCTCGACGTCTTCTCCACGGTGAGCGATGCGCTCGGCTACTCGTGGGCCGACCGCATGGTGATCGCCGCAGGCCGGCGCATCCGCGACGCGCTGGGTCCCGACGTGCCGCTCGCCCGGCTGGAAGGCGCGTCCTTCGCCGCGCTGCTCGTGGGCTGCACCCCGGAGAACGCCCACGCCGCGGCCGAGCGCCTGCGCGTGCAGCTCTCGGCGCCCTACCCCGTCGACCGGCTTTCGGTCGAGGCCAACGCGATGATCGGCTACGCCACCACTTCGGCCGAGGACGGCGACACGGTCGACGTCGACGGCCTCCTGCAGCGCGCCGACGTCGCCGTCCGCGCCACCCGCGGTGGCGAAGAAGTGCGTGGCTACGTGCCGAGCATGGGCCAGATCTTCCTGCGCCGGTTCCAGCTCGTCACGCAATTCCGGCAGTCGCTGGAAGACGGGCACGTGTCCGTGCACTACCAGCCGAAGATCACGCTGCCCAACCGTCAGGTGCAGGGCGTCGAGGCGCTCGTGCGCTGGGTGCACCCGGAGTTCGGCCGGCTCGGGCCCGACGAGTTCGTGCCCGCCATCGAGGCGGCCGGCCTGATCGGCGTGCTGACGTCGTTCGTGCTCGAGGCTTCGCTCAAGCGCGTGCGCAAGTGGCTCGACGAAGGCCTGCGTATCTCCGCGGCGGTGAACCTGTCCGTGCGCAATCTCGCGGACGAGGAGTTCCCGGCGAAGGTCCAGCGCGAGCTGGAGCGCTACGACGTGCCGCCCGAGCTGCTCACGTTCGAGCTCACCGAGTCCGGCGTGATGTCCGACCCGCAGAAGGCCCTGCCGATCCTGCGGGAGCTGCACTCACTGGGCATCGTGCTCGCCGTTGACGACTTCGGCACGGGCTACTCGTCGCTCGCGTACTTGCGTCAGCTGCCGGTGGACCAGGTGAAGATCGACAAGAGCTTCGTGCTCGGCATGGGCACCGACCTCGGCGACCTCGCGGTGGTGCGCTCGATCGTCGAGCTGGGTCACTCGCTGGGGCTGACGGTCGTGGCGGAGGGTGTGGAGGAAGACGTCGCCCGCGACCAGCTCGAGGCGATGGGCTGCGACGTCGCGCAGGGCTACCTGATCTCGCGGCCGCTGCCGGAGGACCGGCTGGAGGCGTGGCTGCAGGCCCGCACGGCGCGCTCACCGGGACGGCACTCGGAGACGGTGCTGACCCTGCTGACCTGAGGTTTCGCGGCAATCCGACCCCGGTTGCACGCAGGGGTGAGCGCCCTTGCTAACCTTTCCGAGTCCTCGCAAGAGGCAAGCCCCTTTAGCTCAGTCGGCAGAGCGTCTCCATGGTAAGGAGAAGGTCTACGGTTCGATTCCGTAAAGGGGCTCGCGAGTGGGCGAGCTATGCTTGCGGAAAGTGCAAGCCTAGCTCGCTTCGCGGCGTCCATCGGGGGGTCGAACCCCCAGACCCCCCCCAGGGAGGCTTCGCCCCCCTGGACCCCCCCACCGGGGGGTTGCGTTTGGGGTGGGCGTGGTTGGGGCGGTGTAGCTCAGTTGGCAGAGCAAGCGGCTCATAATCGCTGTGTCGCCGGTTCAAGTCCGGCCACCGCTACGCGGTAACGACGGGGCTGGCCCCCGGATCTGAGAGAGAAGGAAACGCTGTGGCTGCCACCGACGTG
>DASZNR010000166.1:0-113983 GCA_035551175.1 Amycolatopsis sp. | reverse complement strand
CCGGGGATGTGCCCCGGCCGATCCAGGCCGGGGCACTTCGCGCGTTCAGGGGCTCAGCCGCGTCCAGGACCGCAGACGTGTTCAGGGGCTCAGCGTGTTCAGGGGCTCAGACGCCCCGGGGCTCAGACGCGCCCCGGAGCTCAGACGTAGGCGTCGAGGTCGGCGACCTGCGCATGGCACGCCTCGTCGACCGTCCACGGCCGCGGGGCGCGGGGGTGCGGCGGACGATCGCCGGCCACGCGCTCGCTGCGTAGTTCGGCCGGAATGTGGGCGCAGTCGGCGATCAATTCGCCGATGGTTTCCGGTTCAGCGGTCGCGCTCACGGCGGCGATGTTCCCGTCGGCGGTGTTCACTTCCGTAACGCTATTGATCCGCTCGCGACTGGAAAAGCGGTACCAGCCGGTAGGGTCGGGCGAGGCGCGGGAACTACCCGGACGGGTCATGACCAGCGGGTAACCGCGCACGACAGGCCGAAGGCACGAGACAGCCCAGAGGAGAACCGGTGGCAGACAAGGCCAGTGGCGGCAAGGCCAGGATCGCCGTGTCCGGCAGCATCGCGACCGACCATCTGATGCACTTCCCCGGCAGGTTCGCCGAGCAGCTGGTGGCCGAGCAGCTGCACCGGGTGTCGCTGAGCTTCCTGGCCGACGACCTCGTCGTCCGCCGCGGCGGCATCGGCGCCAACATCGCGTTCGGGCTCGGCGTGCTGGGGGTCAACCCGGTGCTCGTGGGTGCCGTCGGCGCGGACTGGGCCGATTACGCGTCGTGGCTCGAACGGCACGGCGTGGACACGGCCGGGGTGCTCGTGTCCGAGGTCGCGCACACCGCCCGGTTCGTGTGCACGACCGATGAGGACCTGTGCCAGATCGCGACGTTCTACGCCGGCGCGATGGCCGAATCGCGCAACATCGAGCTCAAGCCCGTCGCCGACCACGCCGGCGAGCTGGGCCTCGTGCTCATCAGCCCCGACGACCCCGAAGGCATGGTCCGCCACGCCCAGGAGTGCCGTCAGCGCGGCTACGAGTTCGCCGTGGACCCGTCGCAACAGCTGGCTCGCATGGACGGCGCCCAGGTGCGCGAGTTCGTCGACGGCGCCAAGTACCTGTTCAGCAACGACTACGAGTGGGAGCTGCTCCTCCAGAAGACCGGCTGGACCGAAGCCGACGTGCTCGAGCGGGTCGGCATGCGCGTCACGACGCTCGGTGAGAAGGGCGTGGAGATCATCGGCCGCGAAGGCCTGGCCCTGCAGATCGGCGCCGTGCCCGAACGCGGCAAGGCCGACCCGACCGGCGTCGGCGACGGCTTCCGCGCCGGGTTCCTCGCCGCCCTCGACGGCGGCCTGAGCCTTGAGCGGGCGGCCCAGCTGGGTTCCCTGATCGCCGTGCTGGTCCTCGAGACCGTCGGCACACAGGAGTGGACGTTCGATCGCGGCGACGCCCTCGCCCGCCTCGGCGAGGCCTTCGGCCCGGAGGCAGCCGAGGAGATCGCGCCGGTGCTGCCGGCCTGACGCGAGGCACTGTCAGACCTACAGAGAACCGAACCCACAGAGAGCCGAACCCTACAGAGAGCCCAACCTACAAAGAGCCGGCGGCCCTACGAGGAGCCGCGTCCGTTCGGGCAGCTCCTCGTGCGGTGCGCGAGCCAGTTTCAGACGAGCACCCGCAGCACTGCCGCGACGGCTTCCGGGTGCGACACGTGCGGGCAGTGTCCGCCGGGTACTTCGTGAAATTCAACACCCAGGCGCTCATGCGCCGCCGCGCGCATCCACGAGCTCCGCAGCGTGCGGTCGGCCGCCGGCACGATCACCGTCGACGGAATGTCCGGCCGCTTGCCCGCGGGGTGCGTCGGGAGCACGTCGGGGTTGAACAGCCGCAATGTGCCGTGCGCCCAGTAGCGCACCTCGGGCGGGCAGTCGTGGAACAGGAAGCGGTCCGCCGCGGCGAGGTCGGCGGTCGGGTCGACGCCCGGCCACTCAGGGTGGAACAGGGCGTCGGCGTCGGCTGCCACTTCGTCGCGCAGGCTCCGGCCGGTGCCGAAGGCAGGGATGTAGGCGGCGAGCCACACCAGCTGCGCCGCACCCAGCGCGGCGCCGATCGCGGGCAGGAGCACCCCGCTGCCGGAGTGCGCGACGACCACCGGGCGGGTGGTCCGGCACTGCTGCCGGGCCACCTTCGCGAACCCGGCCACGTCGTGGTCGGGGCCGTCGGCAAGCAGGTCGACCGCCACGCCGTGGTGGCCGCGCACTGTGAGCTCGGCCACCAGCCGGCTCCAGCCGGCCGGAGTCTGCGTCGTACCGTGGACGAGGACGAAATCACAGGCCATACGTCATCGTGCGCCGCGAACCGGCCCGGACGCCACGCCCTGCTCAGAGCTTTATGGGATACACCGGCTCCGGGATCTCGGGCTTGATGCGGTTCTCGACGAAAATGCCGTGCCACAGCATGAACACCAGCAACGCCCAGATCTGGCGGCTGCGGTCGAGCTGACCGGCCTTGTGCTCCTCGAGCAGGCGCAGCACGGCAGGCTTGTCGAGCAGCTCGTCGGTTTTCGAGTCGTTGATGATGCCGCGCGCCCAGTCGTACATCTCGTTACGCAGCCACAGGCGGATCGGCACGGGGAAACCGAGCTTGCGGCGGTTGAGCACGTGCGGGGGGATGATCTTCGCCAGCGCCTGGCGCAGCGCGTACTTGGTGGTGCCGTTGGCCAGCTTCTGGTCCAGCGGGATGCCGGCGGCGACCTTGAACACCTCGGCGTCGAGGAAGGGCACCCGCAGCTCGAGCGAATTGGCCATCGTCACCTTGTCGGCCTTGACGAGGATGTCTCCACGCAGCCAGGTGAACAGGTCGACGTGCTGCATCCGCGCCACCGGGTCCCAGCCGCGGGAGATCTCGTACCAGGGTGCGGTGACGTCCTTGAAACCCACGCCTTCGGTGTAGGTCCGAAGGACCGCGCGCAGTTGCTCGTCACGGAAATTGCGCGCGTTGCCGTAGTAACGATCCTCCAGCGGGAGCGCGCCGCGGCGCAGCAGATCCTTGCCGCGCGTGCCTTCGGGGATCTTCGTGGAAACCTTGCCGATGAGCTTGCGCACACTTCCGGGCACCTTTTCGAACGGTGCCAGCGAAATCGGCTCGTTGTAGATCGTGTAACCGCCGAACAGCTCGTCGGCGCCTTCGCCGGAGAGCACGGCCTTCACGTGCTTGCGGGCCTCGCGCGCGATGAACCACAGCGGCACGAGCGCGGGGTCGGCCACCGGATCGTCGAGGTACCAGACGATGAGTGGCAGGGCCTCCATCATCTCGTCCGCCGAAACCGTGCGAACGACGTGTTTCACCCCGATCGCGGCGGCCGACTCGGCGGCGACGTCGACCTCCGAATAGCCCTCCCGCTCGAACCCGGTGGTGAACGCGATGAGGTTCGGATTGTGTTCCTTCGCCAGCGTCGCCGTGGCCGTGGAATCGATGCCGCCGGACAGGAACGCACCGACGGTCACGTCCGGGTCCGAAATCATGTGCTTGCCCACCGAGTCGCGCATCACATCCGCGATCCGCTGGTACAACTGCTCGGCCTCGGCCTGGCCGTTCACCGGTTTGGCGACGAACTGCGGGTGGAAGTAGCGCGTGAAATCCGTCTCACCACCCGGCGCGACGCGGAACGACGTGCCCGACTCGACCCGGCGCACCGCCGAGTGCAGGGATTCGGGTTCGGGGACGTACTGCAGCACCAGGTAGTGCTGCAGCGCCGTGCGGTCCAGCTCCAGCTCCACACCCAGCGTGCCCGCGAGTGCCAGCAGGCTCTTCTTCTCGCTGGAGAACGCGACACCCTTCGGGCCGGCGGCGTAGTAGAGGGGCTTGATGCCGAACGGGTCCCGCGCACCGAACACGACCTTGTCGGCCGAATCCCAGATCATGAAGGCGAACATGCCGCGCAGCTTCTTCACCGCGTCGTCGCCGAGGTAGTGGTACGCCGCGACGATCGCCTCGCCGTCGCCCTCGGTCTCGAACTTGGCGCCGAACTCCTCAGCGAGCTCCTCGCGAAGCTCACGGTAGTTGTAGATCTCCCCGTTGAAGTTCAGCGTGTACCGGCCCGGCGCTTCCGGTGGGCCCCAGACCAGCGGCTGGTGGGCGTGCTCGAGGTCGATGAACGCCAACCGGTTGAACCCGTACACGACCTCGGCGTCGGCCCAGGTGTCCTGCTCGTCGGGCCCGCGGTGGCGCTGGCAGCGCATCGCCTCGCCGACGGCCTCACGGGCGTTCGCGGCGTCCGTCTCGCTGCCGCAGATCAGTCCAAGCAGGCCGCACACGCGTATTCACACACCTTTGGTCGGGCCGGTCCGGGGAAGGGCTCAGTATGCCGCGAACCACGCACGGCGGGCCGCATCGGGTGCACGCGCGCGCGTTGTGGTTACCCCTTGGACAGCGGGAACCTCCAACTCGGCTAGGCTCCGCCTGTCACGAAGATCGGTCGAGGAGGCTCTGGGTGAAAGGGCGAGGCGCAGTGGAAAAACCAGCGCGCACCCGCGGGGTTAAGCGGGTCGGTCGCGTCGCCGCGCTGGCCGTGCTGGTGGCACTGACCGCGACAGGGTGCTCGGGCGATGCCATTCTCCGCTTCGGCTGGCCGGTCGGGGTCACCCCGCAGGCCGACGAGATGCGGAACCTCTGGACGTGGACGGTCGTCGCCGCGCTCGTCGTCGGTGTCATCGTCTGGGGCCTGATCTTCTGGACCGCGACGTTCCACCGCAAGAAGAAGAACGCCACGGTCGAGGGTCCCGATGACCTCCCGCGGCAGTTCCAGTACAACATCCCGCTGGAGATCTTCACGGTCGTCGTCCCGACGATCATGGTCTGCGTCCTGTTCTTCTTCACGGCCACCGCCGAGAACGACGTGTTGTCCAAGAAGCCGAACCCCGACGTCACCGTCGACGTGGTGGCCTTCCAGTGGAACTGGGAATTCAAGTACGACGACGCGAACGCCAAGCGCCCGGACGGCACGCAGGTGAGCACCATCGGATCCTCCAGCGAGATCCCGCTGCTGGTGCTCCCGACGAACAGGACGATCGAGTACCGGCTGCGCTCGGCCGACGTCATCCACTCGTTCTGGGTCCCGGAGTTCCACTTCAAGCGCGACGTGATGCCGGATCCGGAAAAGAACAACCAGGACAGCTCTTTCCAGAACTCGATCGACCGCGAGGGCTCCTTCGTCGGCCGCTGCGCGGAGCTGTGCGGCACGTACCACTCGATGATGAACTTCGAGGTTCGCGCGCTGTCGCCGGACAAGTACGACCAGTACATCAAGCTGCGCACCCAGATCAACCCGAAGACGGGGCAGCCGAACACGGCGTCCGAGGCGCTCGAGGCGATGAACTGTGGTGAGCTGTGCACGCCGCACGCGGTGACCACCGCGCCGTTCAACACCGACCGCACCGCGCGCAGCGCGTCCACGGCGTCCAACTGACCGGTTCCGGCGAACCAGAGGAGTAGGGGAAAAGTCCCATGAAGGTCGAAGCCCGGATTTTCTACATGGTGGCGGCGTTCGCCGTCGTCATGGCCGTCATCTACTGGGTCATGACCGCCCTCTTCGCGACCGACCAGAAGGCCGAGCCCGTCGGGATCGTCGCGCTCTTCCTGACCGGTGGTCTCGCGTTCCTCGCGGGCAGCTACATGCAGTTCGTGTCCCGCCGGATCGAACCGCGCCCGGAGGACCGCGAAGACGCCGAGATCAGCGACGGCGCCGGCGAGCTGGGCTTCTTCAGCCCCGGCAGTTACTGGCCGATCCTGATGGCTGCCTCGGCGGGCCTGGGCGGTGTCGCGCTGGCGTTCTTCCACATCTGGCTGCTGATCATCGCCCTCGTGGTGCTGCTGTTCGCGATCGGTGGCCTGGTGTTCGAGTACCACACTGGCCCGAATCACGAGTGACGAGGCCCGTTTCGGGCCGACGGCCGTCGCGCTGGGAAACCGGCGCGGCGGCCGTCGTCGTTGTCGGGGGGTTTCGCCGGGGTGCGAGGACGGCGGCGAGGACGGCGAGCATCCCCAAACCTTCGGGCCACGTGAGCCGGTGGCCGAACGCGAGCACGTCCACCACCACGGCGACCACCGGGTACAGGTAGGACAGCAGCGCGACCGTCGTGGTGGGCAGTTTGCCGATGCTCGCGTACATCAGCACGTACATCACCGCCGTGTGCACAGTGCCCAGGAGCACGAGCCACAGCAGCCCCGGAACCGAGTGCGGGAGCGGCGTGAACGCCAGCGCCGGGGCGAGCAGCACGGCCCCCACCACCAGTTGAACCGCCGCCAGGACGTGCGGGCGGAGGTGGGTCAGTTGCTTCGCCACGAACGACGTGCCGGCGTAGAGCACGGCCGCACCCCGTGCGAGCGCGATCCCAGCCAGGTGCACGGGCTGCCCGTCGTCGCCGTGCGCCGAGACCGAGATCACCACCACGCCGGCGAACGCGACGCCCGCACGGGCGAGATGCGACTTCGCGACTCGTTCGCCCAGAAACGCCGCCGCCAGCCCGACCAGGATGAGTGGCTGCGTACGGTACACCACAGTGCTCACGCCGATCGACGACAGCGAGTACGACGTGAACAGCAGCACCCAGTTGGCCACCAGCAGCACCCCGCCGAGTGCGGCCGGCAGTAAGTCGCGCCGCGTCGGGCGCCAGGTGCGGAAGTACCCGCGGATGAGGCACCAGACCACGAGCAACAGGCCACCGACGAGACAACGCACGAAGGCCACGGCGGGGGCGGCAGCGCCACTTTCCAGCACGACCGCGCCGATCGTGCCCGAGAGGGCCATCGCGGCGGACCACTGCAGGAGCGGGCGGGTTTCGGGGTTCGTCATGCGACTCAGGTTCGGCTCTTCGGCGACCTTCAACCAGTGTCAGAGATGACAATGGCCGCAAAACTTATGACACCCTGGTCGACATGGACGTGAAACGGGTCGCGGTGGTGCTGGCGGACCGGGTTTCGCCGTTCGAGCTGGGCGTCGCGTGCGAGGTGTTCGGCACCGATCGCAGCGCCGACGGGATCACGGGCTGGGAGTTCGGCGTGTGCGCACCGGGCGGGTCCGATGTGGACACCTGGTCCGGCTTCGGGCTGCGCGGGCTGTCCGGTTTGGACTTCGCGGCGTCGGCGGACCTGCTGATCGTGCCGACGTGGGAACCGCGCGCCGTCGCGCCGTCCGGAACCGGTGCTCGACGTCCTGCGGGAGGCGCGGGAGCGTGGCGCATGGGTCGCCGGCTTTTGCGCCGGGGTGTTCTCACTCGGCTCCGCAGGCCTGCTCGACGGGCGGCGCTGCACCGTTCACTGGGTCTACGAGCGGGAGTTTCGCCGCCTCTTCCCGCGAGCCGTGGTCGACCCGCAGGCGCTCCACGCCGACGACGACGGTGTGTCGACCAGCGCGGGCAATGTCGCGGCCGTCGACCTGTGCCTGCACCTCGTGCGGCGCCTGCGCGGTGTCGCGGCCGCCACGACCCTCGCCCGGCGCATGGTCGCGGCCCCGCACCGCGCCGGCGGACAGCGCAGTTCGTCGAGGCGCCCGTGCCCACCTCCGCGGCCCCCGACGACGCTGTGGTCGCCGAGGCGCTGGAATGGGTGGAGCGGCGGCTGGACCGGCCGTTCACGGTCGCCGAGCTCGCCCGCCGCAGCGGCCTGGGGGAGTGCACGTTTCTGCGCCGCTTCACCGCCGCCACGGGCACCACCCCGCACCGCTGGCTCACCGAACGCCGCCTCGACCGGGCCCAGGCCCTGCTGGAAGAGGGCGGGCTTTCGGTCGAGGACATCGCGACGGCCTGCGGTTACGCCTCAGCAGCCGCGCTGCTCCACCAGTTCATCCGCCTGAGGGCGACCACCCCGAGCGCCTACCGCGCGGCCTTCCGCAGCGCCTGAATCGCGGCGGACGGGCCACACGGCGGCCTCAGGGGGCGCAGCGGCCTCCGGCTCTCCTGCCGCTGTCCCGCGGGTTCGCTCGCATTGGGCGACGCCCGGCGTTGCTGAGCCCGCAACGCCGTGGTGCCGCTCGAGGTGCCGTGCGCCGGCCGGTCGTTGTCACCAAGAAGCGGGCGCGGCTTGTGTTCCGGGCAGTGCCCCTCGTGCGGAGCTGGGCGGTCGTTCCGGCGAAAGCGGGCGCTTGAACGACTTACGGGCTGTGTCGCTGGACTGTCCGGGCGCCGGAAGCCCGCTGAGTTCAGTGCTCGCCAGCCGTCCCCAGGAGACGCCGATAGCCTCCCCCGCCGGTGCCAAGGCGGTCTCGGGGCACGCGGAGGGTTCAGCGAGCGTCGGCCGAGAACGCGATCCACCGGTCCAGCAGCGTCGCCGCGGCACCGGTGTCGATGGCGCGGTTGGCTCGGTCGAGGCCCGCGGCCAGGTCGTCTTCGAGTGAGGCGCCGAAGCCCTTGAACGCGGCGAGCGCCGCGGCCGCGTTGAGAACCACCGCATCGCGCACCGGGCCGGTTTTACCGCCGACCAGTGCGCGCACGACTTCGGCGTTGGCGGTCGCGTCGCCGCCGCGAAGATCTTCGGCAGTGGCGCGCGGGATACCGAGCGCGGCGGGATCGAAGGTCCGTTCGGTCACCGTGCCGCCGGAGACGATCCAGACCGACGTGGTCGTGGTGGTGGTGATCTCGTCGAGCCCATCGTCACCGCGGGCCACCAGGACGGACATGCCGCGCTGGGCGAAGACTTCCGCCAGCACTCGCGTCTTGTCCGCGTATGCGCAGCCGATCAGCGCGCTGCGCGGCTGCGCCGGGTTCGTGAGCGGGCCCAACAGGTTGAACGTCGTCGGCACGCCCAGCTCACGCCTCGGCGGGCCGGTGTGGCGGAACGCGGGGTGAAAGGCCGGTGCGAAGCAGAACCCGATGCCGAACTCCTCGAGCCCGCGGTGCACGACCTCGGGCTGCAGGTCGATCGCGATGCCGAGCGTCTCCAGCACATCGGCCGCGCCGGCCTTCGACGAGGCACTGCGGTTGCCGTGCTTGGCCACCGGCGCGCCGGCCGCGGCTGTGACGATCGTCGCCATCGTGGAGATGTTCACCGAGTTCGAGCGATCACCACCGGTGCCGACGATGTCGACCGCCGGCGAGCTCAGCTCGATGCGGCGTGCGTGGGCCAGCATCGCGTCGGCCATGCCGGAGATCTCTTCGGGCGTCTCGCCTTTCGCGCGCAGGGCCACGGCGAACCCCGCGATCTGCGCCTGCGAAGCCGCCCCGGACATGATCTGGTCCATCGCCCAGGCCGTGTCCTCGGCGGAAAGGTCCTCGCGGGCGATGAGCTGCGTCAGCAGGGACGGCCAGGTGGGGGAAAGCGGGGAGGTGCCCATCACGAGCTCAGCCGTTGACGGCGGGGACACGCCCGGCGCGCAAGGCGTCGGCGACCGTCTCCGCCGCGGTCAGCGGGTCGAGCGGGTGGACGAGCACGGCGTCGGCCTGCGACCACGTGGCGAGCCAGCGGTCGTCCTTGCGCCGCACCGTGACGACGATCGGCGGGCAGTCCGTGATCTCGTTCTTGAGCTGGCGGGTCAGGCCGATGCCACCCGTCGGCTGGGCCTCCCCGTCGAGAATCGCGAGGTCGACGGTGCCGGCGTCCATCTCGACGAGTACGTCGGCGATCCCGGCCGCCTCGACGTACTCCACGCGGCCCAGGTCGGCGGCGGGCCGCCGGCCGACGGCGTTGATGATCGCGTCGCGGACCTCGGCCTTGTGGCTGAACACCAGGATCCGCTTCGTCTGCTCGCCCATTGAGCACGCCTCCGTCTCGTCACGGGTGGAACTGGACGCGATCGTATCGGCCGTAACGCATCTCACGCTGGTGCGGTCGGCGACTCACCCGGTTGCCGTGCGTCCCAGCCCAGTGCGTCGCCTCCGAGGCGCTGCGCCAGACCCGCCATCCGGGAGCGTTCCTGAGCGCAGTGCAGGGCGTCGAGCACCTGCACCCGCACGGCGTGGACCAGTACCCGGTCGCCGTCGGGGCCCTGTTCGCGCAGCTCCCAGCCGTCCTGGGCCAGGATCGCCGCCGCCTCCGCGACGCGGCCGCGCGGCAGGCTGAGGTGGTGTACGAAAACTGCCGGCGCGCTCGCGACCCATCCCGGTGCGCCCGCGAGCACGGCCGAGTCCGCCACCGCCGGGTCGAACGCCTCCGCGACGACGACCAAATCGGGCGCATCAGGCGTAAGACCGGCGGTTTCGCGCTTTCCCAGCAGGTCACGCAGCCCCTTGAGCCAACCCATCAGTAGTTCCTGCCGATGCCGGGTACGTGTGTGATGCGAAGCTCCCACGACCCGCCGTGGACCCGACGGGCGGGGTGGTCAAGTGGGAGGACATAATGCGATCCGTGACAACGGCAGCTCCCACCATCAGCCAGCGAGTCCACTCGCTGAACCGGCCGAACATGGTCAGTGTCGGCACCGTCGTGTGGCTGTCCAGCGAACTGATGTTCTTCGCCGGACTGTTCGCCATGTTCTTCACCGTCAAGGCGCAGAACCCGGCCGGTGCCTCGTGGCCGCCGCCGCTGCACGGCGAGGAGTTCCACCTCAACGTCCCGTACGCGATCCCGTTCACGGTGATCCTCGTGCTGTCGTCGCTGACGTGCCAGTTCGGCGTGTTCGCGGCCGAGCGCGGTGACGTCTACGGGCTTCGGCGCTGGTACATCGTCACCCTGATCATGGGCGCGATCTTCGTGTTCGGTCAGGCGAACGAGTACCACAACCTCGTGAACGAGGGCCTGACGATCCCGTCCGGCCCCTTCGGCACGGTGTTCTTCCTCGCCACCGGTTTCCACGGCCTGCACGTGATCGGCGGGCTCATCGCGTTCGTGTACCTGCTGATCCGCACCAAGCTCAGCAAGTTCACGCCCGCACAGGCCACCTCGGCGATCGTCGTGTCGTACTACTGGCACTTCGTCGACATCGTGTGGGTGGGCCTCTTCGCGGTGATCTACATCCTTCCGTGATCCCGTCCCATCATCGGCCTGAACTGACAGCAAGGGTTGCCGCAAGATGACCACCAGCAAGAAGTCCCCGGAGCGCCGGTTCCGCGCCCGTTCGAAGCTGCGGAGGCGGCTCGCCGGCCTGCTCGCACTCGGCGTAGCGCTGGTGGGAGCCGGCGCACTGTACGCAGTGTTCGCGCCCGAACCCCAGACCGCGCAGGCCCAGGGCGACCCGGCCCTGCTGCGGCAGGGTGAGCAGGTCTACAACAACACCTGCATCGAGTGCCACGGCAAGAACCTCGAGGGCGTACAGGACCGCGGCCCCAGCCTCATCGGTGTCGGCGACGCCGCGGTGTACTTCCAGACCTCCTCCGGGCGCATGCCGGCCTCGCGCCAGGAAGCGCAGATCGAGCGCAAGCCGCCGACGCTTTCGCCGAGCGAGATCGACGCCGTCGGCGCGTACGTGCAGGCCCACGGTGGCGGCGTGCAGCGCCCGGCCCAGACCGGTGCCGCGCTGCGCGGCAACGACCCGGCGCGCGGCGGCGAGCTGTTCCGCCTGAACTGTGCTTCGTGCCACAACTTCACCGGTCGCGGCGGTGCGCTGTCGGCCGGTAAGTACGCGCCGAACCTCGACCCGGCCACCGAAGAGCAGATTTACGACGCGATGCTCACGGGACCGCAGAACATGCCCAAGTTCTCCGACCGGCAGCTCAACCCGGAGGAGAAGAAGGACATCATCGCCTACGTCAAGTCGGTCTCCGACGGGAACAACGACCCCGGCGGCAGCGGCCTCGGCGGGCTCGGCCCGGCATCCGAGGGTCTGATCGCGTTCGTCGTCGGGATCGCCGCGCTCGTCGGCATCACTCTGTGGATTGGATCGAAGGCATGAGTGCCGAAGGGCCCCAGCCGCCCTCGGAGGCGGAACTGGCTGAGATGAACCGCGCCCAGCTGCTCAAGCTGGGCGGGAAGCTCGACGGTGTCGAGATCGTCGACTACCCCGAGCCTTGGCCGGTCGAGAACACGCGCGCCGAGCGACGCGCGCAGCGGTTCGTGGCGTTCTGGTTCGCGCTGTCCGCGGTGTTCGGGCTCGCGTTCGTGGTCGTCATGGCGTGGCCGCACTGGTGGGAGTACAAGGACCCGAGCGACCCGAGCGGGTACACGACCTACAGCCTGTACACCCCGGCGCTGGGCGTCACGCTCGGTGTGGCGGTGCTGGCGCTCGGCATCGGTGTGGTCCTCTACACCAAGAAGTTCGTGCCGCAGGAGGTCGCGGTCCAGCAGCGCAGCGACGGGCCTTCGGCCGAGGTCGACCGCGCCACGATCCTCGCGCACCTGGCCGACGCCGGGAACCGCAGCACGATCGCCCGCCGGTCGCTGATCAAGCGCACGGTCGGCGCGAGTGCCGGCGCGCTCGGACTCGCGGTCGCGGCCCTGCCCATCGCGTCCTTCATCAAGGACCCGTGGAAGGACACCAACAACGAGGCCTCGCTGTGGCACACCGGCTGGCAGCCGAAGTTCCCCGGCGAGAAGGTCTACCTGCGTCGCAACACCGGCAGCCTTGACGAAGACGTCGAAAAGGGCGTCACCCTCGTCCGGGCCGAAGACCTCGACGCCGGCGGCATGGAAACGGTGTTCCCGTACCGCGACTCCGAGAAGGGCAACCGCGAGGCGCTGTCCGCGGCGCTGAGCCGCATCGACAACCCCGTGATGCTCATCCGGCTGCGGCCGACCGACGCGGCGCGCGTCGTGAAGCGCAAGGGCCAGGAGGACTTCAACTTCGGCGATTACTACGCGTACACG
This sequence comes from Amycolatopsis sp., assembly GCA_035551175.1. Lineage (GTDB taxonomy): Bacteria > Actinomycetota > Actinomycetes > Mycobacteriales > Pseudonocardiaceae > Amycolatopsis. The sequence continues at coordinate 101,267 of DASZNR010000166.1, read as the reverse complement.
AAGATCTGCAGCCACGTGGGTTGCCCGACCTCGCTGTACGAGCAGCGCACGAACCGGATCCTCTGCCCGTGCCACCAGTCGCAGTTCGATGCCCTGCACTACGCCAAGCCGATTTTCGGTCCGGCGACCCGTCCGCTCGCGCAGCTGCCGATCACGGTTGACGACGAGGGATACTTGATTGCACGGGGCGACTTCATCGAGGCCATCGGACCGGCCTTTTGGGAGCGTAAGTCATGAGTTCACTCACCACGCCGACGAAGGGCACGAGCGCGCTCGAGAAACACCTCGGCGAGGCGGCGGACAACGCGGACCAGCGGTACAAGCTGGCCAAGGGCCTCCGGCACCAGATGAACAAGGTGTTCCCGACGCACTGGTCGTTCTTGCTCGGCGAGATCGCGCTCTACAGCTTCATCGTCATCCTGCTCTCGGGTGTCTACCTGACGCTGTTCTTCAACCCGTCCATGCAGGAAGTGACCTACCACGGGAGCTTCAAGAACCTGCAGGGCATCGACATGTCGCAGGCGTTCAAGACGACGCTCGACATTTCGTTCGACGTGCGTGGCGGCCTGTTCGTGCGCCAGCTGCACCACTGGGCGGCGCTGATCTTCGTGGCGTCGATGATGATCCACATGTTCCGGATCTTCTTCACCGGCGCGTTCCGCAAGCCGCGTGAAGCGAACTGGGTCATCGGCGGCCTGCTGCTGATCCTGGGCATGTTCGAGGGCTTCTTCGGCTACTCGCTTCCCGACGACCTGCTGTCGGGTACCGGTATCCGCGCGACCCTGTCGGGCATCGTGCTCTCCGTGCCGGTCATCGGCACCTGGATCCACTGGGCGCTGTTCGGCGGTGAGTTCCCGGGTGACCAGATCATCCCGCGCCTCTACACGCTGCACATCCTGCTGCTGCCGGGCATCATGCTCGCGCTCGTCGGGGTGCACCTGGCACTGGTCTGGTACCAGAAGCACACGCAGTTCCCGGGTGTGCGCAAGAAGGAGACGAACGTCGTCGGCGTGCGCATCATGCCGTACTTCGCCCTCAAGGGCGGCGCGTTCTTCACCCTGGTCACGGGCGTCATCGCGCTGATGTCGGGCCTGTTCCAGATCAACCCGGTGTGGAACTTCGGCCCGTACAACCCGTCGATGGTGTCCGCAGGGTCGCAGCCCGACTTCTACATGGCCTGGGCCGACGGCATGCTGCGCATCTGGCCCGCGTGGGAGGTCTACCTCGGGAACTACACGATCCCGGCGGTGTTCTTCCCCGGTGCGGTGGGCATGCCGTTGCTGATCGGGCTGCTGTTGTCGTACCCGTTCCTGGAACGCAAGCTCTCGAAGGACACCGGCCACCACAACCTGCTGCAGCGCCCGCGCGACGCACCGGTCCGCACCGCGCTTGGCATGATGGCGCTCGGGTTCTTCCTGGTCATCGAGCTGTCGGGCTTCAATGACATCATCGCCGACCAGTTCGACATCTCGCTCAACGCCACCACGTGGGCCGGGCGCATCGGGGTGCTGATCGTGCCGCCGATCGCCTACTACCTCACGTACCGGATCTGCCTCGGCCTGCAGCGGGCGGACCGCGAGGTCCTGGAGCACGGTATCGAGACCGGCATCATCAAGCGGCTGCCGCACGGTGAATTCATCGAAGTTCACCAGCCGCTGGGTGGCGTGGACAGCCACGGCCACGCGATCCCGCTCGAATACCAGGGCGCGCCGGTGCCGAAGAAGATGAACAAGCTCGGAACCGCCGGACACGGCGTGCCGGGCTCGCTCTGGACGCCGGACCCGCCGGAGGAGTCGGCCGCGCTCGAGCGTGCCTCCCACCACGGGAACGGCAGCGGCAACGGGCACGCCGAAGTCGGCAGCTCGTCCGAATCCGCGCAGTCCTCGGAAGTCGGCTCCGGTCACTGACCGTCGTCACGGCGAAGGCCCCTCCACCCGCTACTCGTGGTGGAGGGGCCTTCGCCATTCGAATGGGGAGATCAGGCGCCTTCGACGCCGATCTCGAACGCGGAGTCCGTGTCGGCGCGCGAATAGGACCGGAACGCGATGTGCGTGACGGTGTCGAGCACCCCGCCGACTTTCCCGATGCGCCCGGGAATGAGGTCGGCCAGGTCTTCGTGGGCCTTCACGCGAACGGTCGCGATCAGGTCGACGTCACCGGCGCACGAGTAGACCTCGCTGACCCCCTCGAGGTCCGCGATCGCCTGCGCGGCCTGCGGGATCTCCTCGGCCTCTACGTTGATCAGCACGATCGCCGTGATCACAGCGTTCCTCCCACTTCCTGGCGGTAACCGACGAGCGCGATCGTAGCCCGAATCACATCCCGCCCCGGCTTCACCCGGCGGCGCGCTCCAGCGTGCGGGCCTCGGCCGCGAGATCCAGCCACGCGCGCCATCCGGCGATGGCCGTGGGCTCGGCCCACGGGCGGGTCGTGCGCACGAGCCGCACGCCGGGGCGCGCGAGCCACCGCAGCAGCACGCCGACTTCCTCGCCGGACGCGCCGCGCAGCGGACCGTCGCCGGGCAGCACCGTTTCGGCGGCCGCGACGAGGTGTTCCACGATCGGCATCGGCGGCACGCCGCGGCGGGCGACGCCGGCGGAGGCGAGCCGGCCGTGCCGGATCACCGACAGCTCCCAGCCGCCCGTGCCGTCCGGGGACGCGGCGATCAGCTCCGCGATGTCCGCGAGCGCGGCCTGCCGGTGGGCGCGGCCGACGGCGCGCACCAGGTCCGCGAGTTCGTCGCGGTGGCGGGCGGCCTGTTCGTAGTGCCGGCCGTCGGAAAGTCGCTTCAGCTGGGCCGCTGCCAGGCGAAGCGGACGGCCGTCCTCACCGGCGATGAGCGCCCGAGCCGCCCTGACGGCGGGGAAGTAGTCCGTCACGGTCTGACGGCCCGCGCACGGCGCGCCGCAGCGGCCCAGCTCGGCCAGCACGCACGGGGTGCCCGACGGCGACGTCGCGGAGATGCGCTGGGTGCACGTGCGCAACCCGGCGGCGCCCGCGAGGGTATCGGCGGCCGTGCGGGCGTCGGCCTGGGTGCGAAAGGGACCGAGGGTCCCATCGCGTGGCAGGCGCACCACCGAAAGACGGGGGAACGCCTCGTCCGTCAGCCCGACCCACCACGCGTGGTGCGGGTTCTTGGATCGCCGGTTGTACATGGGCCGGTGGGCCGCGATGAGCCGCAGTTCGCGGACCTCCGCCTCCAGCGAATGGGCGCACTCGATCGTGTCCACCCGCTCGGCGAGCGCCACCATCTCGCGGATGCGGCCGCGGCTTTCGGAACCGGTGAAGTAGCTGCGCACGCGCCGGCGCAGGTCGCGCGCAGTGCCGACGTAAAGGACTTCCTCGCGCGGCCCGCGGAACAGGTACACGCCCGGGGTCGCGGGCAGGTCGGCGGCAAGATGCCGTTTGCGGCGCTGGGCCGTGGTGACCTCCGGCAGGTAGTCCACGAGCTCCTCGACTGTCTGCACGCCGACGTTGCCGACCCGTTCCAGCAGCGCGTGGAGCACGTCGACGGTCGCTCGGGCGTCGTCGAGCGCGCGGTGCGTGGGCCGGGTCCGCGCGCCGAGCAGCATCGCCAGCGACGAGAGCCGGTAGCTGCGGGCTTCCTCGCGCGGGATCACGCGGCGCGCGAGCTTCACGGTGCAGATCACCGTCGCGCGCGGCCACACGTGGCCGTGGCCCTCGCACGCGGCCTTCATGAAACTCGTGTCGAACCCCGAATTGTGGGCGACGAGCACGGCACCGGTGATGAACTCGAGGAACGCCGGCAGCACGCGCTCGATCCGCGGCGCGTCGTAGACCATCGCCTGCGTGATGCCGGTCAGTTCCACGATCTGCGGCGGAATCGGCGCACCCGGGTTGACCAGCGTCGCGAACTCGGCGACGACCTCGCCGCCGCGCACCTTCACGGCCCCGATTTCGGTGATCCCGTCCGGCCCCGGTTTGGTACCGGTGGTCTCGAGGTCGAAGACGACGAACGTGGTGTCCCGCAACGGGGTGCCCAGCTCGTCGAAGGCCAGCTGTCCCTGTCCGGGCCGCGGTCGCGTCTCGAGTGGTGCGTTGTCGCGCGCCTTTTGGGGGTGGTTGTGGGGTGTGGTGGTGCGCGCGGGCGTGTCGGGCTCGTTGCTGGTCGGTTGTGCGTGGCCGGGCCGCGGTCGCATGTCCATGATCGCGCACCCTAAGACGGCGCACCGACAATCCCGGGCACCGTGACGGGCGCGTCCTGCGACAGTGATTGACACCGCGACCAACGGCGTGTCCCACGGCAGTGACCAACGGCGCGCGATCCGGCACGGGGGCCTACGCTTGACCAATGCACCCCCAGCCCGTGGACCCGGTCGAACCCGAGGAGGCCGTCGGCCCCTCGGCCGTACCGGCGCCGGCTGAGGAGTCCGCGCCGGGGGCCACAGAGGACTCGGGGGACACAGAGGACTCGGCGGCCGCCGCACCCGAACCGGCACAGTGGGGCGTGCTGCCCGACGCCGTGCGCGAGCGCATCGCCGAGCTGGCGGCCGCCGCCGTCGCGAAGCTGCCGGCCACCGATGTACCGAGGCAGCTGCGGCCCGTCGCGAAGTTCGCGCCCGCCAAGCGCGCGAAGCTCGGCGGCGCCGCGCTGCTGGCCTCGCTCGGGGACTCCGCGCGGTTTCGCACCGCGGTGATCGAGTGGTTGCGCGAGCATCGCACGGACGCGCTCGACCCCAACGCCACGGATACCGTCGCAGGTGCGGCAGCCGCTGTGCTGCTGGGCGAGTCGGGTGCGGCCGGCCGGGTGCGGCTGGTCGCGAAGAACGCCGAGGAGACGGCGCTGCGGGCCGAGCGCGACGCCGCGCTGGCCCGTAACCAGAAGCTCGAAACCGAGCTCGCCGAGTTGCGCGCGGAGCTGGAGACCGTGCGTGGCGCGGTGGAAGCCGCCCGCGGCGAACGCGAGGCCGAAGTCGACAAGCTGCTGCGCCGGCTGCGGGAGCAGGGTGTGCAGCTGCGGCAGGCCCGCGACACCGCCGAGGAGCTGCGCGCCGAGCTGGCGCGCGGCGGCACGGCCAAGGCCGAGGAGGTCGAGGCGCTTTCCGCGCAGCTGGAGCGGGAGCGCCGGCGCGTGGCCGCCGAGCGCACGCGCGCGGAGCGGGCGGCCGCAGACGCCGAGATCGCCCGTCAGTCGGCTCGTGAGGCCAGGGAAGCGGACGAGGTGCGGCTCGCGCTCCTGGTCGACACCATCGAGGGTGCCGTGGGTGGTCTGCGCCGTGAGCTCGCGCTCGGTGATCGCGGCGGCGGCACGCGACCCGCGGACCTCGTGCGCGGCGCCACGTCGGGGCTGGGGCCCGGTGGGCGAGTGCGGGACGTGCCCGCACTCGACCGCTATCTCGCGTTGCCCGGTGTGCACCTCATCGTCGACGGCTACAACGTCACCAAGACCGGCTATCCGGAGCTGGCGCTGGCAGATCAGCGCGATCGGCTCGTGCAGCAGCTGTCGGCACTCGCGGCCCGCACGTCGGCCGAGGTCACGGTGGTGTTCGACGGCGCCGGAGTGCTGTCGGTACCGGCGTCCGTGCCACGCGGCGTGCGTGTGTTGTTCTCCGACCGCGGCGTGCTGGCCGACGACGTGATCCGCTCCCTCGTGGCCGCGGAGCCGAAGGGCCGTCCGATGGTTGTGGCGACGTCGGATCGCGCGGTTGCGGACTCCGTACGCGCCGCCGGTGCGCACTCGGCGCCGTCGGCGGTGCTGGTCAGCCGATTGGGTCGCGTCTGAACCCCTCGGCGATCAGGTGGGCCATTTCTGTCGGTGGTGACTCCTAGCGTGCGTAGCAGGAAGCACGCCCGACGTGAGGAGCCTGCCATGCGCGAGACCCGCGACCATCGCCCGCCGGGCCGGACCGGCGCCGACCCGGACCCTGCAGACCCGGACCCTGCAGACCCGGACCCTGCAGACCTGACCGGGGTCGACCCGGCCGAACTCGAAACGCTGGTGGTCGATTGCGACCGCTGCGCCGTGCGGGGCCTGGCGTGCCACGACTGTGTGGTCAGCGTGTTGCTCGGCCCGCCGGTCGCCCTCGCGTGGGACGCGGACGAACGGCGAGCCGTCGATGCGCTCGCCGAGGCGGGGATGGTGCCCCGGCTGCGCTTGGTTGCGGAGCCCGAACGTAAGCCCGCCTGACACGTGTGGGTGACCTCTGAAACTTGGCCGCGCGACGAGTGGTCGATCTGATCAGGTGAACGGTCGGTCCTCATTTCACGTTTTTCTGACACCACAGAGTATGACCGCTGTCACATTCGGCCTCCATCGCTGGTCCGATGGTGTTTCGGCGGACTACGGAGAGTTTTTGCCCAACCCCCGGTGGACGCGGTGCAGGTCTTTTCGTAACCTATCCGAGATCTCGCGGCCAGCAGCCGTCGGCAAGGCGGCGACGCGGGATCGCCGCCGGAACGGCTTTGTCGGGGAGCCAGGTCCGGGAACCACACCACGTGCGTGAGGCTGTTGCGATGGTTTGCGGCCTGAAACGCGCGCGGTGAGACGAGGAAGAGGGCCCCCGACCTCTTCCGTGTCGCGCATGGTTCTCACGGCGGCCCGACAGCAAAGGAGACCCGCGCGACCGTGAAGTCGCATCCAGTCAGGCGCGTGGTGTCAGGTGCCCTCGCGGCCGCCTCGGTGATCGCAGTGGTCACCGTCGCGCAGCCCTCGGCCACGGCCCTCGCCTCTCCCGCCCCCGCTCTCCAGACCCCGCCCGATTCCGGTTCGAGTGCGCTGCAGAAGTACCGCGACCTCGCATCGCAGGCCGAGAAGGCCAATGAGGACCTGCTCAAGGCCCAGGACGACCTGAAGGCCAAGCAGAGCGACCTCGACAAGGCCAACGGCGACGCCGACCACGCGAAACTGCTCACGGCCCAGGCCCAGCAGAACGAGCAGAAGTTCAAGGTCGAAGTCGACAAGTTCGCCGGCGCGTCGTTCCTGTCCGGCGTGCAGATGAACAAGCTTTCGGCGCTGCTCGCCGGCACGTCCACGCAGGAGTTCCTCGAACGCTCCTCGGCCCTCGACCAGATCGCGTCCGAAAAGGACGCCGCGCTGAGCGCGCTGGCCGGTGCCGTGCAGCAGGCGCAGGACGCCGCGAACAAGGCCGCCGACGCGGCCAAGCGCGCGACGGCCGCTCGCGATGCCGCGGCGAAGCTCACGGACGACATCAAGGCCAAGCAGAAGACGCTCAACGACCAGATCGAGCAGCTCAAGAAGACCGAACCGGCGCTGTCCGCCCTCGACCGCCAGCTGCAGGACGACACGGGTGGCATCGCGCCGTCGAACATCAAGGCCCCCGGCCCCGCGGCCCAGGCCGCGGTCGACGCCGCGCTCTCGCGTCTCGGCGACGCCTACGTGTGGGGCGCCACCGGGCCGTCGACGTTCGACTGCTCGGGCCTGATGCAGTGGGCCTACAAGCAGGCCGGCATCACGCTGCCGCGGTCGAGCCGCGCGCAGTCGACGTTCGGCACGGCGATCCCGCGCAGCCAGCTGCAGCCCGGTGACCTGGTGTTCTACTACACCCCGGTCTCCCACGTGGGCATGTACATCGGTGACGGCAAGATGGTTCACGCGCCCACCACGGGTGACGTCGTGAAAATCTCGCCGCTGCAGAGCCAGTACGTCGGCGCCCGCCGGCCGAGCTGACCCGCTTTCCCGGCGACCGGGGCGGTACCGCGAAGGCGGTGCCGCCCCGGTTTCGTTTCCCGGGCGGCGGCGGCGCGACCGCGGACGTTAGCCTTCCACCGTGTTGAGGACGCTGCTCGTGACCAACGACTTCCCGCCGCGGCCGGGAGGTATCCAGAACTACCTCAACTCACTGGCCACGCGGCTGCCCGCGGACGAGCTGGTGGTCTACGCACCTTCGTGGGAAGGGAAAACCGGCTCGCACGTCGAGTTCGACGCGGCGGCGCCCTTCGAGGTGGTGCGGCATCCGACGTCGCTGATGCTGCCGACGCCGGACGTGCTGCGGCGCGCGAAGCAGATCATGCGGGCCCGCGGCTGCGAGGCCGTGTGGTTCGGCGCGGCGGCGCCGCTCGCGCTGCTGGGGCAGCCCTTGCGCAGGGCCGGCGCCCGTCGCGTGGTCGCGTCGACGCACGGGCACGAGGTGGGCTGGTCGATGCTGCCCGGTTCACGGCAGGCGTTGCGGCGCATCGGTGACACGGCCGACGTGCTCACGTACGTCAGCAAGTACACGCGCCGCCGGTTCGGCGCGGCGTTCGGGCCAATGGCGGGCCTGGAGTTGCTGCCGTCCGGAGTGGACACCACGGTGTTCCGGCCGGATTCGGCGGCCCGTGAGGAAATCCGGACTCGGCACGGGCTCGGCGACCGGCCGACGGTGGTGTGCGTGTCGCGGCTGGTGCCGCGTAAGGGCCAGGACATGCTGATCCGGACGATGCCCGAGCTGCGCAAGCGCGTGCCGGACGTGGCGCTGCTGCTCGTCGGCGGCGGGCCGTACCGGAAGCGGCTCACGCAGCTCGTCGACGAGCTCGGCGTGGCGGGCGACGTGGTGATCACCGGTTCCGTGCCGTGGGCCGAACTCCCGGCGCACTACAACGCCGGAGACGTCTTCGCGATGCCCGCGCGCACCCGGGGCAAGGGCCTCGACGTGGAGGGGCTCGGCATCGTCTACCTGGAGGCATCGGCGACCGGGCTGCCCGTGGTCGCCGGCCGTTCGGGCGGTGCGCCGGAGGCCGTGCTCGACGAAGTGACGGGACACGTCGTCGACGGCCGCGACCTCGCCCAGCTGAAAGACACCTTGGAAGCGGTGCTGAAGGACCCCGTGCGGGCGCGCCGGATGGGCGAGGCGGGCCGCGAGTGGGTCACGGACAACTGGCGATGGGACCGGATGGCTGCACGGCTGTCGGGTCTGCTCGACGGCGATCCGGTCGCCGCTGTGCGTTAGGTCACTGCGGCTAGGCCTCGGGTTCCTCGGGTTCGTAAACCGCGGGGTGGCGCGGGTCGTCCACGCGCACGACGACGTCGGCAAGCAGGCCCGGGTCCACTTCGGTTTCGTAGCGCTCGTATGCGGGCATCGCCCACGCTTCGTCGGCCGGGAGACGGCGGCGCAGAGCCGCGGGGGAGAGCCACAGGTGCACCACGAGGTCGAACGCGAGCCCGGCCCCGAGAAGGAATTCGCCGTTGACGAGGACCACCCCGCGGTCGGGCACGGGCACGCGGGCCAGGCGCGTCGCGCGGTCGCGGTCGGCGTCCCACAGCGCGGGCAGGACCGCGCCCGAACCGCCGGCGGCGAGCGGGTTGAGTACTTCGCGGCGCAGGCCGCCGTGGTCGAGCCAATCCGTGTAGCGGGCGTCGGGGTTGCGTTTTCCGTGCTCGAAGCGCAGCGACGCGGGGCGGAGGAACCCGCTCGCGGGCACGCGCACGGCCGCGCGGCCCAGCAGGCGCAAGGGATCGACGAGCGCGTCGGCGAGTTGCGCGGTGTCCGTCGCGCCGTCGGCGCCGTCCACGGCGATCGCGAGCCGCCGGTCAGGCAGCGCCGCGACGCGTTCGGTGAGCTCGGTGGCGAGCGCAGCGGGGGAGATGGGTCGGTAGCGCACGAGAACCCATCCTGCCGCGCGCGCCACACCCAGCACACCGGACCGTGGGCATACTGGCGGTAGGTGACCCAGCCGACACCGACCTTGGGGGCGTTATGGCCAGTGAAGAAGTGCCCACGATCGCCGACGAGTTCCTACAGCACCCGCACGAGACGCTCCACCGGTTGCGCGGCCACGGCGCGGTGTGCCCGATCCGCATGCCGCGCGGCACGGCGTCGTACCTGGTGACGGGCTACGACGAAGCGCGGGCGGTGATGAGCGATCCGCGGCTGAGCAAGGACAACCGCGGCGCCACGACCTCATGGCGAAGAAGGTCGGGCCGGAGAACATCAACCGCAGCTTCGGGCAGCTGCTCGGCGCGCACATGCTCAACACCGACCCGCCGACCCACACGCGCCTGCGCAAGCTCGTGAACAAGGCGTTCACCTCGAGGGCGATCGCCGGGCTGCGGCCGCGCATCGAGGAGATCGCCAAGGAACTGCTCGACGCGATGGGCGGCCACGACGAGGTCGACCTGATGGCGACCTTCGCCGGGCCGCTGCCGATCACCGTGATCTGCGAGCTGCTCGGTGTGCGCGAGGCGGACCGCGGCGAGTTCACCGGCTGGTCCAACACGCTGCTCGGCTCGGGCGACGTCGAGCACCTGCAGGCCGCGGCGATCGCGATGCACAGCTACCTCGTCGAGCTGGTCGCGCGCAAGCGCGCCGAACCGGGCGACGACCTGCTGTCCGGGCTCGTACTCGCCACCGACGAGGGGGATTCGCTGAGCGAGGACGAGCTCGTGTCGATGGCCTTCCTGCTGCTCGTCGCGGGTCACGAGACCACCGTGAACCTGATCGGCAACGCGACGCTGGCGTTGCTGCGCGCGCCGGAGCAACGGGCGAAGCTGGCGGCCGATCCGGGGCTGATGCCCGGCGCCGTCGAGGAGTTCCTGCGCTTCGACGGTCCGATCAACATTGCCACCCTTCGCTACACGATCGACGACGTCGAGGTCGGCGACGAAACGATCCCCGCGGGTGAGTTCGTGCAGGTGTCGCTGCTGGCCGCGAACCGTGACGAGACCCGGTTCCCCGATCCTGCGGAGCTCGACGTGACCCGCGCGCCCGGCGGGCACCTCGCGTTCGGGCACGGCATCCACTACTGCGTGGGCGCCCCGCTCGCGCGCATGGAGGCGGAGATCGCTCTGAACGGGCTGCTGGCGAGGTTCCCTAACCTCGAGCTGGCCGTGCGCGAGGAGGAGCTCACCTACCGCCAGAGCACGCTGGTCCACGGTCTGGTGAAACTCCCCGTCGTGCTCCGCTGAGCGGGGCCCGACGTACAGTCGGCCCGTGGAGACCAGCGCCGACGACCTGCTCGCCCTCGATGCCGCGCACGTGTGGCACCCGTACGCGCCCATGCCGGGCCGGGTGCCGCCGCTGGTCGTGGCCGAGGCGAGCGGCGTGCGGCTGAAGCTCGCGGACGGGCGTGAGCTCGTCGACGGCATGTCGTCGTGGTGGGCCGCGGTGCACGGCTACCGGCACCCCGTGCTCGACGCCGCACTCGCCGAACAGGCCGGGCGGATGAGCCACGTGATGTTCGGCGGTCTCACGCACGAACCGGCGGTGATGCTCGCGAAGACGCTCGTCGACGTGACGCCCAAGGGTCTGGAGCACGTGTTCCTGTGCGACTCGGGTTCCGTGTCGGTCGAGGTCGCGGTGAAGATGTGCCTGCAGTACCAGCGTTCGCGCGGCTTGCGGGCGAAGCGGCGGCTGCTGACGTGGCGCGGCGGCTACCACGGCGACACGTTCACGCCGATGAGCATCTGCGACCCGGACGGCGGCATGCACTCGCTGTGGCGAGGGATCCTGCCGGAACAGGTGTTCGTTCCGGAGCCGCCGTCCGGCTTCGACACGCCGGTCGACCAGTCCTATGTGGACACCTTGGCCACGGCGCTCGAGGAGCACGCGCACGAGCTCGCCGCGGTGGTCGTGGAACCCGTGGTGCAGGGCGCCGGTGGGATGCGGTTCCACAACCCGGGTTACCTGCGCGCATTGCGGGAGCTGACGCGCGAGCACGACGTGCTGCTGGTGTTCGACGAGATCGCCACGGGGTTCGGTCGCACGGGCCGGTTGTTCGCCGCCGAGTACGCCGGTGTGACGCCCGACGTCCTGTGCCTCGGCAAGGCCCTCACCGGCGGTTACCTCACGATGGCTGCGGCACTGTGCACGCCGGAGGTCGCCGACGGTATCTCGCGCGGTGACCTGCCGGTGCTCGCGCACGGTCCGACGTTCATGGGCAACCCGCTCGCCGCGGCCGTCGCGAACGCGTCGCTCGGCCTGCTCGCCGAGGGCCGCTGGCCGGCCGACGTGGCCCGCATCGAGGCCCGGCTGCGGTACGGGCTGGCTCCGGCGCTGGAGCTGCCGCACGTGCGTGATGTCCGGGTGCTCGGCGCGATCGGCGTGCTGCAGCTCGACCATGAGGTCGACCTCGGCGTGGCAACCGACGTCGCGACGGCCGAGGGCGCGTGGCTGCGGCCCTTCCGTGATCTCGTGTATGCGATGCCGCCGTACGTCACCACCGATGCCGACCTCGAGGTGATCACCACGGCGATGCTCGCGGTGGCCGGAAAAGCCTGAATTCACCCGGCAGGGAGCGAGCGGGGCTCGATCAGGCGCGCTACGCACCCTGCGTGACGGTGGAGGGTCGTTTCGCCGCGTTCGGGGTGGACGCCGGTCGCCATGATCTGCCGGATCGGTGAAAAGTGCGGGTTGAATCCTGGTTCTCCGCTTGGTCGCTGAACGCGAGTGATCCTCGGATAGCGGACTTTTCGCCCGTTTTCCGCTTTCCTGGCGTCATGATCGAAATCGTCCGCGGCGAGCACGATACCGGCCCGCCGCCCCGCCGCGTCCTCCGGACCCTCCTGCGCCACGACCTGCCCGCTTCGGCGGTGGTGTTCCTCGTGGCCGTGCCGCTCTCGCTGGGTGTCGCGCTCGCCGTGGGCGCGCCGCTGCTCGCCGGTCTCGTCTCGGCTGTCGCCGGCGGCCTGGTCGCGAGCCTGCTCGGGGGGTCGGCGCTGCAAGTCAGCGGACCGTCGGCGGCGCTGACCGTGGTGCTCGCCGACGCCATCGCCACCTACGGCTGGCGCGTCACCTGCGCGATCACCGTCGGGGCGGGCCTCGTGCAGATCCTGCTCGGGGCGTGCCGGTTCGCCCGCGCCGCCCTCGCGATCTCGCCCGCGATCGTCCACGGCCTGCTCGCCGGGATCGGCGTGACGATCGTGCTGGGCCAGCTGCACGTGGTGCTCGGCGGCCGGGCCAGAGGCTCGGCGATGGAGAACCTCGCCGCGTTGCCCGGTCAGCTCGTCGGTCACCACGACCAGGCCGTGCTGATCGGCGTGCTGACCGTCGCGGTACTGGTGGTCTGGCCGCGACTGCCCGAGCCGGTACGCAAAGTGCCCGCTCCGCTGGCCGCCGTCACGCTCGCGACGACGCTGTCGGTCGCCGGTGGAATGTCGCTGCCGCGCGTGGATCTGCCCGGCGGGTTGCCGTCGCTGGGGTTCGTCCCGCTGTTGCCCTCGCACGACTGGGGCGGGATCGTGTTCGCGGCGGTCACCATCGCGCTGATCGCGAGCCTGGAGAGCCTGCTCTCGGCGGTGTCCGTCGACAAGTTGCGCGGTGGCCGTCGCGCGGATCTCGACCGCGAGCTCATTGGTCAGGGCGCGGGCAACGTCGTCTCCGGCGCGCTCGGCGGGCTGCCCGTGACCGGCGTGATCGTGCGCAGCATGACCAACTTCCAGGCCGGCGCGAAGACGCGGGCGTCGGCGATTCTGCATTCCGTCTGGATCCTCGCGTTCTGCCTGATGCTGACCGGCCTACTGCGGTTCATCCCGCTCGCCGCGCTCGCCGGATTGCTCGTGCACGTCGGTGCGAAGTTGGTGAACCTCCCGGCACTCAGGGAAATCCGGCGCCACGGCGACCTCACGGTGTACGCGGCGACGCTCGCCGGTGCGGTGTTGGTGAACCTGTTGACCGGCGTCGCGGCCGGGGTGCTGCTGGCGGTGGCGTTGATGCTGCGGCGGATGGTGCACGCGGGCGTGCACGTGGAAGTGGGGGAGCGCACGCGAGTGGTCATCGAGGGCGCGCTCACGTTCCTGTCCGTGCCGCATCTGACCAAGGTTCTCGCCGGGGTGCCCGAGCGCGCCGACGTCACGCTGGAGTTGCTCGTGGACTACCTCGACCACGCGGCGTTCGACTGCCTGCGCGGCTGGCAGCACGCCCATGTGCGGGCGGGCGGGACCGTGGTGGTCGACGAGATCGGGCACCCGTGGTTCGGCCGCGGCACCTCCGGGGCGCCGACCGTGCGGCGCAGCGTGGCCGCGCGCGTCGTGCCGAGGTGGCTCGCGCCGTGGTCGCAGTGGCAGGCGACCGTGCTGCCGGAGCCGCGCTCACCGCTCGTGCGTGGCGCGTCGGAGTTCCAGCGCCGCACCGCCCCGCTGCTGCACGACACGCTGCGCGGGCTCGCCGACGGCCAGCGCCCGCACACGCTCTTCATCACCTGCGGTGATTCGCGCATCGTGCCGAATCTGATCACGACATCGGGTCCTGGCGACCTCTTCACGGTGCGCAACATCGGCAATTTCGTGCCTACGTCCGGGGATTCGTCGGTGGGCGCGGCGATCGAGTACGCCGTGGGCGTGCTCGGCGTGCCGGAGATCGTGGTGTGCGGCCATTCGTCGTGCGGCGCGATGAAGGCGCTGCTCGGCCGGGCCCCCGACGGTCTCGACCACCTCGGCGACTGGCTCGGCCACGGCGCCGCGACCTTGCGGCGCCGCGCGAGCTCGCCGCCGCCGTTGCTCGACGGCCGGCGCCCGGCGGACGACTGCGACGAGCTGGCGCTGCACAACGTCGTGCAGCAGCTCGACCACCTGCGCGCGCACCCGGTCGTCGCCGCGGCGCTCGCCCGCGGTGAGCTCACGCTGACGGGCCTGTACTTCGACGTCGGTGCCGCCCAGGTCGCCATCCTCGACGCCGGCCGCGGGTTCGTGCCGGCACACGCGGAGCGGGGCGGGGCCGGCGTGTGAAGCAACCGCATCGTGGGTGACGCCACCCGGACATGGTGCGGCCCGGGGCCCGGTGACTAAGTTGATGGCCCGTGACCATGCTGGTGTTGACGGGGACCGGGACCGGTGTCGGCAAGACGATCACCACGGCGGCGATCGCGGCGCTGGCGCTCGACCAGGGGCAGCGTGTCGCCGTGCTCAAACCGGCGCAGACCGGCGTCGCCCCCGGCGAGGCCGGCGACCTCGACGACGTGGTGCGCCTTGCCGGCAAAGCCGTGACCACGCGCGAGCTGCGGCGGTACCCGGATCCGCTGTCGCCGGAGGCGGCCGCGCGGCGCAGTGGCCTGCCGACGTTGGGCCCCGGCGAGATTGCGGCCGCCGCAACGGAGCTGGACGCCGACCACGATCTCACGATCATCGAAGGTGCCGGGGGCCTGCTCGTCCGATTCGACGGCCAGGGCAGCGGTCTCGCCGAAGTGGCGTGGTCGCTCGGCGCTCCGGTCGTGGTCGTCGCGCAGCCCGGGCTGGGCACGCTCAACGCGACGGCGCTCACCGCCGAAGTCGCCACCCGTCGCGGGCTCAACGTGGTCGGCGCGGTGATCGGTGCCTGGCCGGCCGTTCCGGACCTCGCGGCGGTCGAAAACCTCCACGACCTGCCGAACGCGGCGGGCGCGCCGCTGCTCGGCGTGCTGCCCGAAGGGCTGGGGACGGCCGACCGGGATACGTTCGTCGAGGGCGCGCGGTCGGGCCTTTCGCCGTGGTTCGGCGGAGAGTTCGACCCGGAGTTTTTCGCCGGCAATGCGGCCGTCGGGAAGTGACGGGCGTCGCACTACTTCCTGGCCGGACTCAGGCACGATGACGCTGGCCACCCAGAGAGAGGAGACGTTGTGACCGCAGCACCGGGGAAGCTCGACCAGGACACCGGCGACGTGCTCGCCGTCGCCCGCGAGCAGGTGCTCGAACGGGGCGTCGGGCTGTCGGAGGAGCAGGTGCTCGCCGTGCTGCGGCTGCCCGACGAGCGGCTCGCCGACGCGTTGCAGCTCGCCCACGAGGTGCGCATGCGCTGGTGCGGGCCGGAGGTCGAGGTCGAGGGCATCGTGAGCATCAAGACCGGTGGCTGCCCCGAGGACTGCCACTTCTGTTCGCAGTCGGGCCGGTTCCCGTCGCCGGTGCGGTCGGCGTGGCTCGACATCCCTGGCCTGGTCAAGGCCGCGCGCCAGACCGCCGAAACGGGCGCGACCGAGTTCTGCATCGTCGCGGCCGTGCGCGGGCCGGACAAGCGGCTGCTCTCACAGGTTCGCGAAGGCGTAGAGGCGATCCGCGCCGACGGCAACGACATCCAGATCGCGTGTTCGCTCGGCATGCTCACACAGGAGCAGGTCGACGAGCTCGTCGAGATGGGCGTGCACCGCTACAACCACAACCTCGAGACGGCGCGTTCGCACTTCCCCGACGTCGTCACCACGCACACGTGGGAAGAGCGTTGGGACACGCTGCGGATGGTCGCCGAAGCCGGCATGGAGGTCTGCTGCGGCGGCATCATCGGCATGGGCGAGACGGTGGAGCAGCGGGCGGAGTTCGCCGTGCAGCTGGCCGAGCTCAGCCCGCACGAGGTGCCGATGAACTTCCTCATCCCGCAGCCGGGCACGCCGTATGAGCACTACGAGATCGTCGAAGGCCGCGACGCGCTGCGCACGGTGGCGGCGTTCCGGCTCGCGATGCCGCGCACGATGCTGCGCTTCGCCGGCGGGCGCGAGCTCACGCTCGGCGACCTCGGCGCGGAGCAGGGCATGCTCGGCGGGATCAACGCGATCATCGTCGGCAACTATCTGACGAACCTCGGTCGTCCGGCGTCGGCGGACCTGGAGATGCTCGAGGAGCTCAAGATGCCGGTCAAGGCGCTCAGTGACAGCCTCTGACGAACCCGGTTATTGCGTCCACTGTGGACAGCCATCGCCGGGTGGTGCCGACCACGAGTCGTGCCACAACCCGCGCACGGCGCTGGAACCGCCGCGTTACTGCGTGTTCTGCGCCCGCAGGATGGTCGTGCAGGTGACGCCGACGGGCTGGACCGCGCGCTGCAGCCGGCACGGCGAGACCGCCAGTGGTTGACCGCGGGTGCTGACCGGTTACGCTCGGTCCGCATACGCGCAGGGAAGGAGTCCAGGGTGGTCGATTCCGGGGGCAAGGCAACACACCGGTCGTCCGCCGTGGCCGACGCGTGGTCGGTGCCCGACCTCTTCCCGCCCCTCCGGCTGCGGCCGAAGGTGGTGGTGAAGGCCGACCTGCTGCCCGCTGTGAGTGTGCTCTCGACGGCCGGCCTGCTCGGCATCCCGCTCGGCTGGCTGTGGTCGCTGATGGCTCCACCCCAGCGGGAACGCGTGATCACGCCCGACGGCCAGCGGGTGCCGCTGGAGCTGGAGAGCTGGCACCGCTTCGACGACCTCGCCATCTACGGGTTCCTCGCTTTGGCCGCCGGCCTGGTCATCGGTCTTGCCGTGTGGCTGCTTCGCGAGCGCCGCGGTCCGGTCATCTTTCTCGCCGCAGCCGCCGGCGCAGCCCTCGCCGCCTGGCTCGGCACGCAGGTCGGTGTCGCTTTCGTGAACGCCAAGTACGGCATCGACACCCCACCCGCGCTCGGCGCCGTCATCTCCGTCGCGCCCCGGCTCGAATCCGGCTGGATCTGGCTCGCGGCTCCCTTGGTGACGTCGCTCGTCTACGCCCTCCTAGCGGCCTGGAACGGCCGGGCGGACCTCGGCCGCCGCCTCGGTTAGTTCACCGGTCAGTTCAGGTTCGAGGGCTTCGAGAAGTCCGCGATCTCCGTGGGAGGCAGCGGAACGGCGCTGAGCGTCTCGAGGAACCACGCTTCACGCGTGAGCAGCCGGCAGACGATGCGCAGCCGGCGCAGCGGGTGGTGTTCTTCGAGCAGCTGCTGACGGTCTTCGAGGGGCAGGACGCAGTCGGCGGCGAGCTGGTAGGCGAGCTCGGTCGGGTCGGCTTCGTCGCCGGGGGTGCGCCAGTCGTCGGCGTGCCAGGCGGCTTCGCAGTAGCGACGGTGTGCGGCGCGGGCGACTTCGCCGAGGCGCCGGGCGGGTTCGGCCGCGGTGGCGGGCACGGGGTCGTCGGGTAGCCAGTCGACAACGCCGAGCAGGTAGGGCGCCGACGTGGTGTCGAGGCGGCGCAGGCGGAAGCGGCGAGAGGCTGTGGTGACGACGTCGTAGCGGCCGTCCGGCAGGCGCTTCGCTTCCCGCAACACCGTGCTGCAGCCCACGTCGTACACATGGTCCAGACCACTCACCTCGCGCACGAGAGGCGGCCGCAACGCGACCACGCCGAACTCTCGCCCGGGCACGGCGCCGCCGACGAGGTCGGCCGTCAGCTGGCGGTAGCGCGGTTCGAAAATGTGCAGCGGCAGGTGCGTGCCGGGCAGCAGCACGGTCTGCAGCGGGAACAGCGGCAAGGTCGTCGTCTCGCTGGGGTTCTGCTCCTGCTCCGGCTCGGTCACGCGTCCACCGTACGGGCAGCGGCGCCGCCGCGCAGTCCGTCACCTTTTCGGCGGAGGCTTGAAGACGGCGAACGGGTCGGTCACCTGCATCCCTTTGCCCACGAAGGAGAACAGCGCCGCGGGACGGCCGCCCGTGCGGCCGGGCGATGCCGTGCGCCCGGTCGGCGCGAGCAACCCGCGGCGGGTCAGCACGCGCTGCAGATTGGTTGCTGACACGCGGTAACCGAGGGCGGCGGAGTAGAGCCCGCGTAGCGCCGAGATCGTGAATTCCTCGGGCGCCAGCGCGAAACCGAGATTGGTGTAGCTCAATTTCGACCGCAGCCGGTCGCGGGCGCGCAGCACGATCGCCTCGTGGTCGAACGCGGTGCGCGGCAACGCCGTCACGTCGTGCCATCGCGTGTCTTCGGGCACCTCCGGGTCGACGTCCGACGGTACGAGCCCGAGGAAGGCCGTCGCCACCACGCGTGGGCCTGGCACGCGGTCGGGCGCGCTGAAGACCGCGAGCTGTTCCACGTGCTTGAGCCGGCGCACGTCCACCTTCTCCGCGAGCTGGCGGCGGATGGACGTTTCGACGTCCTCGTCGGGCCGCAGCCGTCCGCCGGGCAGCGACCACCGGCCGAGGTGGGGATCGAGCGCGCGGCGCCACAGCAACACCCGCAGTGTGTCCGAGCGCACTTGCAGGACGGCGCACAAGACCTCGTGGGCCAAGGGGGTCTGGGTGTTAAGATGACTCCGCACGGTTTTCGATTATAAGGCGAAAACCAGTCGACGGTCCAGGAGGGCCAGACATGACCACCACGGTTGAGCACGACCTGACTCCCTACGGCGGGGTGGCGGCGAACGCGGACTGGGCCGCGGAGGTCCGCGAGCTCGCGCGCAAGCGCGACGCGGTGCTGCTGGCGCACAACTACCAGGTCCCCGAGATCCAGGACATCGCCGACTACACGGGCGACTCCCTCGCGCTGAGCCGGATCGCGGCGAGCAGTGAGGCGTCGACCATCGTGTTCTGCGGCGTGCACTTCATGGCCGAGACGGCGAAGATCCTGGCGCCGGAGAAGACGGTGCTGATCCCCGACGCCCGCGCCGGCTGCTCGCTGGCCGATTCCATCACCGGCGCCGAGCTGCGGGCCTGGAAGGCGGAGCACCCGGGTGCCGTGGTCGTGTCCTACGTGAACACCACGGCCGAGGTGAAGGCCGAGACCGACATCTGCTGCACGTCGTCGAACGCCGTCGACGTGGTGGCCTCGATCCCGGCTGACCAGGAAGTTCTCTTTCTGCCGGACCAGTTCCTCGGTGCGCACGTGAAGCGCGAGCTCGGCCGCGAGAACCTGCGCGTGTGGGCCGGGGAGTGCCACGTGCACGCCGGCATCAACGGCGCCGAGCTGGCCGCTCGCGCCGAGGAGAACCCGGAAGCCGACCTGTTCATCCACCCCGAATGCGGGTGCGCGACGTCGGCGCTCTACCTCGCCGGCGAGGGCGCGGTGGCCCCTGAGCGGGTGAAGATCCTCTCCACCGGCGACATGGTGCACGCGGCGCGCGACACCAAGGCCAGTTCGGTACTGGTCGCGACCGAGATCGGCATGATCCACCAGCTGCGCAAGGCCGCGCCGGAGATCGACTTCCGCGCGGTGAACGACCGGGCGTCGTGCCGGTACATGAAGATGATCACTCCCGCCGCGCTGCTGCGAAGCCTGCGCGAGGGCGCCGACGAGGTCCACGTGCCCGCCGAAACGGCCGCGCGGGCGCGGGCCTCGGTGCAGCGGATGATCGAGATCGGGCAGCCCGGCGGCGGCGAATGACCACGCCGGTTACTGCCTCTCAGGCGAAAACCCCGGTGTGGGAGGCGCGCGCGGACCTCGTCGTAGTGGGCAGTGGGGTGGCCGGGCTGACGGCCGCGCTGCGCGCACAGCAGCTCGGACTCCACGTGCTCGTGGTGACCAAGGCGGCCGTCGCCGACGGCAACACGCGCTGGGCACAGGGTGGCGTCGCCGTGGTCCTGGAAAGCGATCACGACCGGGGCGACTCCGTCGCGAAGCACGCCGAGGACACCTTCGCCGCCGGCGGCGGATTGTGCGACGAAGACGCCGCGCGGTCGATCCTCGACGGCGGCCCGGCGGCCGTCGAGTGGCTTCGGGCCGGTGGGGCGCGGTTCGACCCGGGCACGAACGGCCTCGCGCGCACCCGGGAAGGCGGCCACAGCGCGTTTCGCGTGATCCACGCGGGCGGAGACGCCACGGGTGCCGAGGTCGAGCGCACGCTCGTGGCGCAGGCCGGTGACCGGAGGGTGCCGGTGCTGCAGCACCACATCGCGGTCGACGCGTTGCTCACGCCCGCTGGTGAGGTCGCGGGTGTGACCGTGTTGGACCGCCGCGGCGTGCCCGGAGTGGTGCGGGCAGCGGCCGTTCTGCTCGCCAGCGGTGGATTCGGGCAGCTGTACCAGGCGACGTCGAACCCGGAGATCGCGACCGGCGACGGGATCGCGCTCGCGCTGCGCGCCGGGGCGACGGTGGCCGACGTCGAGTTCGTGCAGTTCCATCCGACCGTGCTCTACACACCCGGCGCGCGCGGGCGGTGCCCGCTGGTCACCGAGGCGGTGCGCGGAGAAGGCGCGACGCTCGTCGACGGCGCGGGCGCGCCCGTGATGGCGGGCGTGCACCCACTGGGCGATCTGGCCCCGCGCGACGTCGTAGCCGCCGCGATCACGCAGCGGATGGCGCTGGCGCCGGGCGGCGTCGGTGACCACGTGTTCCTCGACGCCACCGGTATCGCCGGCTTCGCGACCCGCTTCCCGACCGTCCACGAGGCCTGCGGCGCACTGGGGATCGACCCGGCCGTCGACGCCATTCCGGTGACGCCTGCGGCCCACTTCGCCTGCGGCGGTGTCGTGACCACTGTGGACGGACGGTCGAGCGTGCCCGGTCTGTATGCCGCAGGCGAGGTGGCACGCACAGGCCTGCACGGCGCCAACCGCTTGGCGTCCAACAGTTTGCTCGAAGGGTTGGTGGTGGGACACCGCGTGGCCGAGGCCGTCGCGGCGGACCTCGCGGCCGGGCTGCTGCCGGACCCGGCGCGAGGCCGCCCGCCCGCCCGTTCGTCGGCGCCGGCGGCGGACCGCGACGCCCTGCAGCGGGTGATGAGCCGGTACGCCGCGATCGGGCGCGACGCCGACGGTCTTGCCGCAGCGGGGTCCGTGCTCGACTTGTCGACAACGGACAGTCCGCTGTGGACGCACCAGGCGGTCGAGAACGCCGCGCTCACCGTGGTGGCGCAGGCACTGCTGGCGGCCGCCGAGCGGCGTACGGAATCCCGCGGCTGCCACGTGCGCACCGACTTCCCCGAGCCGGCCGGGCGCTGGCAACGCAGCCAGCTGATCCGGCTCAGCCCCTCCGGTCAGCCCGTGCTGGCCGATCCGATCGCACTGGAGGGTGTGGCATGACCGAGTTCTCCCCGATTTCCGCGGCCACCGAGCATGCCCTCGTGGCGGCGGGGCTCGAGGTGGCCGACGTCCGGCGCGTCATCGTCACGGCGCTGGAAGAGGACCTGCGCTACGGGCCCGACGCCACGACGGCCTCGACAGTGCCGGCCTCGGCGCGCGCGGTAGCGGAGCTGACGCCGCGTTCGGGCGGGGTCGTCGCCGGGCTGCCGGTGATGCTCGCGGTGTTCGACGCGGTACTCGGCACCGATTACGAGGTGGTTTCCTCGAAGCCGGACGGTGCGCGGCTCGCGGCGGGGGAACCGGCGCTGGTCGTGCGTGGTTCCGTGCGCGGACTGCTGACGGCCGAGCGGACGGCGCTGAACCTCGTGTGCCGCCTGTCGGGCATCGCGACCGCGACCGCCGCCTGGGTCTCCGAAGTGGCCGGCACGGGCGCGGCGATCCGTGATTCCCGCAAGACAACGCCGGGCCTGAGGCTGCTGGAGAAATACGCGGTGCGCTGCGGTGGCGGCGTGAACCATCGCATGGGCCTCGGTGATGCCGTGCTCATCAAGGACAACCACGTCGTCGCGGCTGGTTCGGTCACGGCCGCACTGGCGGCGGCCCGCGAGCATGCGCCCGAGCTGCCGTGCGAGGTCGAGGCCGACGACCTGGCGCAGCTGGAGGAGGCGCTCGCCGCGGCCGCGGACGAGGTGCTGCTGGACAACTTCACGCCCGCGCAGTGCGCCGAAGCGGTTGCGCGGCGCGACGCCGTTTCGCCGAAGACGCGGCTGGAGTCGTCCGGTGGACTGACGCTGGACCGGGGCCGGGCCTACGCGGAGTCCGGTGTGGACTTCCTCGCGGTGGGCGCGCTGACGCACTCCTCGCCCGCACTGGACCTCGGGATGGACCTGCGCTGACCGAAACGCCGCGCCGCGACCGGCCGGTCCTGCCGCGCGGACGAGGCGCGCCGGTGCCCGCCGTGGGCAGGCCGGCGCCTGGGCGACCTCCGTGACGTCCGTGACGTCCGTGACGTTCGCAGTCGCTGCGATGCACGAAGTGGTGGGCGGCCCGGTGCCGGTGATCGACGAGGTTCCGGTGGCACCGCCGGAAATCCGGACCAGCCGTCGCCGGGGCAACCGACGGTCGGCGTCACCGCGAGCAAGCACGCCCGCTCGCGGTGACGCACCCGGTCACGCGCGGAACGCCCGCCGCGAGCCGGCGTGGCGGACGGGCTCAGACGCCGGCGGTCTGCTTGATCCAGTCTCGGCTCGCGGCGACGCTGGCGTAGTTCTGGGTGCCGTTCTTGTCGCTGCCGGAGTTTTCGCCGGTGGAGCACACACCGACCTGCACGCCGTCGGCGAGTTCGGGGCCACCGGAGTCACCGTGCCACGACGACCCGGTGACGCCCTTGCTGGCGATGGCCGTGCCGCCGAACGCGTCGGTGCCCTTGCCGGTGACCTCGACGTCCGCGGTCTTCAACGTGTCGGACGGCGGGTTGTTGCCTTCGGTGCGGCCCCAGCCGTAGATCTGGTTGGTGGCTCCGGTGTCCGGGTCGGCGTCGGCGAGCTTCATGTACGTCGCCTCGACCGGAGTGGACAGGTGCAGCAGCGCGATGTCGCCGTCGGGTGAAGCCTTCTGCTGGTCCACCGCGGCCTCGGTGCCCTTGCCGAGCGACACGTCACCCACCTTGACGTGCATGCCGGCCCTGCCGAGGCAGTGCTGCGCGGTGAGCACCCACTGGTCCGCGATGATCGTGCCCGAGCACTCGAACCCGTCGAAGTCCGTGACGTCGTCCCAGTACACCTGTGCTCCCCACGGTGCCGAGTCCACTGTGGATCCTCCGATGATCCGCGGCCCGGCGGCGTTCGCCGTTCCCGCGCTCACCATCCCGATCACCGCGGCCGTCCCGGCCGCGACGGCCACTGCCTTCGCGAAACGCATCCGTACCCCTCCGCGTAGAAATTTTCACTAATCTAGGAGAGTTGCGGAAATTTCATAACCAACTTCAGTCGGGTTCGGGCGCCGGAAGGTTCGCGCCCGGCCCGCGAGCGGCTCCCGGCGCCCGTCAGAGCCGGCGGTTCGCCAGCGCTCCCGTCGCGATCCGCGCCTTCCCCGCGACCGCCGGGTCGAGGTCCACCACGGTGGTTTCCTGGCCGGCGCCCAGCTCGGCCACCACGTGCCCGAAACCGTCGGCCACGAGCGAGTGGCCGATGCCCGTTGGTGCCTTCGGGTTCACCTCGATGGCCGACACGGCGGGGTCGGCCTGGCCGCAGCCCACGAGCCAGCAGCCGGAGTCCAGCGCCCGCGCGCGGACCAGCACGCGCCACTGATCGAGCTTGCCCGCGCCCGCACCCCACGACGTCGGCATGAGGACGGCGTCCGCGCCGTCGTCGGCGAGGCGGCGAAACAGCTCGGGGAACCGCACGTCGTAGCACGTGGCGACGCCGAAGACGGTGCCATCGGCCTCGAACGTCACCGGTGCGGCGCCGGGCGCCACGGTGTCCGACTCGGCGAATCCGAACGCGTCGTAGAGGTGGATCTTGTCGTACGACGCCGAGACGCCGAGGCCGGTGATCAGCAGCGTGTTGTGCACGCGGCCGCCGGGCGCGGGCGTGAACATGCCAGCCACCACCAGCACGCCGTGTTCGTCCGCGATCTTCGACACGGCCGACGCCCACGGCCCGTCCGTCGGCTGAGCCACCGGCGCCAGCGCCCGCCCGAAGCGCGCCATCGTCGCCTCGGGGAACACCACGATCCGCGCCCCGTCCGCGGCCGCGGCCTCGACACCGTTGCGAACGAGTTTCAAGTTCTCCTCCGGATCGTCACCCGAGTTGAGCTGACACAACCCGATCCGCGGCACGGCGTCCTCCCTCATCGTGGGACAGCTGGTCTTCACCGAGTATCCCTGCCGGGGCGCGTGTGGCCACCTCGTACCCTGTGACCATGCTGAACCGCACCGACCTGCGCGGGCAGGTCCCGACCGTCGCCGAACTGCGAGCCGCGCTGCCGCGCGCCGAATACGACGTTGACGCGGCCCTGCATCACGTCCGGCCGGTGGTCGAGGCGGTTCGCGACCACGGCGTGGAAGCCGTCCTCGACTACACCGAACGGTTCGACAAGGTGCGGCCGCAGTCCGTGCGCGTGCCCGCCGCCGAGCTCGCCAACGCCCTCGAGGCGCTCGACCCGCAGGTGCGCGCGGCGCTCGAAGAGTCGATCACGCGCGCCCGCAAAGTGCACTCCGACCAGCGGCGCCAGGACGTGACGACGCAGGTCGTGCCGGGCGGCACGGTCACCGAACGGTGGGTTCCGGTGGACCGCGTCGGGCTGTATGCGCCGGGCGGGCTGGCCGTGTACCCGTCGACGGTGGTGATGAACGTCGTCCCGGCACAGCTCGCCGGTGTGCGGTCCCTCGTCGTGTGCTCGCCGCCGCAGGTGGCGTTCGGCGGCCTGCCGCACCCGACGATCCTCGCGGCCGCCGCGTTGCTGGGCGTCGACGAGGTGTGGGCGGTGGGCGGCGCGCAGGCCGTGGCGTTGCTCGCCTACGGCGGTACCGACACCGACGGCACCGAGCTCGCGCCCGTCGACATCGTCACCGGTCCGGGCAACATCTACCTCACCGCGGCGAAGCGCCTCGTCCGCGGCGTGATCGGTATCGACTCCGAAGCCGGGCCTACGGAGATCGCCATCCTCGCCGACGAGACGGCCGACCCGGTCCACGTCGCCGCCGACCTCGTGAGCCAGGCCGAGCACGATCCGCTCGCGGCCAGTGTGCTGGTGACCACCTCGGAGGAGCTCGCCGACGCCGTCGAGAAGGAGCTCACCGCCCGCGCCGCCGCGACGAAGCACTCCGAACGCGTCACGCAGGCGCTGGGCGGCAAGCAGTCCGGCGTCATCCTGGTGTCCACTGTGGATGATGGACTCCGGGTCGTGGACGCCTACGCCGCCGAGCACCTCGAAATCCAGACCGCCGATGCCCGCGAGGTCGCCGCGCGCGTGCGCAACGCGGGCGCGGTGTTCGTCGGGGCGTACGCGCCGGTGTCGCTGGGCGACTACTGCGCGGGCTCCAACCACGTGCTGCCGACCGGTGGGTTCGCGCGGCACTCGTCAGGCCTGTCGGTGCAGAGCTTCCTCAAGGGCATCCACGTGGTCGACTACAGCGAAGACGCGCTGCGCGAGGTCGCCGGCCGCGTCGTCGCGCTGGCCGATGCCGAGGACCTGCCCGCCCACGGCGAGGCCGTGACGGCACGGTTCGCGGGTGAGGGCCGATGACCGACGCGATCCCGGGAGGCGACCTCACGCTCGACGCTTTGCCGCTGCGCGAAGACCTGCGCGGCAAGAGCCCCTACGGCGCGCCGCAGCTCGACGTGCCCGTGCGCCTCAACACCAACGAGAGCCCGTACCCGCCGCCGCCCGAGCTGGTCGCCGACGTGGCCGAGGCCGTGCGTGCCGAAGCCGCGTCGCTGCACCGGTATCCGGACCGCGACGCCGTCGCGCTGCGCACCGACCTCGCCGACTACCTCATGGTGTCGACGCGCGTGGTGCTGTCCGAGGCGAATGTGTGGGCCGCCAACGGGTCCAATGAGATCCTGCAGCAGATCCTGCAGGCGTTCGGCGGCCCTGGCCGGTCCGCACTCGGCTTCGAACCGTCGTACTCGATGCACCCGATCATCTCCTCGGGCACCCGCACGGAGTGGCTGCCCGCTCCGCGCCGGCCCGACTTCACTTTGGACACCGCGCGCGCGGCCGAGCTGGTGACCCAGCGGCGACCGGACATCGTGTTCGTCACGAGCCCGAACAACCCGACCGGCGGCTCGATCCCGTTCGACCAGCTGCGCGGGATCCTCGAAGCGGCACCGGGCATCGTCGTGGTCGACGAGGCGTACGCCGAGTTTTCACCGCAGCCCAGCGCGGTCGGGCTGATCGCGGAGTACCCGGCGAAGCTGATCGTGTCGCGCACGATGAGCAAGGCGTTCGCCTTCGCCGGTGGCCGGCTGGGCTACCTCGCGGCCGCACCGGCCATTGTGGACGCGCTGCAGCTCGTGCGCCTGCCGTACCACCTGTCGAAGCTCACGCAGGCCGCCGCGCGTGCCGCACTGCGCCACGCCGACGCGACCCTCGCCACCGTCGCCAAGCTCGCCGCCGAACGCGACCGTGTGGTGGAGGCCCTGCTGGGACTCGGGTTCACGCCCGTGCCGAGTGACGCGAACTTCGTCCTCTTCGGACAGTTCGCCGATGCCAAGGCCAGCTGGAAATCCTATTTGGACAACGGCGTGCTGATTCGAGACGTCGGCATCGAAGGCCACCTGCGCGTGACCATCGGGACCCCGGAAGAGAACGACGCGTTCCTCGAGGCCAGTAAGGAAGTACCACGATGACTCGTATCGGCAAGGTTGAGCGCACGACCAAGGAGTCGTCGATCTCGGTCCAGCTGGACCTCGACGGCACCGGTCAGGTCGAGATCACCACCGGCGTGCCGTTCTACGACCACATGCTCACGGCCTTCGGCGTGCACGGCTCGCTGGACCTCAAGGTCGAAGCCACCGGCGACATCCACATCGACGCTCACCACACCGTCGAGGACACCGCCATCGTCCTTGGCCAGGCCCTGCGGCAGGCACTCGGCGACAAGAGCGGCATCCGCCGGTTCGGCGACGCCTGGATCCCCATGGACGAGACGCTCGCCCACGCCGCCATCGACGTGTCGGGCCGCCCCTACTGCGTCCACATCGGTGAGCCCGAGCAGTTCAACACCTTCACGATCGGCAACAACTACCCGTTCGTCCTCACGCGCCACGTGTTCGACTCGCTGTCGTTCCACGCCCAGATCGCCTTGCACGTCCGCGTGATCCACGGCCGCGATCCGCACCACATCGCGGAAGCGGAGTACAAGGCCGTCGCCCGTGCCCTGCGGGCCGCCACGGAACCGGACCCGCGCGCCGGCGGCATCCCGTCGACGAAGGGTGTGCTGTAGCCGCGGGCGCTCCCAGTACCGCCGGGGCGGGGGCCATGTGGCACGCTGACCCGGGTGAGCAAAGAAGTGATCGCCATCCTGCTGCTGGCACTGGGGGGCTTCCTGGCCGGCGGCGTTTACGCGACGTGGAAGACGGCCAAGATCATCGCCGTGGTGCTGGGGCTCGCGACCCTGCTGGCCGTCGGTGGCGCCATCGTCTGGCTCGTGAGCTGACCGCTACACGCGCACGGGTTCACGTTCGGCCAGTGCCTTCTTGAGGCCTTCGCCCTCGACGTCCACGTTGGGCAGCACTTTGTTCAGCTTCCGCGGCAGCCACCACGCTCGGCGCCCGAGCAGTGACATCACGGCCGGCACGATCGTCATCCGGATCACCAACGCGTCCACCAGCACGCCGAACGCGAGCGCGAACCCGATCGATTGGATCAGTGCCGACTCGGCCAGCACGAAGCCCGCGAACACGCTGATCATGATCAGCGCCGCCGCGGTGACCACGCGGGAACCGTGCCGGAAGCCGGTGACCATGGCGTCGGTCGGATCGGCCCCGTGCACGTATTCCTCGCGCATGCGCGTGACCAGAAAGACCTGGTAGTCCATCGCGAGTCCGAAAAGGACACCGATGAGCAGGATCGGCAGCATGCTCATGATCGGCCCCGTCGACTCGACGCCGAG
This sequence comes from Amycolatopsis sp., assembly GCA_035551175.1. Classification (GTDB taxonomy): domain Bacteria; phylum Actinomycetota; class Actinomycetes; order Mycobacteriales; family Pseudonocardiaceae; genus Amycolatopsis. Next base: position 73,111 of record DASZNR010000166.1, on the reverse strand, counting down.
CAGGTTCGCGAGCCAGCCCCACTGGAACACCGCGACAACGGCGCCGAAGGTCGCGACCACCGAGCCGAGGAATCCGAGCGTCGCCTTGAGCGGCACGACGATCGAGCGGAAAACCAGCATCAGCAAGAGGAAGGCGAGCCCGACGATCAGCGCGAGGTAGGGGAGCATCGCGCCGGAGAGCTTCTCGGACACGTCGATGTTGGCGGCCGTCTGCCCGGTCACGGCCAGGCTCGCGCCGGTGTTCCGCTCCAGTGGCCCGGATTGCGCGCGGATCGCGGCGACCAGGTCCTCGGTCTGAGTGCTGCTGGGTCCGCTCTTCGGGATCACGGTCAGCAGAGCGGTGTCACCCGCGGCGTTCACGCGCGGCTGGGTGACGGCCGCGACGTCCGGCAGCGCACCGATTTTCGCGGCGGCGTGCTTGAGCGCGGCCGTGTTGTGCGTCGGGCCGGTGTCGACGACCACGAGCAGCGGGCCGTTGGCGCCGGCGCCGAAGCTTTCGCTCACGAGGTCGTAGGCCTTGCGCTGGGTGGAATTCGGTGCCGCGGTGCTGTCGTCGGGCAGCCCGAGCTGCATGCTCAGCGCCGGGATCGCGACGACGGCCAGCCCGGCCAGTGCCGTCAGCAGCACGGGCCAGCGGTGGCGCGCGACGAACCGCGCCCACCGTTCACCGTGGGACCGCTCGACGGGCTTGCGGCGCAAGCGGATGCGGGTGCTGAGCACGCGCGTCCCGGCGAAGCCGAGCACGGCCGGGAGCAGCGTGAGGGCGATGAGCACCGCGATCGCGACGGTGGCGGCCGCGGCGAGGCCCATCTGGCCGAGGAACGGGATGCCGACGACGGTGAGTCCGGCGAGCGCGACGATCACGGTGAGGCCGGCGAACACCACGGCTGACCCGGCCGTGCCTGCCGCGCGGCCGGCGGCTTCCTCGGGATCTCGCCCGGTGCCGAGTTCGTGCCGGTAACGCGAGACGATGAACAGCGCGTAATCGATGCCGACGGCGAGCCCGATCATGAGCGCGAGCACCGGGGTGTTGGAGTTGAGCTCGAGCCCGGCCGACGCGAAGTAGATGCCCGCCATGCCGATGCCGACGCCGACGAGTGCCGTCAGCAGCGGGATACCGGCGGCCAGCAGCGAGCCGAACGTGATGATCAGCACGACGGCCGCCACGGCCACGCCGAGCCCCTCGGTCGCGCCAGTTTCAGGGAGTGCCTGTACGGCGTCGCCGCCGAACTCGACTTCGAAGCCGCTCCGCTCGGCGGCGGTACCGCTGTCGAGTAGCGCCTGCCGATCTCTGTCGGTGAGTTCGAAGCCCTTGACCTGGTAGCTCACTTGTGCGAGGGCGACCCGGCCGTCGGGGGAGATGGCCTTGGCCTGGAACGGGTCGGCGACACCCGCGACCTTCGGCGCCGTCGTGAGCTTCGCGACGGTCGACTCGACCGCGGCCCTGCCCGCGGCGTCGGTCACGGTGTGCCCCGGCGGCGCGGCGATCACGACCCGTGCGGTCGCTCCACCCGCCGCGGCCTGCGGGAACTTGTCCTGCAGCCGGTCGATCGCCTGCTGAGATTCCGTGCCCGGGATCGTCACCGAGTCCGACAGCCGGCCCGACAACGTGAGCGCCCCGATGCCCAATGCCACGAGCACGACCGCCCACACCGCCGCGATGATGGCGCGCCGCCGGAACGACAACCGGCCGAGCCGGTACAGGAATGTCGCCACGAGTGTCTCTCCGTTCCGCCCGAACCGGGTCTCACCGGCTTGCACCACAGGCCTGCACGACACGGACCAGTGACGCCGAAGCTAGCCGATCGGCAAGGACAGTGCCAAGCCGATCGGCTAGGATGTGACTGGCCGCACGGCTAGGGAAACACTTGTCGATCGACTAGTGGCTCAGTTTGCCGATCGGCAGGTTGTCGCGTACGCTTCGTCCGCTTGACGAGGAGGATCGATGACTACCGCCGTCCCGGCCGAGGACACTCGGACGCGGCTGCTCGGCACCGCGCTGAAGTTGTTCGCCGAACACGGCGTGGAGGGCACCTCGCTGCAGATGATCGCCGACGCGCTCGGGGTCACGAAAGCGGCCGTGTACTACCACTTCAAGACGAAAGCGGAGATCACCGAGGCCGTCGCCGAGCCCGCCATCCGCGAACTCGACGCCCTCGTGTCGGAAGCCGCAGGCCGTCGCCGCCGCGGCGCCCAGGTCGACCACCTGCTCGACGGGTTCGTCGACCTCGTGGTGCGCCACCGCGTGCTCGTCGCCCTGTTCTCAAGCGACCCCGGCATCAACCGCGCCATCGAGAACTCGGCCCGCGGCATGGAAGGCTTCAAGAATGCCTTGCTGGCCATTCTCGCCGGCCCTGATCCCGACGCTTCGGCCCGCATTACCGCGCTGGTGACCCTCACGGGCCTCGCCATGGCCGGCGGCTCGCCCGACATCGCCCACCTCGACGACGAGCGCCTTCGCCGCGAACTCGTCGACGTGGGACGGCGCCTGCTGGGCCGCCCCCGCCGCCACTGGGACTGACCCGCGTTCGGGGGCGACGCGAGCGGACCTCAGATACCGCCCTCGGAGACCGGGCGGAGTTTGCTCGCGCCGGGACCGAAGCGGGCGAGTTCGTCGTCCGCGTTGTACAGGGAGCAGCTGCGCAGGGAGAGGCAGCCGCAGCCGACGCAGCCGGTGAGGCGGTCACGGAGGCGTTGGAGGGCATCGATGCGGGCGTCGAGTTCGTACTGCCACTCGCGGGACAACCGGGCCCAATCGGCTTTCGTCGGGGCGTGGTCGGCCGGCAGGGTGGCCAGCGCGTTGCTGATGTCCTCCAGCGACAGGCCCACGCGCTGGGCTGCGCGGATGAAGGCGATCCGGCGCAGCACCGAGCGCGGGTACCGGCGCTGGTTGCCCGCCGAGCGTTCGGCGGCGATGAGCCCCTTGTCCTCGTAGAACCGCAGTGCCGTGTGTGGCACGCCACTGCGTTCGGCGACCTGCCCGATGCTCAAGTGTTCCGCCAACCTCGTCATTGGTTCAGGTTAGCGCTTGACCTAGAGATTGGTCGAGGTTGCACCGTGGGTGCATGACCACCACAGCAACGGGTTACGCCGATCTGCCCCGGCTGATCTCGCTGATGACCGGAGACGACAAGCACCACGCCGCCGCCGAGTCCACAGTGGACGTCATCTGGGTGCTCTACGACCGGGTGCTCGACATCCGCCCGGAAAACATCACCGACCCGGCCCGTGACCGCTTCCTGCTGTCCAAAGGGCACGGTCCCATGGCGTACTACGCCGTGCTCACCGCCAAGGGATTCCTCGGCGAAGCGGAGCTCGCCGACTGGTCGTCGGCGCGCTCACGCCTCGGCCATCACCCCGACCGCAAACGCGCGCCCGGTGTCGAGATTTCCAGTGGCTCGCTCGGCCACGGCCTGCCGATCGCCCTCGGCACCGCGCTCGGCCTGCGGGCCCGTGGTTACGCCGGCCGGGTGGTGACGTTGGTCGGCGACGCCGAGCTCGAAGAGGGTTCCAACGCCGAGGCCATCGCCGTCGGCGCGCGCTTCGGCCTGGAAAGCCTCACCGCGGTGGTGGTCGACAACCAGTCTGCGGGTCTCGGCTGGCCGGGCGGCGTCGCCTGCCGCTTCGAGGTCGAGGGCTGGGCCACGCGCACGGTCTCCGGCCGCGACCACGATGCGCTCTACGCCGCCTTCACCGCCGCACACCCCGGCCGACCGCTCGCCGTGGTCGCCGTCGTCGAACCGAAGGGCTGAGGCACATGCGGGAAACCTTCCTCACCACCGTCGAGGAGATCGTGGACGCCGACCCCGACGTCGCCGTCGTCCTCGCCGAGATCTCCGCCGCACGGCTCGCCGAAGCGGCGCGGCGCCACCCGGACCGGGTCGTGAACGTCGGCATCCGCGAGCAGTTGCTCGTGAGCACCGGTGCGGGCTTCGCGCTCGCCGGACTGCGCCCGATCGTGCACACGTTCAACGCGTTCCTCGTGGAGCGCGCCTTCGAGCAGATCAAGCTCGACCTGGTCCACCAGGACGTCGGCGCGGTGCTGGTGTCCTACGGTGCGTCTTACGACATGCCCGCCGAGGGCCGGACCCACCAGGCGCCGGGCGACGTCGCGCTCATCGATTCCCTGCCGTGCTGGTACGTCCACGTGCCCGGCCATCCCGCCGAGGCGAAACGCCTGCTGCTCGACTCCGTACCCGGCGACAGCCGGGTGTACTTGCGGCTGTCGGCCGACCAGAACGCCGAAGCGCACCTCGGCGTCGGCTTCCAGCGTCTCCGCACCGGCTCGCGGGGGGTCGTGCTCGCCGTGGGGCCGATGCTCGACCGCGTGCTCGCGGCGACGCGGGACCTCGACGTGACGGTGCTCTACGCGTCGACGGTTCGACCGTTCGACGCCGCGGGCCTGCGTGCGGCCGTCGGTGAACCGGCGGACGTGGTGCTCGTCGAGCCGTACCTGACGGGCACGTCGGCGCACCAGGTCAGCGAAGCGCTCGCCGACATCCCGCACCGCCTGCTCTCGCTGGGCACCCGGCGTGACTCAGAGGTCCGGACCTACGGCACACGCGCCGACCACGACCTCGCCCACGGCCTCGACGCGGGGTCGATCGCCTTGTCGCTCAAGGGTTTCCTCCGCGGCTGACGCTCGTGGCCCGGCACCAGTACTCGTGCGTGGCAGTGCAAGTCAGAGCCGGTTAGAACCGGCTCCACCACTCACGAGTCAGGATGGTGAGGCCGGCGCCACCTGCCGCCCCGGCCCGCCGGCTTCCTGGGGGTGTCGGCGGGCTGGGAGCGTCGGCGGGCCGGGGTGTCAGCGGGCCGGGACTGTCGGCGGGCCGGGGTGTCAGCGGGCCGGGGTGTCAGCGGGCCGGGAGCGTCAGCGGAACGCCGCGATTCCGGTCACTGCCTGCCCGAGCGACAACGCGTGCATCTCCTCGGTGCCTTCGTAGGTCAGCACCGTCTCGAGGTTCGCCATGTGCCGCATCACCGGGTATTCCAAGGAAATCCCGTTGGCGCCGAGCATCGATCGCGCGGTGCGGGCGACCTCGAGGGCCGAGCGCACGTTGGCGAGCTTGCCGAAGCTCACTTGGTTGTGGTGCAGCGTGCCCGCGTCCTTCAGCCGGCCGATCTGCAGCGCCACGAGGCCGCTGCGGTTGACCTCGACGAGGAGATCGGCGAGTTTCCGTTGCGTCAGCTGGAATCCGGCCAGCGGCTTGCCGAACTGTTCGCGCGAAAGCGTGTACTCCAGCGCGGCCTCGTAGCACGTGCGGGCGGCGCCGACCACGCCGTAGAGGATCCCGTACCGCGCTTCGTTGAGGCACGACAGTGGGCCGCGCAGGCCGCGCACCTCCGGGAATGCCGCGGATTCCGGCAGTCGTACGCCGTCGAGCACCAGTTCGGCCGTGAGCGACGCCCGCAGTGACAGCTTGTGCTTGACCTCGTTGGCGGTGAAGCCGGGCGTCGACGTCGGGACGACGAAGCCGCGGATCCCCTCGTCGGTCTGCGCCCAGACGACGGCGACGTCGGCGACCGTGCCGTTGGTGATCCACATCTTCGTGCCGGTTAGCACCCAGTCGGAGCCGTCGCGCACGGCGCGCGTGCGCATGCTGCCCGGGTCGCTGCCCGCGTCGGGTTCGGTGAGGCCGAAGCACCCGAGTGCTTCGCCCGCAGCCATCTTCGGCAGCCAGTCCTGCCGATGTTCTTCGCTGCCCCAGCGGTGGATCGCGAACATCGCGAGCGACCCCTGCACCGAGACGAAACTGCGCAGACCCGAGTCGACGGCCTCCAGCTCGCGGCAGGCGACGCCGTACGCCACCGCGCTCGTGCCCGCGCAGCCGTAGCCTTCGAGGTGCATACCGAGCAGGCCCAGCTGACCGAACCCCTTCGCGAGGTCACGTGCGGGCAGGGCGCCCGATTCGTACCATTCGGCGACGTTGCCCTGGAGCTGATCGCGTGCGTACTCGCGCACGGCGTCCCGGATGGCCCGTTCCTCCTCGGACAGGCCGGCGTCGAGATCGAGGAAATCGTGTGGATCCGGGCTGGTGCTCATCGGCTGCTCCTGCTGGCTCGCGGCGATGCGGTGTCAGCAGGAAATCACAGATGGTGCCCGCGCCACCTCATGGCTTTCATCACGTTCTCGTTGCGAGCGTCACGAGCGCGGCATGAATCGACCTCGGCGCGCGACGGCTGCGCAGGAATTGCCAGGTCCGTGAACTGCGGAAACGGGACACTGTCGATGTCGTCTCGCCACGCTTGGAACATCTGGCAGAGGAGGTCCGGCTCGGACATCGATTCTTCTTCCGGGGTTCGGGGGCACCGGCGGCGCCGCAGCGGACATGATGGTTACCCGGTCCGGCCGCGGATGAAACGGGTTCGGCGCAAAAATTTGCCCCCCGCGCCCGCAGGCCGCGTCGGCTCGGTGACCGTCCCCTCGCTCCGCCGTGGTTGAAAGGCGTCCTCACCCTGGGGACTACGCTGGTCGGGTGTCTCGTGTGGTGATCCTCGACTACGGTTCCGGCAACCTCCGCTCCGCCGAACGCGCCGTCGCGCGCGCGGGCGCCGAGGTGGAGGTCACAGCCGACCCCCATGCCGCGGCCGAAGCCGACGGACTGGTCGTGCCCGGGGTGGGGGCGTTCTCCGCGTGCATGGCGGGGCTGCTCGAGGTCAAGGGCGACCGCATCATCGGCAAGCGCCTCGCCGGTGGACGCCCGGTGCTGGGGATCTGCGTGGGCATGCAGATCCTCTTCGCACGCGGCGTCGAGCACGGCGAGGAGACCGAGGGCACGGGCGAATGGCCCGGCACCGTCGAACGACTGCGGGCAGACGTGCTGCCGCACATGGGCTGGAACACGGTGCGCGCGCCGGAGGGTTCGGAGCTGTTCGCCGGTCTCGACCCGGACGAGCGGTTCTACTTCGTGCACTCGTACGCGGCGCGCAACTGGGAGCTCGACTCGGACCTGCCGGGGCGGCAGCCGAAGGTGACGTGGGCCAACCACGGCGAGGATTTCGTGGCCGCGGTGGAGAACGGGCCGCTGTGGGCCACCCAGTTCCACCCCGAGAAGTCGGGTGACGCGGGCGCGCAGTTGCTCCGCAACTGGCTGGCCACCCTGTAGTTCGCTTCACGGTTCGGCCGCTCTAGGCTGTCGCGGTGACTTTCATGCTCTTTCCCGCGGTCGACGTCGCCGACGGCCAGGCCGTGCGCCTCGTGCAGGGTGAAGCCGGCACGGAGACGTCCTACGGCAGCCCGCTCGAGGCGGCGCTCGCCTGGCAGCGCGACGGCGCCGAGTGGATCCACCTCGTGGACCTCGACGCAGCGTTCGGCAAAGGCTCGAACCGCGCGCTGCTCGCCGAGGTGATCGGCCGTCTCGACGTGCAGGTGGAGCTGTCCGGCGGCATCCGCGACGACGCGTCGCTCGAAGCCGCGCTCGGCACCGGTGCTCGCCGCGTCAACCTCGGCACGGCGGCGCTGGAGGACCCCGAGTGGACCGCCAAGGTGGTTTCCTCCTACGGCGACCGCGTCGCCATCGGCCTCGACGTCCGCATCACCGACGCCGGCCACCGCCTCTCCGCCCGCGGCTGGACCTCCGACGGCGGCGACCTGTGGGAGGTCCTCGACCGGCTCGACCGCGACGGCGCAGCCCGCTACGTGGTCACGGACGTCAGCAAGGACGGCACCCTCCGCGGCCCCAACCTCGAGCTCCTGCGCGAAGTCACCGCGCGCACCGACGCCCCCGTGATCGCCTCCGGTGGTGTGTCCAGTGTGGACGATCTGCGCGCGCTCGCCACCCTCTCGGCCGACGGCGTGGAAGGTGCGATCGTCGGAAAGGCGTTGTACGCCGGGGCTTTCACGCTGCCGGAAGCCCTGGCCGCGGTGCGCTAGAGCTCCTCGTCCACGGTCACGGCGATGCCGATCGTCCGCTGCGGGCCCCCGCGGAGACGGCTGAAGAACATGCTCACGTGGCCGACGAGTCCGTAGCGGTGCGCGATCGCCTTGCGGACGCCTTCGGTCGCGGGATCGTCGAGGAGCCGGGCGGTGCCGGTGACCGCGGACCCGTGGGGATTCCCGCGGAAGTCGCTGGCCTGCACCTGAACGCGGCCGTTGTTGCGGATGCGCTTGACCTTGCCGGCCTGGCGTTCGGACCAGATCAGCAGATCGGAGCCGTCGCGGGCGAACCAGACGGGCGTGGGCACCGCGCGCCCGTCGCGGCGGTAGGTCGTGAGGACCACGTACTTCGCCGCCGCGAGGGCGTCGAGCTCGGCTGACATGAGCACACAGTAGTTCTTGCCGTCGGTGTCGGCGCCCGCGTCGGTCCTGCGACGCGAACCAGAGGCGCGGCTCAGTCGCTCCCGAGCCAGGCGTAGTCCGGAGCCGGGTCGAGCACGAGCCCGTCGGCGACGGAAACCAGTTCGGCGCGTGGCACCCCGCCCGAAACCGTCAGCCAGCGACCCGAGGGCAGGCGCGCCGTCACAAGGTCGCCCACCGCGGCCGCGGGCAGGCCGCGTACGGTCGCCGGCACCGAGCCGCCGAGGCCCGGCGAGGCGGGACCCAGTGTGACCTGGACGGACGCCGACGCCGAACGCGCCACGAGCGTCGTGGTGCCTTCCGCCGGAGTGGCACCGCCGACGGTGGTGACCGAAGCGCGCAGGCCCGAGGGCAGGGGGCCGAAGCGGGCCTCGCCGCGCAGGCGGACAGGGTCGTCGGTGGTGACGCTCGAAGCGATGCGCTGGGCGACCGCCCTGGCGTCCGGCACGGCGTCGACGTCCGCGCGCAGCACGTGTGTGTCGTCGGGCGACCAGGTGAGCTCGGCCGAGGTCGCCGAACCGGTGACCATGGCGACCCGTCCGTCGATCACGATCTGGTCCGGCAGCGCGGCGAGCCGCAGCGCCGTCGCCGACCAGTTCGGGTCCTTCGTCGAAAACGCCGACAGTTCGATGCGGCTCGGGCCGGCGAACCAGCGGCGCACCTGCGGCGTCGTCCCCGGTCCGGCGGAGCGGTACTGCTCGGTGAACCCGTCGGGCAGCCAGCCCGGCGTGTAGCCGAGCACCGGACGGCCCGCCGCGGGCGCCACCGACTGCTCGGAAGGAATCGCGCCGACCACCACCGACACCCCGACCGTCGCCGCCACCACCGCGGCGGCCACCGCCGCCAGCGCGAACCGGGAACGGCGGCGGCGCGCCTGGCGGGCCCGGGCGAGGGCGTTGCGGACCTCGTGGCCGTCCGGAGCGCGCTCGGCGAGCCGCTCGAAGCTGTCGCGCAGCAGCGTCTCGGTGGTGTGCTCGGGCTGGCTCATTCTCCGGCTCCGGTGGTCAGTGCGAACGGATGGACGGCGGCGCGCAGCGTGGCCAGCGCGCGCGAGATCTGGCTGCGCACGGTCGACGTGGTGCACCGCAGCACCTCGGCGATCTCGTCGTCGGAATAGTTCTCGTAGTAGCGCAGCACCAGCGCGGCCCGCTGTTTGCGCGGCAACGTCGCCAGGCGCGCGAGCATGGCGTCGCGTTCGTCGTAGGCGGTGGCGGGGTCGGCTTCGGGCGGGCTGATCGCGTCGAGCACCTCGTGACTCGACGGGACCACGCGCCGGATCGCCCGCCGCCGCCAGGACAGGTACTCGTTGGTGACCATCCGCCGTACGTAGGTGGGCGCGGACTCGATCTTCGCCCAGCGCTGCTGGGCCCGCAGGAGCACGTCCTGCACGATGTCCTGCGCCAGGTGCGGATCGTCGGTGAGGACGGTCGCGTAGCGCAGGAGCCCGTCGAGGCGCTCGCCGACGAACTCGTCGAAGCTGGTGGTCACGTGACCCTAGACGCGCGAGGGGCCCGTTTTGATGCATCGAGCCCACATTTCAGTCATGACTAGCCTATGCTGACATCCGTGCCGGACGAAGTGGCCGAGTGGATCGAGCGGGTCGCCGCCTTCCTGACCCGCGAATACGGCCTGCCGCCGATCGCCGGGCGCGTGCTCGGCCGGCTCATGACGTGCGAGCCGCCGGAGCAGACGGCCGCGCAGCTCGCCGAGGCGGTGGGCGCGAGCCGTGCGTCGCTCACCACGAACCTGCGGCTGCTCATCGGCGCCGGGCTGGTCGGAAAACGCGCCGGCCGCGGCGAGCGCGCCGCCATTTACCGCGTGGACGACGACGCCTGGCAGCGGGTGATCCGCCGACGCGTCGCCATGCTCGGGTCGTTTCGCGACATCACGCGAGAGGGCATCGAGCTGCTCGAACGCGACGGTGGGCGGGCCTCGCGCGTGCGCAGCGCCGACGCCGCGTTCGCGTGGCTGGCCGAAGCCGTTCGGGAAACCGGGCCGCAGCCGTGAAGGCGGTGGTGGTCGGTGGCGGGCTCGGGGGTCTGACGGCCGCGATCGCCCTGCACCGCACGGGGCACGAGGTGACGGTGCTCGAACGCACACCGCAGCTGGGCGAGATCGGTGCCGGGCTGTCGCTCGCACCCAACGCTATGCGGGCACTCGACGCGCTGGGCGTGGGGGAGCGCGTGCGGAAGTACGCGGCGCCGTCCGAGGTCACCGGGACGTTGCGGACCTCTTCCGGCCGCTACCTGCGGCGGTTCCGGACCGGGCGCGACGAGCCGCTGGCGGCGTTCCACCGTGCCCAGCTGCACGGCGCGCTGCTGGCCGAGCTGCCGGAAACGGTGCTCCGCACCGGAATTGCGGTCACCGATCCATCCGAAGTGGACGCGGACGTGGTCGTGGCGGCCGACGGTGTCCACAGTGGACTTCGTCGGGTGCTGTTCCCGGCCGCACCCACGCCGAGCTTCCGGTACACCTGCTGGCGCGGAGTGGTCGAGCCCGGCGCGGCGCCGCCGATGCGCGGCAGCTTCACGACCGGGAGGGGCGCGTATTTCATGATCCACCCGCTGTCCGGCGACCGGGCCTGCTGGGCGCTCGGCGCGGCCGAGTCCACACCCGGCGTGACGTATCCCGACGAACACGCCGAGGTGACCCGCCGCGTCGCCGGCTGGCCGCGGGAGGCGCGGGCACTCGTCGCGGCAACGGCGCCCGATGCGGTGCTGCACAACGATATCGTCGATCTCGACCCGCTGCCCTCGTTCACGTGCGGCCGCGTCGCGTTGCTCGGGGACGCGGCCCATGCCGTGCCGCCGGACCTGGGGCAGGGTGCGGGCCAGGCGATCGAGGACGCCGTGGTGCTCGCCGCCGCGCTGCGTGACAAGCCCGTCGCCGACGCGCTGGCCGCGTACGACACCGCGCGCCGGCCGCGAGCGGCATACGTCACCAAGCAGGCGCGGGCCAAGGCCGCGGCCGATACATCGAGCGCGTGGTGGCTGCATTTCCTGCTGGCCTTGACGGTGCCGGTGCTGCCGGCGTCGGTGATCCGGCGACAGACCGCACCGCTGTGGGACTGGACGCCGCCCGCGTTGTGACTCTCGCAGCCGCGACCGGGGGCACGGACCGTCGCAGGTGGACGGCTACGCTGGTGACCATGGCTGTTGCGGTGAGGGTGATCCCGTGTCTGGACGTCGACGCGGGCCGGGTGGTGAAGGGCGTGAACTTCGCCGGCTTGCGCGACGCGGGCGACCCGGTGGAGCTCGCGAGCCGATACGACGCCGAAGGCGCCGACGAGCTCACCTTCCTCGACGTCACGGCGTCGTCCGGCAACCGTGAGACGACCTTCGACGTGGTCCGCCGCACCGCCGAGCAGGTGTTCATCCCGCTGACCGTCGGCGGCGGCGTGCGGTCGAACGAAGACGTGAACCGCTTGCTGCGCACGGGCGCGGACAAGGTGAGCATCAACACCGCGGCGATCGCGCGGCCGGAATTCCTCAGCGAGGCGTCGCGGCGGTTCGGCGCGCAGTGCATCGTGCTGTCGGTCGACGCGCGGCGCGTGCCCGAGGGCGGCGAGTCGACGGCGTCGGGCTTCGAGGTCACCACCCACGGCGGACGCCGCGGCACGGGGATCGACGCGGTGGAGTGGGCCGCGCGCGGCGAGGAGCTGGGTGTCGGCGAGATCCTGCTCAACTCCATGGACGCCGACGGCACCAAGTCCGGCTTCGACCTGTCGCTCATCGAGATGGTGCGCAAAGCCGTGCGGGTGCCGGTGATCGCCAGCGGTGGCGCGGGCGCGGTGGAGCACTTCCTGCCCGCCGTCGAGGCCGGCGCGGATGCGGTGCTGGCCGCCAGCGTGTTCCACTTCGGACAGCTGAAGATCGGTGACGTGAAGGGCGCGCTGCGCGGCGGCGGGGTCGTCGTCCGATGACCCTCGACGCGTCGCTTTCGGGGCGGCTCAAGCGCAACGCCGACGGGCTCATCGCGGCCGTCGTCGTGGAGCACTCGACGTCCGACGTGCTGATGATGGCCTGGATGAACGACGAGGCCCTCGACGCCACTCTCACCACCCGGCGCGCCACGTACTGGTCGCGCAGCCGCCAGGAGCTGTGGGTGAAGGGGGAGACCTCTGGCCACGTCCAGCACGTCCGCGAGGTGCGGATCGACTGCGACGGCGACACCGTGCTGCTGCGCGTCGACCAGACCGGCCCGGCCTGCCACACGGGCAGTCACACCTGCTTCGACACCGACGAGCGACTTCTCCTCGCCGACGAGGGCGCGCACGCCCCGTGACGCGGGGCGGTCATGCGCCGAATCCGGTGCGGTCCCGGTGCGCGCGGCTCGTAACCGGCCCGGCGCGGCGGATTCCTGGTGCCGGCCAGAGGATGGTGCTGCGCCGGGGTCCGGCCCGGGGCGTGAGCACGCGCCGGGCCGCTAGCCGAGCCCGAGGTCGCCGGTGAGGTAGCGCTGCAAGGTGGGCGCGATGGCCGTGACGAGTGTTTCGACCTCGGTGGTCGCCAATGGTTCGAAGCGCGCGATGTAGCGGATCATGCCGAGGCCGACGAGCTGCGAGGCGCACAGCGTGGTCCGCAGCGGTCCGTTGTCGGAGCCGAGTCCGGTGATGAGCTCGGCGAAGAACTTCGAGAAGAAGTCCCGCAGCACGGTGGAGGCGGCTTCGTGGCTGGTGATGCTGCGGACGAGGGCCTGGAACGTGTCGCCACCCGCGCCGTCCCACCGCGTGATGAAGGTGCGCACCACGCGTTCGCCGAACTGCTCGATCGGGCCGTCCCTCAGTGCCGCGACGAGTTCGACCGGTTCGAAGGGCAGCTCGAGCACGGCTTGGGCGAACAGGCCTTCCTTGCTGCCGAACCAGTGGTTGACCATGGCGGCGTCGACGCCGGCGCGGGCGGCGATGGCGCGGACCGTGGCGCGCTCGTAGCCGTTGTCCGCGAACACCGTGCGCGCGGCGTCGACCAGCGCGGTCCTGGTGTCCTGCCCGGCCGGGCGGCGGCCGCGCCGGCGGGCGGTACTGTCTTCAGTGGTCACGAAGTCCACTATGAACCGCGCCCGCTCCGAATTCAACATTCGCTGAATTCGGAGCCCCGCCCACAGCATGGCGCGGCCCGCGCGGCACAATGGCCCCTATGGTCAGCTCAGCAGCCGGCAAGCCCGCAGGGCCCGGCCCGGTCAGCCCCTCTCGCGCGCAGTTCCGCGCGCTCGCCGAAGACCGTCGCGTGATCCCTGTGGTGCGCAAGGTGCTCGCCGACGGCGAGACCCCCCTCGGGATCTACCGCAAGCTCGGCGCGGATCGGCCCGGCACGTTCCTCTTCGAGTCGGCGGAAAACGGGAAATCCTGGTCGCGCTGGTCGTTCGTCGGCGTGCGCAGCCCGGCCGCGCTCACGGTCCGCGACGGGAAAGCCGTGTGGACCGGCACGCCTCCCGTCGGCCTGCCGACGGACGGGAACCCGCTGCAGGTGCTGCGCGCGACCATCGAGGCGCTGCACACCGAACCGCTGCCCGGCCTGCCGCCGCTCACGGGCGGCATGGTCGGCTACATCGGCTACGACTCCGTGCGCTGGCTGGAGAAGCTGCCCGAGCTCGCCGAGCGGGACCTCGACATCCCCGAGCTGACCATGCTCCTCGCCACCGACCTGGCCGCGTTCGACCACCACGAGGGCACGGTCACGCTCATCGCCAACGCCGTGAACTGGGACAACTCCCCGGACCGCGTCGACGCGGCCTACGACGACGCCCTGCGGCGCCTGTCGGCCATGACCGAGGAGCTGCGCGTGCCCGCGCCGCCGACCGTGGCGACGTTCGAGCGGCCCGCGCCGGAGTTCACGCGCCGCCGCACGAAGGAAGACTTCCACGCGGCCGTGGACAAGGCCGTTGAGGCGATCAAGGCCGGAGAAGCGTTCCAAATCGTGCCGTCGCAACGGTTCGAGATCGAAACGGGTGCGGACGCGCTCGACGTCTACCGCGTGCTGCGCACCTCCAACCCGAGCCCGTACATGTACCTGCTGCGGCTGGAGGGCTTCGACATCGTCGGATCGAGCCCGGAGTCGCTGGTCACCGTGCGCGACGGGCGCGCCACCACGCACCCCATCGCCGGCACGCGCTGGCGCGGGGCCGACCCGGAGGAGGACGCGCAGCTGGCCAAGGACCTCCTGGCCGACGAGAAGGAGCGGGCCGAGCACCTCATGCTCGTGGATCTCGGCCGCAACGACCTCGGCAAGGTCTGCCGTCCCGGCAGTGTGCACGTGGTGGACTTCTTCCAGATCGAGCGCTACAGCCACGTGATGCACATCGTGTCCACGGTCACCGGCGAGCTGGCCGAGGGCAAGACGGCCTTCGACGCCGTCGTCGCCTGCTTCCCGGCCGGCACGCTGTCGGGCGCGCCGAAGGTGCGTGCGATGCAGCTGATCGAAGAGCTGGAGCCGGTGCGTCGCGCGCTGTACGGCGGCGTGGTCGGTTACCTCGACTTCGCCGGCGACGCCGACACCGCCATCGCCATCCGTACCGCGCTGATGCGCGACGGGGTCGCGTACGTGCAGGCCGGTGGCGGCGTCGTGGCCGACTCCGTGGCGGACTACGAGGACACCGAATCGCTCAACAAGGCGCGCACCGTGCTGTCGGCCGTCGCGGCGGCGCAGACGATGGTGCCCGCGGGCGAGCTCGATCCGGCCGAGGACTCCGCAGGTGTCTGAGGAACCGGGGCAGGCGGGCACCACGACGGAGACCAAACCGTCGCGGCGTCCACTGTGGACGATCATCGTCGCCCTGCTCCTCGGCGCGCTCGCCCTGTGGGGCGCTTCGAAGCTGCCCTGGTACGCCGAGTTCCGCGACGAAGGCGTGCTCGGCGTGAAGCTCTACACCGAGGACGGTGAGCAGCGCGCCACGGCGCTGGTGCCGCTCGCGTTGCTGGCGCTGGCCGGTGTCGCGGGTGTGGTCGCGACCGGCGGCTGGACCCGGCGGATCCTGGGCGTCCTGCTGGCGCTGGCCGGGCTCGCGGGGATCTGGACCGGGGTGAACGGCGTGAAGTTCGGCTGGGCGCCCGGTTTGCCGGTCGCCCAGCTGCTGCTCGGGCGGGGACTGGCGGTGCTGGGCGGAATTCTTCTCGTGGTCGCGGGGTTGGTGGCCGTCAAGGGCGCGGGCGCCGCGCGGCGCCTCGGCAGCCGCTATTCGGCACCCGGCGCCAAGCGACGTGACCCGGACACCGAGCTGTGGGAGGCGCTTTCCGAAGGCGAGGACCCCACCGAGGGCCGGTGAACGCCGGATACCGAAGCGCATTCGGAGCAAGGCGTGCACCCGGGACCGGCCCGTCTGAGAGCGGGGGTTAGCATCGTTTCGGCGGGAAGGGGAAGGTTTTTGTGATTGGTCTTGCGAATGGATCGGTGACTTCACCGTCGGCTGGTGGCGCCCGGTGAGCGTGCTCGAAGACATCGTCGCCGGCGTGCGGGAGGACCTCGCGGTCCGCGAATCCGCGATGCCCTTCGACGAGCTGAAGGCCCGCGCGGCGAAGGCCGCGCCCCCGCGTGATGTGATGACGGCGCTCAAGGAGTCGGGCATCGGCGTGATCGCCGAGGTCAAGCGGCGCAGCCCCTCGAAGGGCGATCTGGCCGCGATCCCGGACCCCGCCGCGCTGGCGAAGGACTACGAAGACGCCGGAGCACGCGTGATCAGCGTGCTGACCGAGCAGCGCCGCTTCGGCGGCTCGCTCGACGACCTCGACGCCGTGCGCGCCGCCGTCGACGTTCCCGTGCTGCGCAAGGACTTCATCGTCAGCCCCTACCAGGTGCACGAGGCGCGCCTGCACGGCGCGGACATGGTGCTGCTGATCGTCGCCGCGCTGGAGCAGAACGCGCTGGCCGCGCTGCTCGATCGCGTGGAATCGCTGGGCATGACGGCGCTCGTGGAGATCCACAACGCCGAGGAAGCCGACCGTGCGCTGGAAGCCGGCGCGTCGGTGATCGGTGTGAACGCCCGCAACCTGCACACACTCGAAGTGGACCGCGACGTGTTCTCCCGCCTCGCCCCCGGCCTGCCGTTCGAGGTGTTCAAGGTCGCCGAGTCGGGCGTCCGCGGCCCGGGCGACCTCATGTCGTACGCCGGCCAGGGAGCCGACGCCGTGCTGGTGGGCGAAGGTCTGGTCGCGTCCGGTGATCCGAAGGGTTCGCTCGTGAAGCTTGTCACCGCGGGTTCGCACCCCGCCTGCCCGAGGCCGTCGCGATGACCGGCCCCGGCAAACACGACCCCGGTGCTCACGACCCGGACGAGCGTGGGTACTACGGCCCGTACGGCGGCCGGTTCATGCCGGAGGCGCTGATCGGCGTGGTCGACGAGGTCGCGGCCGAGTACGAGAAGGCCCGCCACGACCCCGATTTCACGAACGAGCTGACCCGGCTGCTCAACGAGTACGCCGGCCGCCCGTCGCTGCTCACGGAGGCCAAGCGCTTCTCCGAGCACGCCGGTGGCGCGCGGGTGTTCCTCAAGCGCGAGGACCTCAACCACACGGGCTCGCACAAGATCAACAATGTGCTCGGCCAGGCGCTGCTGACCAAACGCATGGGCAAGAAGCGCGTGATCGCCGAGACGGGTGCGGGCCAGCACGGCGTGGCCACGGCCACCGCGTGCGCGCTGCTCGACCTCGAATGCCTGGTCTACATGGGCGAGGTCGACATGAAGCGCCAGGCGCTGAACGTCGCGCGTATGCGGCTGCTCGGCGCCGAGGTCGTGCCGGTGAAAAGCGGCTCCCGCACGCTCAAGGACGCGATCAACGAGACGTTGCGCGATTGGGTCACCAACGCCGACACCACCCACTACCTCTTCGGCACCGCCGCGGGCCCGTACCCGTTCCCGATGATGGTGCGCAACTTCCACCGCGTCATCGGCGAGGAGGCGCGTGCCCAGGTGCTGGAGCAGGCCGGGCGGCTGCCGGACGTCGTCGCGGCGTGCGTCGGCGGCGGATCCAACGCGATCGGCATCTTCTCGGGTTTCTATGACGACCCGTCGGTGCGGCTGGTCGGCCTGGAGCCGGGTGGCGAGGGTGTCGACGGCAACCGCCACGGCGCCACGCTGACCAAGGGCAGCCCGGGCAACCTGCACGGCGCGATGACGTATCTGCTCCAGGACGAGGACGGCCAGACGGTCGAGTCGCACTCGATCTCGGCGGGTCTCGACTACCCGGGCGTCGGCCCGGAGCACTCCTGGCTCAAGGATTCCGGTCGGGCCGAGTACCGCCCGGTCACCGACGCCGAGGCCATGGAGGCGCTGCGGCTGCTGTCGCGGACCGAGGGCATCATCCCGGCGATCGAGTCGGCTCACGCGCTGGCCGGCGCGCTGGTGCTCGGCCGGGAGATCGGACCCGACGGCCTGATCGTCGTGAACCTTTCGGGGCGCGGCGACAAGGACATGGACACCGCGGCGAAGTGGTTCGGTCTCGTGGACGGGGAGGACAAGTGAGCGGCCTCGACGACCTGTTCGCGGCGACGCGGGCGGAGGGCCGGGCCGCTTTGGTCGGCTACCTGCCCGCCGGCTTCCCGTCGATCGACGCCTCCAAGGACCTCATCGGCGCCACCGTCGACGGCGGCGCGGACCTGATCGAGGTCGGCGTGCCCTACTCCGACCCGGTCATGGACGGTCCGACGATCCAGGCGGCAGCCGACGAGGCACTCGCCAACGGGTTCAAGCTCAAGCGGCTTTTCGAGGTCGTCGAATCGGTTTCGGCGCGCGGTGGCAAAGCCGTCGTGATGACGTACTGGAACCCCGTGCACCGCTACGGCGTCGACCGCTTTTCGCGCGACCTCGCCTCCGCAGGCGGCCTCGGCATGATCACGCCGGACCTCATCCCCGACGAGGCCGCCGAATGGATCGAGGCCTCCAACGCCCACGGACTGGACCGCATCTTCCTCGTCGCGCCGTCGTCGTCCGAAGAACGGCTGGCCCTCACCACGGCCGCGTCGTCCGGCTTCGTCTACGCCACCGCCGTCATGGGCGTCACCGGCGCCCGCGACCAGGTCGGCGTGCACGCGGAAGACCTGGTCACCCGTACCCGTGTCCACACCGACCTGCCCATCGGCGTCGGTCTCGGCGTCCGCTCCGGCGAGCAGGCCGCCCAGGTGGCCGCCTTCGCCGACGCCGTGATCGTCGGCTCCGCCCTCGTCACCGCCGCCACCAACGACGGCGCGACCGGTGTGCGGAAGCTGGCGGCCGAGCTCGCGGAAGGCGTCCGCAAGGCCCCTTCGCGCGCCTGACCTGCGACAAGGACTTGTGAGGGCCGCTGCCGGTTAGAACCGGCAGTGGCCCTCACGAGTCTTTCAGTGCAGCCAGCGCATCAGGGCGCAGAGCTCGTCGTCGGGCAGCGAGCCGAGTTCCGCGATCTCGCCGCGGCGGACGTCCATCAACGTGGTGGCGAGCTGCGGTCCGAAGGCGGTCTTGAGCACGTCGTCGGCCTCGAACGCGGCCACGGACTCGGCCAGCGTCCTCGGCAGCCGCGTCACCCCGGTGGCCGCGGCCTTCGCGGGGGACAGTGCACCCGGATCCACGTCGACCGGCTCCGGCAGGCGCGCGCCGGCGTCGATGCCCGCGAGGCCGGCGAACAGCAACCCGGACAGCACCAGATACGGATTCGCCGTCAGGTCGAAACACTTCACCTCGAAATTCGCCGCCGTCTCCCGCCTCCCCACCGGCCCGAGTACCAACCGCACCGGCGCTTCCCGATTCTCCAGTCCCCACGCCGTGAACACCCCTGCCCAATGATGCGGCTCCAACCGCAAATAGCTCACGACCGACGGCGCCCCCACCGCCAGCAACGCCCGGAGCCGCGTGAAAATCCCCGCTCCGAAAGCTTCGGCCGTCCCGGTCAGCCCGAACACCCCGTCTCCGCCGGCACACAGATTCCGCGCACCTTCCCACAAGCTCACGTGCACGTGGCCGCCGTTCCCCACCCCACCGGGCACGAACTTCGGCGTGAACGACGTCCTCAACCCGTGCCGTGCCCCCACGCTCCGGATCGTCTCCCGCACCAGCACCGAAACATCCGCCGCCCGCACCGGATCCGCCGCCGCGACCGTGACTTCGAACTGACCCGCGGCATATTCCGGATGCACTTGCTCCACCGCCACGTGCTGAGTGTCCAAAGCGGACGCAAGCTCGCGCAGATATGCCGAATTCCCGTTCAGCCGCGAGAAGCCGTACGCCGGTCCCGCCACGGGAGCCCCGTCGGCGTCCGCGACGACCCACTCGATCTCGAACGCCGCCCGCACGGAAAACCCGCGCTCGGCCACCTGCGCGACCGCGCGGGCCAGTACCGCCCGCGAATCCTGCGGATGCGCCAGGCCCTCCTGGTCGTACCGAAGCGCCGGCGCCCATGCCCACCCCGGTTGCGCCGCCAGCGGCACGGCCGCGTCGAGATCCGGATGCAACCGCAGGTCGCCGACCGGGCCGAGCGAGTACGTACCGTCGGCAATCGAGTCCGTGCACAGGAAGAAGTCGAACGAGTTCGACCCACCCACGCCCCACGCCGCGGCGTCGGCCAGCCGCGCCAGCGGAACCGCCTTCACCCGGGAGATCCCGGAGTTGTCGACGAACGACACCGCCACCAGCTCGACCCCCGAACGGCCCAGCCGCGCTGCGACGTCCGCACCCTGCTTGGCGAGTTCCGCCCGATCGAGCTGGCTCATCCGTGCCCTCACGATGTTCACTGTGTACGTCACGCCTGTGTACTTCACGCCTGAGCAACGAGGAGCTCGCTGCCTCCTGACGACCGAGGAGCGCATCGTGTCAGAGACCGTCGAAACTCGTCCAGCGCTGAGCCGCACCCTTTCGGTGTGGCAGGCCGTGGGGCTGTCGGTGGCGCTGATGGCGCCGAGCATGGCCGCCAACATCAACCCGCAGCAGACCGCGGCCGCCGCCGGGCGCGCCGTGCCACTGGCGTTCCTCCTATCGGCCGTCGGGGTCCTTCTGGTCGCTTACGGCTTTGTCCGCCTTTGCCGCCACTACCAGCACGCGGGTTCCGTGTACGCCTTCGTCGGCGCGACGCTCGGGCCCCGCGCCGGCGTGGTCTCCGGAATCGGTTTGCTCGGGACGTACACCTTCTACGCCGTCGTCACCAGCTCCGCCGCCGGCACGCTCGGCACGGCGTTCCTCACGCAGGTGGGAATCTGGCCGAACCCGCCGTGGTGGGGCCCTTTCGTGCTGACGGGTGTCGCGCTCGCCGGTGCGTGGCTGCTCGCGGTGGCGCCCGCGCGGCGCGGCACGTCGACGCTGCTCGTCGTCGAAGGCGTGACGATCGCGTTGATCCTCCTGGTCACCGCCGTCATCCTCGTGCGTCTCATCGCCGGCGGCGCCCCGGGTGGCGCGCACTTCACGTTGTCGGTCTTCACCTTCACGCCGGACGTGGGCCTGTCGGGGGTGTTTCTCGGTGCGGTGTTCGGGTTTCTGTCGTTCGCGGGGTTCGAAGCCGCCGCGACGCTCGGCGAGGAGACCCGCGACCCGCGCCGCAACATCCCGCGCGCCATCCTCGGCACGGCCCTGTTCGGCGGGGCGTTCTTCGTCGTCGTGACGGCCGTGGAGATGATGGCTTTCGGCTCGAACGCCCAGGCCTTCCACGACTCGTCGTCGCTGCTGGGTGACCTGGGCAGTTCCTTCGTCGGTGCCTGGGTCGGCGACGTGATCAGCGTCGGCGCCGCGATCTCCGCCTTCGGCTGCTGCCTGGCCTGCGTCGTCGGTGGCTCGCGCCTGCTTTTCGCACTCGGCCGCGACGCCTTCGACGGCCGCGCCATCGGCCGCACCTCCGCCAAAGGCACGCCGGTCGTCGCCGTCACCGCCGTGGCGCTCGCCGCGGTCCTGATCATCGTGGTGTGCGCCGTGTTCTTCGGCGCAACCGCCGCCGACACCTTCGCGTGGAGCGGGTCGATCGGCACCCTGATCCTCCTGGTCATCTATCTCCTGACGACCCTCGGCGCCATTCTGCTGCTCTTCGTGCGCCGCCAGATGCGCGTGCCGTGGTGGCACCTGGTGTTCCCGCTGGCCGCGCTCGCGTTGCTCGGCTACACTGTGTACGTCAACGTCATTCCGTACCCGGCCACCGGCCCCGCTCGCTGGTTCCCCGTCACCGCCGGCGCGGTGCTCGTCCTGGGAGTCGCGGTGGTTCTCGCCGCGCCCGGCTTCGCTCGCCGCGCGGGGGAGCGGCTCGCCACCGCGGCGGATGCTTAGCGCGGACCCACCACCGGCGCCCCAGCGCCCGAGAAGCCGTCGGGGGCGCCTGTCTTCGCCGCGCGGCGAAGGTGGGACCCGGTCACCGTGCCCGACCGGGAATTCGAGCGGCCGCGAATTCGAGGGGCCGCGAATTCGAGGGGCCGGGAATTCGAGCGGCCGGCGAACCAGGGTGCAAGGCCGGTAATTCGAGCCGCCGTGCGGCGGTCGACAAGGCGTTGCGCGGCAGGTCGTTTTGCGGTCGCGGGGTTTGCCGTCACCACATTCGGGGTCACCACATTCGGGGTCGCCACATTCGGGGTCGTACCAGGTGGTGCCGTCGCGGATCCATCAGTCGATCGGGGTCATTCCCAGACGTTCGAGGTGGAGGCGGAGGGCGTAGCCGAAGAAGCGGGCCAGAAGCATCACGTTCATCATCGCGGCACCCACGAACGCCGGGCTGTTTTCCAAGCGCCACAACGCGAGCGTTCCGATGCCGAGAGCCTCGGCGACGGCGTCGCAGCTGTAGCCGGTGGGGCACCGCAACAGGTGCAGGCGCCACGCCTCGGTCATGGCGCGCGCGTCGCCCGGATCGGCATTTCGCGGCATCCGCTGCCGCCACGGCGGCGGACGGTGCCCCGGACTGTCCTCAATCACCAGAACCCAACCACCGGCACCCGCAACGAAAACCGAGAAGCCGCGCGTACTTCTTCAGCAACGGCAACGTCGAACTCGCCCGCGCCCGCAACCCGCAGACGTTCGAGAAGTTCATCCCGAGGATCCGACCCGCGTCACGCAGGCTCAGCCCCTCCGCCACCCGCACGTCCTCCAGATCGTCCGCCACGGCGACGAGCTGATCGAGCGCCGCTCGCGGAATCACCGCCGCGCAGTTCACCCCCACGCCTTCCCACCCTCTTTCCCACCAGCTGGTGCCACCTTGGTTCCGTCTGGTGCCGACCGGAGCCGCAGAACTGGCGGTAACAATCGCGTGGAAGTCGCGATGGCGGCGGAGTTCGCCGGCGTCCGGGACGCGAAGCAATGGAAAGCCGGGTATCTCACCGCCGGTCGTGACAGCTGGTCGGCGTTCCTGGCGCAGCTCGGACGTTGAACCGGCGACATACCGAACGCAGGCAGCCCAGCGCCCCGAGAACGCTGGGGCTGTCTGCTGTACGGGACGGTCCGGAATCGTCGGGGGTCGTGCCTAGAGTGGGGGTGTGCTGGACTTCGTCGCTGACCTGCCGCTCGTGGATCACCACTGCCACGGCGTCGTCACGCATGAGCTGGGTCGTGAGGCGTTCGAAGGGATGCTCACGGAGGCCGATGTGGTCTCGCCAATGGGCACGTCGCTGTTCGATTCGCTGATCGGGCTGGCCGTGCGGGAGCGATGTGCGCCCGTGCTGGGCCTGCCGAGACACGCGCCGGTGCAGGAGTACCTGAATCGGCGCGACGAGCTGGGGGCCGAGGAGGTCGCCCGGCGGTTCCTGCGCGCCACGGGCACCACCGATTTCCTGGTGGACGGAGGGTTCCAGCCGGCCGAGCTCACCGGCACGGCCGAGTTCGCGGAGCTGGCCGGAGCCAGGGCTCACGACGTCGTGCGGCTGGAGCAGGTCGCGGAGGACGTCGTGGCGGCGGGCACCACGGCGGGCCGGTTCGCGGCCGACTTCGGGGCCGAGCTGGCCCGGCGCGCCGAGCACGCGGTGGGGGTGAAGTCGATCGCGGCGTACCGGGTGGGACTGGAGCTGGACGGCGAGCGGCCGGATCCTGTCGAGGTGGCCGACGCCGCCGGGCGGTGGCTGGCGCGCGTGGGCGCCGGTCTGCCGCTGCGGCTCGCCGACGAGGTCTTGCACCGGCACCTGATCTGGGCGGGCGTCGACCTCGGCCTGCCGGTGCAGTTCCATGTGGGCTACGGTGATTCCGACGTCGACCTTCACCGCTGCGATCCGTTGCTCCTCACCGATTTCCTGCGGGCCACCCGAAAAACGGGTGTGCCGATCCTGTTGCTGCACAACTATCCGTTCCACCGCAACGCGGCCTACCTCGCGCAAGTTTTCGAGCACGTCTTCGTCGACACCGGCCTCATCACGCACAACGCGGGCTTCCGCGCACCCGCGATCCTGGCCGAGACGCTGGAGCTGGCGCCGTTCGGGAAACTCCTGTTCTCGACCGACGCGTTCGGCCTCGCCGAGCTCTACCACCTCGGAGCTGCGCTGTTCCGCCAGGGACTCTCGGACTTCTTGTCCGCAGCGCTCTCCGCCGACGCACTGTCCGAAGTGGACGCGATCCGGCTCGCGAGTCTGGCCGGACACGAGAATGCCCGCCGCGTCTACCGCCTGGAGAACTGATGACCGACCCGGAGACGCTGGCCGCCCGGTGGCGCGCCGCCCTCGCCGAGGAGCTGCCGGCAGCCGTCGAGCTGCGCCACCGGCTGCACGCCGATCCTCGCGGGTCCGGCGACGAGGAGGACACCGCCCGCGCTGTCGTCGCCGCGCTGGAGCTGGGCGAAGGCACGCGGGTCGCCAAAACCGGGCGTCTGATCGAGGTGGCAGGCGATCATCCCGGCCCGGCCGTCGCGCTGCGCGCCGAGCTGGACGCGTTGCCGGTGGCGGAACGCACGGGAGTGGCGTGGGCATCCAGCTCCGGCCTGATGCACGCGTGCGGACACGACGTGCACCTCGCCGCCCTCGTCGCCGTGTGCCGGGCGGCCAAACGCGCGGGCGTGCCGCGGCGGCTCGTCGCGATCTTGCAGCCGCGGGAGGAGACGGCGCCTTCGGGGGCGTTGGACATCGTCGAGTCCGGGGCGCTGGAGGAGCTGGGTGTCGAGACGGTGATCGGCGCCCACGTGCAGCCGCGGCTGGCCCACAACGTCGTTTCGGCCACGCCGGGGCCGGTGAACGCGTCGACCGACGAATTCGAGATCGTCCTCCACGGCCAGGGCGGGCACGCCGGCTATCCGCACCTCGTGCGGGATCCGGTGCTGGCGCTGAGCCAGGTCGTGGTGAGCCTGCAACAGGTGGCCAGCCGGCGCATCGACCCTGTCCACGGCGCCGTCTGCACGGTCGGGCGGATCAACGCGGGCACGGCTGCGAACGTCGTGCCGAACACCGCGACGGCGCTGGGGTCCCTGCGGCTCATGCGCGCGAGTGACCGCGACCGGGCACTCGATCTACTGGCGGAGATCGTGCACTCGACGGCCCGGGCGTACGGGTGCACGGCGGAGCTGACGGTCAGCCCGTGTGAGCCGGTGCTGGTCAACGACCCGGCGCTGGCCGCCGCGGCCCAGCCGTGGCTACTGGCGGGTGGCGCCGACGTCGACGTGGACTTCCGATCGTTCGGCGCCGACGACTTCGCCCATTACTGCGGCAGCGGCACGCGCGGGCTGATGCTGTTCGTCGGCCTCGGCGAGACCGCGGGCGCGCCCAGCCTGCACGACGAAATGTTCTTGCCGGAAGACGCGGCCGTCGCGCAAGTGGCGGGAGCGCTGCTCGCCGGGTACCTCGCGGCTCTGCAGCCGGGTGGCTACGAATAGTGTTCTTCGCGATCGGACCGTGACCGGTCCTTCACGAACCCTTCGACGGCTCCCTCACCACACCGGAGCATTGACGCGCTACGGTGACGGCGTGTATTCCGCCTCGGCAGCAGCCTTCCTGGCCACGTTCCCGAGCCCCGACCGCGGCGTCTGGCACCTCGGGCCGATCCCGATCCGTGCCTACGCGCTGTGCATCATCGTGGGCATCATCGTCGCGATCTGGTGGGGTGAGCGGCGCTGGGTGGCCCGCGGTGGCACCAAGGGGACCGTGATCGACGTCGCGGTGTTCGCCGTGCCCTTCGGCCTGGTCGGCGGCCGCATCTACCACGTGATCACCGATCCCGAACTGTACTTCGTAGCGGGCCGGAACCCGTGGAACGCGTTCGCGATCTGGGACGGCGGCCTCGGCATCTGGGGCGCCATCGCGCTCGGCGGCGTCGGCGCGTGGATCGCCTGCCGCCGCAAGGGCATCCCGCTGCCGGCCATGGCCGACGCCATCGCGCCGGGCATCGTCACCGCGCAGGCCATCGGCCGGATCGGTAACTACTTCAACCAGGAACTCTACGGCGCCCACACCACCCTCCCGTGGGGCATGGAGGTGTACCAGCGTTTCGACCCGGTCACGGGCGCGCCCGACATCCTGGGCGGCGTCGCGACCGGGCACATCCCGTTGCCCGAAAGCCCGGTGCAGCCGACGTTCCTGTACGAGCTGATCTGGGACCTGATCATCGCGGGCGTCGTCGTACTGGCCGACCGCCGTTTCAAGCTCGGCCACGGTCGCGCCTTCGGCTTGTACGTTGCCGGCTACACGTTGGGCCGCTGCGGCATCGAGCTCATGCGCACCGACACGGCGAACCACATTCTGGGCCTGCGGGTGAATGTCTGGACGTCGATGATCGGCTTCCTCGCCGCGGTGATCTTCATCATCGTCGCGAAACGGCGTGGCCCACGGGAACTTCCGGAATCCCTGCGCGGCAACGGGCCCGACCCCGCTAGCCCGGAAGTGAGCACCTCGGCCACCCCGGACTCCCGCCCCGAGCTCACCGTGGACGCCGGCTCCCGCCGCTCCGACAGGGACAACCCCGAAAGCCCCTCCTGACCCCGGCGCGACCGCCTCGGACTGCCCCCACATCGGCCTGCCCCTCACCACTGCTCGTGAGTGCGGAGGCTGGTTAGAGGCGGTTTTGTCGCGCACGACGGCGCGTGGGCACCGCCGCCGGTTCCCGGCCGGTGGTGCCCACGCGCTGTGTGGTGTGGCGGGACCTCAGCCGAGGAAGGAGCCGCCGAAGTAGTCGTCGTCGTCCGGCGGCGGGTCGGCGCGGCGGCGGGGTGCGGACGGTGGGGGAGCGGGTTTCGACCTCGGGTTTCGCTCGGCGAGGGGGTTGGTGAACTCGTCGTCGTCCGCGGGCGGTGCCTCATGGCGGGGGGCGGAGTGGCGTGGGGTGGAGTGGCGGCCGTGGTCGGGTGCCGGGGGCTCCGGGTCCGCCGCCGGGGGTTCAGGCGAGGGAGGCGTCGAGGGATACGGGCCCTGGTGGTGCAGCGGGTCGGCGAAGTCTTCTTCCGTGGAGCGCGACGGCGGTGCTTCCTCGGTCGCCGCGGGCTTTGCGTACGAGTCCGAGGTGCTGCTCGCCAGGGGATCCTCGTTCGAGAATTCCTTCGGTTGCTCCTCGGGCACAGGGTAGGCGGACCGGCCGCCGCCGGCCAGATCGTTGCGGGCGCCTTCGCGGGCTTCGAAAACCTCCTCGGGCGAAAGGCCCTCTTCGAGCTCCTCGTACATGTCCTTCGCCTCGCCGAGTTTCGCGTCGGCGAGCGCGCGCACGTCGGGGTCGGCGAAAGCGCGGCCGGAGGCCACGTCTTCCCATTTCATCTTGCCGGAGTCGACCTTTTGCTTCACCAGCCGAAGCTCGGCCGGGGCGTCGGGTTTGGCCGCGGCCCTCTTGAGCGCCTCGATCCGTTCGGGGGTGTCGGTTTTCGGCAGCGGCTTGAGCTTTAGCTTGTCCAGGTTCTTCAGCAGGTTCCGGGATTGCGACACGGCGCGGTCCAGCGCGGACTCCGCCTCCCGCATCTCCGGCGTTTTCCACGCGTCCTGCGCGGACATGGGCCGTGACATGACGGCAGTTCCTCCAGGTCTCAGTGGACGGATCTCAAAGGGACGGGCTGCGCATCAGTCGATGCGGCCGCTGATCCGGCCGCTCGCCGAGTGTGCGGGCGTGCGGCGTTCCGTGTGGGTCTGAGTGTGGTTGTCGGTGTGGCTCTGAGTGTGGCTTTCGGTGTGGCTGCCGCTGCGGTTGTCGGCGCTGTGGTCGGTGTGGCTGCTGCTGGCGCTGTGGTCGGTGTGGCTGCCGGCGCTGTTGTCGGTGTGGTTCTCGCTGTGGCTTTCCGAGTGGCTCGCCCGGGCGGACTCACCCTCCTCGTGGGCCTCGTTGGACTCCTTCACACCCTTGCCGGCTTCCTTGGCGATGCCGCCGACGTCGTCGACGATGCCCGAGGCGTTGTCCTTGATGTCCCCGACGTCACCCGCGATGTTCTTGCCGATGTCCACGGCGTCACTGATGCTGCTGATGTCCTTGATCTTCGCGAGCTGTGAGCCGATGTCCTTGACCGAGTTCCACAGGTCGCCGACCTTCTGCACGATGTCCTTGATCATGTCGATGATCGAGAGCAGCGCGTTGATCAGGGGAAGGATCTCGGTCAGGCCGGTGATCGCGTCGGCCACCCAGCCGGCGATCGGCACACACGCCTCGGCCGCCATCACAAGCAGCCGGTCGATCAGGCTCTTCAACAGGTCCAGCGCCTTGGCTGCCAGCTTCTTCGAGGTGTCCGACAGCAGCTCGAAGCCCTTCGAGATCAGCGTCGCGATACCCGCCTCGGCCGCCAGCCCGGCACGCCACCCGAGATCGACGTATCCCTTGTGCGCCAACGACGCCGGTCCGGTCCAGCTCTCGCTGAGCACCGACTCGTTGGACACCATCACGTCCGAGAACGTCTTCATCGCGTCGGAGATGTTGGTCCACGCCTCGGCGTCGGCCGACATCTTCGAGAAGTCGCCGGTGATCGGCTCGATGAACATCTCGGTGAGCGTCCGGCCCGTGAGCTTCTGGAAGATCCACTCGACGGCCATGACCTCGACGCCGGCTTCCTTAACCAGCTCCTGGATGTCCTCGCCGGAGGTGTCTTCGGGCGGCTGGAGTGACTCGGTGATCCGGGCGCCGTCGTCGAAGCCGCCCGTGCTCGTCGACGGCGGGGGCGCGTCGGGCGGAGCGGAACCCGACGGCTCGTCGCCGCCTTCGCCCCCTTCGCCACCTTCGTCGTCTCCGCCCTCATCAGAGCCACTGTCCTCTGAGCCACTGCCCTCAGAGTCACCGTCGTCGGAACCGCGCTCGTCGGAACCGCGCTCGTCGGAACCACTGTCATCGGAGCCGGCGGAGGAGGGCTCGTCGGAGTCGTCCTCGGAGCGCTTGTGCTTCTCGTCGCCCTCCTCGTCACCTGGACGCCGGTTTTCCGAGTCGTCGTCCTGACCGGGCCGGTTGCGCTGGTTCGGATCGTGCTGCGGGGTGTTCGGCTGGCCACCCTGCGGCGGCACGGCACCCGGGTGCCCGCCTTGCGGCGGAACGCTCCCTGGGTGCCCGTGCTGCGGCGGCGGAGCGCTCGGGTGGTTCTGTTGCGGCACCGGGTGCCCGCCCACGGGCGCGTGCTGTGCCGGTGCGTGAGGCGCGGGTGCGGGCGCGTGCTGCGCCGGAGGGTGAGGCGCGGGCGTCGGTGCGTGCTGTGCCGGTGCGTGCTGCGCGGGCGCGGGCTGGTGCTGCGTCGGGTGGTGTGTCGTCCCCCCGGAGTGGCTGCTGCTGTGGCCGCCCGAGTGGTGGCTGTGCTTCGCCATGTCGGTTCCCCTTGGTGGAGCGGGTCAGTGGAGGTGGTCAGAGCGCCGGAGTGGCGGAGGCGATGCTCTGGAGGTCGCCCTGGAACTCCTTGAGGATCGCGGCGGCCTGGCCGTCGTGGTGGTCGTAGGCGTCGGCGGCGGAGCGCATGCCGTCGGCCAGCGACGTGAGGCGGTTGTGGCCGAATTCGAGCGTTTCGCCGTAGAGGTTGCCCACGAGATCCACCACGGGCTGAAGCAGCGTGAACAAGCCGGTGAAGCCCGACTTGTCGCAGGCCGTCGTTTTCATGTAGTCGTTGATCTTGCTGACCCGGTCGTGCAGCCCGTCCACTGTCTGGGCGTACTCGCGCATGACGTCGGTGTCCACGTGCCAGTCGGCCACGTATCCCTCCCCTTGATCGTCGGTCGACGCACACTATGGCAGGAACTGATCACCCAGCGTCGGGTATTGGGGAAAAACAGCCGGAGTGGGTGGCGCAACCGGGCAAACGGGACAAACATCCATGATCCACTGTGGACCGTCACAGATCCGGGAGGCCGAGCTCCAGATTCGGCGCCTGGAGGCCGCCGTCCACTTCGAGCACCTTGCCGGTCACGTAGGAGCCCGCCGGCGAAGCGAGATACAGCACGGTGGCGGCGACATCCTCGGCTGCGCCGATGCGCCGAAGCGGGGTGGCGTCCTCCATCTTCGTGCGGATCTCTTCGTTGCCCGCCACGATTTCGAGCGCCGACGTGAGCACCGAGCCGACGCAGATCGCGTTCACGCGCACCTTCGGCGCGAGGTCCACGGCGGACAGCCGGGTGTAGTGGGAGAGCGCCGCTTCGCCGTGCCGTAGGCGAGGAATCCGCGGCCCTGCACGCGGCCCATGATCGACGAGATGTTGACCACGGCGCCGCCGCTTTCCAACAGTGCCGGGGTGGCGGCCGCCGTGAGCGCGTGTGCCGTGGCGACGTTGAACCTGAACTCTTCCTCGAGAAAGTCCGTCGTCGTCTCCGTGAACGGGCGCGGGTAAGTACCGCCGACGTTGTTGACGACGATGTCAAGTCGCCCGAACTCCTCGATGGCCCGCGCCGACACCGTCGCGGGCGCTGCGGGATCCGAAAGGTCGGCCGGTACCACCAAAGCGCTCCGCCCGGCCGCGGTGACGCGGTCGGCGACCGCACGGAGGTCGGTTTCGGTGCGGGCGGCGAGGACGACGTCCGCACCGGCCTCAGCGGGTGCCACGGCGGTGGCCGCGCCGACCCCGCGGCCGGCGCCCGTGATCACCGCGACGCGATCCGTGACGCGGAACCGGGCGAGGATCATGGCCGGACGTTAACACGTTTCACCACCGTGCGGCAGCCGTCACACAGGTGGACGCCGGGCAGCTCACTGACCACGCTGAGTGTGGGAAATCCCTGTGGCGGAGGGGATCGGGCCGACGCTGGTTACACTGACTTGAAACGCGTGGCTACGATAGTTAGCTAAGCGAAAGAACTGGGCGCTATCAGGAACTACGTCGTTCCGCGCAGCCAGATCGTTACCGACCACCGGCATCCGGTGCGCTCTGAGGAGCTGCTCTGGTGTTTTCCAGGTGTTAAAGTCGCGCTAACAAGCGGGCCATCGTCGTCCCGTGCGCTCCCCACGGCCGGTTCGCCCGGCCATCGCACGAAACGACGAAGGAGGTCCCTTTTCCATGATCTTCTCCGCCAATCCCGGCAAGCAGGGTCTCTACGACCCGGCGAGCGAGCAGGACTCCTGCGGCGTCGCCATGGTGGCCGATGTCAAGGGCCGCCGCTCCCACGGCATCGTCACCGACGGTCTGACCGCGCTGGCGAACCTCGAACACCGTGGCGCCGCTGGCGCCGAGCCGACCAGCGGTGACGGCGCCGGGATCCTGCTGCAGCTGCCCGACGAGCTGCTGCGCGCCGAGGCCGGCGTCACCCTGCCCGAGCCCGGCGCGTACGCCGCCGGGATCGCCTTTTTGCCCACCGAAGCCGAGCAACGCCGCAAAGCCGTCGAGCTGACCGAACGCATCGCCGCCGATGAGCACCTGCAAGTCCTGGGCTGGCGTGAGGTGCCCGTCGACGCCGAGCGGGCCGGGATCGGCCCCACCGCGCGTTCGGTGATGCCGCACTTCGCCATGCTGTTCGTCGCCTCGCCGGGCGGCGAATCCGGGTTGGAACTCGACCGGCTCGTGTTCGCGCTGCGCAAGCGCGTGGAGCACGAGAGCGAACCGGCCGGTTGTGGCACGTACTTCCCGTCGCTGTCGGCGCGCACGATCGTCTACAAGGGCATGCTCACCACCCAGCAGCTGCCGAAGTTCTTCCCCGACCTCACCGACACCCGTCTCGAGAGCGCGATCGCGCTGGTGCACTCGCGCTTCTCGACCAACACGTTCCCGTCGTGGCCACTCGCGCACCCGTTCCGGTTCGTGGCTCACAACGGCGAGATCAACACCGTGCGCGGCAACCGCAACCGCATGCGCGCCCGCGAAGCCCTGTTGGAATCGGACCTGATTCCCGGCGACCTCGCGCGCCTGTACCCGATCTGCTCGCCGGAGGCGAGCGACTCGGCGTCGTTCGACGAGGTGCTCGAGCTGCTGCACCTGGGCGGCCGCTCGCTGCCGCACGCGGTGCTGATGATGATCCCGGAGGCGTGGGAGAACCACGCCACGATGGACCCCGAACGGCGTGCGTTCTACCAGTTCCACGCCAGCCTGATGGAACCGTGGGACGGCCCTGCGTGCGTCACGTTCACCGACGGCACGCTCGTCGGCGCGGTGCTCGACCGCAACGGCCTGCGCCCGGCGCGCTGGTGGCGCACCGCCGATGACCGCGTGGTCCTCGCCTCCGAGGCCGGTGTGCTCGACGTCGCACCCGAGAAGGTCGTCGCCAAGGGCCGGCTCAAGCCGGGCCGAATGTTCCTCGTGGACACCGAGGCAGGCCGCATCGTCTCCGACGACGAGGTGAAGACCGCGCTCGCGAAGGAGCACCCGTACGAGGGCTGGCTGCACGCCGGCCTGTTGAAGCTCGCGGAGCTGCCCGACCGCGACCACGTGGTGCAGAGCCACGATTCGGTGCTGCGCCGCCAGCTCGCCTTCGGCTACACCGAGGAAGAGCTCAAGATCCTGCTCGCTCCGATGGCCGCGAAGGGCGCCGAACCGATCGGGTCGATGGGCACCGACACCCCCGTCGCCGTGCTGTCCCAGCGATCCCGGCTGCTGTACGACTATTTCCAGCAGAACTTCGCGCAGGTCACCAACCCGCCGCTCGACGCGATCCGCGAAGAGCTCGTCACGTCCATGGCGCGCATCATGGGCCCGGAGCGCAACCTGCTCGCCCCCGGACCCGCGTCGTGCCGGCATCTGAACCTGCCGTACCCGGTCATCGACAACGACGAGCTCGCCAAGCTGATCCACGTCAATGACGACGGCGATCTGCCGGGCTTCGCGTGCAGTGTCCTCTCCGGACTGTACGAAGTGGACGGCGGCGGCGAAGCGCTCGCCGCCGCGGTGGAACGCGTGCGCCGCGAGGCGTCCGAGGCGATCGCGGCCGGCGCGCGCACGCTCGTGCTGTCCGACCGCGACTCCGACCACCGGCTGGCGCCGATCCCGTCGCTGCTGCTGGTTTCCGCGGTCCACCACCATCTCGTACGCACCAAGGAACGACTGCGCGTGGCGCTCGTCGTGGAAACCGGCGACGCGCGTGAAGTGCACCATGTCGCGCTGCTGCTGGGCTACGGCGCCGCCGCCGTGAACCCGTACCTCGCGTTCGAGACGATCGAGGACATGATCGCGCAGGGCGCCGTCTGCGGCATCGAGCGGGGGAAGGCGGTCCGCAACTACGTGCAGGCGCTCGTGAAGGGTGTCCTGAAGATCATGTCGAAGATGGGCATCTCCACGGTCGGCGCCTACACGGCGGCGCAGGTGTTCGAGTCGCTCGGCCTGAGCCAGGACCTGCTCGACGAGTACTTCACCGGCACGTCGTCGAAGCTCGGTGGGGTTGGTCTCGAGGTGCTGGCCGAAGAGGTCGCCGTGCGCCACCGCCGCGCTTATCCGGACAACCCGACCGACCGCGTGCACCGCGGGCTCGACACCGGTGGGGAGTACGCGTACCGCCGCGAGGGCGAGCTGCACCTGTTCACGCCCGAGACGGTGTTCCTGCTGCAGCACGCGTCGAAGACCGGTCGTGAAGAGGTGTATCGCAAGTACACCGACGAAGTGCACCGGCTCTACCGCGAGGGCGGCGCGCTGCGCGGGCTGTTCGAGTTCCGCGAAACCCGCGAGCCCGTGCCGCTGGAGGAAGTGGAGCCCGCCGAGGCGATCCTCAGGCGGTTCAACACCGGCGCCATGTCGTACGGCTCGATCTCGGCCGAGGCGCACGAAACCCTGGCCATCGCGATGAACCGCATCGGTGGGCGCTCCAACACCGGCGAGGGCGGGGAAGATCCCGAGCGCCTGTACGACTCGGCGCGCCGCAGCGCCATCAAGCAGGTCGCGAGCGGCCGGTTCGGCGTCACGAGTGAGTACCTGGTCAATGCCAGCGACCTCCAGATCAAGATGGCGCAGGGCGCGAAGCCGGGCGAAGGCGGTCAGCTGCCGCCGAACAAGGTCTACCCGTGGATCGCTCGCACACGGCACTCGACGCCGGGCGTCGGGTTGATTTCGCCGCCGCCGCACCACGACATCTATTCGATCGAGGACCTGGCGCAGCTCATCCACGACCTCAAGAACGCCAACGAACAGGCTCGCGTGCACGTGAAGCTGGTGTCCTCGCTCGGCGTCGGCACGGTCGCGGCGGGCGTGTCCAAGGCGCACGCCGACGTGGTCCTCATCTGCGGGCACGACGGCGGCACCGTTGCGTCGCCGATGATCTCGCTCAAGCACGCGGGCACGCCGTGGGAGATCGGCCTCGCCGAAACCCAGCAGACGTTGTTGCTCAACGGATTGCGCGACCGCATCACGGTGCAGGTCGACGGCGCCATGAAGACCGGGCGCGATGTGGTGATCGCGGCGCTGCTCGGCGCCGAGGAGTACGGCTTCGCGACGGCCCCCCTCGTCGTCGCGGGCTGCGTGATGATGCGCGTGTGCCACCTCGACACGTGCCCCGTCGGCGTCGCGACGCAGAATCCCGAGCTGCGCAAGCGGTACACCGGGCAAGCCGACCACGTGGTGAAGTTCTTCGAGTTCGTGGCCGAAGAGGTGCGGGAAACGCTGGCACAGCTGGGTTTCCGCACGCTCGACGAAGCCATCGGTCACGCCGAGCTCCTCGACACGACCGAGGCACAGGCGCACTGGAAGTCGGCCGGGCTCGATCTCGCGCCGATCTTCGAGATGCCTTCGGAAACCCCGTACGGGGGCGCGAAGCGACGCGTCCGCGGGCAGGACCACGGCCTCGAGCACGCACTGGATCGCACGCTCATCCAGCTCGCGGAAGCGGCGCTGGAGGACGCGCACCCGGTGCGCCTGGAACTGCCGGTACGCAACGTGAATCGCACCGTCGGTACCTTGCTCGGCTCGGAGATCACGCGACGCTACGGCGGAGCCGGCCTTCCGGACGACACGATCCGCGTGCTGCTCACCGGTTCGGCCGGGCAGTCGCTCGGGGCGTTCCTGCCGAGCGGGCTCACCCTCGACATGGTCGGCGACGCCAACGACTACGTCGGCAAGGGCCTGTCGGGTGGCCGGATCATCGTCCGGCCGCACCCGGAGGCGATCTTCGCCGCCGAGGCGCAGACGATCGCGGGCAACACGATCGCCTACGGCGCCACGAAAGGCGAGATCTTCCTGCGCGGCCAGGTCGGCGAACGTTTCTGCGTGCGCAACTCCGGTGCCACGGTCGTCGCCGAGGGCGTCGGCGACCACGCCTTCGAGTACATGACCGGCGGCCGCGCCGTCGTGCTCGGTTCCACGGGCCGCAACCTGGCGGCCGGCATGTCGGGCGGCGTCGCGTACGTGCTCGAACTCGACCGCGCCAAGGTCAACGGCGACATGGTGGACCTGACCACGCCCGACGCCGAGGACTTGGGGTGGCTCAAGGAAATCGTGCGGAGGCACCACGACCTCACCCGTTCGGCGGTGGCCGCGTCGTTGCTCGGCGACTGGACGCGGCGCTCGGCGGCCTTCACCAAGGTGATGCCGCGCGACTACCAGCGGGTGCTCGACGCGGCGAAGTCGGCGCGCGCCGCGGGCCGTGACGTCGACGAAGCGATCATGGAGGCCGCTCGTGGCTGACCCCTCCGGTTTTCTCAAGTTCCCGCGCGAAGAGCCGAAGAAGAAGGCCCGAGAGGACCGGCTGGCGTCCTGGGGTGAGGTCTACGCGGACGTGGAGCCCGGCGAGCGCAATGAAGCAGTGCGCACGCAGGCTTCGCGGTGCATGGACTGCGGGATCCCGTTCTGTCACTCCAGCGGCTCCGGTTGTCCACTCGGGAACCTGATTCCCGAATGGAACGACCTTGTGCGCCGCGGCGACTGGGCCGCGGCGAGCGACCGCCTGCACGCCACCAACAACTTCCCCGAGTTCACCGGGAAGCTGTGCCCCGCGCCGTGCGAAGCCGGCTGCGTGCTGGCGATCTCCCCACTCTCGGGCGGTCCGGTGGCGATCAAGCGCGTCGAGGCGACGATCGCCGAGCAGTCGTGGGAAGCGGGCCACGTGCAGCCGCAGGCCGCGGAGGTCTCGTCGGGCAGGCGGGTGGCCGTCGTCGGCTCCGGACCGGCCGGGCTCGCGGCGGCGCAGCAGCTCACGCGCGCGGGCCACGAGGTCACGGTGTTCGAGCGCGACGACCGCCTCGGCGGCCTGCTGCGCTACGGCATCCCCGAGTTCAAGATGGAGAAGAAGGTCCTCGACCGCCGGCTCGCGCAGCTGCGCAAGGAGGGCACGAAGTTCGTCACCGGCTGCGAGGTCGGCGTCGACGTGACCGTCGACGAGCTGCAGGCCCAGTACGACGCCGTGGTGCTCGCCGTCGGCGCATTGCGCGGGCGTGACGACAAAACCGTGCCGGGCCGCGAGCTCGCCGGCGTGCACCTCGCGATGGAACACCTCGTGCCGGCCAACAAGTACGTGGAGGGCGACGGCCCGTCAGCCATCGACGCGGCGGGCAAACACGTGGTGATCATCGGCGGCGGCGACACCGGCGCCGACTCCTACGGCACGGCTACCCGCCAGGGCGCGCTGTCCGTGACGCAGCTCGACCAGTACCCGGCGCCGCCGACCACCCGCGACGACGACCGTTCGCCCTGGCCGACGTGGCCGTACATCCTGCGCACCTACCCGGCGCACGAGGAAGCCGGCGAGCGCAGGTTCGCCGTGGCGGTGAAGCGGTTCGTCGACGACGGCGAGGGCCGGGTGAAGGCGATCGAGCTGCAGCAGGTGCGCGTGGTGAAGGACCCGGAAACCGGCCGCCGTGAGGTGGTGCCGACGAGCGACGAGGTCGAGGTGCTGCCTGCCGACCTGGTGCTGCTCGCCATCGGGTTCGAAGGGGTGGAGGAAATGCCGCTCCTCGACGGCCTCGGCCTGTCGCTCACGCGCCGCGGCACTCTCTCGTGCGGCCCCGACTGGCAGACGGCCACGCCGGGCGT
The DNA here is from genome assembly GCA_035551175.1 of Amycolatopsis sp. Taxonomy (GTDB): domain Bacteria; phylum Actinomycetota; class Actinomycetes; order Mycobacteriales; family Pseudonocardiaceae; genus Amycolatopsis. The sequence continues at coordinate 36,668 of DASZNR010000166.1, read as the reverse complement.
GTTCGTCTGTGGCGACGCGCACCGCGGCGCTTCGCTGGTGGTGTGGGCGATCGCGGAGGGCCGGTCCGTGGCCCACGCCGTGGACGCGTACCTCACCGGCGCTTCGGATCTGCCCGCGCCGGTGCACCCCACGGCGTTGCCGCTCGCGGTGGTATGACCCACCCTGGTCCGCAGGCCCCGGCGCAACGGCGCGCCGGGGCCTGTTTGCACCGGTACGAGGACCTGGTCCGCCGCTTCGGATTCCGGGTGACCAGCCGCGAGCTGCTCGGCCGGTGACCCGGGGCCGGAGCGGATTTGGGCGTAGAACTACGCCATGGCGGGCACCCAGGAATCGCCCTCCGGTTCGGGGCGCTCGGCCATCAGGGCGACCCGGACACGTGAGCCCGGTCGCCCTCGCGGAGCCGGGTGGGACGGCGAACCTTATCCTGGGACCCGTGAACTGGACAGTGGACGTTCCCGTCGACACGCTTCCCGAGCTGCCGCCCCTGCCGCCTGAGCTGAGGAGGCGCCTGGACGCGGCGCTGGCGCTGCCGGCCGCCCAGCAGCCCGAGTGGCCCGACGTGGAGCTGGCCAAGCGGGTACGCGGGGTACTGGAGAGCGTGCCGCCGATCACGGTGCCCGCCGAGATCGACCGGTTGAAGGGCGAGCTCGCCATGGTCGCGCGCGGGGAGGCGTTCCTGCTGCAGGGCGGCGACTGCGCCGAAACGTTCGAGTCCAACACCGAGCCACACATCCGCGCCAACCTGCGCACGCTGCTGCAGATGGCCGTGGTCCTCACCTACGGCGCCAGCCTGCCCGTCGTGAAGATGGGCCGGATCGCCGGCCAGTACGCGAAGCCGCGCTCGGCGTCCACCGACGCGCTCGGTCTGCCCGTGTACCGCGGCGACATCATCAACTCGCTGGTGCCGAAGCCGGAGTTGCGCGTCGCGGACCCGGGCCGCATGATCCGCGCGTACGCCAACGCGGGCGCGGCGATGAACCTGGTTCGCGCGCTCACCGGCGCGGGGATGGCCGACCTGCATCAGGTGCACGACTGGAACAAGGACTTCGTGTCGTCGTCGCCTGCGGGGGAGCGGTACGAGGCGCTGGCCGGCGAAATCGACCGCGGCCTGCGGTTCATGAACGCATGCGGCGTCACGGATTCGTCGCTGCAGTCCACCGAGATCTTCGCGAGCCACGAAGCGCTGCTGCTCGACTACGAGCGGGCCCTGCTCCGGCTGGACAACGCCGACGCGGCCAACCCGAAGCTCTACAACCTCTCCTCACACTTCCTGTGGATCGGGGAGCGCACCCGTCAGCTCGACGGCGCGCACATCGCGTTCGCGGAGCTGCTGGCCAACCCGATCGGTCTCAAGATCGGCCCGACCACCACACCCGAGCAGGCGCTGGAGTACGTCGAACGCCTCGACCCGCGGGGCGAGGAAGGCCGGCTCACGCTGATCTCGCGCATGGGCAACGGCAAGGTTCGCGACGTACTGCCCGCGATCGTCGAGAAGGTGGAAGCGTCCGGGCACAAGGTCATCTGGCAGTGCGACCCGATGCACGGCAACACCCACGAGTCGTCCACGGGCTACAAGACGCGTCACTTCGACCGCATCGTCGACGAGGTGCAGGGCTTCTTCGAGGTGCACCGCCAGCTCGGCACCTACCCGGGCGGTATCCACGTGGAGCTCACGGGCGAAGACGTCACCGAATGCCTCGGCGGTGCACAGGAGATCTCCGACATCGACCTCTCCGGCCGCTACGAGACCGCCTGCGACCCGCGGCTCAACACCCAGCAGTCGCTGGAGCTGGCGTTCCTCGTCGCCGAAATGCTGCGAGGCTGAGCGCCGGCGCGGGTCCGGCCCGGCCGTTTCACCGGAGGACCGAGCGAGGTCAGGCCGGCCGGTCGCACGCCGTGTTCAGCAGCGTCGCCGCCGACTTCACCACGGCGTCGCGCAGCCCGTCCAGATCCGGCACCGCCTTGGCGTTCGCCTGGAGTCCGATGTGGACGCCGTCGCGGTAGGTGGCGACGGCGATGCCCACGGCGTGGTGCGGCGCGAGCGGCACGAACGGATACACCTGCGTCAGCGGTGCTCCCGCCAGCGTGAGGCGGGTGGGTGGTACCGGCACGGTCGTCACGACGAGGTCGAACAGCAGCGGTGCGGCCCGGCCGGCCGTGCGGGTGCCGAGGCGGTGCAGCACCGTCGGCACGCGTTCGGCCAGCAGCGGGAACGCCCCGGCGCCGCGGGCCGGACCCGCGGCCTTGTTGCGGATCATCGCGCGGCGCACCACGTTCAGGCGCTCCACGGGATCGTCGACACCGATCGGCAGGTCGCACAGGTAGCCGGACAGCTTGTTGCCGCCGCCGTCCTCACCCGCGCGGGCGCGCACGCTCACCGGCACGAGGGCGCGCAGCGTGCGGCCGTCTGCGCGGGTGCCGCGGTTGACCAGCCAGTCGCGCAACGCGCCGGTGAGGACCGCGAGCACGACGTCGTTGCTCGTGCCGCCGTGGCCGCGCCGGATGCGGCGCACATCGCCGGCACTCAGGCGCACGAACCCCAGCCGTCGCTCGGCCGTGGCGGGCGCCGACACGGGCGACAGCGGCGGGCGCGCGGCGCGCACGACCGACGTCGCGATCCCGGCCTGCGCCAGCACGTCCTTCACCGAGTCGAGTGGCGACCGCGGCCGGGGGACCGACGGGCGGCCGAACCTCCGGGCCGGGGTGGGCCGGTCGTCGAGCAGGCCGGCGGCGACGGCATACGCGCCTTCGCCGTCGGTGAGCGCGTGGTGCAGCTTGAGTAGCACGGCGAAGCCGCCCTGCGGCAGCCCCGTCACCACCGTCAGATCCCACAACGGCCGCCGGGTGTCCAGCGGCCGCTGAATCCACTGTGCCGCGAAGTCCGGCAGCGGATCGGGGTCGAACGGCGTGGTCAGCTCGTGGTGGTGAATGTGGTGCTCCGCGACGAAGTCCGGGTCGTCCAGCCACGTCGCCGCACCGGGCGGGAACAGCTCGGTGCGCATTTTCCGCCGTAGCTGCGGAATTCTCGCGGCTCGCCGGGCGAGCGTCTTCATGATTTCGCCGGCATCGGCCGGCTCGTCAGAAGTGAACGAAAGTACCGCACCCATGTGCATGGGTGAGGTTTCCCTTTCGAGGCACAGGAATGCCACGTCGAGTGAGCTGAGCGGGGTGCGAGTCATTCGACGACCGTCCTCGGAGTTCGTTGCGGGGAGAGCCTTAACGACACCACCTCTCCATGACCGCAGGGTGGTCACGGTGTTTCGCGGTCGCTAACGACCCCGGGTTTCACTCACCCGGGTCACGCCGGCGACCTGAGGGCTGCGGCAGTTCCACCGGCCACTCCTTCGGCGGCGTGGGCGGCCGGGCCGGTTGGGGCAGGGGCTGCTCGTTCGCCGGTGCCGCCTCGGCGAACCGCGGCAGCCACACCATCGGATCCTCGGCAGGCCGCTTCGGCGGCGCAAACGTCGGACGTTGCGGGTCCGCCGGCGTCCGCCGCGGCAACGGCGACGGGCCACCGGACTCCGGCGTCACCGGGCGGTCGGCAGGCGGCTCGGGCCCGGCCCGCAAGGCGGCGCCGTTCCCCGGTCGCTTCGGCAGCCCCGGCCACAGTTCCCCGGCGTCCCGCGCCGCCGCCCGAATCGCGGCGCCGTCGAGCTCCGTGTGGGTTTCCTTGACGTCGCGGTCGAGCCACTGCACCACGACCGTGAACGGCCCGTCCGCGGGCAGCGGCCACACGAAAACCTGGTGGTCGAGGTGGAACTGCGAACCACCGCTGCCGTGGGCGCGCAGCACGGGATGTTCGGGCTCCGAGGCCGACGGCACGGAGATCGACTCCGAGCTCGCACGGGCGCCGTCGGGGTAGAGCACGCCGACGAGCAGCGCGTTGTAGTCGGGGACGCGGCGGTGATCGATCAGCGAGCCGCTGCGGCCCTCTTCGAGGCTGTCGAGCGAGTACACCGCGAGCCGCAGCGTCAGCGCCTCCGGCCACACCTCGACGCCGCGCAGCGCGACGATCGTGCGTTCCGAACGCCCGAGCGGCCGCGCCCACGGCAGCAACGCGGGCACGATGTGGTCGCTCGGCGGCCCCATCCACGGACGACCCTCGTACGCGAAGAGTTCCCGTTCCCGGACCGGGAACAGGGGCCGCTCACGAGGACCGTCCGTGAAAAAGCTCATGCGCTACTCGCTGGGCGACAGGTCGCCGCTGGTCAGCGCCTGCTCAGGAGTGGCCGACGACGCGGACCCGGCACCCATGGCGTTCGTCGGCGGGCGATCCGGGCCGAGGCCCGTACCACCCAGTGACAACACCTCGGTGAGCATGTCCGACATCCCGTCCGCGCCGTTCAGGACCACCACGTGGTCTATTTTGCCGAACGCCTGTGCGCAGGCCTCGACGATTTCCGGCCGACGTTCGGCCAGCTGCTGTGCTACCACAGCTTCCTGGTTTTCCGCCAGTGCGGCCACCCGCGCTTCGATGGGCTCGGCCTCAGCGAGCCTCTTCGCGCGGGTCGAAACCGGTTCCTCCGCTGGGCCTGGCCTCGCGACGCGGGGTCGTCAGACCTTCGGCACGGTCAGTCCCGCAGTGGTTGCCACCGTTTGACGTACACCGTCCGCGGGGGCTCGAAATCCACCACGAGAACCTGAGTGCCGGTGGGAAACGCGGCTTCGGGGTCGACGGCGTAGGCGTAGAACGCCTCGGTGCCGTCGCGCAGGCTCAGCTGCACTTCACCGACCAGGCCGGGGCCCACGGTGCCCGTGACCCGGCATCGGCTGCCGATCATCCGCCGAAGCCCCGCAACTTCACCTTTGTGCCCTTCGGTACCAGTGAACCCGGCTGGGGATCCTGCTGGAACACGAAGTTGATCCCGCCGTGGCCGTGCCCACCGCCGTCGCCGCCTTGTTTGGCGACGTCGAGCCCGGCCTGCTTGAGGATCTGTTCGGCTTCGTCGAACTGCTTGAACCGCACATCGGGCACCTGCACGGAGTTGGAGACGAACACCTTGATCTGCCTGGTGCCCGGCGAGTTCGCCGGCGGGTCGGTGCGCGTGACGCCGCCCGCGGGGATCGTCGACGAGAACTCCTCACCGTCGGCCACCGGCTGGAACCCGGCCTGCTCGAGGATCTGGAACGCTTCGTCCTTGGGCCGGCCCGTCACGTCGGGCACCGCCGGAAGCGGTTCCGGGCCCTTCGACAAGGCCAGCGTGACCTGAGCGCCGATGTCCACCGGCGTGCCGGGCGCGGGGCTGACGCTCACGACCGTGCCCTCCGGTGCCGTGTCGCTGTACTGCGGCGTGCCCTGCGTGACGGCGAGCTGCTGGGCCTGCACGGCTTTCGTCGCGTCGGCGAGCGGGGTACCGACCTGAATGTTGGGCACCGTCGGCCGGCCCTTCGACACGACGACGGACACCGTGGCGTCCGTCTGCAGCTGCGTGCCCGCGGCCGGATCCACCCTCACGACGGTGTTGGCCGGCGCGGTGTTGCTGAATTCCTGGCTGTAGCGCGGGTTCAGGCTCACCGCACGCAGCTTGTCACCCGCTTCGGCCTGCGTGAGCCCCACGAGCTGCGGCACGGCGGCCGTGGTCGGCGCCGATTCGCTCAGGATGAACGCGAACGCGCCGATGAGCCCACCCAGTACCAGCACGCCGAGGGCCACGAGCGCGATCAGCTTGCGGCGGCCGCCGGGCTTCGGCTCGTCTTCGGCCTGAGCGTGCGGGGGAGGTGGTGCGACCGCCTGCTGACCGGTCGGCGGCGACGGTGGTGTCCCGACGGGCACGGCTCGGGTCAATGCGCGCGTGCCCTGCGGGCCGGACACCGGCATGGTCTGCCCCGCCTGCCCGGTCACCGGGATACGCGGCATTGTGCGCTCGGCGTCGGACATGCGATCGCCGTCCGGCGGCGGGGGCACCGGGATCGGCACGACCGGCAGGCCCAGTTGCGTGCGTACGGCCTGCAGCTCGGCGAGAAACTCGCCCGCGTCGGCGGGCCGCAGCTCGGGGTCGCGGCGGGTGGCGCGCAGGATGAGCGCGTCGAGTGCGGGCGGCAGGTCCGGGCGCAGCGCGCTCGGCGGCGGCACGTCGTCGTTCACGTGCCGGTACGCGACCGACAGCGCCGTGTCCCCGGTGTAGGGCGGCTGGCCGGTGAGCATTTCGTACAACAGGATCCCGGCCGAATAGACGTCGCCACGGGCCGCGGCGGCACCGGTGGTCACCTGCTCCGGCGAGAGATAGGCGACCGTGCCGAGGATGACGCTCGAGCTCGTCGTGCCGGCGCTCGCGACCGCGCGGACCAGGCCGAAATCGCCGACCTTGACGACGCCACCCGACAGGGCGCTGCTGCTGCGGCCGACGAGCACGTTCTCGGGCTTCACGTCGCGGTGCACCAGGCCGGCGGCGTGCGCGGCGGCCAGTGCCGACAGCACTGGCTCGGCGATGCTCAGCGCGAGCGCCACGTCGAGCTTGCCCTGCTCGGACAACAGATCGCGCAGTGTCCCGCCGTCCACGAGCTCCATCACGAGGAACGCGAGCCCGCTTTCGGCACCCGCCGGGTCGTCGAAACCCTGGTCGTGCACGGCTACGACGTTCGGGTGGTGCAACTGGGCCGCCGACCGCGCTTCGCGCACGAACCGGTCCACGAACGACCGGTCGTCGGCGAAGCGGGGATCCATGATCTTGATCGCCACGTGGCGATCAAGCCGGGTGTCCAGCCCCCGGTAGACCGACGACATCCCGCCCCGGGCCAGCAGCTTGTCCACGCGGTAGCGGCGTTCGAGCAGCGTGCCGACGAGGCTGGGGTGCGTGCGTGTCACGGCTGGCTATCGTACGGACCGGCGCCCCGTGGGGTGAGATGACCTGGCGGGTCACCCGTGCGTACCAATGGGGAAACCGGTCGAATGTGGCACAGTGTCACATGTGAGTGGGATACCTGTCGCCGAAGACGTCCTCGACTCCGCGGTCTCCGTGCTTCCTTTGCCGGAGGTGGCGGCCGTGCTCGGGACCTCGGCCAACAAGGTTCGCCAGATGCTTCGCGACGGCAACTTGATCGCCTTGAAACGAGACGGTGAGCTGTGCGTGCCGCGCGACTTCTTCGTCAAGGACGGGGTGGTCAAGGGCTTGGCGGGCACCATCACGGTGCTGGCCGACTCGGGGTTCAGCCGCACGGAAATGCTGCGCTGGCTCTTCGCGGAGGACGAGAGCCTGCCGGGCGTGACACCCGTCAACGCCTTGCGCACGAGCCACGGCACGGAAGTCAAACGCCGGGCACAGGCGATGGCGTTCTAGGCGCGTCCACCCGGTCCCTCGCGACCACGTGGGGTAGTCGCGAGGCAGGCGTTCGTGAACCGCGGACCGCCCCGCGGTTCGTGGGGCGGCCCGCGGTGGTGCTCAGCTCTGGCGACGGTCTCGCCAGGCGACCCACTTCTTCACCTCGGTGAGGTCGTAGTCCGGGCCGCCGACACCGACGGTGAACGTGGTCACGCCCAGGTCCTCGAGCTTCGGGCCCAGCTCGTGCGGGTCACCCTCCACGCCGCACGAGCGTTCGATCTCGCGCGGGTCGCGGCCGAGGTCGGCGCAGTGCTGGTCGAGCACCTTCACCTTGCGCTCGACCACCTCCGGGTCGCCGAAGCCGTGCCAGATGTCGGCGTGCTTTGCGACGAGCTTGAGGGTCTTCTTCTCGCCACCGCCGCCGATCAGCACGGGGATCTTGCGCGTCGGCGCCGGGTTCAGCTTGCCGAGGCGGGCCTCGATGCGCGGCAGCGATTCGGCCAGGTCGTCGAGCCGTCCGCCGGCGGTGCCGAACTCGTAGCCGTACTCGTCGTAGTCCTTCTCGAACCAGCCGGAGCCGATGCCGAGAATGAGCCGGCCGTCGGAGATGTGGTCGACGGTGCGGGCCATGTCGGCGAGCAGCTCGGGATTGCGGTAGCTGTTGCACGTGACCAGCGCGCCGATTTCCACGCGCGAGGTCGATTCCGCCCAGGCGCCGAGCATGGTCCAGCACTCGAAGTGCCGGCCCTCGGGCTCGCCGTAAAGCGGGTAGAAGTGGTCCCAGTTGAAGACGATGTCCACACCGAGGTCTTCGGCCGCCGAGGCGGCGCGGCGGATGCTGTCGTAGGTGGCGTGCTGCGGCTGGAGCTGGACGCCGATCCGCAGGCGCTGGGTCGAAGCAGAGGTCATGATCGAAGCCTACGCACGAACGTCCCGATCCAGCCACCGGCCAGCTGCGGCAGCGCGACGGCCACCCGACGGCCCTTGCCGACGACCGCCCGGCGGTTCAGCACGTCGTAATCGAGTGCTTCGATTTCGTCGAGGATCCCTTCGTAGAGCGCGATCGCGGTGCGCACGCACGGCCGGGATTCCGGGCGTAGCAAAGGAATTCCCGCTTCAGCGCGGCGGTACACCGCGCGGGTGCGCGAGACCGCGACGGCGAGCGCGCGCCGCACCCGCGCGTCGGAGACCTGGCGACGCCGGGATTCCGTGAGGAGATCGCGGTCCACTTTGAACGCGGCGAGTTCTTCCGACGGCAGGTACAGCCGTCCGCGGTCGAGGTCTTCCCCGATGTCCCGTAAGAAATTCGTCAGCTGGAACGCCTCACCGAGCGCGGCGGCGCTCGGCTCGGCGTCCTCGATCGGCCCGACGGTGCCGAGCACCGGCAGCATTTGCAGCCCGATCACGCACGCGGATCCGTGGACGTAGTCAGCAAGCTCGGCGTACGTCGCGTATTCCGTGGTCGTGAGGTCCATCCGCATCGAGCGCAGGAACGCGTCCACGAGCTCGCGCCGGATGCCGTAGCGGCGCACGGTGTCCGCGAGGGCGGCCGGCACGGGATCCGTGGGGTCACCGCCGCCGTAGACCTCGTCGACCATTGCGGCGACGGCGTCGAGCGCGCTCTTCGGATCGCTGCCGGGCGCGGGGTTGTCCACGAGCTCGTCGGTCATGCGCGCGAATCCGTACAGCGCGTGCGCCGCGGGGCGAGCGCGGGCCGGCAGCAGGCGGGTGGCGAGGAAGAACGTGCGGCCGTGGCGGGCGTTGATGCGGCGGCACCGGACGTACGCGGCCCGTAGCGCGGGGTCGGTGATGCCGGCGGCGTCGAGTTCGCTCACCGCCCGGTGATCCGTTCCGCGGCGAGCCGTCCGGAGATCAGCACCGGCGGGATGCCGACACCGGGCGTGGTGCCGCAGCCGGCGAGCACCACGTTGCCCGCGGCCCGCACGAGGTTGGCCGGCCGGAACGGGCCGGTCTGCGTGAAGGTGTGGGCCAACGAAAACGGCGTGCCCGCGGCGAGTCCACGCGCGGCCCAGGTCCGGGGCGTCACGAATTCGTCGACGGTGAACTCGGTGCCGAACCCGGTGAGCCCACGGGTTTCCAGTGTGCGCAGGAGTTCTTCACGGTAAGCGGGGCCGACGCGCGGCCAGTCGATGTGCCCACGCCGCAGGTTCGGAGCGGGTGCGAGCACGGAAACGATCTCGCCGCCGTGGCCCGCGAGCCCGGGCTCGGTCGCTGTCGGGCGGGTGACGAGCAGCGACGGGTCGCTCATCAGCCGGCCTTCGCGCACGATCTCGGAAAACGTTCTTTCCCAGGCCTCGCCGAAGAAGATGGTGTGGTGACCCAGCTCGGGCCACGACCTCGTGGCTCGACCGTGCAGCACGACGGCCGAAGGGGAGTACCGCAGCGGCACCGGCCGGCGCGGGCGGGCGCCGAGCAGCCGGTACGCGGTGCTCAGCTCGGTGGCGAGCACGACGGCGTCGCACGGGATGCGTTCGCCGTCGCGCGTGCGGACCGCGCGCACGCGCGACGAGACCCGTTCGAGCCACGCCGCCTCGGTGCCGAACCGCACTTCGGCACCGGCTGTCGTGGCGGTGGTCGCCATAGCTCGGGCGATGGCGCCCATACCGCCGCGCGGGTAGTAGACGCCACCGACGGTGTCCATGTAGGAGATCACGCCGTACGCGCCGAGCGCCCGCGCCGGGTCGAGCCCGGCGTAGAGCGCCTGGAACGAAAAGAGCCTGCGCACGCGTTCGTCGCGCAGAAACCGCGCGATCTTCGGGCCGAGCCTGCCGAACCCGCCCAGCGCCGTGAGTATCACCAGCTCGGGGCGCGCCAGGTCGAGCGGAGAGTCGAAGCTGGCTCCGATGAAGTGGTCTTTCTGCGTTGTGTACAGGTCCGTCAGCCAGCGCCGCAGCGCGCGGTACCCGGCGGCTTCGGCCGGGCCGGCGAACAGGCGGATCTCCTCTTCCATCGCGTCGCCGTCGGTGCGCAGCGCGAGGGTGCTGCCGTCGGCGAAACGGGCGCGGTAGGCGGGGTCGAGTTTCGTGAGCGGCACGGTGTTTTCGAGCGATTCACCGACGGCGTGCAGTGCCTCGTCGACGAGTTCCGGCATCGTGAGCACGCTCGCGCCGGTGTCGACGACGTTCCCGCCGAAATCGCGCTGACCCGCCCGGCCGCCCGGTGTCGCGTCCTGTTCCAGCAGTGTCACGCGCCGGCCCGCACCGAGCAGGTGCAGCGTTGCCGAAAGCCCGGCCAGGCCCGCCCCGACCACGACCACGTGGTCGGTGGGTCCGGCGACGGTCTTGGTCACGACGTCCGCCGGGTGGCCTTGCCGACGAGCTCGGCCAGCGCGGCCGGCGCCGGCTCCGCCAGGTGTGCACGGTCGAGCGCGGCCATCGCCGAGCCGGTGAGGTCGTCGATGTGCCGCTCGACGGCGGCTACGGCGCCGACACCCGTCAGAGCGTCGCGCACCGTGTCGACCGCGGTGTCGGACAGGTCGGCTTTGCCGATGGCGTCGGCGATCACCTGTTTCGCGGCGCCGTCGCCGCGTTCGTCGGCGAGCTGCAGACCCAAGGCCACGAGCAACGTCCGCTTGCCTTCGCGCAGATCGTCGCCCGCCGGCTTGCCGGTCACCGACGGGTCGCCGAACACCCCCAGCAGGTCGTCGCGCAACTGGAACGCCACTCCGACGTCGCCGCCGAACTCCAGCAGTGTGGCGACCAACTCGTCGTCGGCCCCGGCCAGCGCCGCCCCGAGGTGCAGCGGCCGCTGCACGGTGTACGCGGCCGTTTTCAGCCGGTCGATCCGCAACGCCGCCTCGGGCGACGCATCGCCGACCGCTTGCGTCCGCACGTCCAGGTACTGCCCGGCGAGCACCTCGGTGCGCATCGCCCGCCACGCCGGCCGCCCCCGTGCGAGCACCGGGGCCGGCAACGGCGCGTCTGCGAACATGTCGTCCGCCCACGCCAGTGCGAGATCACCGACCAGCACAGCCGACGCCAGCCCGAACGTCGCGGGCGACCCCAGCCACCCGTGATCGGCGTGCACCTTCGCCGACGCCACGTGCACCGTCGGGAAGCCGCGCCGTGAGTCCGACGAGTCGATCAGGTCGTCGTGAATCAGCGCGCACGCCTGGATCAGCTCCAGGCTCGCCACGACCTGTAGCGCGCCCTCAGCGGCGTCTCCCGACGCCTGCCCACCTGCACCACGCCAGCCCCACCACGCGAACGTCGGCCGGATCCGCTTTCCGCCGTTCAGCACGAACTCCGCCAGTGCGTCGATTCCCGCCCGCACGCTCGGCTCCGTCCGCACCACCTCGCCGCCCGCTCGTGCCAGGAACGCGACGAGCACCCGCTCCACGTGGGCGGGCAAACAGTCGTCGAAACCGGGCACATCCATACCGCCATCATCCGGGCCACGGGCCGCCGACGTGCCGCCGGGTGCCCCGGATGTGGTGAACGAGACGTCCGCCACGATCGGGCACCTGCAGGTGAGCGCGCCTTCCGTCCGCATTGGCGGCCCCGGCGGCCTGGCGCCCACGGTGACCAGCGCGATTGCCGAGCGGCCTCGGTGCGCTGCCGACGGGTTTCTTGTGGCTGGCGGGCTGTGGCGGTGATCGCGCTAGCGCACTGTCGCGGTGTCGAGCCACGGAGACCGCGAACGGATCAAGGGCCCGCCCATCTGCACGGCACGCCGGCCGCAGCCCGCCGTCGGAGTCAACGGGTCATCGCGGCGCAGCACGGGGTGCCTCGCGGCAATCGGTGCGGATGCCGAAATCTCCACCGGAACCCTGAGGCCCTCACCCCGCGATCATCCGCCTGCTCTGGTCGCCGTCGACACCGCTAGCCCGACCAGAACTCGCCCGGAAGACCGACCCCGGCGAAGTAGGCGGCGGCGTCGGCCGGTTCGCGGCGGCGGTAGCCGTGGTCGAGGCGACCCGCGTACCAGCCCTCGGCCAGGCGCCACAGGGTCGGCAGGTCCAGTACCGCGCCCTTGGCGAGGCCGGTCCGGGCAACCCATTCGTCCACACAGGATTCGCCGCAGAACAGGCGCTGCACTGAGCACGTGTGGCGCACGTCGTCCCACATGCGCGCCGTCGGCACGGGGAAGTGGGCGACGTACGCGCCTTCGGGAGGCGCCGTGCGGTTCACCACCAGCGCGAGGGGCGCGGTGCAGCTCGGACAGCGCGTCGCCACCAGCACCTCTGGCTCCGCGGGCACGAGGTGCGGGATCGCGAACGAGTCCCAGGCGCAGCCGCCCCACCACAGCGTGCGTTCGCCCATCACCGCGAAGCCCAGCGGGATCGCCGCGAACGGATGGGCCAGCACAACGTGCTCGCATTCGTCGAGGACCAGGTGGCGGGCCTCCGCGAGGCGGTGCAGGGCCTGCTTCGCCACGGCCAGCGAGCCGTGTGCCGCGTCGGCCAGCTCGGGGCCGGTCGGGGCCCGCCCGTGCGTGGCGAAGGCCCGGTACACGGCCACTCGCACGTCTTCGTCCCAGGCGGTGTCGTCTTCGCTGCTCATGGGCGGCTCCTCGACGGAGAGTTCCCCGTTCGACGGTACCCGTGGCCAAGGCCACGTGCCTGGGCTCCCGGTGCCCGGTTTCGCCCACTACCATTTCCCTTCATGACGTCCGTGATCGAGCGGTTGCAGGGGAACTCGCCAAAGTTCTCCATCGAGTTCTTCCCGCCGAGGGATGAACCCGACGAGGCCGTGCTCTGGCGCTCGATCCGGGAGCTCGAACCACTGGACCCGGCGTACATGTCCATCACCTACGGCGCGGGCGGATCGAGCCGGGACGGCACGATCCGCAGCATCGCCCGCGTCGCCACCGAGACGACCCTGTGCCCGATGGCCCACCTGACCGCGGTTGACCACTCCGTGTCCGAGCTGCGCAACGTCATCGGCTGGTACGCGGCCGTCGGCGTGCGCAACATCCTCGCGCTGCGCGGCGACCCGGTCGGCGACGTCTACGGCGACTGGGTGCCGCACCCCGAAGGCCTCACCTACGCCGAGGAGCTCGTGGAGCTCGTCCGCTCTCTCGGCGACTTCTGCGTGGGCGTCTCGGCATTTCCCTACGGCCACCCGCGTTCGCCGGACCTCGAGTCGGACACCAAGTACCTCGTGCGAAAGTTCCGCGCCGGCGCCGACTTCGCGATCGCGCAGCTGTTCTTCGAGGCCGAGGACTTCCTGCGGCTGCGCGACCGCGTCGCTGCCGCGGGCTGCGACGCCGTGGTCCTGCCCGGGATCATGCCGCTGACGACCCTGCGCACGCTGCACACCACGATCAGGCTTTCCGGCGCACCCGCGTCGCAGCGCCTGCTCGACCGGCTCGAACCGCTCTCGGACGACCCGAAGGCCTTCCGCGCGGCCGGCCTCGACGTCGTGACGGAGCTGTGCGAGAAGCTCATCGCCGAAGGTGTGCCGGACCTGCACTTCTACACGTTCAACCGCGCCAAGGCCACGCGTGAGGTCGTGACCCGGCTGGGGCTCGTCCCCGCGCGAGCGTAAAGCGCGCGATTCCGTACCGCCGCCAGGCCCCCGGCCGGTACGGTGCGGCCCATGGCAACAACCGAACAGAGCGTGCACGGGATTTCCGACCGGTACGTCGACGACTACGCGGCCGTGGACCCGGTCGCGGCCACCATGCTCGGCGTCGCGGGATACGACGACCAGCTCACCGACTACTCGCCCACCGGCCACGCCACGCGCGCGGCGCTCGCGACGCGGGCACTGGCCGACCTCGCGGCCGCCGAGCCGTCCGACGCGGGGGAGCAGGTCGCGAAGGCGGTGTTCGCCGAACGGGTCGGTCTCGACGTCGAAATCCACGACGCGGGCCTTGACCTCGCTTCGCTGAACGTGATCGCGAGCCCGGTGCAGGACCTGCGCATGGTGTTCGACCTGATGCCGACCGAGACTCCCGAGCAGTGGGCCGACATCGCCGCCCGGCTGCGGAAGGTGCCTGAGGCGCTCGCCGGGATCCGCGCGTCGCTCCTGACCGCCGCCGACGCGGGCCGCGTGCCGGCGCTGCGGCAGGTCGGCAAGGTCGCCGAGCAGTGCGACACATGGGCGGGCCTCGGTGACGCACCCGCGTTCTTCGGTGAGCTGGTGGGCTCCGCCGGCGCGGTCGGCGATGCGTTGACCAGCGATTTGCGGGCCGGCGCTCGCGCGGCGGAAGAGGCGTTCGCGGAGTTCGCCGGGTTCCTGCGCGCCGAACTCGCGCCGAGGGCCCCGGCCAAGGACGCCGTGGGCGAAGACGTCTACAAGCTGTGGTCGCGTTACTTCATCGGCGCTTCGCTCGACCTGCGCGAGGCGTACGAGTGGGGTTGGCAGGAGTTCGCCCGCCTCGAGACCGAGATGCGAACCGTCGCCGACCGCATCCGGCCCGGCGCTTCGGTCGCCGAAGCCGCCGCTGCGCTCGACGCGGACCCGCGCTACCGCGTGCACGGCAGGCCCGCGTTCGAAGCGTGGATGCAGACCCTGTCCGACGAAGCCCTGCAATCGTTGCGGGGCAAGCACTTCGACATTCCCGAGCGGCTCATGGCGCTCGAATGCCGCATCGCCCCGCCGGGTGGCGGTGTCGGCGCGTATTACACCGGGCCGAGCGAGGATTTCAGCCGCCCCGGCCGCATGTGGTGGTCGTTGCCCGCCGACCGGGACGAGTTCACCACCTGGCGCGAAGTGTCCACTGTGTACCACGAGGGCGTGCCGGGTCACCACCTGCAGATCGCGACGGCCGTGAACCAGGCCGGCCGCCTCAACAAGTTCCAGCGGCTCATGACGTTCATCTCCGCCCACGGCGAAGGCTGGGCCCTCTACGCCGAACGCCTCATGCAGGAACTCGGTTACCTCTCCGACGACGGAAACCTCCTCGGCATGCTTTCGGAACAGCTTTTCCGTGCCGCCCGCGTCGTCGTCGACCTGGGCATGCACCTCGAACTCGAGATCCCCGCCGGCACCGGCTTCCACGAGGGCTCGCGCTGGACACCCGAGCTGGGCCTGGAGTTCATGCTCACGCGCACCATCACGGACCAGGCCCACGTCCGCGACGAAATCGACCGCTACCTCGGCTGGCCCGGCCAGGCGCCGGCTTACAAACTCGGCGAACGCCTCTGGCTCTCCGCCCGCGCCGACGCACAGCAACGGCTGGGGAATGCGTTTGACATCAAGGAATTTCACTCTCGGGCCCTCGAAATGGGTGGTATGGGACTGGACACGTTGCGGGAGCAACTGGCGCGGTTCCCGTGAGCCTTCGACCGGTCGGATCGACTTCTCGACCGGACTGATTCGTGACCGGTCTTCGCTCCGTCGGCCACGAGTCGGTGGGACGTTACGAGCCTCTCCGCAGCTTCGTGTGCTGCGGAGAGGCTTTTCCTTTCCCTGGGCCGATTTCGCTCCCGCTCGACAACGCTAGCCGACCCCGTGCCGGGGCCGCCGCCCTCGACCTGAGTTGTCCACACGGGACCCGAGTTGTGGACAATCCGGCCCCTGGAGACGGCTCATCCCCCGGAATCGTCGGGGGTGGCCGGTATGGCGGAGCAGGGTCGCCGACCGAACACGCACCCAAAACCCGTCGCGGCTCCTGACACCGAGTGGCTAAGATCCAGCTCGTGCATCGAATTTTCCTGATCACCCCGCCGCCCGCGCTCTGAGCGGGGTGGTGGGCCGCCGCGTGAACCCCTCTGACGGGCCGCGGCCGCTGAAGGCTGCACGGAAAACCGCCCCGCGTCGTCGATTCCGGAACTTCGACGTTGGAGCAAAAGCATGTTCGTTTCTTCACGCGCGCGTTCGACGAGCGCGCTCCTTTTCGCCGGGATCCTGTGGGGGACCGGTGGTCTGGCGGGTTCGCTGCTCGGCCAGCTCGCGGGGCTGCATCCGATCGCGGTGGCCGCCTATCGGTTGCTCCTTGGTGGTGCGGCGGGCCTGGTCGTGGTGCGGCGGAGGCCGAAGGCGGCCCGGGAGGTGGCCGCCGTCGGGGCGTTGTTCGCGCTCTTCCAGGCGGCCTATTTCGCCGCGGTTTCGCTGAGTTCGGTCGGTACGGCGACGATGACGACCATCGGCGCGGTGCCGGTTCTGCTGGCGGTGCGAAAGCGGCCGCGGGCCTGGACGCTCGTCTCGGTCGGCGGCGCGGTGGCCGGGCTGGTGCTGCTGCGCTGGTCGCCGGGGCAGACGTGGGCGGGCACGGCGTTCGCGTTGCTGGCGGCGGCAGGGTTCGCCGTCGTGACGGCGATGCCGAAGCGCGATGACCCAGCCGTCACGACGGCGTTCGGCTGCCTGGCCGGGGGCGTGCTGCTCACGCCGGCGGCGCTCGCACTGGGAATGGGGCTGCCGATGCGACCGGAGGTGCTGCTCACCGCCGCGTACTTCGGCGTGGTGCCGACCGCGCTCGCGTACGCGGCGTACTTCCGCGGCCTGGCCGGCGCGCACCCCGTGGTGGGTGCGTTGTCCGCCTTGCTGGAGCCCTTGACGGCGACCGTCCTGTCCGTCGCGTTCCTGCACGAGCGGCTGAGCGCACCGGCGTGGTGCGGTGCGGGCCTGCTGGTCGTCGCACTGGCCGTGGGCTACTGGCGGCCGGAGCCTAGAGGGGCAGTGTCCGGCCGAGGATGGCGAACGGGCGCGGGTCGCCCGTGAAGCGGTAGTCGCGCAGGACGTCGAGGAAACCCGTGCGCCGGTACAGCTTCCACGCGCGGCTGGTGCCCTCAGGGGTGGAGAGGAGGACGTTGGCGTTGGGCAGGCCGTCGAGCAGACGGCGCAGCAGGTCCTCGCCGATGTGCTTGCCCTGGTTCTCGGGCCGGACGTGGATCTCGGTGAGCTCGAAGTAGTCGTTGAGCCAGCGATCGGCCTCGGCCGGGCCGGATCGGCGGTTGAGGCCGTGGCGGACCTGCTCGTGCCACCACTGGCCGGACCTGCCCGTGTACCCGTAGGCGAGGCCGAGCAGCACGTCGTCGGCGTCGAAGGCGGCGACGCAGCGCCAGCCTTCGCGCAGCGAATGGGTGAGCCACATCGGCGCGCGCTGTTCGGCCGTGCCTTCGGGGTAGCGCATGGCGTTGACGTAGATGGCCAGCGCTTCCGAAAGGCGCGAGCGAAACTCGTCCGCGGTCAGCTGCGCGTACCGGGAGACTCCGGAGGACATGGCGGTCACGGCTGTCCATCCTCCCCTTCGCCCGCGAGCGCGCCAGGAGTACCCCCGGTCAACGTGACGAGGCCGGCGAACGTCGTCGGGAACACCGACTTCGGGTGCCCGGCCGCGGCCCACACCTCGTCGTACGCGCGCAACGCGGTGTCGACGAGCGTGACCAGCCGCTGCGGGTGCCCGACGGGCGCGACGCCACCGATGGGCTGGCCGGTGTGCCGGCGCACGAAGTCGGCGTCGGCCTTGCCCACCTCGGCGAAGCCGGCGAGCGCCGCCAGCCGGGCCGGATCGGCGCGGTGCGCGCCGGAGGTGAGGGCGAGCAGGGCGGTCTCGTCGCCGTCGGCCGTCCGGGCGAGGAACACCAGGCTGTTGGCGATCGCGCCGACAGCCACCCCGAGCGCCTGCGCGGCCTGCGCGGCGGTGCGGACCTCGGCGGGCAGCACCCGGACACCGTCGGCCGCGGCCTGCTGTCCGGCCTCGGCGAGCGCGGCTGTGACCTTGGCGACGGCGGGATGGTCGAGGGAGCTCATGCGGTTATCAGACCACGTCCGCGGCATCGTGTCCCGCACCACGTCCCCGGATTCCACCGGCGGGGTTGAGGGAACACGGCACCGAGGGTTACTCTGGAAATCGTTCGAACAGACGTTCGACATCCGGTGAGTGTTCACCGGCAGGTGTCCGGTCGGTGGCGGGGAAGTGCCCCGGTGCCGGGCACCTGCCGGGCTCACCCGAGCAGGAGGAGGGTCGTCATGTCCGTCTCGGTCGTGTCCCCCGCGGATTCCGGGCAGCCGCAGCTGCCCTTGTCGCTGCGCCCGCCGGCGCCGCCGGCGGCCGCCGCCCTGCTCGCCCAGGCCAAGCGGGGTCTGGCCGACGCCGAAAACGAGCGTGACCCCGCCGAGCGGTTCATCGGGGCGTACCTCGCGGCGCTGCGTGGCGCGGGAGCGGTGCTCGCCGTGCGCGGACGGCCGCGCCGGAGTCAGGGCCGCCCTGCGAGCGGCTGGGTTCTGCTCGACGCCGTGGCCCCCGAGCTGCGGGAGTGGTCTGCCTTTTTCGCGGCCAATTCGGAGACGCGTGCGGCTGCCGAAGCCGGCATCACCGGCCGGGTCACGGCCGAGTCGGCCGCCGAACTCTCGCGCGCCACGGCGCTGTTCCTGGAAGTGGTCCGCCGGGTGGTCCACGGCCTGCCCATCTCCGGCCAAGCCAATGTCGCGTGAGCTCGGTCCGGTCGACCACGGCCGGTTGCTCGATGCGCTGCAGATCGAAGCGCGGGTGCTGGGGGAGGTGGCGCACGCGGCGTCGGCCGAAGCGCCGGTGCCCACCGCGCCGGGCTGGACGATGAACGAGCTGATCCGCCACGTCGGCAGCGTGTACGGGATCACCCTCGGCTGGCTGCGCGAAGGCCACAAGCCCGAGCAGTGGCCACGTGGCCCCCGTGGCGATCAAACGGTCGCGGACTACTACGCCACGGCCCGCGATGCCCTCATCGCCGAGCTCGCCGCCCATGAGCCTGCCGACCACGCCGCCGGGTGGTGGCCCGCCGACTCGACCTACGGCTTCTGGCGTCGCCGCACCCTCCACGAGACTCTCGTCCACCGCGTCGACGCCGAGCGCGCCGCGGGCACGGCCCACCCGGCCGTGTCCGCAGACCTCGCCACCGACGGCGTCGACGAAGTTCTCACCCTGTTCTTCGGCCACAAGCTCGCCCTGATGGGCCTCACCGGCACTCGGCACGGCACCGTCGGCGTCCGGACCGGCGGCCACAGCTGGATCGCCCGTGCCGGCCCCGGGCGCACCGAAGTGTGGCGCTGCTCGCCGCCCGACGCCGAATCCGCCGACGAACTCGTCAGCGGCGAACCGGCGAACGTCTACCTCTGGCTGTGGGGCCGCGCCGCGCCGACTGCCGTCGTCTCCACGGGCGGACATGATCTTGCCGCTCAGCTGTGGGCATTGTTGCGGTTGGCGACCCGGTGAACCGGAGAGTGGGGAAGTTTTCCGGTTCGGTCGGGAGGTCGTGCGGTGAGATCCAAAACTTTCGGAACGCACTGGCAGTGGTGGCACCAGGCGTGGGCCGCCGCGGTGGCAGGCGAGTTCGACGAGTGCTGCCACCACCGGGTCGGCGGCGTAGCCGATGCCCCGGCCACCGTGTGTCACGGTGCCGCAGGCGACGAACCGCACTGCAGCGGAGTGGTGAGCGCCGACGGGCACGGCGGGGGTTCACGCCTCCGCCGTGCCCACCGAAAGGTCTCAAGGACTTCGCTCGCGTGCGGGCCCACTGCGTCGGTCGGTCACCCGGTTGCCGCCGGCGCAGTACCCTCGATGCCCACGCGGAGAATCAGGCGGCCGCCGGACAAGCCGTTGATGCGGGCCGCACGCGTGGCCAGCGACACCGGCGACCCGGCCGTACTCAGTTGCACGGCGAGGGCCCGGCCATGACAACCGGCCCCACGACACTGGAGATCGACGCGGTACACGCCCGCGACCTGGCACGCTTCTGGGCCGCCCTCCTCGACTGGCCACTGGCCCCGGAAAACCCGGCCGTCGTGCGCCCGCCTCCGGAGGACGGCTGCGAGTTCGACCTCGCGTTCGTGCTCGAGCGGCGACCGAAGCAGGGCAAAAACCGTCTGCACCTCGACCTCGCCAGCCGGACCGACGACCATCAGCAGGCGCTCGTCGCCCGCGCTCTCCGCCTCGGTGCTCGTCACCTCGACATCGGTCAAGGCGACGTCCGGTGGGTCGTCCTTGAAGACCCCGAGCACAACGAATTCTGCGTCCTCGAACCCCGCCCGGCCTACACCCGCGCCGGCGCGCTCGCCGCCCTTGTCGTCGACGCGCAGGACCCAACCAGCCTCGCGGACTTCTGGTCGACCCACACCGGCTGGCCCATCGCCCAACGCCAACCGGCGATCGTCACCCTGCGCGCTCCCTCTGGGCGTGGCCCGGCCATCGAATTCCTGCGCTCCACCGAACCCGGGCCCGGCCGGAACCGTTTGCGGCTCGACCTCGCCGAACACTCCGGACCGGATCCCGAAGGCAACGAGTTCGCGTGAGCCCGGGTCGTGCCGCCGCTGACGGGTGGAGAAGGTGCTTCTTCGCGCTCGGCCAACCGTCTTTTCCTTGGCGGCCAAACCAAACACCACGCCGGTGGGTCAGTCCCCGCGGCGCCTGCCGGTCTTCCCGCCCAACGGCCCCTGGTTGCCGGACACCAGCTTCGACGTCGCACGGGGCGGGCACGACTTCGCCGTCGGTGCGCCCGGCAGGATCGATCGCGCCCGCTGCCAGTACTCCAGCGGCCCGCCCGAGCGATCTTGTCCAAAGGGGACAAAGAACGGGCCCCTGACCGGCGCGAAGCCGGCCAGGGGCCCTGCTCACTCAGTGGAGATCAGCCGTCCGAATCGGACGACGGGAGGTAGGCACCCGGAACCTGGTTCGGCGAGAAGATCTGCTTCTCACCGGGGTACGGGGTCTTCCATCCGTGCACCTGGTACCACGTGTAGTGGTTCATCTGCTCGGGGTTGGCGTAGTCCGCGATCGCGTTCGGGCCGGTGAAGTGCTGGTTCTTCGCCCACGCCGCCCACTGAGCCGCGGTCTGCTGCTCATCGGCCGGCACCGCGGTGCTCGGCTGAGCGGCCGCGAACTGCGGGGCCACCACGTCCGAACCACACGACGGCTGCGTCGCGAGACCGGCTGTCAGCGACGTCCGGTTCGGCACCGCGGTGAACGGGGTGAAGTCCGGCTTGTCCGTGAAGGCAGTCGCCATCGGGGTGGCCGCGCTGTCCTTCTGGTTCATCGGGTGGATCCCGAGGATCTGCTCGATCGTGCGGATCATCGTGATCTGCGAGTAATACCGGTTGTCGACCACGCCGTGCTGTGCGTATGGGCTGATGATCTGGATCGGCGCCCGGTGACCGTCGACGTGGTCCAGGCCGGCCTGGGAGTCGTCCTCGACCACGAAGATCGCGGAGTCCTTCCAGTACTTGCTGTGCGAGATCTCGTCGACGATCCGGCCGGTGGCGAGGTCGTTGTCCGCGACCTGAGCGGCCGGGCTGGCCGGTCCACCGGTGTGGTCGTTGGAGAGCCAGAACATGTTCAGGTTCGCGGGACCGTTCTTCTCGAAGTCCTGCTTCCAGACCTGTTCCTTGTAGACGTCCGGCACGCTGGTGTCGAACAGCGGAAAGCCGGGCACCGACACCTTGTTCAGCGACGGGATCGCCGAGCCGGTTTTGATCGGGTAGGCGCTGGGCTCACCGGTAGCGGCCATGTTCTTGGCGTCGCAGTAATAGTTCTGCCACGTTCCGCCGGCCGGCTTGGTCTCCATCGACTGGAATTCGCCGTAGTCCTTCACGGACTTGCCGGCCGCCTGCGCACCGGTCCAGATGAAGCCGGACGCCTGGTGGCCGAGCACGTCGTTCTCGGTGTCGTAGCTGCGCAGGTACTCGCCGGCCGAAGACTCGGTGTACTCCGGGTCGTCGGCTTGCATGAGCCAGTTGTGGCCCTCAGCTGAGTTGGTGCCGATGTCGTAGGTGTTGTCGTACAACCCGAACTGCTGCGCCAGCGCGTGCTGGTTCGGCGTCACGTTCTCGCCGAACTGCGCCAGCGCCGCGTCGCCGTTGCCCTGCGGAATGTCACCGTAGAGCTGGTCGTAGGTCCGGTTCTCCTTGACGATCAGGAACACGTGCTTGATCGTCGAGGGGTCCCCGAGCCGCTGCGGCACCGGGACCGGCTTCTTGTTGCCGTTGTCGTTCGCGAGCTGCACCGAGTTGGCGGTCCAGCCGTTCTGCTTGAACACCTTCGGCGTGTACGACTTGATCGTCCGGTCATCAGGCAGCCGGAAACGCTGCACGCTGGCCGTCGTGTCGTGCGTGCTGTGCCCGGCGGCCGTGGTCGGGCGCTGGGCGTCGATGCCGCGGGTGTTGGACACGACGATGTCGTCGCCCACCGTGGCGATCGCGGTCGGGAAGTAGTCCGTCGGCAGCAGGCCGATGTAGCTGGCCGGGTCCTTCGGGCCGGTGTAGCGGTAGACGGCGACCGCGTTGGCGCGGCCGAGCGTCACCAGCAGGTGACCGTCCTTGGTGAGGGTGATGCCGTCGGGCTCGTACCCGACCGAGGCCTCGGGCCACGGCTTCGTCGCGATGGTCTGCGTGACCACGTCCTTGGCCGAGTCGATCACGGACACGGTGTTGCTGTTCGTGTTGGCGACGAACACGGTGCCCTTGCTCGCATACAGCGCCGTCGGGTGCAGCCCGACGCCGATGCTCTTCACCGCGGCAGCGGGGTTCGCGGTGTCGATGACGGATACTGTGCCGGTGGTGGAGGAACCGGTGGCGGGATCGGCCGGCACCGGGGTGTTGTAGGAGTTGATCGTGGTGTCGCCGGGCTGCGCGGTCCGGCCGCCCTCGTTGCTCACGTAGAGCTTGTTCCCCACCAGCACCAGATCACGCGGCGCGATTCCGGTGTTCCAGCTCTGCAGCACGGCGCCGGTCGACGCGTTGATGGCGACCACGCGGTTCTGGCCGTTCACGGCGGCGTACACGGTGCTGCCGTCGGGCGAGAACACCGCCTGGGCCACCAGCGCGTGCTTCGGGCCGTCGGCGGGGATCTTGACCGGGACCGGGTTGGCCACGGTGCCGTCGGGGTTCACGGTGAACTTCGTGTAGCCGTCGGTCTGGGCGAGCCACAGGAACTTGCCGTCCGGCGAGTACGACGGGCCTTCCTGGCCCACGTCGTTGCCGGCGATCTTGAGGTTCGCGCTCGCCGAGTTGCCGATCAGCTGCTGGACCTTGTAGCCCTTGAGGTCCACGATCGTCAGTGCGATGCCGCCATCGGTGGTCAGGGCGGCGAGGTGCGTGCCGTCCGGGCTGATCGACGAGGCCATGATCTTGCCGTTGTTGACGACGAGGCGGTCACCGATCGGGTTCAGGTACTGGTCGCTCGAGACGACCATCCCGTCCTTGGTCTGCTGCGTGACGTGCTGTGTCCCGAACTGCTGCGTCGAAGCGGCACCGATACCGGTGCCGGTCACCACGAGCGCGAGAGTGGCGGTACCGGCGGTGGCGAGGCGGATCCTGCGGGATCTGCCGGTGCCGGTAGCAGTTCTCTCGACACGCCTGCGGCGGCGTGTTACCTGCATGGAGTTTTCCCTTCGGGGTGGGTGGTCACAGCAGTTCGACGTTGCCGTCGAACTGCCACATCGGGTTGGGCTGGTCCCCCTCGGGGGTCCGCACCTGGAAGTAGCCGTTCACTTCCTTCGGTCCGTCGCCGTCGGCGACGTACCGCCCGTCGGAGGTGACGTCGAGCTGGTAGATGGCCTGACCAGTCGCTGAGACGCCGGGGAGATGCCAGGAGACGACGCACCGCCAGTCGTTGCCGGGGCCTTCCTGGGCAACCATCCCGCCGCCCTTCGTGCAGGCGGAGGTGACTCCGAGCTGCGCTTCGGTGACGGCGGGGCGGTGAAGTTCGTCGGTCTGCAGGCGGTAGAGGTGCGCGTACGCGGTCGAGAGCGACTGCTGCACCTTGTCCTGCGTGATTCCCGAGCCGAGTGAAGGAGTCGCGACGGCGAGCACCGCGGACGCGCCCACGATGAGCCCGACGAGCGGGAGCGCGCCGACGGTGATGGTGCGACGGGCCGAACCGTCGTAGCTGAGGTTGGTGAAATCGCGGCGCATGAACAGGTAGTACGCGAGCCCCGTCGCGACGATCGTCCACACCAGACAGACGGCTACGCTGATCAGTACCGGGCCGGTCTGCGTCGGTGTCGTGAAGAGACCTTCCCACGAGATGAACGCGTACGTCGGCAGCGCGAACCGCAGTGCGACCGGAAGCGGCAGCAGCTGAGCCACGGCCATGGCGAGCGCGACGACGGCCGGCAGCAGCAGGCCCATCGGCGAGCGGCCCAGCGCGACGGACCCGAGCAGGCCGACCGCGGCCAGCGCCAGCGTCGGAGCGAGCGCGCACACCCAGGCGAGCAGCACCGTGGTGGCCGCGCTGCCGGGGGAGAGCAGGTGCCCGTCGAGCCCGACCAGCTGACGGCTGCCCACGCCGAGCACGCCGCCGACGGCGCTCGATACCGCGAGCCCCGCCACGAGCACGAAGATCACGGTCAGGCTGGCCAGCGCCTTCGCGGCGAAGATCCGCCGGTATGACCGCACGGCGACCAGCAGGTGGCGCCACGTGCCGAGCCGGTCCTCGGCCGCGAACACGTCACCCGCGACCACGGAAGTCAGCAGTGGCAAGGCGTAGCTGCCGGCGAACCCGAGCATCACGAGCGGGCCGGCCCATCCGGTGGCGTTCATCCAGCGCCCGAACACGGTGTCCACCGGCAGGTCGCTCTGCTGGCTCACCGCGGCGACGAACACGGCCGGTGCGAGCCAGCACGCGAGCACCAACAGCCGGATTCGCCACTGCGAGAAGAGCTTCACGAGTTCGAAGCGGTAGCCGCGGCCCACCGAGGCCGGCCGGGCGGGAACCGGTGTGGGGGCGGGGTTCTCGAGGGTGGCGGTCATCGGGCGGACTCCTGCTGCTCGGTCAATGCGAGGAACGCGGCTTCCAGCGGTGACACCACCGGCGCGAGCTCGCGCACCGCGACGTTCTCGCGCACGAGCCTCGTCACCAGCTCGTCGAGCGCGGGCACGAGCGCGCGCACGATCAGTACGCCGGCGTCCTTGCGGGTGACCACGTCGGTTTCGTCGAGCAGGCGGACACCGCTGGTGGCGCCGGCGACGCGGCGGGCGGTCTCCTCGTCGGATGTGACCAGGCGGTAGTCGAGCTCGCGGTTCTCGGCCGAAAGCTTGCCGAGCGGGCCGGTGAACACGATCCGGCCCGTCGCGAGGATCGTGACCTCCGAGCACAGGGCTTCGAGGTCGTCCATGCGGTGGCTCGACAGCATCACGGTGGCGCCGTCGGCGACAAGGCGGGTGAGGACGCCGTGCACCTGCTTCTTGCCGGCCGGATCGAGACCGTTGGCCGGTTCGTCGAGCACCAGCAGGCGCGGCCGCGTCAGCAGGGCGGCGGCGAGGCCGAGGCGTTGGCGCATGCCGAGAGAGAAGCCGCGGACGCGGTCGTCGGCCACGTCGGTGAGCCCGACCTGGGCCAGCGCGTCGTCGATCTCCGTGGCGCCGGCGCCGCCGCCTCGCAGGGCCGCCAGCGCGGCGAGGCTCTTGCGGGCCGTGAGCGACGGGTAGAGCCCGGGGCCGTCGACGAATCCGGCGACACCGCCCGGGGCCTCCAACGCCCGCCCGACGCGCTCGCCGAGGATTTCCAGGCTGCCTTCGTCGGCGACGGCGAGACCGAGCAGCAAACCCAGCAACGTGGTCTTGCCGGCTCCGTTCGGGCCCACGACCCCGTGGATCTGGCCCTGGGCGACGTCGAGGTCGATCTCGTCGAGCGCGACGACGTCGCCGAAACACTTGGTGATTCCCCGAGCCCGGACTGCGCCAGGTGTGTCCATGGGTTCCTTGCTTTCGTTGTGAAAACGTGCGTCAGGAACTTAGGGACGGAAAATTAATCGCCAACGCGGCTCGGGTGAACGCGCGGGGAACGCCGATGGGACGGAAAGAGTTCCGCTCGGGGAATGTCCGGATTAGCCGGGTCTCGTGCTGGTGGTCAACCCCGGAGCTTGCTTCTGGGAAGACGGCGAAGGCACGGTTGTGGGCGGATCAAGCCACGGTATGCGCGACGGTCCGTGTGTTCGTTCCGTGAGTTGTCGACACGGTGCGTGGCCGATTCCTGGCTCAATCAGCGCGGATCTGCCGAGAATGAATTCTGCTATTCGGCGGTAGAGTTACCCGCCAAAAGGAGTAGTGATTCACAGACGGCGGTGCCGGCGATTTCACCGGTTCCAGAACCAGTCCTTGCCCCGTGCTTCCTTGAGGGCTTGCTTCTTCCGCTCGGGCGTGAGGCGGTCGAGGTAGAGCAGGCCGTCGAGATGATCGGTCTCGTGCTGCAGCGCCTGGGCCAGCACGTCGACGCCCTCGACCTCGATCGGCTCGTTGCGCAGGTCCACGCCCCGCACCACCGCGTGCTTGGCCCGCACGGTCGGAAACCACAGCTCCGGCACGGACAGGCAGCCCTCGTTGATCTCGTGCGTCTCTTCGGACAGCGAGACGATCTCCGGGTTGATCACGTAGCCCGTGAGGCTGCCCACGTCGTAGCTGAACACCCTCAGCCCGACGCCGATCTGCGGCGCCGCGAGCCCTGCCCGCCCGTCCGGCTGCACCGAGTCCAGCAGGTCCTTGACCAGCACCTCGACCTTTTTGTCGAAGGTCGTCACCGGATCGCAGACCGTCTTGAGCACCGGGTCCCCGAAGTAGCGCAGAGCGCGCATGGCCATGATCGAACGTCCTTTTCGCACCGAGTATCCGCACGGAGTGTAGTAACCGCCTGATCCACTGCCGGCACCGCTCGGCCCGGGTCGGTACCGAGGCGCTTCAGGTCACGCCCGCAAACGCAGGCCCTTGGGCGTGGCGCGGAAACCGGCCTCCCGAAGGACGTCGGCCAGCTCGGACGTGAGGGCCTGCTCACCGTCGGCGCGCTGCACGGCGAGCTGGCCCAGCCAGCCCTCACGCACCGCCGTGGACAGCGCACCGGCGGCTGCCCGGAGCGGTTCGCGATCCTCGGTGAAGCTCAGCAGCGACCGGCCGCCGCGCTCCACATACAGCGCCGGCACTCCGTCGACGAGCACCGCGAGCGCCCCTGCCTTGCGCGCCGGCCGGTGCTTTGTGTCGCCAGTCGCGGCCGGCCAGGGCAACGCCGCCCCGTAGGGCTGCGCGGGATCCGCCGCGGCCAGTACCACCGCGCGTCGCGCGTTCGCACGGGTGGAGCTGCCGGCGCCGCTGAATCTCGGGCCGCCTGGCCCGGCTGCGCCGTCGAAGCTGCCGAACCCGGCGCCGCCTGGGACGACTGAGCTGCTCGGCCGCGTACTGCCTGGCCCGGTGGACTCGCGGAATTCCGTGTCCGTTTCTCCCGGCTGACGGTCCAATCTTGGGCCGGTCTGGTCGGTCTGGTCGGTCTGGTCGGTCTGGTCGGTCGCACCGGTCGGCTCCGGACTCCGGCCCGGTCCGGATCCGCCCGTGCCGCTCGGCTCGTCGGCGCCGGGGCGGGTGGCCCAGCCGTCGGCGCCGGGGGCGGGGCCGGAGAGGGCGCGCAGGCGATCGACGGCGCCCTTCGCGGCGAACTGGGCCGCTCCGAGGCCTTCGACGACGTAGCCGCGCACGACCTGGCCGGAGTCCTCCATGCCGCGCAGTACCTTGTAGATCCCGGAAAACCCGCCGGTGACCCGTTCGGTGTCGAGTGCGCCGCGGGTGAGCACACCGTGGCGTTCGAGGAATGCTTCCGTGCGCGCGTGTGCGCGGCGAGTCGGATCGGTTTCGCGCGCGGGGGTCAGCCCCCAGCGGCCGGCGACCGTCGGTGGGCCCGTGCGCGACGGCATTGCGGGCCGGCCGGCCCGCAGCCGCGCGTAGCGGCCACGCGGTGCCTGCCGGCGGGCCTTGTGCGCGCCGTGGCCGGCGACCTGGGCGCGCAGCGGCGCCAGCGTGTCGCCGGCGACCAGCCCGGCCCACACAAGATCCCACAGCGCACTCACGACCTCGCCGTCGTTGGGCGCCGACTCCAGCTGTGGCGTGACCCGGTCCACCAGCTGGCGGAAGAACAAGCCGCCACCCTCCAAAGTAGACACGATCGCCTCGTGCAGCGGGCTCGACGGTGGGTTCTCCTCGACCTCTGGCAGCAGCAGGTCCGCTACGTCGGACGGCGCGAGGGCCAGCCAGCCGTCGCCGCCGGACAGTGCGCCGCAGCCCGCCCACGTGACCTCACCCGCCGTGGTGAGCTCGTCGAGCAGCGCGGGCGAGTAGCCGGGCAGCCGACTCGGGAGGATCAGCGACTCCACGGCACTCGCCGGCAACGGCGCCCCCGCCAGCTGCTCGACCACCGACAGCACGTCGTCGGCCGTCGGTGCCGAACGCATCCGCGCGCCGATCCCGTGCCATGCCGGCAGGAACCGCCCGAGTGCCGCCGGCTCCACCGGCTCGACCTCCGCGCGCAGCTTCGCCAGAGACGCCCGCCGCAACCGCCGCAGCACGGCCGCGTCGCAGTACTCCATGCCGACGCCGTGCGTGTCCGGATGCCCGACGGGGCTCAGCTCCCCGCGCACCAGCCGGCCCTGTCCCGTCAGCCGGTCGAGTACTCCTGTGACCACGGCGGGACCCAGGCCGAAGCGCGCCGCCGCCGCGGGCGCCGCGAACGGCCCGCGGACCCGCGCGTACCGCCCCAACAGGTCACCCAACGGGTCTTCCACCGGCTCTGTGAACGCTTCCGGCACACCCACCGGCAACGCCACCCCCAACGCGTCGCGGACCCGCCCCGCGTCCTCGATCGCCAGGAACCGTTCCTCGCCGGCGATCCGAACCCGGATCGCGCGTCGCGCGGCCTCCAGCTCCGCCAGCCACTCCGGCCGGATGCCCCGCTCGGCAGCCTCTACAGTGGACAGATCGCCGAGGAACCGCAGCAGGTCCGCCGCGTCCTCCGCCGACCGCGCGTGCCGCTCGGGGTCGAGCCGCTGCAGCGACCGCTCCACCTCGCGCACGGCATCGGGATCCAGCAGCTCCCGGATCGCTTCCGTGCCCAGCAGCTCGGCCAGCAGCGCCGAATCCAGCGACAGCGCGGCCGCCCGCCGTTCGGCCAGCGGCGCATCGGTCTCGTACAGGAACATGCCGACGTACCCGAACAGCAGGCTCCGCGCGAACGGCGACGCTGCCGGGGTTTCCACCTCCACGAGCCGCACCTTGCGCGCCCGCACGTCGGACATCAGCTCCCGCAGCCCGCCGACGTCGTAGACGTCCTGCAGCACCTCGCGCATCGCCTCGAGCACCACGGGGAACCGCTCGTACTTCGCCGCCACCGACAGCAGCTGCGACGCCCGCTGCCGCTGCTGCCACAACGGGGTCCGTCGCCGCGGGTCCCGCCGCGGCAGCAGCAGCGACCGCGCCGCGCACTCGCGGAACCGTGCGGCGAACACCGCCGACCCGCCGACCTCCGCGACGATCAGCTGCTCGACTTCTTCCGGATCCAGCAGTACGTCGTCCGCACCGATGGTGACCTCGCCGCCCTCGGCGTCGAGTGCGTCGGGCAGCCGCAGCACGATGCCGTCGTCGGAGTGCGCCACCTGCGCGTCGACACCACGGTTCTCCCGCAGACGCGCCGCGATCGCCAGCGCCCACGGCGCGTTCACCTGTGCCCCGAACGGCGAATGCACCACGATCCGCCAATCGCCCAGCTCGTCGCGGTAACGCTCCAACAGGATCGTGCGGTCGTTGGGCACGTGCCGCGTCGCCGACTTCTGTTCTTCCAGATACGCCAGCAGGTTGTCGCATGCTCGCTGGTCGAGCCCCGCCGCGGCCGCGCGGTCCCGCGCCGTCGGAGTGTCCGAAGTGGACAGCTCTCGCACGAACGCGCCGAGTGCGCGCCCCAGCTCCAGCGGACGGCCCGCCGCGTCGCCCTTCCAGAACGGCATCCGCGCCGGCTCACCCGGCGCGGGAACCACGATCACGCGATCGTGGGTGATGTCCGTGATCCGCCACGACGACGTGCCGAGCAGGATGGTGTCGCCGACCCGCGACTCGTAGACCATCTCCTCGTCGAACTCGCCGACGCGCGAGCCCGGCTTGTCGTCGGCGCCCGGAGTCATCACCGTGAACAGCCCACGGTCGGGGATCGTGCCGCCCGAGGTGACCGCCAGCCGCTGCGACCCCGGCCGCCCGCGCAGCTCGCCCGTGACGCGGTCCCACGTGATTCGCGCGCGCAGCTCGCCGAACTCCTCGCTCGGATATCGCCCGGCGAGCATGTCGAGCACCGCGTGCAACGCGTCGTCCGGCAACGCCGTGAACGGCGCCGCCCGCCGCACGAGCGCCGCGACGTCCGACACGGTCCACGGTTCCAGCGCCACCATCGCGACCACGTGCTGTGCCAGCACGTCCAGAGGATTGCGTGGGTAACGGACCGCTTCGATCGCGCCCACCGCCATGCGTTCCGCGACCACCGCGCACGACACGAGGTCGCCGCGGAACTTCGGGAACATCACGCCGGACGAGATCGCCCCGACCTGGTGCCCGGCGCGGCCCACACGCTGCAAGCCCGACGCGACCGTCGGCGGGGCCTCGATCTGCACCACGAGGTCGACCGCGCCCATGTCGATGCCCAGCTCCAGCGACGACGTCGCCACCACACACGGCAGCCGCCCCGACTTGAGCTCCTCTTCCACGTGGGTGCGCTGCTCACGCGACATCGAGCCGTGGTGCGCCCGCGCGATCACCGGTGCGGCGCCGGTGGTGAGGCCTGACTGCCCGATGGCCTCGGCCGGGAACGGGTCGCCGGCCGTGAGCTGCGTCTGCTCGGCCACCAGCTCGTTGAGCCGCGCGGTGAGACGCTCGGTCAACCGCCGAGAGTTGGCGAAGACAATGGTCGAGCGGTGTGCCTTGATCAGCTCAAGCACCCGCTCCTCGACCGCCGGCCAGATCGACGCGCGCTTCACCTCGCCGCCCGCGATCTCCTCCTGCGTGCCGATCCCGCCTTCGGACGGCAGTTGCGACAGCGAGGTCAGGTTCTCCAGCCGCTCCATCGGCGACGGCGCCGGCCCGTCGAGATTCGCCATGTCCTCCACCGGCA
Source organism: Amycolatopsis sp. (assembly GCA_035551175.1). GTDB lineage: Bacteria > Actinomycetota > Actinomycetes > Mycobacteriales > Pseudonocardiaceae > Amycolatopsis. Next base: position 5,624 of record DASZNR010000166.1, on the reverse strand, counting down.
CCTCGACGCGAACCTGGATCGTCTTCGCGAGCTTCGGCTGCACGACCGTGACCGCCCGCCCGCCCGCGAGGAAGGCACTCACCTCGTCGACCGGGCGCACCGTGGCCGAAAGCCCGATCCGTTGCGCCGGCTTCGGCAGCAACGCGTCGAGCCGCTCCAGCGAAACCGCGAGGTGCGCGCCGCGCTTGCCGCCGGCCACGGCATGGACCTCGTCGACGATCACCGTCTCGACCCCCGCCAGCGACTCCCGTGCCGACGACGTGAGGATCAGAAACAGCGACTCCGGCGTGGTCACCAGCACGTCGGGAGGTGTTTTGCCGAACGACCGGCGCTCGGCCGCCGTGGTGTCGCCCGTGCGCATGCCGACTTCGATCTCGGGTACCGGCAGCCCCAACCGGCGCGCCGCCTGCGAAATCCCAGCCAACGGCGCGCGCAGGTTGCGCTGCACGTCGACCGCCAGCGCTTTCAACGGCGAGACGTACAGAATCCGGCAGCGTTTGCGGGGCTCGGCCGGCGGCGGCTCGACCGACAGCCGGTCGAGAGCCCACAGGAACGCCGACAGCGTCTTGCCGGACCCGGTCGGCGCGACGACCAGTGCGTGTTCCCCCGCGTGCGCGGCCCGCCACGCCCCGTCCTGCGCGGCGGTGGGCGCGGCGAAGGCCCCCTCGAACCACGTGCGGGTCGCGGGAGAGAACAGGTCGAGGACATCGGTAACCACGGGATCCATGATGCGCGCTACCCCCGACAGAATTCTTGGCCCCGCCTCCGGCAGGGCGTGCGAGATCGCCTTTTAGCCGGCTGCCGGTTGGGGCGGTCGGATCGGCCCGGGGGCCGATCGCACCGCCCCATCCGGAAGCCGGTGCGATCTCGCGGGTCGGTTAGGTGAAGTCGGGAGCTGGCGCGATCTCGCGGGGTGGGGTTGCGGGGAAGGTGAGTTGCAGGCCGGACAGGCGAGGTGGGGGAAGGGGAGTTCGCGGGCCGGGCGGGTGGGTCGCGGGGAGTTCAGTGGGTCTGGGCGCGCGAGGGGGCTTCGCGTGGGAGCATCACGGCCGAGTGTTGCTGGGTAGGTGTAGGGGGAGTCGAAGTGCGGATCCTGTCGGTGGACCTGGGGACGTCCAACACCGTTGCCGTCCTGTCCGCGCACGGGCGGCCGCCGCGGGTCGTCGAGGTGGACGGCTCGGCGAACATGCCCTCGGCCGTCTACGCCGCCGAAGACGGCACGATCATGGTGGGCCGCGACGCCGAACGCCGTGCGCGGCTGGACCCCACGCGTTTCGAGCCCAACCCCAAACGCCGCGTCGACGAGCAGACGCTGCTGCTGGGCACCGACGTCGTCCCCGTAAACGAAGCGCTCGCGGCGATCCTGCGCCGCGTACTCGACGAGACCACGCGCCAGCTCGGCGGCGAACAGCCCGACGAGATCCGGCTCACCCACCCCGCGCAGTGGGGCCCGGTGCGGCGCAACGTGCTGCTGTCCTCGGCCCGGCTCGCGGGCATTGGCGCGAGTGTCGTCCTGGTACCCGAACCGGTGGCGGCCGCCGCGCATTTCGCATCGTTCCCCGGCAAGGCGCTGGCCCCCGGGCAGGCGCTCGCGGTGTACGACCTCGGTGCCGGCACCTTCGACGTCGCGGTGGTCGGCGCGACCCAGAACGGCTACGTCGTGCTCGCCGAAGACGGCCTGCCCGACCTCGGCGGCCTCGACGTCGACCAGGCGCTGATGGTGCACGTCGGCCGCGAGGTGTCGCACTCGGATCCGCAGCGCTGGCAACGCCTCCTGCGCCCCGAGTCCACGGCGGACCGGCGGACGCGGCGCGCGCTGCAGGAAGACGTGAAGGCGGCGAAGGAAGCCCTGTCGCGGCTGCCGCAGACCGAGGTGCCGATGCCCGAGCCGTTCCGCGACGTGCTGGTCACGCGCGGCGAGCTCGAAGGCCTGGTGCGCCCGGCGATGCTGCGCAGCGTCGAACTGCTCGCGCGCACGCTGCGCGGTGCGGGCCTGACCGCTGACCGGCTGGCGGGCATCTACCTGGTCGGCGGGTCGAGCCGGCTCCCGCTGGTCGGGTCGATGATCGCGGAGAAACTCGGGGTGGTGCCCTCGAGCCTCGACCAGCCGGAGACGGCAGTGGCGCTCGGCGCGCAGCACGTGGCGCGTGACGGGTTGTCGATGCGGACGCAGAACGTCGAGGGCCAGGTCGCGGCGGGCGCTCCCGCGTATGTGCCGCCCGGCGGGTACCACCAGCCCGCGTACGCGGCCCCGCGACCGTCGTTCCCGGCAGGACCGGCGCCGGCGAACTTCCCGACCTACTCACTGCCTTCTTCACCGTCTTCTTCACCCTCTTCGCCGGCACCGGCGGCCTCGCTGCAGAAGAAGCGGACGAAGCTGTGGATCGGTGTGGCTGCGGCCGTCGTCGTGCTGCTCGCGGCCGGCCTCACGGTGTTTCTGACGTCGTCTTCGTCGGTGCAGACCTATTCGGCCGATCAGTGCCGCACGCCGGGGCAGGGTGACGCGCAGGGCCTCACCGGGTGCCTGCGCCAGCTTGCGGGCAAAATCGCCGAAACCGGTGACTGCCGCCCCGGCATGGGCAACGGGCCGGCGACGCCCGCGCACAGCCTCGGCGTCACATCGACGTGCTCGGCGCCGGGGCGCGCAGGCTCGCAGGTCACGTACGTGCAGGGCACGTCGGCGGCGGAGCTGAAGCAGTACACCGACGGGCTGCTCGCCTCCGTCGGCGGCGACCGGGTCGAGGCCGATTGGAAGGGCAACGCGCTGTCCGGTCACTACGCATCGGCGGCCGGGAAGACGGCGGCGGTGCTCGTGTTCACCGTGAGCGACCGGCCGATGGCGGGCTTCATCTACCAGGTCTACTCGGGAGACCAGGGCGGTGCGCCGACGCCGGGGACGCTCGCGGACTACTTCGAACAGAGCGTGCAGCCGGGGGAGTGAACTTTGTCCGCTGCCGTGGCGCGAACGGGCCGTTCGTACCACCGGCGTTCCCGAGGGTTAGCATTCGACCGATGCGTATCACGGTTTTCCGGCGGCTCATGGCGGACGAGTTCGGTGCCGGGCGGGCCGAGGTGCTCGCCCACGACCACGTGCTCAGCGGGCTCGGCGGGCGGACCGTCGAACAAGCGCTTTCAGCCGGGATCCCGGCCAAACAGATCTGGCGCGAGGTGTGCGAAGCCTTCGAAATCCCGCCGGAGCGCCGCTGACCTGCGTCGATCGTGGCCCGCGGCCGAGGGAGCCGCTCGGAAGGGCAAAAAATTCTAGCGGACGGGCGTGTCGTCGCCACCCTCGAACACTTGTTCGTCTACAGTGTTGTGCACAGCGGAGCCGGCGATCCACAGATCGGTCGCCGCGCCGGGAATTGTCGGTCCCTCCCCGTAACGTCGGACCGGACAGAGCTTGATCCGAAAACCGAACAAGCCACACAGGCCAACCAGCGAGGTGGACCCCATGCCAGCAGCACCCGACAAGGACAAGGCGCTCGAGCTCGCCCTCGCGCAGATCGACAAGCAGTACGGCAAGGGCTCGGTGATGCGCCTCGGCGACGAGGGTCGCGCTCCCATCGCCGTGATTCCCACCGGGGCGATCGCGCTCGACGTCGCGCTTGGCATCGGCGGCCTGCCCCGTGGCCGGGTCGTCGAGATCTACGGCCCGGAGTCTTCCGGTAAGACCACGGTCGCCCTGCACGCGGTGGCGAACGCCCAGCGGGGCGGCGGCATCGCGGCGTTCATCGACGCAGAACACGCGCTCGACCCGGAATACGCGAAGGCGCTGGGCGTCGACACCGACGCGCTGCTGGTCTCGCAGCCCGACACCGGTGAGCAGGCGCTGGAGATCGCGGACATGCTGATCCGCTCCGGCGCACTCGACATCCTGGTCATCGACTCCGTCGCCGCGCTCGTGCCGCGCGCCGAGATCGAGGGCGAGATGGGCGACTCACACGTGGGTCTGCAGGCCCGTCTGATGAGCCAGGCGCTGCGGAAGATCACCGGTGCGCTCTCCAACTCCGGCACCACCGCGGTCTTCATCAACCAGCTCCGCGAGAAGGTCGGCGTCATGTTCGGCTCCCCGGAGACCACCACGGGTGGCAAGGCGCTGAAGTTCTACGCCTCCGTCCGCCTCGACGTGCGCCGCATCGAAACCCTGAAGGACGGCGGCGAGGCCGTCGGCAACCGCACCCGCGTGAAGGTGGTGAAGAACAAGGTCGCGCCGCCCTTCAAGCAGGCCGAGTTCGACATCCTCTACGGCCAGGGCGTCTCCCGCGAAGGCTCGCTCATCGACATGGGCGTCGACCAGGGCATCCTCCGCAAGTCCGGAGCCTGGTACACCTACGAGGGCGACCAGCTGGGGCAGGGCAAGGAAAACGCCCGCCGCTTCCTCCGCGACAACCCCGACATCGCCAACGAGGTCGAAAAGCGCATCAAGGAAAAGCTCGGCATCGGGCCCCAGCTCGACGCCGAAGCCGTCGAAGCCGTGCCGGCGCCGGTCGACTTCTGAGTCTGTTGATTCTGGGAGGAGTGTGCTCGCGGAACGCGCTCGCCGGAGGAATCAGCAGTCGTGTCCTGTGGGGGTCGAACCCCCACACCCCCGCCAGAGGGCGAGCCCCCTGGACCCCCGATGGGTTGCGTTGGTCGAGTGAGCTCATCGGGACGGGTGGTCGGGTAGCGGTCAGGGGTCCGGCAAGGTGGGCGAGCCTCGCGGACGGCGATGGCAGAGTGGTGGGGGTAGGGCCGCTGCGGAGGGTGGCCGGGTGGCGGTCGGGGAGCCGCTGCTGGTCGGGTGAGCCCGGCCGTCGGCGAGGTTGTGCGGGTGGGGTGAGCTCGCCGGGACGGGTGACCGGCGGCGGGCAGGAGTCCCTGCTCGTCGGGCGAGCCCGCGGTTCGGAGCCCGCGGTTCGGAGCCGGTGGCGAGGCTAGGTCGCCAGGGCTGGGCCGTCGGCGCTCAAGCAGGCGGACTGGATGCCCGCTGATGTCCACGGGCGGGGAATGCGTCATGGAGGAGGGTGCAGTGGCGAGGGCGCCGAAGGTGAAGCCGTCGGAGTTGGCGCCGGAGGAGCGCGCCAAGAAGGCCAAGGAGATCTGCTTCGACCTACTGGCCGCGCGCCCGCGGACTGCCGATGAGCTACGGCAGACGTTGCGGCGCAAGGGATTCGACGAAGACGCCATCGAGACCCTGCTGGGCAAACTCGACCGTGCCGGGCTCGTCAACGACGCCGAGTTCGCCGAAATGTGGATCAGGTCCCGGCATGCCGGCCAAGGTCTGTCCCGCACCGCCCTCGTCGCGGAGTTACGGCGCAAGGGCGTCGACGGGGACATCGCGGCGCAGGCCGCCGGCGAGATCGACCGCGAGGCTGAAGAGCGACGGGCTCGCGAGCTCGTGCGCAAACGCCTGGGCTCGCTGGGCAACGTCGACGAGCAGACCGCGATCCGCCGCCTTCTCGGGTTCCTCGGCCGCAAGGGCTACCCGCAAGGCCTCGCCTACAGCGTCATCCGCGACGAGCTCCGCGAATACGGCTCCGAATCGAGCCTCCTCGACGACGCCACCATCGACTGACGACGCGCCAGCCCAGCTCGCCCCCAGGACTCGTGAGTGTTCGCGCCGGTTAGAACCGGCACCGCCACTC
>DASZNR010000165.1:0-55661 GCA_035551175.1 Amycolatopsis sp. | reverse complement strand
ACGCATCCGCCACCCTCCGCGTCGGTTCCTCGTCGTTCACCGTCGGCGGGAACGTCGCCAGCCGTACGAATTCCGGCTCGCGCGGCGCACCCGCGGCCTGAGCTTCCGCGCGCACGATCCGTTCGACCGCAGCAAGCACCTTGCGCGAAGGACTCCGCGACATCCTCGAAGCCATGGCCGCATGGGCAATGTCAATCGCGGATCCCGGCGCACACCGATACATCCGCTTCCGCACGGGCACCGTCGCCCTCATCCGCACCGGACGGAGCAGGCGGCGGGGGCGAGCCGGGGTTTACTCCAATGCCGCCAGCAGGCACCCGGGACCCACCCCGGTCGCGGCCGCCTGGCTGGCGGATAGGGCAGGTGACCGGCTCGCATCCGGCGACGGCACGACCGGAGGTCAGCTCTCGGAAACGGGAACGATGACGCGGCCGCGCACCTCTCCGGCGATGAGCTTCTCGGCAACGGGAATGCAGTCCTCCAAAGACACCTGCTCGGTGATCGCTTCGAGCACGGCAGGGTCCAGGTCGCGGGCGAGCCGCCGCCATGCTTCGCGCCGTTCCTCCACCGGGCACATGACACTGTCGATGCCCGCGAGCGTCACGCCGCGCAGGATGAACGGCGCGACCGTCGCCGGGAACCCCATGCCACCGGCCAGCCCGCACGCCGCGACCACGCCGCGGTACTTCATCGACGCGCACACATTCGCCAGCACCTGTCCGCCGGCCACGTCGACCGCGCCCGCCCAGCGTTCCTTCGCCAGCGGCTTGCCCGGCTCGCTGAACTCCGAACGCGGCAGCACCCGCGACGCGCCGAGATTCTCGAGATACCCCGACTCCTCGACCCGTCCCGTGACCGCAGCCACCTCGTAGCCCAGCTTCGCCAGCAATGCGACGGCGGTGCTGCCCACACCGCCCGCCGCACCGGTGACCAAAACCTCGCCATTCTCCGGCGCGACCCCGTGCCGCTCCAGCGCCAGCACGCACAGCATGGCGGTGTATCCGGCGGTGCCGATGCTCATCGCCTGCTGGGGCGTGAACGCCGATTCCAGCGGCAGCAGCCAATCCCCGCGCACTCGCGCGTACTCGGCCAGCCCGCCCCAGTGCCGTTCCCCCACGCCCCAGCCGTTGAGCACCACGCGGTCGCCGGGCTGGAACCGAGGGTCGGCCGATTCCTCGACCGTGCCCGCGAAATCGATGCCCGGGACCATCGGGAAGCTGCGCACCACCGGGCTCTTGCCGGTGATGGCGAGCGCGTCCTTGTAGTTCAGCGTCGAACACGCGACCCGGACCGTCACCTCGCCGTCCGGCAACCGGTCCGGGGAGACCTCCGCGACCCCGGCCGTCTGCTTCCCGTCCTCAGCGTCGATCACGATCGCCTTGAATGCGTCTTTCATCGGCCACCTTTCCTGCTCTTGTCCTGGATCATCGCCAGGAACCGGTCAGCGAACGCGTCCAGCGGATCCGGACGGCGCTCGAGCTTGGCGCGCAGCACCGCGCCCTCCCAGCCGATCCAGAAGAACCGCGCCAGATCCGTGCAGTCGGCATCCGCGGCGAGTTCCCCCGTTTCCTGCGCGGCGCGCAGGAAACGGGCGGTCCGCTCTTCCCAATCCTCGAACACAGCGGTCAGCCGGTCCCGGAACGACGCGGGCAGCACGCCCATCTCCTGGCCGAGATTCCCGACCAGACAGCCCCGCCGGAAACCGAACCGCTCCATCCCGGCCCGGGCGTCGGCGACGAAATCGCGGAACCGGTCCAGCGGCGCGCGGTCCTGGTTCTCGAACCAGCGATCGAGCTTGCGGGCGAAGTAGGCGGCGTACTCGTCGATCAACGCCAGCCCGAACGCGTCCTTGCTGTCGAAGTAGTAGTAGAACGACCCCTTCGGCACGCCCGCCGCGGCGAGAATCTCCTCGACCCCGACCGCGCTGAACCCCTTCTCGGTCAGGATCTCGACGCCCTTGCGCAGCAACCGCGCTCGCGGTGCGTCCGGCTGCGTCTGGTCCTTGCGCGGCCGACCGCGCCGACGCGGGCTCGCCGCTGCCGTGGACTCCATGTCTATTTTCTAGACCGATCGGCTAGTAAAGTCAATCCGCAGGGAGTTCCCGGCAGCAACGGCATCTTGCCCACCCCTGCCCGAGAGGCGGCTCGTCAGCCGGTGATCTCCTTGCCGAAGATGCCGCGGGCGATGATCCACTTCTGGATCTCGTTGGTGCCTTCGTAAATCTCGCCGATCTTGCTGTCCCGGTAAATCGCCTCGACCGGACCGGCGGTCCCGTCCGCGCTCAGCTCGCGGGCGAATCCGAGCCCGCCGAATGCCTGGACCGCGTCGCGGGCGAGGTCCACTGAGAGACGCGTGGCGTAGTGCTTGGCCATCGCCGCTTCGGGTTCCGGGAAGAGCTCGCCGGCGTCGCGGCGCAGCGCGGCCTTGAGGTACAGGGTGCGGGCGTTCTCGATCTCCGTGGCGCGATCGGCCATCAGGAATTGCCAATGCTGGTTCGCCGCGACCGGGCGGCCGAACGCGTGCCGCTGCGAGAGGTGGGCGACCGCGTGATCGAAGGCCGCTTGGGCCATGCCGACCCCCGCCGCGGCGACGCCGATCCGGCCCAAGGTGAGCGTGGCGAGAGCCTGGCGCAGGCCCTGGCCTTCGACCCCGCCGAGGAGAGCGTCGTCGCCGAGCCGGACGTCGTCATAGGTGACGTCGGCGGTCAACTGGCCGCGGTTCCCCATCTTCAGGTCCGGCTCGCCCACCCGGACGCCCTGCAGTGTCGTGTCGACGATGAACAGGGACAGCCGGTCGCCGGTCCTGGCGAGGGTGACGATGAAATCCGCCGCGGGCGAATTGGAGATCCAGCGCTTGCGGCCGTTGAGGACCCAGCCTTGGTCCGTGCGCTCGGCCACGGTCCGGACGGCCTGCGGACTGAGGTCCGAGGACGCCTCCGGCTCGGTCGTCGCGAACGCTCCGACTACCGATCCGTCCGCCACGCGGCTCAGCCAGGTCTGCTGCTGGGCGTCAGTCCCGTGCGTCAGCGCGTTGCCGGCCAGGATGCAGTGGACGTCGAAGATCGCGGCGATGCTGCTCGAACAGTAGGCAAGCTCCTCGATGGCCACCGCGGTGGCGGTCACCGGATGCGCCAGGCCGTCCCCTCCGACGTCGGAGCGAAAGGGCACGCGGAACAAGCCGGCCGCCGCCAGCTCATCGAAGACGTCGCGGGGGAAGCCGTCGGCTCGCTCGTCGCCGTTGGCGATGCGTCGCGCGGCGGGGGCCACGACGTCCGCCGCGACTTGGCGCACCCGCTTCCTGACGTCGACGGTTTCGGCCGGCGAGAACAGGTCGTGGTAGAGCCGGTCTGATTGGCGCGTGGGCTGGGTGACAGTAGTAGGCATGCCGGGAGCATTACACATTCTCTGCGGTCGAAAAAGAGATGTAATGAACAGTTTTTTCACGGTCGCGTCCATCGCGTAACATCGCCGTGATGGCACCAGCGACCCCCACCGCCGCAGACTTGCGCCCCGTCTCGGCACGCTCGGCAGTGCTGGGCTTGCTCCTCGGCGCGGAGGTCGAGGCACTCACCGCCCGCGAGCTCGTCGCGGGCGGGCAGATCGTTGGCTTCGCGGAATCCACCGTTCGCGTCGCGCTCTCCCGGATGACCGCGGCGGGCGACCTCGAACGGACCGACGAGGGCGGATACCGGCTCTCCGAACGCCTGCTGCGCCGCCAGCGACGTCAAGCAGCCGCCATTCACACGAGGCCGAAGGACTGGAACGGCGGCTGGGACATGTTCGTGGTTACCGCCTCGGGTCGCACGGCCGCGGATCGGGCGGCTCTGCGTTCGACCCTGGCCGACCTGCGCCTGGCCGAACTCCGCGAAGGCGTCTGGCTCCGGCCGGCGAACCTCGATCTCGAATGGCCAGAAGACATCGACACGCTCGGGGAACGCCTCACCACGCAGACGGCGCGGGATCCCGCGGGCCTCGCGGCCCGGCTGTGGGACCTCACGGGGTGGGCCGACCGTGCCCGCGCGCTGCTGGCGGCGGCCGACACCACCGATCCCGTCCTGCGGTTCACCGCCTGCGCCACCTCGGTCCGCCATCTCCTGGACGACCCGCTCCTGCCCGGCGAGCTGCTGCCCGAAGACTGGCCGGGCAGCGAACTGCGGCAATCACACCTCCGGTACAACGAATGGTTGATCGAGACCCGGCGTTCCATCACCGGTGCCTGAGGAACGGGCTGCCGCAGCGGAATTCCGCGGCGCCGCGATGCTTCAGCACCCGCCCGACGAGTCACGAGCTGTGCACTGCCAGTGCGGAAATGCGGCGGCCGACCAGCCCTTCCGTCACGAGGTAGGTCACCGTGAGCCGATTGATCTCGCCGCCGTCGCGCCGCTGCCGGGAATAGGCCGCCCGATACAGGGCCGACGTCGAATTCAAGACGGTGCCCTCCGACTCGAGGACCTCGCTGTGGTCGTAGTCGGCCCCGGCACCGTCGAGCAACTGCTTTGCCAGCGCGACCACCTCGTCTTCGCCGGTCAACGCGGAGTACCCGTCGTCTGTGGTGAGAAGGAGGGGAACGCCGTAATACGACAACAGCGAAGCCGCCTCGCGCTCGCCTCGCCCGCACGCCGCGAAGGCGTCGAGAAACTCGGCAATCCACTGGCCAAGGTCCGTCTTCTTCATTGCTCGAGACACCTCATTTCACCGAGGGAACCCGGACGTTCCGGCCGTTGTCCCAATACGGTGCGCGAAGCTTGAACTTCTGCAGTTTCCCCGTCGCCGTACGGGACAGCGCGTCGCGGAACTCCACCGACGTCGGAGCCTTGTATCCGGCGATCCGGCCTTTGCACCAGGCGATCAGCTCGGCCTCGGTGCCGGGTCCAGCGGCCGCGCCCGGTGCCAGCACGACGAGCGCCTTGATGGTCTCGCCCCACTTCTCGCTCGGGACGCCGATGACCGCGACCTCGGCGACCGCGGGATGCGAGAACAGGGTGTCCTCCACCTCGATCGAGGAAACGTTCTCGCCGCCGGTGATGATCACGTCCTTCTTGCGGTCCGCGATCGTGAGATAGCCGTCCTCCCCGAGGAAGCCGCCGTCGCCGGTGTGGAACCAGCCGTCCGCCAGCGCCCTCGCAGTTTCCTCCGGCTGCTTCCAGTAGCCGCCGAACACCACATTCGAGCGTGCCAGCACCTCGCCGGCTGATTCTGCGGACTGCTCGATTTTCAGCCGGGTTCCGAGCAGAGGCGCCCCGGCCCGGGTGAGCTTGTCCGCGAGGCTCTCCGGGTCGAGGCCGTCCCATTCGGCTCGGGCCCGGTTGACGGTCAGCACCGGCGAGGTCTCGGTGAGCCCGTACACCTGGTTGAACTCCCAGCCCAGCTCCTCCTGGATCCGGATGACGGTTTTCGTGGGCGGCGGGGCGCCGCCCACGAAAATCCGGACCCGGTCGCGACCGGGGATCTCACCCTCCCAGTTCTGCGCCGCCTCCAGGACCGCCGCGAGGACAGCCGGAGCCGCGCACAGGACGGTGACGCCGTGGTCGCGGACCCGGCGCAGGATTTCCGCGCCGTCGACCTTGCGCAGCACCACCTGCCGCGCACCGACGCCGGTCGCGAGATACGGCATCCCCCAGCCGTTGGCGTGGAACATCGGCAGGGTGTGCAGATAAACGTCGCGGTCGCTGAGCCGGGCGTGCAGCCCGAAAGTCACCGCGTGGACCCAGATGTTGCGGTGCGTTATCTCTACGCCTTTGGGACGCGCGGTCGTGCCCGAGGTGTAGTTGATCGTAGCGGTCGCGCCCTCGTCGTACTCCCACGGCACTGGCTCGGCCCCCTCGGCCGCGTAAAGCGCGTTGTCGTCGCCGAGCAGGAATTTCTGTTCGCACGTCACCCCCGCCAGCGACTCCTCGAGTTCCGGATCGACGTACAGCACCCGGGCGCCCGAGTTGTCGACGATGTACTGCACTTCGTCCGCGGCAAGCCGGAAGTTCACCGGCACCAGCACCCGGCCCCAGCCGCTGACACCGAAGAAGGAAGTCAGCAGGCGGCTGGAGTTGTGACTGACTACCGCGACCCTCTCGCCGACGCCGACGCCGAGTTCGTCCAGCTTCGCCGCCTGCCTGCGCGCCAGGCCGGCGACCTCCGCGTACGTCAGCGTCCCCTGGCTCGACGCGGGCTGTACCGGTTCGTCGAGTACGCCGGCGCGTTCGCCGTAGACCGACTCCGCCCGATCGAGAAAGTCGTTGACGCTGAACGGGACGAACATGCGAGCCTCCTGCGGCCTGCCGTGCTGCTCCTCGGCGACAACAATGTGCCGCCCTTTCAGTATTAAGGTCGCTAAGTCTCGACCTATTGACTCATAGGTTCTGCCTCCGTCGCCATCAATGCGCGGAGGCCCAACGCGTCACGGGATTTCCGTTCGTGCTGGACGACGGCGGTATTGCCCGTGGACGGAATGGGTGAACGCATTCACCACATCAACACCGGCGCGGCGTCAAGCGATCTGCCTGTGCTGCACGGCAGCTGCGGAACGAACGTCCGCACGAGATCCACGTGTCAAGCGCGCTCCGGGGCTGTCCGCAAATGACAGTGCACGGGCCCTGACTGCGCGCACTGTCCTTTGCGGACGACGGTCTCCGTCGCCAACCGCCGAGGCACGCTCTGTCGACGTGCCCGACAGGCGACGGCGGGAACCCTATCGGCCGGTCGCGACCGGCGGGTCGATCGCAACCGGATCCAGATGTGCCTTGTGGTGATTGCGATTCGGCGGAGTCGCGAGGACCTTGTCCGTCTCGTTGTCCAGAGCCTCGCCCTCGATGGAACCGGAGGAGGTCAGGACCTGCTCCAGAGCCTCGACCCAGTGCTCGTAATAGGACCACGACGTGTCGCTCAGGTCGTCGACGCTCGACTCCCATTTCCTGATCGACTCGATCAGCGCGCTCTGGAAGCTGGCCCACGGGAATTGCCCGGCCTTGTGTCCCGCCACGGCGAGCGCGAAAGCGCGGATCTCCCATGGCTCGTCGAAGGACAGCTCGCCCGGCCTGCCTCCGGGAAGGTCGCAGACCAGCTCCTCGACCTCGGCACGCTGCTCGGGAGTCGGAGCGGGACGCATGGGCGCAGTGGTCATGACGCCCCCTTCACCGGGCCGACCCCGATCATCGAGTCGCGGGTCACCAATTCCGCCAGCTGATCTTCGGTCAGGCCCTCGGTTCCGGCCGGGCGCTGCGGCAGGACCCAGTAGCGCATCTCAGAGCTGGAGTCCCAGATGCGGATTTCCTTTTCTTCCGGGATCTGGTAACCGAATTCTTCGGCCAGCACCTTTCGCGGTTCGCGAACGATACGCGACCGGTACTGCGGCTCCTTGTACCAATTCGGCGGAAGCCCCAGCACCGGCCACGGGTAGCACGAGCAGAGCGTGCACACGATGGCGTGGTGCACGTCGTCGGTGTCCTCCAGGACCACCATGTCCTCGCCCTGAAGACCGCTGATCCCGACTTCCTTGCACGCTTCCGTCGCGTCCTTGAGGAGGCGGGCCTTGAAGTCCGGGTCGGTCCACGCCTTCGCGACGACCTTGGCGCCCAGCTGGGGACCGACCTCTGTTTCGTAGATTTCCACCAGCCGGTCCACCATTTCGGTGGTCATCAGGCCCTTCTCGATGAGCATCGACTCCAGCGCCTTCACGCGCGCGGCCGTCTCCTGAGAACTCCGTGCTTTACTGCTCATGCGTGTGCCCCTTCCGCCTCGCGGACCAGCTCGATGTAGGGATCCCAGACGTCGAACGTCGTGGACGTGTTGGGTTCGGCGTACTCCTCGCCCCACAGTTCGGCGCCGTCGAATTGGATCGTGTAAACATGCTGCGGGTCTTCCCCGCGCCCGTTTCCGGCGGAATCCGGGAAGATGAAAGAACCGCGGTACGCGACGACCGTGGCGACTTTGCCGCGGATGTAGCGCGCCATCCGCGAGTGGCCGAACGGCGAGACATTGACCATCCGGACGATGTCGCCCACCTTGAATCGGGCCGGCTTGTCAGTCGGCCGCTGCGCGGGCGCCCCGGCCGGCACCACCGCGTTCACGAATTCGATCAGCTCGGGATTCGGCTCGTGCTCAGGCAGCGGCGCGTCGGGGTTTTCCAGGTAGAACTGGGTTCGCCGGTCCAGCTCCTCCGGGTCGATCTCGCCGTTGGCGATCCCGTGGTGTTCCACCGAGTGCAGCCAGTGCTCGTAGTACGGCGATTCGAGGTAGACCGACGGCCGCATCTGCTCGATGCCGTGCCGGAACGAGTCGAGTCCGAAGTAGCCGGCCCGGAAGCAGGCGGGAAACATGGCGAATGCCGCTTTTTCCCACTCGGCCCTGAATACCGGTTCGTTCTCGGGAGGGTCGATCGGGCCGAGACCGTCGGTCCCTCCGACATCGAATACTCCGTTCATGCGTTGCTCCTTGCCAGTGTTGGGGGCTTGGGGAAACCGCCCGATGCGGTCTCCAGGGCGTGTGCCACTCGAAGCACAGTGGCGTCGTCGAACTTCCGGCCGATGATCATCATTCCGACCGGGAGTCCATCGGAAACTCCTGCGGGGACCGAGCAGGCCGGGTGTCCGGTGACGTCGAAGGGACACGTATTGGCGATCATCTCGAGTGCACGGCCGACCACTTCGCCGACCGGTGCGTCCGGGTCCGGGATCACCGTCGGTCGCATCGGCATCGTCGGCATGACGAGCACGTCGAACCGCGCCAAAGCTTCGTCGTACGCGGCCGTCAGCGACGCTTCCAGATTTCGCGCCATGGCGTAATGGCTGCCATAGCCGCGTTGCAGCGCGTGACGGCCGCTGAGGACAAGGAGCTTGACCGTCTCGGAGAAGTTCTTCGGCTCCGCGCGCCACTTTTCGCCGTAGTGCGCCATCAGCGCGGGGTCGTAGTGCCCCTTCCAGTTCAATCCGTAGGCGTTTCCGTCGATCAGTTGCCAGGCCGCGCCTTCGACCGAGATCACGTCCCAGATCGCCGCCCCGTGCCGGTGCCAGGGCACGGACACCTCTTCCGCGACCAGTCCGGCCGATCGCAGGGTTTCGACGGCCGCCCTGACTGTGGCATCCGCCTCCGGTTCCGAATTGTCGTGGCCGAACCCTTCCGTCACCACGCCGATGCGCAGACCGGTCGCGTCCTGGCTCAGCGCGGCGAGGAAGTCCACGTCGTCGAGCACGGTCGGCTGGCGCGGATCGCGGCCGTCGACCCCCGCGATCACCGACAGCATCAGGGCCGCGTCCGCGACCGTCCGCGAGATCGGGCCGATGTGGTCGATCGACTGCTCGATCGGGAAGGCGCCCGTGTACGGGACGAGGCCGAACGTGGGCTTGTGCCCGACCATTCCGGTCCAGGAAGCCGGCATCCGGATCGAGCCGCCTTGGTCGCAGCCGATCGCCAGGTCCACTTCCCCAGTGGCCACCAGTACCGCACTGCCGCTCGACGAGCCGCCCGCGGAACGGCTGGGGTCCCACGGATTGCCGACCGCGCCGGTCTTGCAGGTGTGGGATCCGCCCGAGAAGCACAGGTCCTCGCAGACCGCTTTCCCCGCGATGATCGCGCCGGCCTCCAGCAGCCGGCTGACCACGGTCGCGTCTTCCCCGGGAACGAAACCCTCCACGGTCCTCGACCCGTTCATCATCGGAACGCCCGCGACGTTGGTGTTGTCCTTGACCGCCACCCGGCGGCCCGCGAGCGGTCCGCCGGAGGACCTTTGCACCTCCGTTTTGACGTACCACGCTCCCAGCGGGTTGTCCTCGTCCGCCGGCCGCGACCACTGCCGGTCGGGAACCTTCGGGGCGATCTCCGCGTACAGCCCTTCGACGATGTCCCAGGACTCCAGCAGCCCGTGGGACACGGCGTGGTAGACGCTCAGGTCCTCCGGGTCGATTCCGAGCCGGTAGTCCGCGGCGATGCGGGACAGCGCCGCGAGATCAGGCCGCTCGATCGGCATAGGTCCTCCTCCACGTCAACGGGCGCGCCAGGGCGGTCCGTGGGTTTCGACCAGTCAAAAACGATTCGGTCGTCATGTCAATAGTTATCGACATATTTACTCTTCCATTCGGGTGAACCTCCCCGCCGGAGCAGCTCGGACCCCGGCCGGGTGCGATCGCTACCGCTCCTCCGCCGACGCCAGCTCAGGCAACCGCTTCTCCACACCGGCGATCCGCCAGTACCCGATCGCGGCGAGCCACACGACGAAAAACAGCCCGACGACGATGAATCCGACGTTGTTCAGGTCCAGCCCGGCTATCCAGCCGGTGACCGGGTCGGGAAGCTCGAGATCGTCGTGCAGCACCCGGACCAGCTCGATCCCGCCGATGATCATCGCGACAGCCACCGACAGTCCGGTGATGATGGCGTTGTAGTACAGCTTGCGGGCCGGGTGCGCGAACGCCCAGCGGTAGGCGACCGCCATGAAGGCTCCGTCCACCGTGTCGAGAAGGGTCATGCCCGCGGCGAACAGCAACGGCACGACCGCGACCGCGTACCAGGGAAGACCGCTCGCCGCGCCGCTGCCCGCCAGCACCAGGAGAGTCACCTCGGTCGCGGTGTCGAAGCCGAGGCCGAACAGAAGCCCGACCGCGAACATCTGCCCCGGCCGGTTGATCGATCGGGTGAGCCCGCGCAGAATCCGGTTGATCAGGCCTCGTTTGCTGAGAACCAGTTCGAGTTCGGCGGCGTCGAACCACCCCTGGCGCATCTTCTTCCAGAGCCGGACGACGCCCGCCAGCGCGATCAGATTGAGCACCGCGAGCAGAAGGAGAAACCCGCCGGAGACAATGGTTCCGACCGTACCGAGCGTCGCGCGGGCAGAAGAGTTGTCGTCCAGCAGAGTGCCCGCGAGACGAATACCCCCGGTCAAGAGCCCCGCGAGAAGGAGAACGACAGAGGAATGCCCCAGGGCGAACCAGAATCCCACTGACGCCGACTTCCGCCCGTCGGCCATGAGCCTGCGGGTCACGTTGTCGATGGCCGCGATGTGATCGGCGTCGAAGGCGTGCCGCATCCCCAGCGTGTAGGCGGTGATCCCCAGGCCGATCCCGAAAACCTCCGTGCCGACGCGATAACCGTGCGGCGCGACGGCGAACACCAGCGTTCCCCAGGCGACCAGATGCATCACCGCGATCACCGCGAAAAGCCGGCCGAGCTGTGCACGATTGCCCATCGTCTCCACCGATGCACTTTCCTTTCCGCTCCAACGCATTCGCTGTGAAAGCGAATGCGGCAAGGCTTGTCGGATAATGAACGCGCACCACGAAACGCCCACCCGCCGCGTCGTCGTCAGGGCGGCGCGCCGGCCGGACACAGTGCTCGTACGGGGCACCCGGCGACGGCAACCGTCGCCTGAGCCCTTGATGGTCGTGCGAACTTCGAGGTGTGTGAGCCTATGCGCGGGCACTCGTTACGTCAATAGATGTCGTCATATTGACGCGTCACTGGCGCTGCCGCAGCGCCCAGTGCGGCACGGAACCGGAACATCCACTGGAGCAGTCCACAATGGACATAACCTGTCGCATCTGACGGCATGCCGGGAGCACGAGCGAAATCGGTGTCGCACCAACGATCTCTTGCTCAAATTTGCAGATGGACACGAAGCAGCCGACGGCTTGCGTCGGAGACCCGCGGAACGTGCGCGGCGAGGGCTGGACTCCAGGCAGTTCCACTGCCCGGCCGCACTCGGTCAGCCCGCCTTTCGCTTGCCCTTCGCCGGGGCGGACGCACCGCGATTGCGTTCGGCGGCCGCGTCGACTTCGCTCAGCGACGACTGCAGGAGGCCTTGCAGGAACTCCAGGGCATCGCGGGCGGGGCCTTCCGTGTCGAGCGAGTAGTAGCGGTGCCTGCCCTCTTTGCGCTCGACGACGACCCCTGACATCCGCAGCACGCGGAGGTGGCTCGACACGGTGGTGCGGCCTACCCGTCCCACGTTCTCGGCGAGGTCGCCCGCGCTGCACTCCCCCTTTTCGACCAGCACCGAGAGGATGTTGCGGCGAACCTCGTCGGCCAACGCGTCGAACACCAGGTGCGCGCTCATGTCCCAACCCCATCACTGGACGTTCTGTCAGCAGTTACCGACATATTAACAGGTTGGGGGCAAACTGGCACGGGGGCGCCACTGAATACAGCGCGGCGTCGGGCCTCAGATGGCACTGGCGACGCGGAGTTCGGTGCCCACCGCCTCGGCAAGGTAGAGCCGCTGGCCGACCGAGCCGTTGCCGTCGACGACCACGGTGCCCCGGGGCAGTTCGAACCTGCCGTTGTGCATCGCCCTGGCGACGGCGGCCGGCTCGTCGGTCCCCGCCTGGCGCACCGCGTCCCACCAGATCTTGACCGCCTCGAAGACCGACTCGCTCAGCGTCGAAAGAGGAAAGGCCCAACGGCCGAATCGTTGCCGGTAACGGTTCAGAAGCCCGGCGTTGCCTTCCTCTTCGAGCGATTCGACATAGCCCGACACCGAGTGGAGGCCGGCCGTCGCCGTCGGGCCGATCCGAGCGATGGTGGACTCGTCGATCGCGGGCGCGAGGGTCAGGCAGCGCTGATGCAGACCGTACTCGTAGCACTGGCGCTGGAATGCCGCGGCGTCCGCCCCGACGAAAGTGGAAAGCGTGACGTCGGCGCCCGAGCGGTCGATCGCTTCGACGACCGACGCGAAATCGGTGGTGCCCATTCGGCTGAAGGTCTCGCCGACCAGGCGCCCGCCCAGACGCGGCAGGACCTCTTTCGCCACCGCGTGCATGCTTCGAGGCCAGCAGTAGTCGTTTCCGGCCAGGAACCAGCGCCGCCCGCCCGCGGCGCGCATCATCGGCTTGGCGGCGGAACGCAATTGGTCCACCGGCCGCTCGCCCAGCTGAACGTGCAACGGCCTCGAGTTTCCGCCTTCGTTCATGACGGTCTGCACGAGCAGTACACCGGTGTCGGCAAGGCGTTCCGAAACTTTGACGAACGTCGCCGAAGTGGTGGCGACCAGAATTGTCCGGCAACCCGCCGCGACGAGGCGGAGTGCTTCGCGCGCACCGGTTTCCGGATCCGTGGTGTCGTCGCCGACGAGCAATTCCACGTTCCGGCCGTGCAGTCCGCCCTCGGCGTTGACCTCCTCCAGCGCCAACGTGGCCATGTTGTCCGAGGCCGCGGAAAAGAGATTTCCCGGTCCCGACTTGGATATGAGCAGGCCGAGCTTGGGATTGCCGCTCCGCGCGTCGCGCACGACATGGCCGCGCCGGCGCATCAGCCATTCGAGGCCCGCGTCGTCGAGTTCGGCCTGGAGCGCGACCCTGGTGCCGGACCCGCTCGGCGAAAAACGCAGCAGCATGCGGCCGCGCCACGGCTGGACGTGCACGATCTCGATGAGGGCGGGTGGCTTCAGCTTCCCGATCCGGCCGACCACCTCGACCGGCGGGCCCGACGGCCCCAGCGGCGCGCGCAGCGTGACGGCGGCTCCCGGCGCGACCCGGTCGCACAGCGCGTCGAAAACCCAGCCCCCGCCCGCACCGGCCCCGAACAGGTCGAACACGACGTGCGGCGCCGCCGTCACTTCCTCCTGCGCAGTCAAGGTGAGCAAACCCATCTGGAACTCCCTCGGCCGGTGCTGGTCGACTCGACCGCGCCATGATCGCCCGTCTCCGCCCAGGAGACAGGGGCACAGTGTCCACTGTCGAGCATGCTTATCGTACGCGCGACGTGCGCTCGGAACGCTACCCTCCCGGCGTCGATCGGTACCCGGTGGGAATGTCTCGAAACGCACCATACGACGCGCGAACCGCGCTCGCCGGTCCCCGAGCAGGCCTCCCCCGTTCGGACTGCGCGCAAGCGGGCCGAATACTGTCCGGCGATCGCCGTCGACTGCCGGACATCAAGCCAGGCCAAGGTCCTTGGCACGGGCGAAATCGTCGTCGATCAAGGTGACGGCGAGTCCCGCCCTGGACAGGAAGCTGGCGGCGATGGAGGCACGGTAGCCGCTGGCGCAGTGCACCCAGACCGGCTTCCCGCAGTCCGCGATCTCGTCGAGCCGAGTGACGATCTCGTGGAGCGGAATGTGGAGCGCCCGTACGACCGCGCCGCCGGAACGTTCCTCGTCGCGGCGGACGTCAAGCACGGCTATGAAATCTCGTTGCGCCGCAGACAATTCGCGGAGGTCGGGGAAAGTGGCGATGTCGTAACCGCGAATGTCGCCGGCCTGACGCGCCAGCTGCGCCGGATCGCCCACGGCAGCGGTCTCGGGCCGGTCAATGCCGATCCGGACGAGTTGCCGCTGGGCTTGCCCGACCTGGTCGAGCGTGTCCCCGATGAGGCTGACCGGAGTGCCCCACGGAATGAGCCACCCCAGGTAGGTCGAGAACTGGTCGCCGAGTTCGATGCCCACGGTGCCCGCCAGATGCCCGGCGGCATACGCGGTCCGGGTCCGCAGGTCGACGACCCATTCCCCGGCGTCGATGCGTTTGCGCAGCTGATCGGGATCGGCGAGTTCGGGCGGAGAGAGGTCGATCGGTCCGCCGCCGGCGAGATTGCGGGCGCCCATGTGCGCGTAATAGGCGGGGTACGCGGTCAGATTGGCGATCAGCGCGGCGACGAATGCATCTTCGTCCGACGCGGTGAGGGCATCGTTGCGGGCCAACTCGTCGCCAATCGTCGAAGAACCGCCGCCAGTGGCCGCCCCGGACGAGCAGAAACTGCCGAAGCCGTGCGTGGGAAACAATCGCGTGGCGGCAGGCAATTCGGCCAGCTTGCGGGCGGAACGGTACTGGGCGCGGGTCAACGACTCAGTCAGGCCGGGATCGACGAGGTCGGTCCGCCCGACCGAACCGTAGAGCAAGGAACCCCCGGTGAAAACCGCTGGCTCGCCGTCTCCGCTGGCGTCGGTGACCAGGTACGACAGATGCGTGACCGTATGGCCCGGCGTGGCCATCACCTCCACCCGCAGGGAGCCGAACGCGAAGCGGTCTCCGTCTACCACGGCAGTACGGTCGAAACGGACCGGATCCTCGGCGTTGACCAAGTAACCGGCACCGGTCCGGCGGGCCAGTTCGAGCCCGCCGGACACGTAGTCGTTGTGGATGTGGGTCTCCAGCACCGCGGCGCAGCTGAGCCCGCGGTCCGACAACGCGCTTTCGACGCGGTCGATGTCGCGTTGCGGGTCGACGACGAGAGCGGTCGATCCGTCGTGCACCACATAGCTGCGATCGCCCAGCGAACTGGTTTCGAGCACTTCGACGTTCGGCATTCCCGGTGTTCCTTCCGCTGAGGTTGCACCTCGGATCAAATGTACGTACATTCGGACCGTAGCTGGCGGCGGGACGGGAGACAACAGTGACGGGTGCACCGCGAGGGCGGATTCCAGTCAACCGGCACAACCCGCTGCCGCTGTGGGCACAGGTCAAGACGGACATCGAGCGCAGGCTTCGCCGCGGCGAGTTCGCGAGTGCCTTTCCCGCCGAGAAAGATCTGGTTCGCGAGTACGAGGTGAGCCGCCACACCGTGCGCGAAGCGCTGCGCAGTCTGCGCCAGTCCGGCTTGATCGACGCGGCACGCGGCCGCCACCCGCGGGTCGCTGACGCGGAGATCACGCCGGCTCAAGGCACGCTCTACAGCCTGTTCGCGTCGGTGGAGGCCGCAGGCCACACCCAGACCAGCATCGTGCGCGCCCTGGATTCGTGCACCGACGAAACAGTCGCCGGAATCCTCGGCCTGGAAGACGACGCGCCGCTGGTCTATCTCGAACGCGTCCGACTGGCCGACGAAGTCCCGCTCGCGATGGACCGGACCTGGCTGCCGGCCCGGATCGCGATGCCGCTCCTCGACGCCGACTTCACCCAGACGTCGCTGTACGAAGAACTCGCCGGCCGCTGCGGAGTCCGGCTGACCGGAGGCAGGGAACGTGTGCGGGCGATCGTCCCGAACGCGGCCGAGCGCACCCTCCTCGGCATCCCGGAAACCACGGCGGCCCTGGCGATCGAGCGGATCGGCGAGGTCAAGGGCCAGCCGGTCGAATGGCGTACCACCGTGGTGCGCGGCGACCGGTTCAGCCTGCTGACCGACCTCAGTCGCTCGGAAGCATCATCCGCGGTCGCCAGCCACGAAATACCCTCTCTCAGCCCCTGGGAATGGGACCCTTGGCGGACCATGGGCGCGCAGCGCGGCTCAGGACGAATCGCCGCTCCGCGATGAACACCGTCGCGAAAACCGTGTTCCGCGCGAGCAAAGCCGGCCGGACCCGGCCGGCAATCAGAAATCAACGGAGGCCCCCATGCGAGAGCTTGTCGATGCCGAGTGGCTGGAAGCCCAGCTCGGAGACCCGGACATCTGCGTGCTGGACTGTTCGATCGCACACGTGACCCGCGAGGACGGCACCTCGGTGTTCGCGAACGGCCGGGAAGTGTGGACGCAAGGCCACATTCCGGGGTCGCGCCATGTGGATCTGCTCCACGACTTGTCGGACCAGGAGGCGGAGGTGCCCCTGATGATGCCTCCGCTCGACCAGCTGCGCGACGCGCTGACCGCGGCGGGAGTCGCCGATGGCAAGCGAGTCGTGCTGTACGACAACAACTTCAGCATGTGGGCCGCGCGGGTCTGGTGGATCCTGCGGGCGGCGTCCGTGGACGCTGCCGTCCTCGACGGGGGCTGGCGCACGTGGACGCGAGAGGGACGTCCGGTGGAAACGGGCGAGCGTGAACCGGCCGCTCCCGGCGTGCTGACGCTGGCGGTGAAACCCGGTCAGTTCGCGACGAAGGACGAGGTCCTCGATCAGCTCGAAGACAGCTCGACCTGCCTGATCGACGCGCTGCATCCCAAGGTGTTCAACGGGGAGCGCCAGGAGTACGCACGACCCGGGCATATCGTGGGCGCCCAAAATGTGCCCGCTCTCCGTCTTGTCGACCGCGAGACGCACCAATACCTTCCGCTCGAAGACCTGCGCGCCCGATTCGCGGCCGCCTCCGCCCTCGACGCCGACCGGGTGATCACCTACTGCGGCGCCGGCATCGCCGGATCCTCCGGCGCCTTCACGCTTGCCCGCCTCGGCGTCGCCGACGTCGCCGTGTACGACGGTTCCCTCAACGAATGGGCCGCCGACCCCGCACTGCCCATGACCACCCGGTAACTCCGAGCCGACATCGGAGATGACGTTTCCGACACGTGAGCCGCCTTCGCGCTGATCGGGCCTCTTTTCGTACCGGACCAGTGCCGAAAAGCGGCACAACCGCTTGACATCACCCTGCCCGCATGACAATCTCCCTCAGATAGACAGGACTGTCTGTCTACCTGAGGGGATGACTCTCCGGAAATGACGCGCACGGTCCGCCCGCAGAGGCCGGGGCGCGATTCCAGTGCCTGCGGTTCTTGTGCTGCCCAGATGATCTGGACTTCCGCGGAAGAACCGTCGAGCGTGCCGCGAAGAAGGGATTCGATGACATCCGTGTTGCCTGACGGTCGCTACGACCTCGGCACCTACCGCCGGCAAGTGACCACTGCTTCGCCGGACGCCCAGGCTTGGTTCGACCGCGGGCTCGTGTGGGCTTACTCGTTCAACCACGAAGAAGCGTTGCGTTGTTTCCGGCAAGCCGTCGAGCACGACGCGCAATGCGCGATGGCCCACTGGGGCATCGCCTACGCGATCGGCCCGAATTACAACAAAGCGTGGTCGCGATTCGACCGGACCGACCTCGAAACGAGCGCAGGCGTCGGCCGAGCGGCCCTGGAGAAAGCTCTCGCGCTCAGCGAACAAGCTACCCCGGTCGAACGCGCTTTGATCGAGGGGCTGACCGCGCGCTTTCCCACCGGGCCGATCCCCGAAGACCTGGGAACGCTGGATCACGCCTACGCGGAGAAAATGCGGACGGCCTATCAGCGCCACTCCGATGATCTCGACGTGGCGGCTCTCTTCGTCGAGGCGCTCATGTGCATCAGCCCGCGGGCTTTGTGGGATCTCGACAGCGGCGAGCCGACCGGCTTCGGCACGGTGGAAGCCCGTTCGACCATCGAGCAGGTGATGCGACGCCCCGACGCGGCCGAGCACCCGGCACTGCCCCATCTGTACATCCATTTGATGGAGATGTCCCCGTACCCGGAGGTCGCGCTGCCGGCGGCGGATCGGTTGCGCCGCCTGGTTCCCGACGGTTCGCACATGGCTCACATGGCCACGCACATCGACGCCGCGTGCGGCGATTGGCGTCGGGTCGTGGACTCCAACACCGACGCCGCGGCCGCCGACGACAAATTTTTCGCGCGCGAACCGGAACCGTCCTTCTACTCCGTCTACCGAGGACACAACCTCTACGCCAAAGCCTACGGCGCGATGATGTCCGGCCGGTACCAGGACGCGCTGGCCGCGGCACGCAGGCTGGACGAAATCCTCACCGCCGACCTGCTGCGCACTCCCCGGCCGCCGCTCGCCGACTGGGCCGAGTGCATGCGCACCGCGATGCCCCACGTCCTGATCAGATTCGGCCGCTGGCAGGAAATCCTCGACCTGGAACTGCCGGAAGACCAGGAACTGCTGTGCTCGACAACAGCGATGATCCACTACGCGCGCGGCGTCGCCTACGCAGCGCTCGGCCGGGTCCCCGAAGCCGAAGAAGCACGCGCTTTGTTCGCCGTCGCACGTGCCAAGGTGCCCGCGACGCGGATCGCCAGCATTCCGGCATTGGAAGTGGACGTGCTCGGGGTCGCCGCGGAAATGCTCGACGGTGAATTAGAGTATCGCAAGGGCAGTTTCGGCAAGGCGTTCGCGCACCTGCGCCGAGCCATCGAACTCGAAGACGCCCTTCCTTACGCCGACCCGCCAGCATGGCTTCAACCGGTGCGCCACGCCTACGGCGCCCTCCTCGTCGAGCAGGGACAGATCGAGGAAGCCGCCGCGATTTACCAAGCGGACCTCGGCCTCGACGACGCACTCCCCCGTCGGCGCACCCATCCCAACAACGTGTGGAGCCTGCATGGGCTTCACGAATGCCTTACCCAGCTCGGCCGCGATGCCCAGGCCCGCCAGATCGCCGTGCAACGCGACATCGCGATAGCGTCCGCCGACGTACCTATCGGCGCGTCCTGCTTCTGCCGCCAGACAGCTTGCTCCGCATAACCCCGAAAGAAAGAAACAAATGACTTACCACGATCACTCCGACCTTCGGTTCATGCGCCAGTTGCGCCAGAACGCCCCGGCGGCATTCGGCGCGTTCGAGGAAATGACCCGAGCGGCGCTGGACGACGAGACCAACCCGATCCCCGGCAAATATGCCGAACTCATGGCTCTCGCGGTGACGCTGTGCACCCAGTGCCCGTATTGCATCGAGGATCACTCGAAAAAGGCGAAAGCGGCCGGCGCTACTTCGGAAGAACTCGCGCAGACGGTGATGATCGTCTCGGCGCTTCGCGCGGGTGCGGGCATGGCGCACGGCTTGATGGCCACGAAGTTCTTCGAGCACGACAGCAGCAAGAACTGAACTTCGCGGGCCTGCGGCCTGAGCGCTCTTGCGTCAGGCCGCAGGCCCGTCGAGCCGCGGCCAGCGGGATCTCACCGTTCTTCCAGACAGCGCGGCGGTACGCGGCTACCCGGTGGCCTCCGCGGGAGCGGCCGCCAGGGCCAGAGCCGCCTGCCGTACCGCCTTGAACGCAGCGCCGCCCTCGCTCACCGAAGCGACCTTCGCCCCGTCGAAAAGCGCCAGCACGACCCGCGCCGCTCGCGAACGTTCGGCACGCGAGCGCCGATCCACATTCCGTGCGAAGTAGTCCAGCTGCATGGCCCTGCTCGCGGCGATGATCTCGGCGACTTCGCCGGCCGAGCCCACGTGTTCAGCCGCGGCGTTGATGAAGCAGCAGCCCTGATAGCCCGGCTCGGCCGCTACCGCGGCTCCGTGGTCGAACAAAGCCGCGACGCGGGCGAGCCCCGGCTCGTTGTGCGCCTCAAGGCGTTGGAGGTCCGCCTTCATTCGGTCCGCCTCCCGCCGCAAGTACGCCTCGATCAAGGTGTCTTTCGAGCGGAAGTGCGCGTACAGCGTCGCCTTGGCGACCTTCGCCTCGTCGATCACCCTGTCGACCCCGACCGCCCTGATGCCCTCGGCGTAGAAGAGCTGCGACGCCGCGTCCAGGATTCGATCACGCGCCGACATGCGGCTGGCATGCTGCATCCGCCGATCCTATCAGACAGACCTGTCTGCCTCGGTGCCGCTGACCGTTCAACCGAGCATCGGAGCCATCGTCGCGGCCATCGCCAGCGACGCCAGAAGGCTAGTGCCCGCCGATCTCGCATCAGCCTTCCCCCGGCCGAGATGGCGGTAAACCGCGACAGTCGCACCGACCCAGATCAGCAGGGGAAGCCAGGTGAAGACACTGGTCGTACCTGATACTGATAGGTGGTAATGCCCAGCGGAAACCGTCCCCTCGTAGTGCGCTGGCGCGGCTTCTCCCGCGATCCAGGCGACCGCCAGCACATCGATGGCGCAATGGAGCGCCGTCGGCTCTGCGCGATACGCGCCGACGGCCGCTCTCGCCGTGCCCACCGCTACCCCTCCGACGACGAAAACCGCCCATGCTTCGCCCGCCCCCACGGCGAGAATAACCATGCACGCAGCCATTCCGAGGTGGGCGGCGACCAGACCCGCTCGGCATGGCCGAGTCCGGTTCGCGACGTGGCCGACGAGCGGAACACAGGCCAGAACGACGCCGGCCCACATCAATCCGCTGTGCAGCGCTGGGGTCATGATCGCATTCCGTTCTCGCGCCGCGGAGGACGCCAGGCGCGGGGACTGCGGCTGTCCCCCAATCGTTCTGCTCGGTTTCCGCAAGGGCCACGGGGCTTCGGCACGCCGCCGAAGCTGCCGTTGGCCGTGGTGGCTGCTACTGCGGACATCTGCTCATTACACCGCCGTCCACCCGAGAAAGAACAGTTCGAAATCCGGACCGATCGCCTTGCCGGTACGCGCGGGAGCGCTTTCTCCGCGCGGGGATCACGTGCCTAGCGGCTGTCCGCCTCAGCGGTGCGCAGAGTTCTCCCCGCCGTCTGCAGGGCTTCCAGCGTTCTGGCCGTCGCGGGAATGCGCAGGTAGTCCGGCAAGGTGTACGCCGACACTGCGCGGTGGATAGCGGGCCGGAGCGGACGCCCGACCAGGCCCCGATGCCGCAGGAACCCCAGGACAAGGCTGGGCATCACCGCGACCCCGACACCCGCGACAACCAGGCTCTGCATCGCGAGGTTGTCGTCGGTCGTGAACGCGATCTCCGGTTCGAAACCTGCGGTGACGCACGCCCGGACGAAGCTCGACCGGCACCGCGGACACCCCGCGATCCACACCTCGCCGGCCAGATCTGCCACGTCGACCACACTGCGGCCCGCCAACTGGTGCCCGACCGGCAGCACGACGACCATTTCGTCGTCCATCAGCCCGGTTTTGCTCACCACGGCTGGCTCGTCCTCTTCCGTTCCGCCGTAGCTGAACGCCAGCGAGATGTCGCATTCGCCGGTCCGGAGCAGATCCAGCGATTCGGGCGGCTCAGCCTCCAGCAGCTGCACCTGAATGCCGGGATGCGCTTCTTTGAGCCTCGTGATCGCCGCGGCCACGATCGTCGCACCCGCGCTGGGAAAAGTGCATACGCGCACCCGGCCGGTCGCCAGGTGCCGAATCGCCGTCAGCTGCTCCTCCGCGGCGGCGAGGCCGTCGAGCAGCCCGCGCGCGTGCCTGGCCAGCACCTCGCCGGCCTGGGTCAACCGCAGCTGGCGTCCCTGACGGGTGAACAACGGCAGTCCTACCGCCCGTTCCAGAGACCGCATCTGCTGGCTGATCGCCGGCTGGGTGTAGCCGAGGGCTTGCGCCGCCGCGGAGTACGAACCGGTACGGACGACTTGGTCGAACATGCGGAGCGGGCGGGATTCCAGCATCGCGGAAGCATAAGCAGATTTTTGGGTTACCTCAACTATTCATAGCTTGACCTTGCGTCGACGAACATTCACGCTTCTCGGTACCGCGCCGTGACAGCAGTCACCGCCGAGGATTCCCCCACAGGACGCGAAAGAAGGGCCGCATCCCATGGCCGCACCCACCGTTGACGTCGCTCCCGCCACAGGCGACGGAGCACGCCGCCCGCCGTACATCCACTTCAGCGAGCACGAATTCGAGGAGCGACAGCGCCGTGCCCGGGAGGCGTTGGCGGCATTCGGCGTCGACGGCTTGCTGATCAGCAACATCGAAGATCAATACTGGCTGTGCGGTTTGGACACTGTCGGTTTCACCATTTTCCACGCGATGTTCCTTGGCGTGAACGGCGAACTGACCCATGTGTCCCGGTCTGCCGACCTGGCCAGCATCGACTATTCGTCCCTGTGCCGCGACGTCCGCCTGTGGGAGGACGGTCGCGGCAGTTCCCGTGCGGCATCCGTCAAGGACATGCTCAACAGTCACCGGATGCAAGGCCGTCGCATCGGACTCCAGCTGGACAGCCACGGCATGCTTCCCGAGCTCTACCTCGAACTCCGGGAACAGCTCGACGGCTGGTGCGAACTCGTCGACGCCTCCGACGTACTGCGCCACTTGCGCCTGACCAAGAGCCCGCAGGAACTGGAGTACGTGCGGCGCGCCGGAGAAATTCTCACCGAAGCTTCGACGAAAGGCATCGAACTCACCCGGCCTGGCGCGTACGAGGGCGACATCATCGGCGAGATGCATCGCAGTGTCTTCGGGCGCGACGGGGACAACTGGAACTTCCCTCTCGGGTCCGGCGACAAGGCGATGCTGTGCCGTCCGGCTGCGGGCCGCCGCATGGTCGGCCACAACGACCAGGTCACTTTCGAGCCGGGTGCGTCGTACCGGCATTACAACGTCGCCAACATGTTCACTGTCTACACCGGACCCACGATCGACGACCGGCACAAAGCCATGCACGAGGCGTGCGTGACCGCGCTCGAGGCGGTGCAACTGGCGCTGAGGCCGGGCAACACGCTGGGCGAGGTGTTCGAGGCGCACCGTTCCGCGCTCGCCGGCTGCGGTTACGAGCACGCGTTGCTCCGTGCGTGCGGGTATCCGATGGGAATTCGTTACGAGCCGTCGTGGATGGACCAGCCTCTGATCGTCCGGGACGACCCCACGGTGCTCGGCGAAGGGATGGTCTTCTTCACCCACATGATCCTGACCGATCGCACCACTAACCTCACCGCCTCGCTCGGGGAGACGGCGATTCTCACCGCGGACGGTCCCGAGATCGTCACTCCGGTGTCCCGCGAGCTGATCGTCAACAACGCATGAGGAGCAGTGCCGTGAGCGAACGCAGCGACCGTCCAGTGTGGATGCAAGACCTGACGTGGGAGGAGGTCGCCGACCACCTGACCAGGGACCGCGTCGTGCTCGTTCCCTGCGGCAGCACCGAACAGCACGGCCCGGCGGGAGTGCTGGGGGTGGATTCCTACGTCGCGACGGGCATCGCGGAGGACACGGCGAAACGCACCGGCGCATTGTGCGCGCCGCCCATGTGGTTCGGCGATTCGCCCCACCACATGGCGTTCGAAGGAACGATCAGCCTGCGCACCGAGACTCTCATCGCCGTCGTCAAGGACGTCTGCACCAGCCTGGCGCGGCACGGCTTCGACCGCATCATCCTGATCAACGGACACAAAGGATCGAATCTCGCGGCACTCGGATCGGCGGCGCGCGCATTGCACGAAGAATCCTTGCCGCACGTCATTTTCGCGGTGGCCGACCCGCTGCACCTGGCGCGGAAAGTCGCGCCGACGATCAAGGAAACGAACGAGCACCACGGCGGCGAACTGGAGCTTTCCCAGGTGCTGTACCGCTATCCGGGCAGGATCCGCACCGACCGGCTCACCGGAGCCGGAGCGGACTTCGCCACGGTGTTCGGCGGCTTCGTCGGCGACGACCTCTTCGGCCCGGCCCCCGACGGCGTCGACGTCATCTGGTCCAGCACCGAGCAGCGGCAATTCGCGCCCACCGGGAGCCTCAGTTCGTCGCTGGGAGTGTCCTCCGACAAGGGAGAACGCTTCCACGAACATCTCGTCGACCGGCTCTCCGAAGTCGTCGAATGGCTTCGCGCCTACGACGGACCACTCGGGACCGCCACGCCTGGCCGCTGACCCCTCCGCCGCGGGATCGCGCCTGCCCGCACGTTCTCCGCTGCCCCCTTCCGATCAAGGACGATCATCATGAAGAAAGTCGACGTGCGCCCCAGCCTGACCCATTCACCGCGGCGCGCCACAGGCGCGGCCGCCATGGGAAACGTCATCGAATGGTTCGACTACGGCATCTACAGCTATTCGGCCGCCACCATCGGCGCCAAATTCTTTCCCACCCACAGCGCCACCGCGGCCGCTCTGTCCAGCTTCGCCGTCCTGGCCCTGTCGTTCTTCATGCGCCCGATCGGCGGCCTGGTGATCGGGTCCCTCGGCGACCGGCGCGGACGCCGGAAGATGCTGATGCTCACCGTCGGCCTGATGACCCTCGGCACGCTGATGATCGGCATCCTGCCGACCTACGCCTCGATCGGCGTGGCCGCTCCCATCCTGCTGGTGCTCGCCCGACTGATGCAAGGATTCTCCTCCGGCGGCGAGTACGGCGGCGCGTACACCTTCCTGGCCGAAAGCGCGCCGGCCGACCGCCGCGGAGTGATGGGCAGCCTTCTCGAGTCGGGCGTCCTCATCGGCTTCATCGGCGGAGCCGGTCTGGTCGTCGGCACGAACAGCCTGCTGAGCGAATCCGCCTGGAACAGCTGGGGATGGCGTCTTCCGTTCCTGGTCGCGCTGCCGCTCGGCCTGCTGGCACTCGCCCTGCGGACGCGGCTTCGCGACACCGAAGTTTTCGAACGCATGAAGAACACCGGAGACATCTCGAAAAACCCGATGCTCGACACCCTCCGGCACGGACGCCGCGGCTTCCTGATCACCCTGCTCACCATCACGCTGGGAAACGGCGCCTACTACATCGCGCTCACCTACATGCCGAGCCATCTCGAGAACGATCTCGGCCTCAGCGGCGGAACAGTCCTGCTCCTCAGCATCGTGATGATGGCGTTCATGATGGTGCTCAATCCCCTGTTCGGCAAGCTCGGCGACCGCGTTGGCAGGAAGCCGCTCTTCGCCGCGTCCTGCGTGCTCTACATCCTCTTCAGCATCCCGGCAGTGCTGCTGATGGGTTCGGGATCGACCGTTCTGGCGGTGCTCGCCATGGTGTGCGTCGGCGCGTTCCTCACCCCGATGTCGTCACAGGGTGCGGCGACGCTGCCGATCCTGTTCCCCCGTTCGATCCGCTACACCGGATTCACGTTGGCCTACAACGTGTCCACCGCCCTCTTCGGCGGAACCGCCCCGCTGATCGTCGGATCCCTCGTCGCCGCGACCGGGAGTTCCCTGGTAGTCGCGTTCTACTTGATCGCGTGCGCGATCGTCGCCGGCGTCGGCGTGTGGCTCATGCCGGAGACGCGAGACATGAGCGCCGACCACCAGTCCAGCCGTCCCGAAAAAGACCCAACCGCGGCCCCCGCATTGACGAAAGACCCTTCATGACCAGCCTCAGCCTTCCCGCTCCGCCGCCGCTGCTGTCCGGCGTCGAAGACGTCAACCGTTACGACCCCGACCACCGCACCTGGACGGGACACGCGATCGCCAAGATCCTCGCGGAGGCGAACCGGACCTCAGACACGAGCCTGGTCAGCGTGCCCCTGCCCCGAGAATGGGGCGTCGACCTCTACTTGAAAGACGAATCCACCCACCCCACCGGCTCGCTCAAACACCGGCTCGCCCGTTCCCTGTTCCTCTTCGGACTGTGCAACGGATGGATCCGCGAGGGACGCCTCGTGGTCGAAGCGTCCAGCGGTTCCACGGCCGTGTCGGAAGCCTACTTCGCCCAACTGATCGGGGTCGAATTCGTCGCGGTCATGGCACGCTCGACCAGCCCGGAAAAAGTCAAACTCATCGAGATGCACGGCGGGCGATGCCATTTCGTCGACGACCCCAGCACGGTCTACGACGTCGCGGCAACGCTGGCAGGCCGGCACGGCGGGCACTACATGGACCAGTTCACCTACGCCGAGCGGGCAACCGACTGGCGCGGCAACAACAACATCGCCGAATCGATCTTCTCCCAGATGGTCCACGAGCGTCATCCGGAGCCGGCTTGGATCGTCGTGACAGCCGGAACCGGCGGCACCTCGGCGACCATGGCACGGTATGTCAGGTTCACCCGGTGCCGTACCGGAATCTGTGTGGCGGATCCGGAGAACTCTGCATTCTTCCCAGCGTGGCGGGACCAGGACGGCTCCCTCACCACCGGCCGACCTTCCCGGATCGAGGGCATCGGACGGCAACGCATGGAGCCCAGCTTCGTCCCGGCCGGAGTCGATCGGATGATGCGCATCCCCGACGGAGCCTCGATCGCCGCGATCCAATTCCTCGACCGGCTGATCGGCCGCCGAACCGGCGCGTCCACCGGGACCGGCTTGTGGGCGGCGCTGAAGATCGTCGCCGAAATGGTGGAAGGAGGCAGGAAGGGCAGCGTGGTTTCGCTGATCTGCGACTCGGGCGAGCGCTATCTCGACAGCTACTACTCCACGGAGTGGCTGCATGAGCACGGGATCGACCCGGGCAGCTATCTCAACGAACTCGACGCGCTCTTCACGGGACATTTCCGCTAATGGCGCACTCAGGAACCCGAGATCAGCGCGATGCCCGTGATGGTGTAACAGACCATCACAACCAGCATCGGATACTGCCCGCGCCGCGCAGACCGGCGTGGAAGCATGCCCACCGACCGGTCGTGCGCGGCGGTCACCGCGACAATGTGGCCGACAACGATCGCCGCGACCTGAATGAGCGCGATGCCCCAGGGAGCCATGAGCGCGTAATCGATAGTCGCGGTCGACAAACCCAGCAGGTCCCATCCGCGAGCCAGCGGATCGTTGGCGAGCAGAATCCCCTGCTGGCCTTCGAACATGGCGAAAGAGAAATAGTGTGCCACCGTGTAGCCGATGGCGATCGGAATGATCCCGTGGGCGAGCTCGGCACGCACGTTTCGGTCGCTGCCCACGAAGCGACGTGTCAGCCATATCGCCGCGTTGTAGGTTCCGGCGACCACCGCGATCGCTGCGACGAGACCGGCAGTGCCCAGCGACAGATACGCCGCGCGGCCGGTGTCGGCGACTACGTCCGACCACGCGGCGGTGCGGCTCAGGCCGTCGAAGGCCGTGGAGCCGAGCACCACCATGACGACGGGCGTGAGGTCTGGCTTCGCGGGCGTTGCGGCAAGCCCGTCCAGCGGATTGCGAAGCACCAGCCGGCCGTCCGCGCGGCGACCGAGCGGCGACGCGCGGGAAACCATCCACGAGTAGACCTCGAACGCATCGCCGCGGGCGAACCATTCCGGACCGAAGACCACTCCGGCGATGATGTGGAGCACCGCGTAGCCGGTAACGAAGATGGCGATCGTCCGCGGCGACGCTGCCTTGTCGTCGATCAGTTCCATCCAGACGAAGGCGAACAGGCCCAACACCGCCGGCCAGTACCCGAGCCGGTCCGGCAGGGGCAGAACCCGGTTTCGCACCGCTGACCGGACCAGGCCGGCCAGCGTGCGCAACGGGTTGAGCCGCCGCCAGATCGGCCCGAACAAAAGCGACAACGGGACCAGACCGACCCAGAACCACACGTAGATCCAGTACGGAACGGGATTGCTCCGGCCCCCGTCGTCCGGGCCGATCCACGCCGTCACCAGGAAGATCGCCAGCATCGTGAGCCCCGCCGCACGCAACACCGTCCGCACGGCAACGGAGTTCGCCAGGCGTTCCAGCCAGGGCAGCGGCCGACCGGCGCCGGGAGCGCCAAGGCGCGGTTTCGGCCACAACGCGATCAATACGAAGAACGACGCGAGGACGGCCACCGCACCCGCGTACATCGCCAGCCACGACGGCACCGGGAGGTCGACGCGCCCGCCGATGCCGTGGGTGAGAACTATGCGGGCGCGGTGAAAAGCCGTCACTGCACTGTGAACCGGAGGATGGTCAGATGCGCGCCCTCGAGCTCCGCCTCGAACTGCCCCGGCACTGTGGCATCGAAGTCGAAGGTCACCGGCTGCCCGGGCTTGACGTCCTTCATCAGGTTGTAGCCGTGCACGTGCACCTCGTCGGCGACATCCGAGTTGACCTTCAGCACGACGTGCTCGCCTTGCTTGAGCTGCACCCCGCCGGTCTGGTCGGCGACCTTGCCGCCTGTGCTAACCGAGGCTTTTCCGCTCTTGACCGAGACCGTGACGTGCTGCCCGGAATGTTGTCCTTGGGCGGCGTTCGCCTCAGCGGTCGCAGAACCGGACGGTGCGTCAGCGGATCGGCTAGTGCTCGCGCATCCAGCGACCAGGATCGCCGACACCGCCAGCGCGGCACCCGATGCAACAACTTTTCGCATGTCCTCTTCTTCCTGGTTTGAAAACCGCCGCGAGAGCAGCAGCCACGACTGTCGGCGGCGAATCAGCTGACCTGGAGCGTGAACAGCTTCAGCCGCGACTGGGTCAATTCCGCCTCGAACTTCCCCGGCGTATCCGCCTTGAACGAAAAGGTGAGCGGTTTGCCCGCCTGGACGTCTTTGGTGATCTCGTATCCGCTCACGTGGAGCTTGTCCGTACGGTCGGACAGCAGCTTCACCAAGACCACACCGCCGCGCTTCACCCCGACCGTCGGCTGTCCGACGAGGACTTTGCCGTCGCGCACGGCGATCGGCGCATACGCATCGGGCGGCGCGTAGTCGTTGCCGTTGTCGTCCGCGGTGTGGGCCGCGGTGCTGGTCGGGGCCGTTTCCTGCGGTGCCTGGCTTTTCTGCGAGCTCGTCGGCGTCGCGGCCGCCGACCGGACGGGAGCGGGAGCGGCGGCCGGTTCCTCCGCCGAACAGCCGACGGCGGCCACGGCGACTCCCGCCGCCGACAGCGCAACGGAAATCTGGCGGATCATCACTGAAGTTTCCTCATTTCGTGCCGACCTCCAGGCGCGCCACGAGATCGTGCTCGGCGCCGCGGTCGAAGTTGATCGTGAACACGCCGGGGTAATCGGCGCTCGCGACCAGGGTCGCCTTCTTTCCGGCGGAGACCTTGAGCGTGACGTTGTACCCGTCGAGGCGGGCGATCCCGTCAGAATCGCTGTCGATGCCGATGTAGACCAGGGATCCCTGTGCGACCTGGATCTCTTGGACCTTCCGCCCGGTCTCGCCTTTCTTGTAGACGACCGAGGCGTGCTGGGTGAGGTCGGACATCTTCGGCGCGGCCGCGGGCTGGTTCGCGTCCGCCCCGCCGCACCCGGCGAGCACCGCCGAGCTCAGTACCGCCAAAACGGCGGCTGGGATCGCCGGCGACCGCCGCCGGGCTGTGTTCGACTCAGTTCTGGCCGACATGCGACTCCTCTGCTTCGTGTTCCGCCGCCGTTTCGTCCCTCGCCGCGCTGCGGCGGCGAGCCAGCACGTAGCCCGCCACGAGCGCCAACGTCACCCCGCCCGCGATCAGCCATCCGCCTGCTCCCACGCTTTTCGCCGGTGCGACGGCGGGCTGGTCCGGACCGAGCACCACCGGTTCCCACCGCGTGGTTCCGCTGATCTCGCCGGGTTTGCCGTCTACGGTGACCGGTATCCGCCAGCGCTTGACCACTACCGGGTCTGTCCCGGACGTTGCCGGCGGTTGCCCCGTGTACATCAGCCGGAAGTCGGCCCAGGTGGCCTTCGTCGGTCCAGAA
Organism: Amycolatopsis sp.; assembly: GCA_035551175.1. Lineage (GTDB taxonomy): Bacteria > Actinomycetota > Actinomycetes > Mycobacteriales > Pseudonocardiaceae > Amycolatopsis. Next base: position 25,974 of record DASZNR010000165.1, on the reverse strand, counting down.
TCGACCATCGGCACCCAGTCCTGCCCGGTCGCCGGCGGCAATCCGAGGGCACGCATGGAGTTCTGGTAGTCGGCGCTGGCGGTGCGACCGAGAGCGCCTTGCCGGGTCATCCGGATGAAGGGGAGGCCGTCCCCGCCGATGACCTCGACGACCTTCCCCGGCCGGGCGGTCAGCTGGACCTGCGGCACCTGGCTCTCGATCACGTCCGCGGTCAGCCCGTCCGGCAAGGAATCCACTTCGGACCGGAGCCGGCCCGGCTGGCGGCGTTCCAGTGTTCCGTGAACCGTGTACTGCTGATCTCCTTGCTTCAGCCCGATGTCCCAGGTGGCCAGCGGCTGCCCCTGCTGCAGGTTCGCCAGTCCGCGGTTGCCGCCTGCCTGGTTCTGCGCGATCGGCGGATCCAGCCTCGGCTCGGCCCATGCCCATCCGCTCTTGCCGCTGAGCCGCAGCCATTGGCCGTCCGGGCAGCAGCCGGCCGGGGCCGGACTCGCCTGGGCGACCACGCCGGCCGTCGCCGCGAGATACGGCGAGCCGACGTCCCCGAACGCCCCGTCGGCGGACACCCGCAAATACGGTCTGCCGTCCGGGTCCAGCACGTAAACCGGTTGCGGGGACGCGTTGGCGAGGACGAGTTCGGGATTGTCGCCCTCGAAAACGGACAGCTGCGTGCTCGACGGCAGATCCGGCCGCACGCTCGCGATCCGGTTGAAGATGGTCGGATCGCTGTGCGCCGACGCCGAGGACGGCGCCAGCGACATCGCGGCGAAGAAGATCGCCGCGACGGCCAGCACCGCCCTCGAACGAACGAGCTTGTACGACATCATCACGGTGCGGGCGCCATTAACCGGTGTAGCAGCCCGGGCCGGTCAACGGGATCGCCTTGCCGACATGGTCGCCCTGCCAGTCCGCGGTGTTGAACTGCCAAAGCGTCGCGTAGTTGTTGGGCGCGTGCTCGCCGTCGGTGAGGAAGCAGAGCTGGGGGAAGTTCCCCTTCGTCTCCGCGGCTCCGTCCGCCCACGTCTTCTGCATCCCCGGCCAGTAGCTGACGGCCGGACTGGTCAGCCAGTACGAGTACCAGTCGAAGTGGTGCACCGGGAAGTACCACTTGGCGTCGATCGCCTTCGAATACTCCTTCGCGTCCTTGAAATAGTTCGTGTTGAGCCAGGAAGCCTCCACGATGCCGCCGATTTCGACGTCGACCCGGCCGTTGTCGCCGAGGGACTTCAACGAGCTCAGAATGTCCTTCGAACCGGGGTCGAGTGCGTTCGTCGGCCCGGTCGAGCCGTGGTGCGCGATCGTGAAGCCGTTGTAGGTGACCTTGTGCAGGTAGTTGCCGCCCTCCAGGTCGAACGGCGCGTACTGCCGCCACAGCATCGCCGGGTCGGGCGGGTTCTTCGCGATGTGGTCCAGGTTTTCGCCGGGGTGGATTTGTGCGCCCGGCGAGATCTCGTCGGGATACATCGGCGGCTTGTTGAACGTCTGGGTGTGCTTGACCAGCACCGCTTGGTCGTCGAGACCTCCGGGCAGCGGCCGTTCCGGTTTGCCCTTGGCACCGTAGGCGCTGAAGAGCACCCCTTCGCCGCCGTAGGGCTGGGCGAAGTAGCTGTCCGCGTCGTTCATGGGAGTGCCGTCCGGCTCGCGCAGGAGGTTGCACTTGATGTCGGCCGGCTTGTAGCCCATTTTGAGCGCTTCGAACTTGACCCACCCGCAGCTGCCGAGCGAGGTGACGACAGGTGCGCCGGTCTTCGCCGCGATCTCGGCCAGATTGTGCGTGTGGTCGAAGTGCGAGTGGTCCAGGAAGATCACATCGGGCTTTGCCGCGAGCACGTCCGCCATGGACTCGTAGCCGTTGTTGTTCTTCTTGCTGCCCGTGTCCGCCAGGTTGTCTTCGAGATTCGCGTCGTGCAAGGCGAAAGTGCCGCCGTAGGAGACGAGCCAGGTGGTGTTTCCGCCAAGACGCGCACGCACCACGCCGGGTGTGTCATAGCCCTTGCCGAAGAGACGAGTGCGAGCTTCTTTCACGCTGATCGGCGAGGCTTGCGTCCCGCTGTCCAGCTGCGGCACCGGTAGTCCGTTCGGGAACTGGCCCGCCACGGTCCCGCCGGGATCCTGCACGACGCTGCCTGGCAGCTTCTCCCGGTCCAGAAGGCCGCCCTTGTCGGTCAGCCCTGGCGTCCCCGGCTGGCTGGTGGGCGAAGACGTGGCCGGGCCGGGCAGGCCCGGGACGGACGGCAGGCCCGGGATCGGCGGTGCCGGCGAAGCGGCGGACACATTCGGCACCGCCGCCAGGCCCGCCGCCAGAACGACGGCCAACGGCCATCGCCGCAATGGGATCTTTGCCCTCATGAACGACTTCCTTCCTCTCCTCGAACAGGTCCGCGGCGCGGTCCGCCCTCTCAGCGGGCCGGGCGGTCGAAGATCGCCTTCCCGGCCTTTGCTCCGCCAGAACCTGACAAGTGCTTCACGGGTACTACGCGCCGAATGCCCGCGTCCGTCGCCCGGATTCGATTTTCTTGGAAAGAATTCAGCGATTCGGCGCCGTGTCGGTCGGCCGGATCAGACCGAGGTCCGAAGTGGACACCGCCGATTCGGCCACGCGCGGCGCTTTCGCTATTCCGCCGAGCACCGTGCCGACGGGTCCGGTGCGCACGGCCGAGGCGAGGCCTGGAACGGCAGGCACCGACTGAAGCACCCCGTCGAGACCGGGCACCCCAGGCAGGACTCCGGCGAGACCAGTCGGTCCTTGACTGTCTGGCGACTGGCCGCGCGCCGCGGAGCCGGACGGCACCGCACTCGGTGGTTCGGCTGGCTGGACGGCTTTGTGTTGGGACACAGGCGACCTCGTTGCGGCTGGCTTCACATCCGGCCTGCGCGAGCCCGCCACGGTGGTGCCCGCGTGCGGCACCGCCGATCCGCCCGGCGACTGGCCCGCAGGCGCCGGAGGGAAAACCACCAGCGCCGCGGCCGTCACTGCCCCCGCCGAGGAAGCCGCGACCAGTTTCGCCGGCACCACCCACCGGGCAGGCCACGCCGCCAGAGCGGCCGGAAGCGCGACCGCGGAAGCCAACAGGGCGCGGGCCGCCCTGCGCCCCCGGGCCAGCAACGATTCCGCCGTCCGATAGCTGACGCCGAGCTCGCCCGCGACGCCGGCGACGTCCATTCCGTTCGCCCGCAGTCGCAGTGCGCGCTCCTGCCGCCGCGGCAGGGCAGCGACCCGGGCGGCGATCCACCGCGCCTCGTCTTGGTCGCACACCCGGTCTTCGCACGACGTGACCGAGCCGGGCACGCCGGCTCTCGCCCACCGGCGAGGTTCCCGGGACCGAGCCCGCAGGTGATCGACGCACAACCGGGCGGTCACCGCGGTCAGCCACGCGTCGATCCGCGTCTCGTCGAGGTCCGGGCAGGTCATGGCGCGCAGCAGCACCTCCGTGACGATGTCCTCGGCCTCGTGCCTGCCGAGCGAATACCGCTCGGCCGCCTTCAGCAAGCGCTTCCGGCGCGCCCACACCAGTTCCCAGCGACCGGTCTCGGCGAGCCGCCCGTCCTCCTGCTCCGCGGTAAGACCGGAGCGGGGGAAGCGGCTGCTCATTGGCCCTCGCCATACGTGTGGAAACCGCGGCCGGCCTTCCGGCCGAGCAGACCGGCGTCGACCATCCGCGACAGCAGCGGCGGCGGGGCGTAAAGCGGTTCCTTGAACTCCGCGTAGAGCGACTCGGCGACCGCTTTGGTCGTGTCGAGCCCGATCAGGTCCGCCAGGGCCAGCGGCCCCTGGGGGTGAGCGGCGCCCAGCACCAGGCCGCGGTCGATGTCCTCGGCGCTCGCGAAGCCGGACTCCAGCATCCGGATCGCCGACAGGACGAACGGAACGAGCAGCGCGTTGACCACGAACCCCGCCCGGTCCTGGCAGTCGACCGCCTCCTTGCCGAGGCGGTCCCGCACGAACGCACGCGCCTGGCCGGCGACCTCGGGCGCGGTGAGCAAGGACGGCACCAGTTCGACCAGCTTGAGGACCGGCACCGGGTTGAAGAAGTGGATGCCGATGACCTTCTCCGGACGGGAGGTCGCCACGCCGAGCTTCATGATGGGGATGGAGGACGTGTTGGAAGCCAGGATCGCCTCCGGCGACGCCACGATCCGGTCCAGCCGGCGGAAGAGGTCGACCTTGGCGCCCTCGTCCTCGACGATCGCCTCGATCACCAGTTCGCGGTCGGCGAGGGCCTCCAGCGAGGTCACCACCTGGATGCGGCCCAGCACCTCGTCCGCCGAACCGATCCGGCCCTTCGCCTCGGCCCGCTTGAGCGACGCGGCCAGTCGTTGCCTGCCAGCCTCCGCCAGCGCCGGACTCGACTCGACGACCACCACGTCCAGCCCGGCCCGCGCCGACACCTCCGCGATCCCCGCGCCCATCAGGCCGCACCCGATCACGCCTGCCCGGTTGATCCGTTCCACGTCGCAAATCCTCTGTGTGTTGGTGCCCGCCGCGGCGTCTTGGCACCGGTCGACCACGACACCGTGTCCCCGGCCTGTCAGCGCGGGCTCCAGGGGCGTGCTCGCCTGTCTCGCAGGTCCGCCGGGAGACGCGGGCTGGCACCGCGAGACCTGTTGCCGGGCAGTACACCCCGGATCCGGGCACGCGGGTAGTACTGAATCTGGACTCGCCGAGGCTCCCCTCGCCGCCGGAGCTGGGCGCCAGCGCACGGGGCAGGCAGTCTCGGGCGCACGGCCCGCTAGTCCGGATCCCGGACTTCTCCGGGGCCGGCTGCGCGCGGTTGCATCGAGCGCGCGGACCTCACCGTCCTCCTCGGAACGAAGGCCCGGCCGGTCACGGAGTTCGGACGGCGGACGCGCTGGAGGAGGAGCCGATGACACCGGCCGCGACCACGATTTCGCCGAAGACAGTCGAGCACGCCGGGATCGTCCCGCGGGAAGCTCCCGGCCGCCGGAATCCGTTGTCAGCCAGGGCCTTTCCCGCCCCAGTCCAGGCCTTCCACGAAGCGGGCGAATCTCGTTGCGGCTAAACGACGTTGACGGAACGGAGACCCGCATGCGCGCGGAAGTCGCGGCCTCGTGGCAACGTTCGGCAGCCGCCGGAGTGCCGGCGGACGGAGCCAGCGTGCCGATCACCCTCGACAGCTCCGACCTGGGAACTGCCCGCTCAGCCCATCCGCTCGCGACGGTGTTTCCGCTCCTCGACGACGTTCTCGGCCAGACCGCGCGCGAGTGCGACGCGATCATGGCGGTCGCCGACGCCGCCGGGCAGCTGTTGTGGGTCTGCGGTTCCAGCACCGCGCTGCGGAGGGCTGACGGAATCGGGTTCGTGCCCGGCAGCAACTGGGACGAGCGGCTCGTCGGGACCAACGCACCCGGACTCGCCCTGCGCCTGGACCAGCCCTCGACAGTGATCCGCGCCGAGCACTTCCGCCAGTCGGTGCAGAACTGGAGCTGCGCCGCCGCCCCCATCCACGACCCCGCCACCTCCGAACTGCTCGGCGTGCTCGACGTGACCGGCGGGGACGAAATCGTGGTGCCGCAGACCATGGCGCTGATCCGCGCCACCGTGCGGCTGGCCGAGACGGAACTCGCCCGCGGGCGGCTGATGCCGCCCGCGCTCGAGGGCAGCACCAGCTATGCCCGCGTCCACCTCGACGCGCTGGGCCGCGGCGAAGCGTTGATCACCATCGACGACGCCCGGGGCCACACCGGGCGGCTGCGGCTCTCCCCCCGCCACAGCGAATTGCTGGTCCTGCTCGCCAGCGCACCGGAAGGACTCTCCGGCGACGAGCTGGCGGTGCTGCTCTACGAGGACGACAGCGGGTCCTCCACGCTGCGGGTCGAGCTCAACCGCCTGCGCCGGCTCCTCGGCGACGACCTCCTCGCCTCGCGGCCCTACCGGCTCAACGCCGACGTCGCGACCGACTGGTTCGGCGTCGAAGCCCGGCTGACCTCCGGAGACACCGCCGGCGCGGTGCGCAGGTTCCGGGGTCCGCTGCTCCCGCGCTCGACAGCACCGGGAGTGGTGCGGCTGCGCGAGGCGTTGACGCATCAGCTGCGCACAGCGGTTCTGGCCTCGGCGCGAGCCGATCTCATGTCGGCGTGGACCCGCTCGGCCTGGGGCTCCGACGACTACGAGGTCTGGGCCCGGCAATGCGAACTCCTGCCGCAGGACTCCCCGCTGTGGACTCTCGCCCGCGGTCAGCTCGCCCGGTTGGACCGTGAACTGGGAACCTGACACTCCCCGAGGCCGCCCCCATGCCAGCGGCTCATTATAAGACTGCGCGACCCCAGCCTTCCGACAGTCCACAAAGGACGCTAAAACCGCCGTATGCCCGATCGGCGGCCATGCGACCGTTTCATCAGGTTCCGAGAAGCGCATTGAGGGTTTGATTCCCCGTGCTCGGAACTCGATGCTGCGCCGCGGCGCGGTTGAGCCGCATCTGCCCAGCGCACGGCGCATGGGCGGAATTACGGTCCGCCGCCGTCCGGGGAGCGCCAGCAGCCAGCTTGCCTCAGCCAGCCCTTCGAACTGGGCAGACGCCTAGGAATACCCGCAGCACCCGGCCTTGCCCCGGGGCACCGGGCCTGGCGGCGTTCGGCTCCAAGCAACCTACCTGTAACGTCCCGGCTCCTAGCGTGTGCGGCACGACAGATCGATGTCTCTCGCCTCACACCCCAGGAGCTACTTGATGACCGTCTACTCAGCGCCCGGACAGCCGGACTCGCTTGTCTCCGTTCAGAGCCGGTACGGCCACTGGATCGGCGGGAAGTGGGCGGACCCGGCCAAGGGCCAGTACTTCGAGAATGTCTCGCCGGTGAACGGCAAGCCGTTCACCGAGATCGCGCGCGGCACCGCCGAAGACGTCGAGGCCGCACTGGACGCCGCGCACGCCGCCGCCCCCGCCTGGGGACGGACGTCCCCGGCCGAACGCGCCACGATCCTCACCAAGATCGCCGACCGCATCGAGGAAAACCTCCCGATGCTCGCCGTCGCCGAGACCTGGGACAACGGCAAGCCCGTCCGGGAGAGCCTCGCCGCCGACCTCCCGCTCGCGGTCGACCACTTCCGCTACTTCGCCGGCGCGATCCGCGCCCAGGAGGGCGGCATCTCCGAGATCGACGCCAGCACCTATGCCTACCACTTCCACGAGCCGCTGGGCGTGGTCGGCCAGATCATCCCGTGGAACTTCCCCATCCTGATGGCGGTCTGGAAACTCGCCCCGGCGCTCGCGGCGGGCAACGCCGTCGTGCTGAAGCCGGCGGAGCAGACCCCGTGGTCGATACTCAAGCTCGTCGAGGTCATCGGCGACCTGCTGCCCGACGGCGTGCTGAACATCGTCAACGGCTTCGGCGTCGAGGCGGGCAAGCCGCTCGCCTCCTCGAGCCGGGTCCGCAAGATCGCGTTCACCGGCGAGACCACGACCGGCCGGCTGATCATGCAGTACGCGAGCGAAAACCTGATCCCGGTCACCCTCGAACTCGGGGGCAAGTCCCCCAACGTCTTCTTCGAAGATATCGCCGCCGAGCGCGACGCCTTCTACGACAAGTCCCTCGAAGGCTTCGCGATGTTCGCGCTCAACCAGGGCGAGGTCTGCACCGCCCCGTCGCGCGCGCTCGTGCAGCGGTCGATCTACCCGGACTTCGTCGCCGACGCGGTCGCCCGAGTGGAGCGGATCGTTCAGGGCAACCCGCTCGACATCTCCACGATGCTCGGCGCGCAGGCCTCCAACGACCAACTGGAGAAGATCCTCAGCTACATCGACATCGGCAAGCAGGAGGGCGCCCGGATCCTCACCGGCGGCGAGCGGAACGTACTCGACGGCGACCTGGCCGAGGGGTACTACGTCGCCCCGACCGTGTTCGAGGGCGACAACTCGATGCGGATCTTCCAGGAGGAGATCTTCGGCCCCGTCCTCTCGCTCACGTCCTTCGCCGACGAGGACGACGCGCTCAAGATCGCCAACGACACTCTCTACGGCCTCGGCGCAGGCGTGTGGACGCGCGATCAGTCCCGGGCCTTCCGCGCCGGCCGCGCGATCCAGGCCGGCCGCGTGTGGACCAACTGCTACCACGCCTACCCGGCCCACGCGGCCTTCGGCGGCTACAAGCAGTCTGGCATCGGCCGGGAGAACCACAAGATGATGCTCGACCACTACCAGCAGACCAAGAACCTGCTGGTGAGCTACTCCCCGGACGCGCAGGGCTTCTTCTGATGCCTCGCGTCGCAGTCTCCGGTGAGGCGGCGGAACTCCTCCGCCGCCTCACCGGGATCCACGGGCCAGTGATGTTCCATCAGTCCGGCGGCTGCTGCGACGGGTCCGCCCCGATGTGCTACCCCGCCGGGGAGTTCCGGACCGGCGACGCGGACATCCGCCTCGGCGACCTCGACATCGGCCTCGAACGTCCGGTGCCGCTGTGGATGTCGAAGTCGCAGTTCGAGTACTGGAAGCACACCCATCTCACGATCGACGTGGTGCGAGGCCGCGGCGCCGGCTTCTCGCTCGAGGCACCCGAGGGCGTGCGGTTCCTCGTCCGGTCCCGGCTGCTCACCGACGAGGAGTACGCCGAGGACAACACGGACGTGCCGCGTCCCGGCTGATCCGCGATGCCCGGAAGCCACCCGGTTTCACCGGGCAATCCCGTCGGTTCCGTGCTGTTCTTGTGCCCCGTACATCGACCGAATACCGTATACGGAGGTCGTCGGCCAGTCCTCCTCGGCGCTCCGTCCGGCACACGGCCGGGCCGGAAGCCGCTGGTCGGGCCGCCGTCCCCAGGCGTAGGAGTTCAGATGACGATCCATGCCGACGAGGGCGTTCTGGTACAGAACCCGCGGTCGAGCGGGTCGGTTCCCTCGGCCGAGTACTGCCCGGTCTCGATCGGAGCCGGCCTGATCGGCGACCGGTGGACCCTGCTGATCGTCCGCGAGCTGATGACGGGCTCGAGCGGGTTCAACGACATCCACCGGGGCCTGCCCGGATTGAACAGAAGCGTGCTGTCCGACCGGCTGCGCCACTTGGAGCACCTCGGCCTCCTCGAGCGACTGTCGGTTACGTCGTGCTCCAAGCGGCGACAGTACGTGCTCACCGAGGCGGGCCGTGCCCTGCGTCCGGTCATCGAGGCGATCGGCGCGTGGACGGTGGACTGGCGTTTCCCCCGCCCCAGCGACGAACAGTCGGACCCCGCGCTGCTGCTGTGGCGGATGTACCAGGGATTGGACCAGCAGGCGCTCCCGGACGGGCGGATCTGCATCGAGTTCCGCTTTCCCCGCACCGATCCCTCCCGCGGATGGATCCACGCCGACGCCAAGAGTTCCGCCGTGTGCCTCGGCGCGCCCGAACGGGACGTGGACCTCATCGTGACGGCGATGCCCCGGGTGCTGAACGAAGTCTGGTACGGCTACCGCACTCTCCCGGCCGCGCTCGAGGACGGGCTCGTGAAGATCCACGGACCGGAGTTCCTCATCGCGGACTTCCCGCGCTGGTTCAATCGCAGCCCGTTCGCGGACGCGGTTCAGGAGCGTCTACGCAGCAACGCGGGCCGTTGAGCGAGGCAACCTGCCCGAAGAGGGCGCGGAGAACGGATCAGGTCTTCATGGACGCGAGCGCCCAGTCGTGCACATGAGCGTCGATGTGCGCGCGCATCGCGGAAGACGCGGCATCGGGCCCCTCGCCCAGTGCCGCCACGAGGGGCCGGTGCGCCCCCGCCACGTCGCCCCTTTTCGGCTCGTGCGCCAAGTAATCGGCGAACATCGCGTAGAAGGGCGCACCCCTCCAGACGTAGTCGAACAGATCCAGCATCACGGGGTTGTCGAGCACCTCTACGAACGCGCGGTGGACCGACATGCTGGCGTCGAAGACCGTCCTCGCGTCGCGGATGTCGACGTCCGCCGCCGAGCCGACGACCTTGCTGATGTAGTCGATCGCGTCCTTGCCGATCTTGGCGGCCTCGCCCGCCGCGTGGCACTCGATCGCCACCCGGGCCTGACCCACCTGGATCCGGTCGGCGACCCGCACCTCGCGCACGACGTAGCCGCGTCGTCCGGTCGCCTCGACCATCCCCTCGCGCTCGAGCCGGAGCAGCGCGTCGCGCACGGGCGTGCGGCTGATGTCGAGCTCTTCGGCCAGCTGGTCCATGACAAGTCGAGTGCCCGGTTCAATGGCCCTGGTGAGCAGTGCGTCGGAGATCTGGCGATACGCGCTGTCCGCCAGCGTGGCGCTGCGGCGGCCGATCGGCTTCATCCCTGACATGGCCCTCCCCTGTCGGCCCGTGGTGCGCTCACAGCGTATCCGGGTGCCCGTGATGTCCAGGCTGGCGCAGGCACCTGGTGCCGGCCGGCGTTCCGCTCGGCCGGGTCCGGGTCAGGTGAACTCGGGGGCGCGCTTTTCGAGGAACGCGCGGATGCCCTCCTGCCCGTTGAGAGAGCCGACGAGGCGGCTGATCGACTCGGCTTCCTTGCGCAGCTTCGACTCCGGTGCCGGCTCGGCCGCGTCGCGCAGCAGCCGCTTGGCCGCGGCGAGTGCCTCCCCGGAACCGGCGAGCAGCCCGGCCACGATCTCGTCCGCCGTCGCCGCCAGTTCGTCGGGCGGCGCGAGGCGCGCGACCAGACCGGCCTCGTACGCCTCCCGCGCGGTCAGCAGGTCGCCGAGCAGGGCAAGCCGGAGCGCCCGGTGCAGACCCAGCGTGTGGACCAGCATGCTGCCGCCGCCGTCGGGGCTGAGCCCGACCTTTGCGTAGGCGAGGCTGAACTTCGCCGAGTCGGCAGCGAGCACGATGTCCGCGGCCGCGGCGATCGGGAAGCCGATGCCGGCGGCAGTACCGTGCACGACGCTCACCACGATCGCGTCGCCGCGCGTCAGCTCGGTCACGATCCGGTTCGAGCCCTCGGCGAGCTCGAGCAGCAAGGCCCCTGGTTCCTCGGCGACGGCGAAGCCGTCGAGAGCGCCGCCGACCGAGAAGAACCGGCCCTCAGCCGCCAGCACGATCACCCGCGCCCCGTCCGACTTCGCACGCAAAACCGCGGCGAGCAACTGGTCGACCGACTCCGGATGCACCGGGTTGCCGCGCCCGCCGTTGACCAACGTGATCCGCGCGGCGCCGTCGGCGAACGCGTAGTCGATGTACTTCTCGCTCATGCTTCTCCTCGTCCAATGCCGGATCCCGGCTGGTTCGGGCTGGCGCGCTCGGTCAGTTGATCCGGCTCTCCCGGGCCTCCCAGTACGGTGCCCGCAGCTTGAACTTCTGCAGCTTGCCGGTCGCGGTACGGGCGAGAGCATCGCGGAATTCGATCGAGGTCGGGGCCTTGTAGCCCGCGAGACGCTTCTTGCACCAGGCGATCAGCTCCGCCTCCATGTCCTCGGCGCGGCGGCCATCGGCGAGCACGACGAGCGCCTTGACGGTCTCGCCCCACTTCTCGCTCGGCACGCCGATGACCGCGACCTCGGACACTGCCGGGTGCGAGAAGAGGCAGTCCTCGACCTCGATCGACGAAACGTTCTCGCCGCCGGTGATGATCACGTCCTTCTTGCGGTCCGCGATCGTGAGATAGCCGTCCTCGCCGAGGAAGCCGCCATCGCCGGTGTGGAACCAGCCGCCAGCAAGCGCTTTCGCGCTTTCCTCCGGCTGCTGCCAGTAGCCCTCGAACACCACGTTGGAGCGAGCCAGCACCTCGCCGGCGCCCTCCTCGGAAGGGTCGATCTTCAGGCGCGCGCCGAGCGCGGGCGCGCCCGCTCGGGTCAGCTTGAAGGCTCGGTCCTCGGGATCCAGGTCATCCCACTCCTGGCGGGAGCGGTTGACGGTGAGCAGCGGGGAAGTTTCGGTGAGGCCGTAGATCTGCATGAACTCCCAGCCGAGTTCCTTCTCTACCCGCATCACCGTTTTCGTCGGCGGCGGCGCGCCGCCGTTGATGATCCGGACCCGGCCCCGGCCGGGAACCTCGCCCTCCCAGTCGTCCAGTGCGTCCAGGACAGCGGCAGTGACCGCGGGCGCCCCGCACATGATCGTGACGCCGTGGTCGCGCACCCGGCGCAGGATTTCGGCACCGTCGACCTTGCGGAGGACGACGTGCCGCGCGCCGAGGCCAGTGGCAGCGAACGGCATTCCCCAGCCGTTGGCATGGAACATCGGCAGCGTGTGGAGGTAGACGTCGCGGTCGCTTACGGTGGCGTGCAGCGCGAGCGTGACCGCGTTGACCCAGGTGTTGCGGTGGGTGATCTGCACCCCCTTGGGCCGTGCGGTGGTGCCGGACGTGTAGTTGATGGTCGCGGTCGCGTTCTCGTCGGGCTCCCACGGCCGCGGTTCGCTTCCCGGCGCGGCGTAGAGGTCGTCATCGGAGCCGAGCACGAACTTGTGCTCGCAATCGACCTCCTTGAGCGACTCCTCCAGTTCCGGGTCGACGTACAGCACCCGTGCGCCGGAATGCTCGACGACGTAGCGGACCTCGTCGGGGCGGAGCCGGAAGTTCACCGGCACCAGCACCCGCCCCCATCCGCAGACGCCGAAGAACGACGTCAGCAGCCGGCTGGCGTTGTGGCTGACCACCGCGACCCGTTCGCCGACAGCGATCCCCAGCTGGTCGAGCCGCGCCGCCTGCCGGCGCGCCAGCTCGCCCATCTCGGCGTAGGTCAGCGACCCCTGGCCCGGCGCGGGCTGAGCGGGCTCGTCGACCACGCCGACCCGTTCGCCGTACACGGCGACCGCGCGGTCGAGGAAGTCGCGGACACTGAACGGGACGAACATCGGACTCCTCCTGAGGACAGATGAGACCGGAGGTTGCCTGGACCTCTGGTCGGGACGGCTCGACAACGCGTCGCACCGTCGATGCGGAAGGAAACGGCGGACCGGTCGCGCCCCTGCCCCCCATGCGCGGCGAGGGGCGGCGACCGGGCAGCAGCACAGTCTCCGGTGCCGTCAGTGGTGTTCGCAGTGATCGCCGCTGCTTGACCGGGGCACTCCGAGACTCGGGTTGCGGTCGAAGAACCCGACCGGCTTGAGAGTGAAGCCGGTGTAGTCGACCGGCATCACCGGCCAGTCCTCCGGCCGCGGGAAGTGGGTGAGCCCGAAGGTGTGCCAGACCACGAGGTCCTCGCCGTCGAGGTCGCGGTCGCCGGCCGTCCACGCGGGCATTCCGGCGCCGGCGGGGCTCTGGTTGACGAAATCCCCGGCGGGCCAACGCTGTTCGGCGTCGTACGGCAGCACCCACAGGTGCTCGGTCGCGAACGCGGCACGGCTGGACGCGACACTGCTCGGGTCGGCGAGCAGCGTGGGCTGACCCTCGGGATAGAGGGCGTAGCCGACGTCAAGACCGAGGCGGTTCTGCCGGTCGGGGTTGGTGATCAGCCAATGCCGCGACTTGAGGTTGTCCGCCTTGCGCCGGGCCTGCTGCTCGCTGACGAGACGGGTCTTCTGCTGCCGGAAAGCGTTGCCGTGCGGGTTATCCGGGCCGACGGGCACCCGCACCGCGTCGACCTCGTCGACCGCCTGGCGGCTCCCGTCCACGGCGAAGTCGAGGCGCGCCGCGAACAGGTGCTGGTGGAACGGGGCGCCGAGGCCGGGCGCCATCTCCGTGGCAAACCCGTCCGGGCCGGTGTAGGCCGACGGGAAGACGATGCCCGTCGCCTTCGCCTCGAACTCGATGGTGCCGTCGAGGTAGAGATACCAGTAGAAGCCGTAGTCGTAGTTGCCGATCGTGGCGAAATTGCTGACCACGAGCCTGCGCTGGCGCCGGGTCTCGCTCATCCCGTTGAAGAGGTCGGTGTGCTTCCACAGCACGCCGTAGTCCTCCTCGTGGATGCAGATGGCGTTGCCGATCCGGCGCGGGTGACCGGTTTCGTCGCAGACCACCGCGTCGACGTAGGTGATGTCGCCGAGGCAGTCGCAGCCCAGTTCGAGGGAGTTGGTGAACCGGCCGAGGAGATACTCGCCCTGGTCGAAGTAGTTGATCCAATACCGGGCCGGCTGCGGGTCGCCGTAAGGCACGACCATCTCGGGAATCGAGGCCCGGTCGAGGATCCGGCGCGTCTCGCCCGAGTCGGGATCGACGAACGTGACGTTGTAGAGCGCCAGTCCTTCGCGCACGTCGAAACCGAATCGGAAGTCCCAGTTCGCCCACTTCAGGTGGTGCCCGTCCAGAGTGAAGCTCGGGCCTTCGGGCTGAGTGATCTCGATCGGCTTCAGCTCCACTGCCGGCTGGGCATGCGGCTCAGCGTCCCACTGGCTGCGTTCCTCCGGCACCGGAAGGACTTTGTCGTCGTCGACGCTGAACACTGACTTCGCGATCAGGTCGACATAGGCGCACACCCCGTCGATCGGGTGCGCCCAGGGCAGGTCGTCCTCGTCGTACTGCACGAACGCCAGAATCCGGCACAACCGTTTGCCGACCTCGTTTTCCAGGCCGAAATTGCCCGCGGACAACGGAACCGCGCGGACCCGCTCCGGGTCGATGCCGCGCTTGGCGAGCGCCGCCAGCCATTCGGGGCTTTCCAGCAGAATCCCCTCGACCTCGTCGAACTCCTCCTCGAGGAGCCCGGGCTGGCCCTCGGCCACGGCGTCGATCGACCGGGATTCGACCAGTTCGCCGGCGACCACGTCCACGACAGCGGTAGTGCCGACCCCGGTCTCGCGGTCCAGCAGCACCACACGGAGCCGGCGCGCCGGAGACCCGGTCCACTCGGACTTGGCGGGCTCTTCGACCCCGACGTAGACGAACCGGGTCGGCTCGGTCACCAAGCCGGCCGCGGTCACGATCTCCCGGGCAGCGTCGATCTCCTCCGGCGTCATCGGGGCCAGCGGGTGCACTGGGGCGGACGTGGCGGGGATCTCGGTCGCGGTCATGAGGCACTCCTTGGGGATCGAAAGATGAACAGAGTCGAAAGGCGGGTCATGCCGCGATCTGCGCTTCGGCGATGTCGTCATACGCCCGGGATCCCTTGGCGCGCAGCACCAGCGCGATCACGACGCCCGCACCAGCCGTGAGCCCGATGGATGCCAGCAGTGCGATCGACAGGGCCCCGAACTCCGGATTGCCCGCGGGGTTCGTGTCCCCGACGAGAAGCGGGAAGTTCTTCGCGGTGATCCACGCGCTGTAGCCCAGGCCGAGCAAGGCGAGCAGTGGCGAGATCACCACCGTCCAGGCCGACTCCCCTTCCCGGCCGCGGCGTGCGAAGTAGAAGAGCACCGCCAAGGAGCAGGCCGCCACGAGCAGGATGTAGACGAACGCGCCGAGCCCAGCGGACCAGGTGAAGACCTGCGCCACCGGGTCCAGCGACGCGGCGACGCAGACGGCCACGAGCACGGTGGTGGCGACCGACGTGGTCAACGAGGCCGCGCTGGGGGCGCCGTCCCGGGCCGAGGTCGTGGCCAGGTACCGCGGCAGCACGCCAGCCCCGGCCAGCGCGTGCAGGTAGCGCGTCGTGATCGAGTGGAACGCCAAGGCAGCGGCGAAGAGGCTCGTGATCACCAGGAGGTGCGTGACGAACTCACCGGGAGCCCCCAGCTGCGCACGCGCCGTGCTGAACAAGAACGCCGGATCCGTCGCCGCCCGCTCGACCACCTTGTCCGGTCCCCAGGCCATGACGAAGGCCCAGGAGGTGAAGGCGTAGAACACGGCGATGAGGACCACCGCCGCGAAGGTCGCACGGGGGACGGTGCGCTGCGGGTCGCGCGCCTCGTCACGGAAGATCGCGGTGGCCTCGAAGCCGACGAACGATGCCACGGCGAACATCAACGCGAGCGACGGTGAACCCGAGGCCACTTTTGCCGGCGAGAACGACGAGAGGTCGAGGCCTTCGGCACCGCCGCGGAATACGGCGACGAGGCTGATGACCACCGTGATGGCGATCTCGAGGGTGAGCAGAACGGCCAGCACGTGGGCGCTGAGCTCGACATGCCGGTAGCCCAGCCAGCCGACGGCCACGATCCCGACAGCCGCGAACAGCGTCCAGTGCACGTTGAGTCCGAAGTACTCGTGCAACCCCGCGGTGAGCTGGTACCCGAAGTAGACCACCACGGCTAGTTCGAACGCCAGGTAGCAGAGAATCGCGATGAACGCGGCACCCAGACCAGCCGGGCGGCCCAGCCCATGGGCGATGTAGGTGAAGAACGCGCCCGGCTTCGGCACGTGCCGCGCCATCGCCGTGAACCCGATCGAGAACAAGAAGAGCAGCACGCCGACGATGGCGAACATGGCGGGCAGACCCGCACCATTGCCGATCGATATTCCGATCGGCAGGACGCCGGCGATCACGGTGAGAGGGGCCGCCGCAGCGACGACCATGAAGACGATCGAGCGCACGCTCAGCTTGCCGTGCAGCCGTGCCGCCTTCGGGCTATCAGTTCCGCTCATGACCCTTCGGCCTTTCCCGCCCCCATTGAGGTATTCCGTATACGAGATTCACGCTGCCGCACCGAGGATCTCCTGGACAGTCCGACGTCCGGACTGATCGCGGACGCGATCCGATGTCCAGGTGAAGCCCCCCTGCTCGTGCGCGTCAGCCAGCCGCGAGGATTGCTCCGCCGACCACGAAGCGCTCAGCGAACACGCCTGGGCCGCGGTCGGTGAACGGCTCCTCAGCGGGGATCGGCTCCGGCTCCGGATCAGGCTCTGGGTTGTGGCCGTGAGACAACTCGGCCAGCTGGGGCGCGATCCGCGCGAAATCCACGGTCTCGCCAGCGTGGGTGAAGGGGGCGCTCTCCAGAATCGTGTAACTGACGCGAGTGTCGAAAACCCCGGCGCGCGGGTCGATCTGGAAGAACTCCTCGGCTTGATACGTCGCCACGAGCGTCCCCGCAAGGAACGAGCCGCGCTCACCGAACCGGCGCGAGCCGTCCGGCTTGGCGTCGTAATAAATGCGCAACCGGGTACGAGCCGAACTCCGGCCGATGGTGTGGCCCTCCATGGAAGCGTCTCCGGTGGTGAACCCCTCGAGAGCGAAACCGCTGCGGACAGCGACGAAATGAGCACTCTGCGGTCCACGCCCGTATCGAGCGACGCATTCGGCGTCGAAGAGCGAGACATCCTCGCCGAACAACTGGCCCTTGGGCCCCATCATCGAGTAGATGACGAAGCGCCCCTCGAAACGGGCGCCGTCGACGTTGCCGGGCGGATGTCCCTCGAGGCGTCCTTGTCCGGCGATCTGCAAGGCGAGTCGGATCGTGGGCGGCTCCATCACGCGAGCTCCTTCGGACAGCGGGAATCGATCGTCGCCGGGACCGTAAACCGGCCGGGTCCGATCGCGCCGGTCCTGATTCCGGACTCGCGCTGGCCGCGAAAGCCGCTCCTACCCGGCGATGGCCCGGAGGGTCACCCATCTCCCAGCCACATTTCTGTTGCGGCTCAGCATCCCAATCGTGTGGGACCAGGGCGTGCACCTAGCCTGGGCACAGATCAGGGCCCGCCACGGGAGGGGCGCTCGGAATCTTCTTGGTTTCGCAGACTGGCGAATTCAGAGCCGATCGCACATGAA
This sequence comes from Amycolatopsis sp., assembly GCA_035551175.1. Taxonomy (GTDB): domain Bacteria; phylum Actinomycetota; class Actinomycetes; order Mycobacteriales; family Pseudonocardiaceae; genus Amycolatopsis. Next base: position 8,521 of record DASZNR010000165.1, on the reverse strand, counting down.
CCCTGGACGGTATTTCCTCAGGCCGCTCAGTGTGAGTTCAAAACCCCTGGGACGCGGAGAACCGGCGGGATGCCTCGCTGCGACAAATCGGCTCAACAAGCTGGGAGCCGCGACTAGGCCAGGGCGCAAACTTGCATCGGTAAGCGACACCGCTCTTTGCGCCCGAACGGACTATCCGCCGACTCACCAGCCATCAGGCAGAACGAATACTACCCCTGCCTGCAGCGCCCGGGTCGACCGGCGACTACCGGTGTGCGCTTTGAGAGCTGGTTGCTGCGGCGTGATTCGGTAGATGCCGCAGCGACGGCGGAACAAAGGGCGAGCGTCGACTGTGACGACCTTGCGGTTGGCGCCTGCCGCGGCTTGCCCTCACTGATCCCAGCCGTGCGTCGAGGTCATAAGCGGGTCAACGGCTGCATCTCCGCGTACTTCGCGAGGCGCCCGAGCAGCCTTCTCGGCGGTCCCCTGCCGGTCAGTCCACTGTGGACCATCCGCGCAGTGCGCCGATGTAGGCCTCTGTGAGCCTGGCTGCGACTTTGCGCGGTGGCAGTTTCTCTTCGGTGCGGAGATCGTTGATTTCGCGGGGGTCGAAGAGGATGTTCAGCAGGAACAGTGCGTGGTCGAGTGTTATCGAGGTGATGTCCAGGTCGGCGAGGAGTCCGGTCACCGGTCGTTCCCAGGCTCGCTGGACGCCCAGGATGTTTTGGTCTCCGGTGTGGAGTCGGGCGAGGAAGCCTCGTCGGCTGCGGAGTTGGACGATGGTTGTTCCGTGGTGTTCGAGCAGGGCGATCCACTTGTCCAGTACCGCGGCGAAGAGCTTCCGTCCCTCCAACGGGGAATCGGCGCTGAAGGCGGCGAGGTCGTCGATGACTCCGAGGACGTATGCGGCGAGTACGTCGTCGACGGTGGAGAAGTAGCGGTAGGCGGTCGCGGTGCCGATCTCGGCCCGGGCGGCGATGACCTGCATGGTGAGCTGGTCCGGGGTTTCCCGCGCGATTTCGCCGACGGCTTCCATGAGCCGGCGTTGGTTGCGTCTGGTGTCGCTGCGCAGACGTCGGCCTGCGCCGCGCCCGACATCGATTTCGGCGTTGCTTCCCACGTCGGCCCCCTGCGGCGCGCATCGTCGTCTTAGTTGACATCAGCATCTCATATGAGGTGGCTCCCGCAGTGTGGCAGGCAAGGTCGGTTCAGGACAGGTCCGCGAAGCAGCTCCGGAGACGGCTGATCCCGGTGCGCAGGTCGTCTTCTGCTGCTGCGAAGGAAATGCGGACATGGCCGTCGCCGGTCGGGCCGTACTCCGATCCTGCGCGCACGAGCACTCCTCGTTGCGCGAGACGGCGGGCGACGTCGTCTGCCGGGAGTTCGGCTTGGTACTTCAGGAGCGCGTAGAACGCGCCCTCGGGCGGGAGGAGGAGTACGCCGGGTGCGTGTGTCAGTTCGTCGACGACAAGTTCCCGGCGGGATCGGTAGGCCGCGAGCATGGGTTCGACAGCGGCGTCGGGCAGTTCGAGAGCGGCGAGGGCGGCGGCTTGCACGGCCGTGTTCATGGAACCGTTCATGGTGCGGTGCACCCGCGCGGCGGCCCGGACGACTGCGGGAGGCCCGGTGAGGTAGCCGACGCGCCATCCGGTCATCGCGTAGGTTTTCGAGAAGGTCTGAACGTAGACGACGCGGTCGCGCAGGGAGTCGATTTCCCGGGCGGAACGGAAGGTGTGACCGGGATAGACGAGCCGGTGGTATGCCTCGTCGGCCACGACGACGGTGTCGCTGCCGGCCACGAGGTCGCCGAGCGCTTGGAGTTCGTCGGGGCGGTGGACGATTCCGGTCGGGTTGGCGGGATTCGAGAAAACGACCATGGCCGCGCCCGGCAACGCGTCGGCGAGCCGGTCGAGGTCCCAGTGCAAGGAGCGGTCGAGCGGCACGAAATCGACGATTCCGCCGGCGAGGGTGACGAGGTCGGCGTAGAGGGAGTAGGCCGGTTCCGGGATCACGACGCGGTCGCCGGGGCCGATCATGGCGAAGATGACCGCGGCCAAGGCGCCGGTGGCGCCGTGGGTGACGAGGACGTCTTCCGGCTCCGGGGGAGTCGTTCCCGGGAGGCGTTCGGCGATCGCGTTGCGCAGTGCGGGGAGTCCGTTTTGGTCGGCGTAATGCGTGTGTCCGTCGCGCAAGGCACGGGCGGCGGCCTCGACGATGGCGGGCGGGGTGGGGAAATCCGGTTCCCCCATGGCCAGCGAGATCGCTCCGGGCGGTGCCGGGCTGAGTGCGGGCCGGGTCGACGTCCGCTCCAAGTCGAGGATTCGCGCCGCGGCGGAGCGCGCACCGAGCACTCCGGTCATCGCGCGGCCTCCGTTTCCGCCGGGCGGGCGCCGAGTATCCGAGCCCGGAGGTCCTCTTCGGACTGCAGGATCGCGCCGACGTTGCCGGCTACCGCGTCGATCTGTGCCCGGGGCACGACCACGACGCCGTCCGCGTCGCCGACGAGCAGGTCTCCGGGGTGAACGACCACGCCTCCCGCTGCCACTGGCAACCCGACGGAGCCGGGTCCGTTCTTGAACGGGCCCGCAGGAGTCGCGGCCCGGGCGTAGACCGTCAGTCCTTGTCGGGAGAGCGCTGCGACGTCGCGCACGGCGCCGTCGAGGACGGCGCCGCGCACGCCCGCCGAGATCATGATTTCGCCCATGAGGTCGCCGATCAGCGCGCGCGTGGGGTCTCCGTGCCCGTTGACCACCAGGACGTCGCCGGGCTGAGCGTGGTCCATCGCCCGGTGAATGGCGAGGTTGTCGCCCGAGCGGACATCGACGGGCAACGCGAAGCCGAGGAGACGGTCGTTGCCGGTCATCAGGCGGATCCCGCCGTCCATGACGGTCATCCGTCCCAGCACGTCGCCCACGTTGGCCGCGGGAATGCCGGCATAGCGTTCGAGCACGCTCGCGTCCGGGCGCGCCCACTCGTCGACGACGGTGAGGTTGTCTGTTGAAGCCGCGATGAACATGCGTCAAGCCCAATCTGTTTCAGAAATCCGAGGCAGCTGCGGCAACGAAGAGGTTTGCCTGGCAGGAAGCGGTGGGAGGACCAGGCTCACTCGCTGGGCGAGGCAGTCGCGACCGGACTGGCGACCGCGTTGTCGGCGGGCCGGTTCCGGTATGCCACGACGATCAGCACGGCGGCCAGTGCCTGCGCGCCCGCCATCACCACGAAGGGCAGTGCGCTTCCGTGACTGGCCTGGGTCAGCCAGCCGAACGTGTAGGGGGCGGCGAACCCTCCCAGGTTGTTCACCGAGTTGATCATCGCGATGCCGCCGGCCGCGCCCGCTCCGGCGAGGTACCCGGTGGGCAAGGTCCAGAACTGCGGCTGGGCCGCCAATCCTCCGGCGAGCGCGAGGCAGATCAACACCATCGCGGCGACGATGTGCTGCAGCGCGAGCATGGCCCCGGCGAACCCGACCAGCGAGAGGACAACCGGTGTCAGGAGCACTCCGCGAGTGTTGCCCAGCCGTCGCCCGCACCAGCCGACCAGCACGATCGCGGCGGCAGCGACGACGAACGGGGTCGCGGAGACCAGCCCGACCTGCAGCGGCGACAGCCCGGCCGTCGCAGTGCGCACGATGGTCGGCAGCCAGTACACCATCGCGTTCGTCCCGTAGCCGAGGAACAGGAAAATCAAGGACAGCAACAGGACTCGACGATCGAGCAAGGCCCGTCGGAACGAATGCGGTACGCCGGTCCCGCGCTGCCGGTCCTCGGCTTCGAGCCGCTGCTCAAGCCAGGCGCGTTCGTCCTCGGCCAGCCAACGCGCCTTTCCGGGACGGTCCGCGAGCAGGAAGAACACCAGCGGCGCGACCAGCAGGGCGGCTGTTCCCTCGATCAGGAAGACCCACCGCCAGCCGGGCAGCCCGAGCCAGTCGTGCGTCGATTCCAACAGCCAGCCGGTCAGCGGGCTGCCGAACGCCATCGCCACCGGCACCGAGAGGAACAGCGCGCTGAACGCCGTGGCGCGGTACCGGCCGGGAAACCACTGCCCGATGAACATGATCAGGGCCGGCGCCATGCCCGCCTCGCCCAGTCCGAGCAGCACGCGGACGACGTAGAGGTGCCCGGGCGTGTGCACGAGCGACGTCGCCATGACCACGATGCCCCAGGTGAGCATGATGCGGGTGATCCACTTCCGGGCTCCGAACTTCACCGCGAGCCGGTTGCTCGGCACCTCGAAGAAGATCAAGCCGATGTAGATCAGGCCGCTGGCCAGGCCGAACCCGACCGTGGTCAGCCCGATGCCGGCGGACATGTCGCTCTTGACCATGCCGATGTTGACCCGGTCGATGTACGCCACGAAGTAGGTCACCAGGATGATCGGGAGGAACCGGAACGCGACCTTGCGCATCGCGGACTTCTCCACGATCTCCGTCGGTCGTGGGCTAGCTGGGATCACGCGCAGACCTCCCGTGTCCAGGCGTCACCTGCGACAGGCCCGCACGTGACACTGATATGAGATACCATTCTCATTTAGATTCACTGTCTCAATACGGGCCGAGCCTTGTCAACCTCTTGCAGTTGCGGCCTGCACGCGGAAGCGGCTACCGCTCTCGGCTGTCTCTCCGGGAGTCCGGTACAGGCCTCTCAGCAACCCTGAAAACCAGGCGAACCGTCTCTGTGCGATACGGGCTGCGACGAGCTGTCGTATCTGGCGGAGCTGTCACGTCGTCGTAGAGGTTCCACCCGTGTTCCGGAGAGTCGGCTGGTGCACAGTGGGCTGAACGGTGGTCGGCATCAGTACGCCGCTGCGCGGGCCGTCGGCTGGGTCCCGGCACGTGGGGAACCTCAGCCCGGATTCACCGAGTTGGTTCCTTCATCACGGGGATCTTGCCGGTGGGCTTTGATCATGAGTGGGACCGGCGCGGGGCCGAATGCGGCCGCACCGGCCGATGTTGCTTCTTAGCCACCCTTCCCCGGTCGCGGCGTCCCTTTCCGCATCGGCGCTGCCGTCTCCTTCCTCGTTCTCGCAACGCGATCGCAGTGTCGCGGGCGGCCTCCAACACCAGCGCCGCGGTTGCCTCGGCAGCGCGATGAGCCAGACAAGGCAGCACGCTCGTGTAGGTGTCCGCAGTGAGCACGATGCTGGAGTGCCCGAGCATCGCCTGCACGACCTTCAGATCGTTGCCCGCAGCCAACGACAAGCTCGCCGCGCCATGCCGCAGATCGTGCAACCGGACCGGCGAAAAACCCGCCTCCACCAACAATCTCGTGAACGTGCGCGTCACATACCCCGGGCTCAACGGCCCGCCCTCCCGGTTGCGAAATCGACACCGACACCGCACCCACCCTGCACACCGCCCGCCCGCCGGACTCCCAGCCGGCCAGGGGCAGCTCATCGCCTCTCCGCACCGCCCGGCCCCGAACGAAGTCCCCCACCGCGCACGGAACGAGAGAGCGGAACGTGATCATCGCGGGCCGCGGGAGCCCCGGAACCCGCCAACGGGCACCGGACGGCGTAAGATCGACGGTGTCGAGAGCATTTCGCATGCGGGCAGTCAAGTCCGCGTCGTCCTCGGCGACAGTCCGGCCAGGCGAGTCCAGGCCGGAGGCAGGAGCACCGGCATGAAGTCGGTCCCAAGCACGTTGATCTCCACCGGTTCCGCGATCGCCGTCGAGCCATCCCGAGCGCGGCTGACGCTGAAACCACAAATCGCCAGCGCAGGGCACGTAGATGGCGCATGGTGGCCGCGATCGCGGAACCTGTCCGCCGAATTGCCTGCGCTGCTGGCCGCGTTGCGGCCCCGGCTCGGCCGGGTCGAGCGGATCACCTACAACCTGACCGTCTGGGATCTGGCCGTGCGCAAGGCCGCGGTCGGCCGCGAGGCTGTACGGCTGGACGGGTTCTTCTCCCAGTCACCCGATCTCCTGACAGCGATCGGAACAGGCGGCCGGACACGCCTGACCTTGCTGGTCGTGCCGCCCGAGACACCGGACCTGGACGCGCAACGGGTGCTGATGACAGCCTCGCGACCGGACAACGTCGACCGCACCGAGGTGCTGCTCACCGCCCGGCCCGGCGCGACCGGCGACGAGTCGGCCAAGGAACCAGCAGTGGCAGCCGCGCGCGGGGAGAGCGACGGCGGCCGGATGCACGAACACGCTTGATCTTCTCGGCCCCGCGGGCGCGACCGGGACGGCGCGCACGCACAGGCCCCCAACGTCGCTGACCTGCACGGCATAGCCATGGCCGCAACAGATATGCCCACCCAGGCACCCCGTTCCCCGGGCACTCCCCCGGTCTGCGGCTCAGCGGTGTTGTCCGTGGCGACGACGCGCGGACTCGTCTGGCCCGCCACAGCGGACCGACACCGCACGTTGGCCGAGCAATGCCATACTGAATCCGTGTCTGGGGTGACGACCGCGAAGATCCGCGAGTGGGCGACGGCGCTGCCGGAAGTGACCGAGAAGCAGCATCATCTGTTCAAGGTGCCGGTGTGGCAGGTGCGCGGCCGGACCTTCCTGGGGATGGGCCGCGACGAGTCCACCGCGGTGTTCTGCATCCCCGAGGAATCCGCCAACGCGGCTGCCGCGGCCGACCCCGCGAACGCTGCCGCCGTCCGGCGGCAGAACGCTCAGCGCAGCTTCCTCGGGTTGGAGGTCAGGCTCGCCGAGGTTCCGGCCGAGAGGCTCGAGGCCTGGGTGCGCGAGGCGTGGGCTACGCAAGCGCCCAAGACGGTGGTCAAGCAGCACGAGCAGGCCCCGTAGCCGCTGACGCCGTTGCCCGGACCGAACGAAAGCCCGTGCGCGGAACCGCGAATTCCGATGTCCTCAGCGCCGTCTGCGCCACGTTTTGCGATTGGCGGCAACGCCGGACAGATGCAGGGCGACGCACAACAGGCCCGCAGTGGTGAGGGTGGCGGTGGTGACGACACGTCCCACGCTGACGTCGACCAATTCGAGAAGCAACGCGAGTGCGAAAAGCGCTGCGGCGGCGATGGCGAGCATGGCGTCCGCACTTCCGAACGCAGCGGCGAGCGTCGCCGCCATGCCGTCGTAGGCGGTCGAGTAGCAGCCGCAGCGTATCGAGGCTGTCGATTCTGAGGTACCGCAGAACGGAGTCACGTCCCGGTGCGAAGCGGGCGCCTTCGGGCCCGGCGACGACGCTGTCCGCCAGTTTTGCCGTTGGAGCGGTCGTGGCAACCGCGCGCGACCGGCCATCCACAGTGGACACTGTGGGCTGGTTCCCGAGAACGGCAGCGGGCGGCTTGTACGGTGTCCGCGAAATCCCGGCCTGCCGCTGGTTCATTCCCGCCCGCGCCGGTCAGGCTGCCTCCAGTGCGCCGCTGGCGGCGAGGATCACGTGCGCCGCGTCGGTGCTGTCCGGGTCGACGGCCGAGCACAGGGCGCGTTCCGCCGCCGCCGGGCTGGCTTCCGGCGGGATCACGAGGAGCGTCAGGTGGTGGATGCGCGGGCCGATGACCACTACCGTGTGTTGCTGAAGGCCGAAGAACGCTGCCAGACGCACGAGATCCGGTCCGCGGGCGAGCCGGGCGGGCGCGAGATCCCACGCGCCGGGGTTGAAACCGATTCGGTCCACCCGGCCGAAACGGTCGACGAGTGCGGCGGCGAGCGCGCTGAATTCCGTGACCGGCTCCCGCGAACGGGGCCACCAAGCGCCGTCGAAGCAGCCTTTCGCCGCGTGCTGTTCTTTGAAGCGCAGTCGCCGTCCGAGAGCGGGTGATCCGATCACGGCGCCTGCGCTGGCGCAGTCCGGGGCATGCTTCATGATGGCGCTCCTGTCCGGCCGGTTCGGGACCGTTCCGGCGGCGGATGCCTGCGGAGGCGGGCCTGTCTTTCACACTCTACGCCGAAGAGGAGACCGACCGGCGGAATCAGGCGGGCCTCCTTGCGTCGTGCCGGATCGGCGGACGGCAGCCGCCCGACTGGCTCCCGAGCGCGCCGTTCGAGCCGGATTCCATTGGCGCGAAACCATCGCCGGTGCGTCTGGCCGTCAGGAGTAGGCTTGCCGGACGCGGCGAAGGCGGTTCCGGTGAGCGTGGCACACGCCGCGCTCCAGAGTCCGCGCGACCGCACTCCGAAGGGACCGCACATGCAGGTCGAGATCAGCACCGACAACAACGTTCCCGGCAGTGCGGAGCTGAGCCGTCGGATCGAGGAAGAACTCCGCACGGCGCTCTCGCGGTTCAGCGACCACCTGACCCGGCTGGACGCACACCTCAGCGACGGAGTCGCGGCCGGTGCCGCCGGGGCGGACCGCCGGTGCGTGCTCGAGGCCCGCCCGAAGGCAAGCCTGCCGTCGTGGTCACCCACTTCGGCGGCTCGGTGGACGAGGCGCTTCGCGGGGCGACGCGCAAGCTGGAAGGCATTCTCGACCGGCAGCACGCCCACCGGCACGCCGATGCCGACGATCTCGTCCATCTACGCCGCGGACCCCGACGACATGCGCCGCCGGGTCGCCGAACACCGGGCCCGCGGCTACCGCGGCCACTCGATCAAAATCGGCGCGCTCGACAGCGAAGGCGGCC
>DASZNR010000164.1:0-50068 GCA_035551175.1 Amycolatopsis sp. | reverse complement strand
CGCACGCCGCTGAGTTCGGCTCGCGCGAGCCGCGCCAGCTCCGGGTTGTGGTCGACGACGAGCAGGACTTCGCCCGGCGCCGGATCCTGCGCCGCCGCCGAGTCGAGCGCAGCGCGCAGCGCCTGCCACCGTGCGGTCGTGTAAGCGCACACCACGACCGACGTCGCCGATGCCGTGCCCCCGTGTTCGGCCATCAGGCGAGCTCCTGTGCCGGGGTGTCCCCGGCCGCGGAAAGGTCAGCAGGGCGTCGCGCACGGTAGCGGCGGTACTCCGCGACGAGCGTGCGCAGGACCCGGGCGCCGTCGGCGAAGGTGCGCAGGTTCGTCTCACCGAACACGCGGGGGCGTTCGAAGCTCGGCACCTCCACGACCTTGAGGCCGGCCGCGACGACCCGGCAGCTCAGCACGGTCTCGATCTCGAATCCGTCGCCCCAGAGCATGCCGTCGGCCGGACGCGCGGTGGTCGGCGGCAGATCGAGCTGGGGCACGATGTCGCGCCAGAACGCGTTGTAGCCGTAACAAAGGTCGGTGAAACCGGTGCTGTAGAGGAGGTTGGCGAGTCCGTTGAGTACCGCGTTGCCCCCTCGGCGCACGTTGGTGATGTCTTCGCTGCCGCCGGGGCCGAGGAACCGGGTGCCCTTCGCGAAGTCCGCTCCGCGGGTCAGCGCTTCGACGAAGGCCGGGATCTCCGCGGGGTCGGCGGATCCGTCGGCGTCGAACATCACGACGACGTCGCCGTCGGCCGCCTCGAGCCCGCAGGCCAAAGCGTTGCCTTTACCGGTCCTGGTCTGCGTGAGCACGCGGATCGAGGGCCGTATTCGCCGGGCGACTTCGACGGTGCCGTCGACGGAGTGTCCATCCACCAGGACGACCTGCGCGTCGGCGGGCAGCTCGGGGAGGATCACCTCGAGATTGCGCGCTTCGTTGCGCGCGGGAATGACGATACTGATCTTCGGATCCGCGCATCTACCCATCGCCTGTGCTCCCTCTCCCCGGTTGCGCGGCGCTGCCATCGGCAGTTCCCCTGCCGGCCACCTGGATTTCACTGATGCTTGGGGTGTCGTCCACAGATTCGCGGTCGTTACCAAAAGGGCAGCGGAAAGCGGGCGGAAATATTCAGCGAAAAGCTCGCGCATCGCGACCAAGGATCACGGGTTCCGCAGGAACGTGAAATAGTGATCGGAAATTGGCTTTGGTGCGGGCGGTCAGGCGGTTCGACCAGTTCGGGAGAGTGTGCGAGTGATTGCGGGCAGTGGCTGATCGACATCCGTTTCCTGTCGGTGTGGCGGGTTTTCCCGAGATGAGCCGACAGCGGAATCGCCGTTTCCCCGAATTCGATCAATGGCGGGCGCTGATCCGCATGCCGTACGGCGGCAGCGGACTGGTTTGCCCGGGCAAACTCCGCTCGGTGCCGGTGAGGTTCACGGCGAGTACTTCACGCTCCCCGATGATCTGCAGCAGGGTGTTTCCCGCCGAATAGTCGATCGCCGTATCGGTGTCCACAGTGGCCGCCAGCCAGGCCCACGGCACGGCGAGCGGGAGCAGGGTCGCCGCGTGGCTCGGCGCCGGAGTGGTCCACAGCGCGGCGGTCGGGACGTCCGTGGCGGCTTGGGGCTGCCACAGCAAAAGGCGGGCCGCGCCGCCGCGCAGCGCCTGCGCCACCGCGTCCACGGTAAGTGCGGCCAGTTCCGGGCTGTCGGGGGGTAGGGGCCGTCCGCCCGGCTGGGTGGGGTAGAACTCGGACCACCAGACCGGGAGGCCCGTGCGCGCGCGGAGCCAGCTGCTGACGGTGTTGAACATGGCCGTGGCGCGGAAGGGATCGGTGGTGAGGCCGGCGTCGCGGGTTCCGCTCGAGCCGTCGACGGACAGGAAACCGGCGCCGTGCTTGTGCGCGGACCAGTAGTCGATGACGTCGAGTGCGCGCTGGTCCACGACGCCCCAGGGGCCGGAGAGCTCGGACGGGGCGGGGCTCCCGGTCGCCGACCAGGTGTCGAGGACGACGTAGGGTCCGCCGATGACCGCGTCCGGACGCACCTTCTTCACCGCGTCGTAGACCGCGTTGTAGAGGTTCGTGTAGGCCTCGTACTCCCACCGATTCGCGTGGGGGTCGTAGAAACCCTTGAGCTCGCTCCAAACCTGAAAATAGTGCACCTGTGGATAGCGCGCGGCGGCCGCAGCCGCGAGTTCGGCGAAATCGCCGAAATGGGCGGGCAGCGGTGCCGAATCCAGTGTGCTCCAGTTGGTGGTGCCGGCGCGGCCGCCTTTCATCCAGTCCGGCGCGCCGGCGAGCGTCAGCACGGGCACGCCGTGGGTGGTGTCGATCAGCTGCATCCGCTGGTCGAGCGAAGACCAGTCGAACACCCCCGGTGAGGGCTCCGGATTTCCGACGCCCCAGCCCATCAGGTACTGGTTCTGCAGCATCGGCTGGGCCCCGAGCGTCGCGGTGGCAGCGGCCACCTGCGCCGGCGGATAGTCGTCGGCGCTGTCCTGGGTGTGGGTCACTCCCACGACCGGCTGGGGTTCGTTGCCTCCGACGGTCGATTCGCCACATCCGGCGACGGTGGCGGCCAGCAGCAACGCGACCGCGACGATCCGGCGCCTGGTCACCGCAGGAACCACGGCTCGGTCCGGGCGGAGCCCGCAGCCAGCGCGTCGGACAGCGACCGGCCGCGCAGTCCGCGTCCGGCGAGTCCGGCCAGCACGCGCCGAGCGAGTTCGCCGCGGTCGAACCGCGGTGCCGGCCCGTCGTCCGCTCCCTCGTCCGGGCCGGCGTGCCCGTCGTGGGCCAGCAGGATCGCGCCCCGGCGCAGTCCACGAGCCGCTTGCGCCGCGAGGACCTCGACGGGCCGGTCGAGCCAATCCCACGCGCACGGACCCCAGAGCACGGGCGTCAAGCCCTGCCGGCGCACCGCCCGCCACACCGCGGGGGTCTGGGCGCCGTAGGGCGGCCGGAACCAGCGGACCGGAATTCCCAGCAGGTCTTCGAGCTGCTCGGTGCCGGTGGCGAGCAGTGTCCGCACGGTCGTGGGCGGCAACTTCGAGAGCCGCCGGTGATCCATGCCGTGCAGGCCGATCTCGTGGCCCGCGGCGAGGATTTCGCGGGTCAGCCCGGGATTCCGGCGTACGCGATCGACCAGGACGAAGAACGTGGCGGTGGCCCGGTGCTCGGCGAGTGCCGCGAGGACCCGGTCGGTGCCGCCGGGTTCCGGTCCGTCGTCGAAGGTCAGCACCGTGTCGGGGGCCCGGGTGCGGACCCCGGTCAGCGACCCGATCGGGCGGGTCAGCGGGCCGGCGAGGGCGAGCGCGCGCCGGCGCGCCATGGCGAGAGCGCCGCCGGCTTCTGGCACCCCGGCCGGCCGCTCAGCGTCGCCAGACATCGGTGATCGGGGTCTGTGCGGCGGCGTGCCCGAGCGCGGGCAGGCCGTAGAGCGCTTCCACCGTGCGCAGCAGCCGGTAGTGGTCGACCGGTTCCGGATAGGTGCCCGGCCGCACCATCGGGCCGGTGAAGCTCAACGGGATCCCGTTCGTGGCCGAGCCGTCCTCGGCTTCGTCGAACGTGACGATGAGCAGGCTGTTGTGCGTGGCCGCCCAGCGGGTGAAGGGCCCGAAGTTCGCCCGTAGCCACGCGTCGGCGATCACCGGGTCGCAGTCGTGCATGTTGTGGCACATGTTCGGGATCACGAAGGAGACGGTGGGCAGCTTGGCGTAGTCGGGGCCGAATTCGGTCAACGGGCGGTTCGCCGTCGGCGGCACGGTGGTGAAGTCGGTCCAGGGTGCGTGCCAGCGCACGTAGTCACCGGTCTGGCAGCCAAGGTAACCGGGCTGCGGGAGGTCTTCGGAATAGGCGGCGAACGTGTCGCCCGCGTCGGTGAGTTGGCGGCCGAGGTTGGGGCCGGTGAAGGTGTGCGGGCACGAATCGTCGGTGACGCCCTGGGTGTCGCCCGAAAACAGGGCGAGGTAGTTCGGCTGGCTGGGATGGGTGATGGCGGTGGCGCCGGTGAAGCGCGCGCCTTGTGCGGCGAGCTGGTTGAGAAACGTCGCCCCCGACATCTGGTCGATGCCGTGGTTCTCCAGCACGACCACGACGACGTGATCGGGACGGGGAAGCGGACCGGCGACCGGTGACGGGGCGGCGGGCGGGGAGCTCGCCGGTGGCGGCGTGGCCGGTGCCGGGCCCGAGCAAGCGGCCGGCGTCACCGCGAGCAGCGCCGCCACGAATACTGCGATCTTCATGCCGATCTTCATGTCGGCTGCCCTTCCCCCTTCGCGCGACGGTGCCATCGCCACTGCGCGCCCGCGGCGGCCAGCGCCAGCACGCACTGCACGCCGAGGAATCCGACGCCGACCAGATCCACTCGACCGACCGGCGCGAGCACCACGACGCCGAGCATCGCGACGGCGCTGCCCCCTTCGAGCGCTGCGACCAGCCGGCCCCGGGCGTGCGCGATCCCGACCGAGATGACCAGCGTGACGAGAAGTCTCGGCACGCAACCGAGCAGGACGAGCCGCAGCAACCAGGCTCCCTCGTCAGCGTAATCCGCGCCGAACACCGACAACAGCGGATGCGCGAACACGACGGCCAGAATCAGCGCCGGGACGAAGACCGCGCCGAGCCGGCGGCAGCCGAGGCCGAAGAACCGGCTGGTGCGGCCGGGCTCGTGGGCGACCCGCACGCTCACCGACTGGGAGAAGCTGATCGCCGCATAGTCGACGGAGTTCCCGGCCATCCAGACGAGGAAGAACACCGCGCCGGTCGCCGGGCCGAACCGCTCGACGACGAGCAGCGGCACGAGGTCGTTCAGCAGACCGCCGGTGGCCTTCGCCGTGAAGGTCGGGGCGAGCAGCCGGAACACTTCGCGGCGGTCGGGCAGGACCGGGTTCGCGACCTCGGGTGCCGGTTGCCGCGTCAGCACGCGGTACAGCAGCACCGAGATCACCGCGACGCCGGCGACCGCGGGTGCGAACCAGGACAGCAGGATTCCGGCTGTCCCCAGCGTGGCCCCGGCCACCGCGAGGATACCGACGCGCGCCAGCCCGATGGAGGCGTTCTCGAACGGCACCCAGCGTGCCCGGCCCAGCGAGACCAGCACCGAGTCCTGGAATTGGAACACCGCCCACGCGAGGGAGGCGACGAGGAACGCCGCGGCGCCGAACTGGGGGAGGCTCCGCATGATCTCGCGTCCGGTGGGCAGCAGGAGTATCACGCCCGCCGTCGTGAGCGAGCCGACCAGCACCACGAGGTAGGACCGGGAGAGGAGGACGGTGCGCAGCCGCCCGGCCCGCGGCACCCAGCGCAGCAGGGCCGCGCCGAGCCCGAGGTCGCCGAGGCCAGCCACGAGCAGGAAGCCGGACACGAACGCTGAAGCGTGCCCGACCTCGGTCTGGGGCAGCAAGCGGGCGGCGACGACCCAGGCGGCCACCCCGATGAGCGAAGTCAATGCGGCACCGGCGACCAGTGAGGCGCCGTCGCGCATCATCGCCTTCTCGGTGCGACGTTCGGCCAGGTGGGTGTCGGCGGCGGTCACGGCAAGTCCCGGTGCAGCGTGCGAAGGACGGCGATCACGTTGCGGCGCAACCAGATCGGGTGGGCGCCGTAGCGGGCGGACTTCGCGAGGTTGGCCGCGACGAGGTGCAGCCAGCCCAGCAGCACGAGGGTGCGTGCCGGTACCGGATCACCGTGGAAGGTGGCCGGGGCGAGCCGGAGCTCTGCCGTTTCGGACGGCTCCGTCAGCCATTGCTCGACCACGGTGCCGAGCGGCTGCGCGCCGGCGGTCACCTCGGTGGTGAGCAGCAGCGTGACGAGGTCGACGGCGACGAGGCCGGTGTCGGTGGCCTGACCCCAGTCGACGACGCCGGTGAGCTGTCCGTCGTCGCTCAGCAGGATGTTGTCGGGGCTGTAGTCGCCGTGCACCCATCCGACGGGCAGGCACCGGTCCCGTAGACCCCGGGACAGCTCGGCCACGAGCCGGTCGACCGCTGGCCCGAGCCGCGCCGGGACGACGGCGCGGACCAGGCCCGCCGGGTCGGTGACGTGCTTGCGGAGCAGCTCTTCGTCCACGGGGGCGAGCCGCGCGGTCCGCTCGTGCAGCTGGGCGAGAACGGCGAGCGCGTCGGCGGTGAACCGCGGCCGGCGGTGGGGATCGGTGACGGTACCGCGCGCGTCTCGGCCGGGCAGCAGCTGCTGCAGGCTGAAGGTCGCGCCCAGCGCGTCGCCCGAGTCGAGAGCCGCCGGCACCCGGTGCCGCCAGCCGGCGAGCCGATCGTCTTCGTGGAGCAGCACCAGCGTGCGCGTTTCGGTGCGGAGCGCGGCTCGTCCGCGGTCGGTGTCGGCGACCTTGAGCAGCGCGACACTGTGGTTTCTCGGCCCGACGGGCGCGACCGCGGAGTCGGACAGGCCGTGGAGGCTGCCCTGCCTGCGCCAGGAACGTGGGTCGAGCGCGATGGGAGCGATGCGGCGCAGGAGTGCCCGGTTGCGGGGTCCGGCGAACGGCCCGCGGATCGGCCGCGGGATGCGGGGGCTGCGCCCGAGCAGCAGCGCGGCGGCGACCAGGGTCTGGGACCCCAGCAGCGCCAGCCCGACGCCTTCGACCCCGAAGATGCGCATGAGTACGGAGGCCGATGCGAGGACGAGCGCGGAGAGTGCGGCGAGCAGTGCGGCCACAACGCCGACCCGCCGCAGCACCCGCGCCTGGCTGACTTCCGCCGCGACGATCACGTTGGGCAGGGCTGAAGCGGCCATCAGCGCCAGGACCCAATGGCCGGAACCGGCGTAGCCGGGGCCCAGCAGGCGCAGTATCCACGGGCCGGCCACGATCAGCACGACGACGGCGGGGGTGAGCAACAGCAGCGACCGGCGTTCGACACCGGAGCGCGCCGCCGCGACGCTGTCGGTCCCGGCGGCGGCGTGGGCGACCAGTGACTGGCCCATGGCCGCCGGAACGAGGTACAGGGCGTACGCGATGGTCCAGGTCATCGCGAAAACCGCGGTCGTCCGGGCGCCGAGCACGCCGAGCACGAGCACGGGCAGCAGTTGGGTGCACGCGAGCCAGCACGTGGCACCCACGAAGTCGCCGCCGAGGTAGCCCGCGAGCGCGCGGACGGAGAACCGGTCGGTGGTGGCGTGGGTCCGTTGGTGCGCGGGAAGGGCGTAGCAGAACAGATAGGCGGTCGTCGCGACGACGGCCGCGCCGGTCGCGGCCATCCAGGACACGGTGATCCCACCGGACGGCAACGTCGTGGCCAGCGCGGCCAGCAAACCCAGTTTGAGCACGGAGAACACGAGGTTCTCGACCGGCACCACGCGTGCCCGGCCGACGGCGGTCAGGACCCCGTCCTGCATGACGAAGATCGCCCACACGGCGCAGGCCGCCGCGGTTCCGGCGATCTGCGTGGGCCCGTGCAGCAACACGCCCAGCTCCGGTGCCCACCAGCGGACCCCGAGCGCGAAGACGAGCCCGACGAGACCGGCGAGCCCTCCGCCGACGAGGTAGGCCATCCCGACGAGCCGGCGGGCGCGCGGCCCGGCCACTGGCACGAACCGGATCAGTACGTTCATGAGGTTCAGCTGCGCCACTCCGGCGAGGAACATGATCGCGGACACCAGCGCGGCGTTGCGGCCCAGCACGGCCTCGTCGTAGCCGCGCGCGGCCACGATCCAGAACAACAGGCCGATCCCGGAGGTCAGCGCCGAGCTGAGCACCAGCGCGTATCCGTGGCCGTAGACCACTCGCCGCCGCGCCGTGGTGACGGCGGGTTCCGGCCGGTCGCCGAGCGTGGCAGTCATCGCATCCGCACTCCGTGCGCCACGCAGCGAGCGGCCGCGAACGGCAGTCCCCGCGCGCCCGCGCGGGACGCGTCGAGGAGCGCGAGCATCGCCCGGGTGCGGCTGCCGCGGGCGGGCAGGCGGCAGGCCGCGCAGGAGCCCGGGC
The DNA here is from genome assembly GCA_035551175.1 of Amycolatopsis sp. Taxonomy (GTDB): domain Bacteria; phylum Actinomycetota; class Actinomycetes; order Mycobacteriales; family Pseudonocardiaceae; genus Amycolatopsis. Next base: position 42,141 of record DASZNR010000164.1, on the reverse strand, counting down.
GGTGCCCGAGGAACAGCCCCACGGCCTCGGACAGGCCGGCGGCGTAGTGGCGGCGGAGCACGGGGATCCCGGACGCACGCACCGCGGCGTCGGCATTCCCCGGCGCGTAGGCGATGGCAGCCGCGGACAACATCGGCAGGTCTTCGGCGGAGTCGCCGATCGCGAAGGCCACGTCGCCCGCACCGAGCCGGGTCGCCAATTCGGCCAGGCCCGCACCCTTGTCCACGGCCGTGGAGACGAAATCGGTCTGGCCCTCCCCGACGACCACGCGAATCCGCGTGGCGGCTTCGCCGAGCCCGGCCAGAACCTGCTCGACCGTCGTGGGGTCGACGGCGCGGCGGGCTGTGCCGTGCGGGGCGCGGTAGGCCCGCACGATGTGTCGGTAGTCCGGATCGACGGCGACGCCTTCGTGGCCTTTGAGCTCGTACCGCAGCCGGTCCAGCGCGTCTCGGCCGCAGTCGGGCACGAGGTCGAGCACGGTCTCGCCGTGGACGAGAGCCGAGCCGTACTCCGCCACGCCACCGGCGAGCCCGTAGGCGACACAGCGTTCGCGAACCTCCTCGGCACACCGTCCAGTGGCGATGACCGGACGGAATCCGTGCCGCTGCAGCGCGCGGAGCGCGACGACCGCCGTCGGCGTGGCCATCGGGAAGCCGAGCGCGTCGGATTCCAGGACTCCGTCGATGTCGAGTGCGCAGATCGCCCCGTGCGATGGCGGGCGTGTCGCCGTGGCGAGCACCTCGGCGAGGTAACGCTGCACGGCCCGCGCGCCGGCGCGGTGCACGGCCCGGCCTTCGCGCACCCAATCCCAGAGGTGGACCAGTTCGTAGATGAGGAAGCGTTCCGGGTCGGACGGCAGTTCGCGGCGCAATGCCGCCACGAACGCCGGATCGGCGCTGCCCGGATCGATGCCGGCGAGGTCGTAGACCGGGTCGTAGCAGGCCAGGTCGGTATTGGCGAAGTCCCGGACATCGGCGTCTACTTTGGACAGACCGGTGCCGTCGTGGAACCAGTTGCGCAGGTCGGTGGCGCCGTCGACCACGGACGGTTCGGCCACGGCGCACAGCCGACGGGCGAGCCGATCGAGCAACATCGGCCGCAGCACGATGCCCGCGCGCCCGTAGTTGCGTTCCAGCACCCGGCTCGCGGCTTCCCACACCGGCTGGCGACCGGCGAGGCGTACTGCGTGGTCGGTGTCGGCGGGCAGCGCGGCGGCGCGGTCGCGGACGTAGGTGGCCAGCAACGGTGCGTCGCCGGTGCCGGCGGTGTCGAGCCGCTTGTCGTCCGCGAGCCACTCCCGGAAGACGATCCCGTCATGGACGCCGTAGGTACGGGGGAGGTGTTCGGGAAGCGCTTGCGCGACGGCCTCGGCGTGGCGCCCGAAAAACCCCAGGCCGGCGCCGGCGGCGACGATCCGCCGGGTCCGGCCGTCGGGAAAATCGACGTCGAAGACGGCGCGGGCGTGCTCACGTCCGCCGAGCACGCCGCCCTCGGGCACGGGGGTGATCCCACGGATCGGCTCGCCGATCAGCGTGGACAGTGACCGGCCGACCGCTTCGGGCTCGAGCCGGGTGTGCACGGCCCAGTCGCGGTAGGGCAGGGTGACCGCGTCGTAAGGCGCCAGCGCAGGGGGCGGCGTCTCGCCGAAGAGCGGCAGGAGCACCGTGACCGCACCCGCACCGGCCTCGGTGCGGTCGACCGCGTCGGCGACTTCGGCGATGGACTGGCCGGTCTCGGGCGGATCGTCGACGATCGTTACCCGGCCGTTGTGCTGTGCGATCCTGCGCATCAGCGAGCGCAGGGCCGGCCGCATGCGGTAACCCGGTCGCATGGTTTCCGCGTGCACTTCGCGGAAGCCGTCGACCCGCAGGGCCGCACCGACGAGCGGCGCGAGGTAGCTGCCCGACGTGCGGACCCCGAGCACGGCCACCGGCCGCGTGCGGTCGGGATACCGTTCCCGGAATCGGCGGGCGAGCGCGACTAGGTCGGCAGGATCCTGGTCGAAACTGCGGAAGCAGGAAGGGATCCGCAGCACCGCGGTGGTGAGATCCCGGCCGAGTTCCGGCAGCGAGTCCCGTAGCCGCGTGGCCGCCGGGAGCCACGTGCCGGGGTCGGCCGCCGCATCGGCCGAAACGACGGCCAGCGCGGCAGTGTCGCGTAGCGCGGCCGCGGCGAGGCGCCACGGGAGCGCTCGCCTTTCCTTTGCCCGCAAGGCTTTCACGGCTTCGGTCGCGGTACCGAGGCCGGCGACCGCGGCCGGGCCCACACCGGCCGCGGTGCGCTCACGCAGATACGCGGCCGCACGGCGCAAGGCGAAGGTGTCGCGCTGCAGGTGATCTTCGACTACCTGCACCGCGGCCGCGGCGAGCAGGAACGTGTCGAGCGCGTCGCGCGCGCCCGCCCGCTCCGCGAGGCGGTCGGTGATTCCGTCCAGGTCGAGAAGCAGGTCTGCCACGACGAGGCGGCTACCGTCGGAAAGCGGTTTGTCGCCGTGCGAATGCGCCATGGAAGATCCGTTCCGCTCGTTTTCCACGCCCGTACCAACAGAATTCGTGCGCACGTCGCCCGCTGTTACACGGAAAAAGAGCGGTGGTCGTGCGGAACCGGGGACGGCACGGTTGTAACCCTTGGGCCAAACCGGGCGAACTAACACGTACAAGACCTGTAGCGTCGGCGCCGCATGCCGACCGGTGGACGGGGGTCCTGGTGATGCTTTGGGCACACACGAAGACTTCGCGCGAGGCGCTCACGTGCGCGCCCGCGGTTGCAGGTCTCGTGAAAATGATCAGCCCGGCACCGCGGGCCGAGTGGAAAGCGATCTTTTCCCGTGATCCACTGGCGATGGAAAGCCAATCACCGGAATGGGCCGACGCGATGTGTGAGGCTCACCGCCTGCGCGACGTCAGCAGAATGTACGAAACCGAAGACGGGCGCAAAATCGTGTTGCCGATGTTGCGCGGTGGGGGAGGGCTGTTTCCGGCCGAGCGGTCCAATCCGCCCGCGTGCGGGCTGGGTGGCTTGGTCGCCCCTGGTGGCGCTCGCAAGGAGGAGATCAACGCCGTGCTGGAGGATCTGGCAGCGCGGCGGATCGTCGTCCAGTCGGTGTTCCCCGGGCCGATCGAGGCGGAGGGATGGCGCGGCGCGCACCACTCCCGCGCGCTGGTGCGGACGCACCACGTCCACCTGCTCGACTTGCGCGGCGGCTGGGACGACGTGTGGGAACACCGGTTCACCAAGAACAGCAGGCGTGGGGTCCGGGTCGCGGAGCGGCGGGGCGTCACCGTGGAGCGGGGCACCGGGGGCGAGTTGCTGCCGGAGTTCTACGCGCTCATGGAACGCGCCGTCGTGCGCTGGGCCCGCCGGCAGCACGAACCGGCCTGGCTCGCCCGGGCGCGGCTGCACCGGCGCGATCCGCGCGAGAAGTTCGAGGCGATCGGCCGTCGTCTCGGCGACCGCTTCCAGGTGTGGCTCGCGCGAGTGGACGGCCGGACCGCGGCGGGGTGCCTCGTCGCGCGCGGCGGCAACGCGCACGACTTCCGCGCGGCGATGGACGAGGACCTGAAACGGTACCGGGCGACCGATCTGCTGCAGGCGTACGCGATCCGCGACGCGTGCCGTGCCGGCTGCGCCTACTACTACCTCGGTGAATCAGGGACCGGCACGCTCGGGCAGTTCAAGGAGCGCTTCGGCGCCCGGCCGTTCGCCGCCCCGGAGTTCCGCTTCGAGCGGCTGCCGGTCAGCCGGGCCGAACGGGGCGTGAAGACCGTGGTGAAGGCGGCGATCGGTTTTCGCGACTGACGAGCGCGATCGACCAGTACCGCCGCTCATCGCGCTCATCGTGATCGTCTCGCTGATCCCGCTCGCGCTCGAGCTTCTCCGAAGCCGGAAACAGCCGCGAAGACCGGTGATTGTGCGGGAAGAATGCGGCGCCACGGGACGATCGTTATTCTTCTCAGTCCGGCCCTCACCAGCGGAAACCGGCGCGCCGTCTGCTTTGAAGCCGGGAGCGTCCGCCTCGTGTCACCCGCGACGCCGGTGTCGGACGGCGCGGAGCCGTTCGCGGCGCAGCGCTTCGACTTCCGGCAAGGGCAGCGCGGACGGCGCGGTCCCGAGTGCCCAGGCCAGAAGCAGATCTGCCAGGTCGGGGTTGCGGGCGAGGACCGGTCCGTGGAGGTAGGTCGCGAGCACGCGGCCGGTCATTGCGCCTTCGGTGCCGTCGCCGTTGCCGGTGCCTGCCCGCACCGGGCCGAGTGCCTGGCTGCCGGCGCCGAGGCGGGTGCGGCCAAGGTGGTTTTCGAAGCCGGTGAGTGGCTCGATCCCGAGCTGAGGCGTGACTTCGGCGAGGATCTCGCCGACCGCGCGTTTCGCGCCGGGTGTGGTGATGGCGTCGAGCAGGCCCAGGCCGGGGTGGGTGACGTTGTCCGGGGTGGTGAAGGCTGTGCCGAGGACTTGTAGTCCCGCGCAGACCCCGAATACGACAGCGCCGCGGGCGGCCGCGTGCTGCAGGCCGGGCTGGCAGCGGAGGTGGTCGGCCGCGAGGGCCTGGGCGTCGTCTTCGCCACCTCCGAGTAGATACAGGTCGAGCGATGACGGCACCGGCTCGCCGTGCCCGATGTCCACGACGGTGGCGGCGATGCCCCGCCACCGTAGCCGGCATTCGAGCACCTGGGCGTTGCCCGCATCGCTGTACGTGCCGAGGATGTCGGGCAGGACCAAGCCGATGCCGAACGTGGACTCAGGCATCGTCGAGCCGCCGCGTGATGTCGCGGAATGCGGTGTAGTTCGCGACGACCTCGACTGCCCCCGGCGGCAGTGCGACGACCGCGGCGAGGGGCTGGGGCGAGATCGTGTGCTGAACCTCGGCGTAGGTAAGTCGCACGGCCAGGTCCGTTGCGCGGTCGCCGGCGGCGACGACGTGCCGCCCGCGCAGCTGATCGAACGGGACGTCCCACAGCCACGAGGTGTCCCGCCCGTCTGCCTCGCTGCTGTTGATCGCGATCACCACTGACGCGCCCGGATCGAGGACTGCAAGCGTTTCCCGCCACCCGGCGGGGTTTTTCGCGAGCAGAATCCGCACGGTGTGGCCCGAGACCTCGGCCCGTCGGTAGCGTCCTGCGACCTCGCCGATGGTTCGTAGCTGTGAGGCCGCGATAGTCGGCGATACACCCAGACGTTCGGCTGTGGCGACGGCGATCGCCGCGTTGGCGGCGTTCGCCCGGCCCGGCAGGCGCAGGTCCAGTGGCACCATGCGGCCATCGGCCGAGCGCATGGTGTGTGCGCCTGCCGTCCACAAAGGATCCGGACGGGTGAGCCCGCACGCGCAGCACCAGCCCTTCGGCGTGTGGAATATGACCTGGCCGCACCGTGGACACGCGGCGGCGTCCCCGGTCCACTCCTGCCCCGCGCTGACCCAGATCGGGCGGGCCGCGGCGAGCGCTGCCGAGGTGACTAGCGGATCGTCGCAGTTGGCGATCACCGTGGTGGTGGGCAAGGTCGCGACCACAGCCCGCAGATCGCGTTCGATCGCCCGCACTTCACCGACGCGATCGAGCTGGTCTCTGCTGAGGTTCAGCAGCACCAGGCATGCCGGCCGCACTTGGGCCGCGATGGCCGGGACGTAGTTCTCGTCGACTTCAAGGACCGCGACGGGGGCGTGCGGCTTTGCGACCAGCGCGGCGGTGACGCCGTCGGGCATGTTGGCCCCGTCGCCGTTGCCGGCGACTTCGCCCAGTGTTTCGAGAATCCGTGTCAGCATGAGCGCCGTGGTGGTTTTGCCATTGGTGCCGGTGACGAGTACCACCGTAGGGCCACGAGCCAGCCGGCGCAGCGCGTCAGGATCCACGCGGAGCGCGATGCGGCCGCCGATGACCCCGCCGGAACCCAGCCGGGCGGATCGGGACAACGCGGCAGCACCGCGACCCGCTGCGATGGCCAGGCGGGTCCGCGCCGTTAACAGGGTAAAGAGAGGTAAACGTTGCACACGCTGACGGTAGGTCGTCACACCTCACCGGAGGGTTCGCGCGGGGTTAACCGATTGCTCGTTCTTATGCCAGTCGTAGTCCTGGTCGCCCGCACTCTGCTCTCCGAATCGTGAAGTGCGGCGTTCGGCACGTCCGCCGGGTGGCCGGATCCGGCGGTGGCTACTTCTTCACTGTGCCCGCGGCGCGCGCCGGCCGCGGCTGGTAGGGCCGCGGGCTGCTGGCTTGCATCGTGAGTGTTTCGGTGTACAGCGCCAGTAACCGGTCGGTGGCACGCTCCCATCCGGACTGTTCGGCGAACCGGCGCGCTTCGGCACGGTGGTCGCCGCTCAGGAGAGCGCGGGCCTGGGCGGAGAGATCGCCGGGCCGATGAACCGGGAAGAACTGTGCCGCCGTGGTGCCGCCGAGCGTGGCGCGAGCCGCGGGGCTTTCGGCGGCCAGCACGGGCAGCCCGCTCGCGAGCGCTTCGAGCAGCACGAGACCGAGAGTGTCGGTGGTGGACGGGAAAACGAACAGGTCGGCGTTGCGGTAAGCCTGAGCCAGTGCATCGCCGTGGAGCATGCCGGTGAAGACGGTGCCGCTGGGCATGGTGCGTTCGAGGTGTGCTCTCGCGGGGCCGTCGCCGACCAGGACTAGCCGGAAGCCACCGGACGGCGTCGCGAGGGGGGCGAGCCGGTGCAGGCCCTTCTCGGTCGCGAGGCGTCCTACGTAGAGGGCAACCGGACGGCCTGGCGGTCGACGTTTCAGCCGGGGGTAGAACCGTCGGAGATCGACTCCGCGGGGCCACAGGCGGACGTCGGTGATGCGGTGGGCCGCGAGATCCGCGATCGCGGCGGTCGACGTCGCGAGGTTGAGGTGCGCGCGTCCGTGCAGCGCCCGCAGTTGGCGCCAGATCAACGGAACGATGAACCCGAGCCGGTAGTGATGGGCGTAGCGGGCAATGTCGGTGTGATACGACGCCACGATCGGCCGAGCCTGTTTTCGTGCGGCGAACAGCCCTGCGGCCCCGAGGAAAACAGGGTTGACGAGGTGGACGATGTCGGGTTCGAACTCGCCCAGGAAACGGTCGACCCGCGGCATCGGTAATCCCCACCGCTTGCCCCCGTACAGGAATTTCGCGCCGACCGTGGGTACGGCGCGGACTGTCACGCCGTCGAACTCGGTCGTTTCGCCGTCGGGCGCGATCACCAGAACGTCGTGCTCGCGGGCGAGCAGCTCACCGATCGTGGCCAGCATTCGGGTCACTATGCCGTCGGTGGAGGGCAGCCACGTTTCGGTTATGAAAGCGATGCGCACCGGGCCACCTACCGGCCCCGCGTGGGAGTTTTCCCGCGCGCCGCGGCGAGAGCGGCGACGAGCACGGCGATCACGAGCAGCAGCATGAGGCTGACCGGGCCGGTGCCGAGGCCGAGGCCGCCGCGTTCGGGACCGACGCCGATCCAGTCGGCGAACGATGCGCCGAGTGGTCGGGTGAGTACGTAGGCCGTCCAGAACATGCCGACGACGCTCACCGCGGTCACCCGTACGGCGAGGGCCGGAACGGCGATGGCCACGGCGAACAGGATTCCAGAGCCGAGGTAGCCGAGGTGCAGCGTGGTGGCGGTCAGGTCGCCGGCCGCGGTGCCGAGGGCGAATGTCGTGCCGACGGTGAGCCAGTAGAAGAATTCCCGGCGCGGAGTGCGGACCTCGTGAATGGACAATGTTTTCTCAAGGCAGTGCCACAGCAAAAAAGCGGCTGCCAGCACGACCGCGAACACCACCGTGGACACCATATATGGCACGCCCAGCGCGACGTGGGTGACGTCGGCGGCCATGGTGCCGAAGACGCTGACGAGCAGCACGGTTGTCCAGTACACCGCTGGTGAGTACGAACGGGCCCGGAACTGCGCGACGAGTGAAGCGGCCAGCGCCAGACCGGCCAGTGCGACGGCGATTACCGGATCGATGGTGTGCGCGAGGAAATCGCTCGTCGTTTCGCCGACTCCGGTCGTGAGCACCTTGATGACCCAGAAAAGGGCGGTGATCTCGGGGACCTTCACAGCTCGCTCGGGGCGCGTGCGACGTCGACCGTCGCTCAGTTCCGCTGTCGTCATGGGGAAATTCTCGCAGTATCCGTGCCGACGCTGATCTCCGGAAGGATTGTTCCGGCCGTGTCCCCGATGCGGTAAATGCCGAGTTTCCTCTTGCCAGAAAATGGTGCTTAGCATACCGTTCGCTAACCTTCAGCACGGTATGGCCGGTGGTGGTGTGCGGACGCAACCACGCGCTGCGCGCGCGGCTGGGCCGCCCTCGGCTCGTGGCGCTCAGCCCTCGGCACTGCCTGCGGTGCTCGTGGAGTGCGGTGAGCGCGGCCTGACTTTCGGTCCGGTTCGCGACCAAGGCGTGGGTCGGATCGGCGTGCACCGGCAGTGCCACCGCCACTGCTCGCGACGTGGGCGGCGGATGCCGGTTGGCCGTTGCCACAACGCCGACAGCGCCTCGGCCTCCAGCTCACCTCGTCCTCTGCGCATGCTCAGGAGCTACCCGAGTGTGGTCGTTCAAGGCGTCGTCGCAGGTGGGAGGCGCAAGGTGGTGGCGAAGAAGTCGCGCTGATCGGCTTCGAGGTAGCGGTTCAGGCTGCCGGGCATGGTGGGGAGCAGCTTCGTCGCGCCCAGGTGGGGGTCGTCGGGCCGGTAACTGTCGAAGGTGACCATGGGGGAGTGGATGTCGAGTTCCATACCCTGCTGGATACCGGCCTGCACCATCGCGTTCGCGAGAGTGCGCAGGGTCAGGCCGGTGCCGCCGACGTAGATGAGGTTGCCTGCGCGGTCGGTGCCGAGCCCGGAGCGCCAGGTGTACTGGTATTGGTTCGAGGCGCTGCCCCAATGGCCCGCGGGGTTGAGCTGGAGCCCGGGTACTGGGGCGCCGTGGTCGATCACGAGGTCGAGGTTCTGCCGTACGGCAGTGAGGTGCGGATTCATCTTCGCGTCCCGGCCCCACTGTGCCACTGACACCCGCCCCGCGTCATCGATGACGACAGATGCCATGCCGTCGCGCAGCGGCTTGACGGTCTTGCCGTCGAGGTAGAAACCGCCGTTGCAGTCCTTCAGCTTGAAACCGGAGTTGAACGCAGCTACGAGACTGTGCTGCATATCCGCGGGAATCGCGGCCGGGCCAGGGCCGCCGGGGTCTTTCGTACCGGCGAACAATCGGGTGCGCACCAGCGATTGGTTCAGCCATGCCACTCCCGCGACCACACTGGCGTGCTCCGGATCGGGCTGGAGGAACGTGGTGTATTCGGCGACCTGGTTGCCGCTGCGGGCTTGGGGGATCCACTTGCCGGCCCCGGCGATGGCCGATGGGCCGAGGGACAGGTCCTGAGGGCGGGGACCGAGTCCGGTCGAACCCGAGCCGCCCCGGGCGGGCAGTTGAGCTGCCGACGGTGGTGCGCTCGAGGGCGGATGCCGGGTGAACCACCAGTTTTCGACGGCGTTGACCGCGCCACCGAGTCCCATGTCGCGCAACCAGTCCACGGTCCGGACGGTGAAGCCGGCGTTGCCGGGATAGGTGAGTGCGTAGACGTAGGTTCCGGCCGGGTAACCCATCACCATGGCGATGAGTAGCAGCATGATCCCTCGTCGCCGGCGGCGTTCCGGCCGCGGCCGCCTTGGACTTGGGGCCGTCGGTCCGGCCTCGGCCGGCTGCGTAGGAAGCGGGCGGGGGAAAAACTGATCGGCGGACATGTCCGCAAGCTATTCCCGGCTCGGTGCACGAGGGGAAAGCCGGAGGTTAGTAACGGGAAAAACGTATTGCCGCCTGACCGTGCGCCGAGTTCGCCGGGCGCGGTCGGCAAGAACACGGTGCCTTCAGGTTAGCGACCGGCAAAATGATCGTGACCTGCACCGACGCCGAGGGACCTGGATACTCTTGGGCTATGGCCCGAGTTCTCCTGGTCGAAGACGACCGCACCATCGGTGAAGTCTTGCACACGAGCCTGACCCAGCACGGCCACGACGTCACGTGGCACACGGGCGGCCGCGCAGCCCTGCGGGACGCGGCCAAGCAGCCGTCGGACTTGGTGCTCCTCGATCTGGGGCTGCCGGACCTCGACGGCACCGAGGTATGTAGGGAACTGCGTGGCGCGCTGCCCGCCTGTGTGATCGTCATGCTCACCGCGCGCGCCGACGAGATGGACGTCGTCGTCGGGCTCGAGGCGGGCGCGGACGATTACCTGGTCAAACCCGTGCCGTTGGGCGAATTGCACGCGCGCCTGCGCGCGCACCTGCGTCGCCATGCGACGGACCGCGGTCTGGACGAGATCGTGCTCGGCAGGCTCCGGATCGACCCGGCCGCCCGGCGCGTCACCGTGGATGGTGCCGAGTTCTCACTGCGGGCCAAGGAGTTCGAGCTTTTGCTGCGCTTGGCGCAGGAACCGGGCAAGGCTGTGAGCCGGGAGGTGCTGATGGCCGAGGTGTGGGACGCGCACTGGTTCGGTTCCACGAAGACACTTGACGTCCATATCGCGACGCTGCGCCGCAAGATGGCCGAAGCGGGGGGAGCGGGGCCGATGCCGGAGATTGTCACCTTGCGCCGGCACGGGTATCGCATCGAGGCCCCGGAAGGGTGACAAGGTGCGCCGTCGGATCGTCGTGACCACTCTGCTGGCCGCGTTGGTCGCGATCGGGCTGTTCGGCGTCCCGCTCGCCATCGCTGTCGCGCGCTATTTCATGACCGCCGAACGGGCAGAGCTCGAGCGGGCCGCCGACTCCTACGCACTCGAAGTTTCGAGCGACATCCTGCGCCATCGCATTCCGGACCGCGTACCCGCCGCGGAAGATCCCACCTTCGTCGGGGTCTACGGCACGAGCGGAAGCCTGCTTGCCGGCGCTGGCCCGGCGACACTGCCGCACGCCGACGAAGCAGTCGCCGCCGACGGGGTTCTGGCGCCGGACACGGCCGACGAGCTGGTCGTCATCGTGCCCATTAGCGACGAGGGGTCCGTCGTCGGCCTGGTGCGCGCGGCCACCGCTCGCACGGAGGTCTATCAGCTCACCATTGTCACCTGGCTCGGCATGGCCGGGCTGGGTGTTGTCGCGCTGCTGTCGGCATACCTGGTGGCGCGGCACCAGGCCCGACGCCTTGCTCGCCCGCTGGAGCAGCTGTCGGTGACCGCTCGCGAACTCGGCGACGGTGACTTCAGCATCCGGGCACGGCGGGCCGGGATCGCGGAGATCGACTCCGTCGGAGAGTCGTTGGACTCGACAGCCGAGCGCCTCGACGACCTGCTCGCCCGCGAACGCGCCTTCTCGGCCGACGCGTCTCACCAGCTGCGCACCCCGCTCGCCGGCCTGCGGTTCCAGCTGGAGGCGGCGTTGGAAAACCCAGAAGCGAATCTGCGCGACGTGGTCGTGGCGGGCGTCGCCACGACCGGGCGGCTCGATCAGACGATCACCGACCTGCTCGCCCTCGCCCGCGATACCCGACCGGTTCGTGACACGACCACCCTGCGCGGCGAACTGGCCGCGGTCGGCGACGAGTGGTCCAAAACGCTCGCCGAGCGCGGCCGCGACCTCGTGGTAAAGGTGGAACCCGTCGTCGAAGAGGCCCGGCTCTCCGCCCCGGTGCTGCGGCAGATCGTGACTGTCCTGCTGGACAACGCGCTGCACCACGGGGCGGGAACAGTCACCGTGACTGCCCGGGACGCCGGGGATGTGCTCGCGGTGGACGTCGCCGACGAAGGCGACGGAATCGCCGACGGCGTCGACGTGTTCCGCCGGCGTTCGTCCGACGCGGCCGGCACCGGAATCGGCCTTGCGCTCGCTCGGCGGCTCGCGGAAGCCGAGGGTGGGCGGCTTCGCGTGACGCGCCCCCGGCCCGCGATTTTCACACTCCTACTGCCGCTCGACCACTCTTGAATGATACTACGTTCGTGTAGAATTTGAACGGAGCGCAGTTCAGATTCGACCGGGAGGGAACCATGACTTCAGACGAGCCCCACCCGTAGCCATCGCCTTCCGTCGAGGCCATCCGCTGTTCCGACGCCGAGCGGGAGGGCGCCGTCGCGGTGCTGCGGACCGCCGCGGGCGAAGGCCGGCTTTCGCTGGACGAAGTCGAGGAGCGCACCACGACGATCTACGCGGCGCGCTTCCGGCACGAGCTCGACGCGGTCCTCGCCGACCTGCCGCACGCCGCGGTCCCCGGGCCAGTGTCCGGTTGGCGTCCTGTGCTGGCGCTGGCAGCACAGCAATTCGCGACCGATTTCGCCACCGTTACCGGCCGCGGCGGCGCCGGCACGCTTCGTCGGCTGTTCCTCATCGTGGCCTCGATCCTTGCGCTGGCGTCGATGTTGCTCTTCGCCGTCCACGGCATCGCGGATGGTCCGCACCACGGCTTCGGCCGGCCGTTCGGCCACGACTGACCGACTGTCGGCCCGATCAGTGCGGCGTCGCGCTCGGCCGGCTCAGGTTCCTCTCCGACGTCTTCGGGCCGTTCGTCAAAGTGCTCAACGCGATCCCCGCGGATCGTGGTGGGGTCGGTGTTGGTCCTGGCTTTTGGCCTCGGCCTCGAGTAATCTTTGCGCCTTTGTCTGCCGGGCGACTGCGGGGTCGGACGCTAGCTGACGGTGACGCCGAAGAGCACCCCGATGCCGTAGGTGACGATCATGGTGAGCGCGCCGGCCCCGACGTTGCGCAAGATCGCCCGGCCCGGTGCTGCGTTGCCGAGTTTCGCGCTCGTCCAGCCGGTCAGGGTGAGGCCGAGGATCACGGCGGCCGCGCAGGCCCATACGCGCTGAGAGGTGCCGACCAGCATGATGGCGAGCAGCGGCAGCAGCGCGCCGGCGGAAAATGCGAGCAGCGACGCCCACGCGGCGTGCCACGGGTTGGTCAGGTTGTCCGGGTCGATGCCGAGCTCGGCCTCCGCGTGCGCGCGCAGGGCATCCTTTTCGGTCAGTTCACGGGCGACCTGCCGGGCGAGCTCGGGTGAGAGGCCTTTCGCTTCGTAAAGGCCGGCCAGTTCCCGTTCCTCGGCTTCCGGCATTGTTTCCAGCTCTTGGCGTTCGAGGCGCAGCAGGGCGTGTTCGGTGTCCCGCTGGGTGCTGACCGACACGTACTCGCCGCCGGCCATGGAGAACGCCCCGGCGGCGAGCCCGGCGACTCCGGCGGTAAGGATGGCGGTGCTGTTCGTGGTGGCGCCGGCGACACCGACGACGATCCCGGCGACGGAGACGATGCCGTCGTTCGCGCCGAGGACGCCGGCCCGGAGCCAGTTGAGTTTCTCGCCGATTTTGGCGTGCGGTTCGGCGGTGTGCGGCGCCGGTCCGAAATCCAGAACTTCCGTCATGGGTACAGTTCAGCACAGCGATTTTTCGGCTTAGGAAAAAGGACATCCTCAGTAAAGGTCGGCTTACCTGTTTTCCGGAGAAATGAAGTGCAGCCTTAGCGAAGTGAGGTGAGGGTTATCGAAGTAGTCCGTTTTGAGGTTCAGGAACCGCCGGAGGACGAGTCGCTCCCGCCCGTGTTGGCGGGCAGCGGCGCCTGCTGTGGGGGCTGGAGGTGGTTCTGCTGAACGTCCCCGGACGACACGGTGTTCGGCTGGGGCGGATTCGTGGCGCCGGCGTCGGCCGGACCGGCAGCGTCGATGCCGAGCCCGAGTCCGCACACGGCCGCTGTCACCAGGGCGGCCGCCACGCCCCAGCGAGTGGCCCGGCCGACGGTCTCGCGGGCCTGTTCACGCGCTCGGATTCGTGCTCGTTGGTTCTGGTTCATCGAATTCCGCCTTCCCCGTAGTCACTCAGTTTCCAGGATCGGCGGGTTCACTGGGAAAGATCTGGGAATCCCGGCGGTCCGCCAGTGGCAGGGTCAAGGTCAGCACGGCCCCTCCGCCCGGGTTTTCGCCTGCGGAGACGTCGCCGCCGTGGCGCGTGGCGATTTCACTGACCAGGGCCAGCCCGATGCCGAAATGACGGCGGCGCGCGTCGGTGTCACGACGGGTGGAGGAGAACCGTTCGAACAGCCGTGGCAGGACGTCGGGATCGATGCCGGGCCCGTCGTCGGCAACTTCGATGACGCCGGTGTTCGCGCTCCGCCGGGTCGTGATCGTGACGGTCGAGCGAGCGTGCCCAACGGCGTTGTCGACCAACGCCGTCACCGCCCGAAGGAGCCCGCCGCGAGTGCCGCGGACGAGCAGCCTCGGTGACGTCGGACGGGCTTCGACGACGACGGAACGCTCGGCCGCGGCCGGTGTGCCTGCTGCGGCCGCTCGTGAGGCGAGCTCAACGAGGTCGATCGTCGCCGTGAGCCCGTCGGCACGGACGTCGGCGGCGAGGAGTAGGTCTTCGAGGATGTCGGTGAGGTGTTCGGCATCGGCAACGACGCCGTCGACCTCGGTGGCGAGCCGTTCGGCGGACGTCCCGCGCTGCAGGTGCCGGCGCAGGACCTGTACACGGGTCGAAAGCAGCGTGAGGGGGGTTCGTAGCTCGTGGCTGGCGTCGGCGACGAATCGGCGTTGCACGCCCAGCGCGGCGGCCAGCGGCGCGACCGCGCGCCGGCCGAGCCAGACGCCGGTGCCTGCGGCCAGCACCAGTCCCAGGCCGCCGCTGAAGAGCATGGCAGCGAGCAGGCGCTCGCGTTCCTCGTGGTCGGACCGCAGGTCGAGTGCGGCCTGCACGACCTGGGAATTACGGCGTTGGGTGTACACCTGGTAGTCGGCGCCTTCGCCGTGCACGACGCCGGTCTGGGCGGATCCGGACTTTGCGACGGCGGCCAGGGCGGCCCGGTCGGGCAGAACGTCGGGAGCTCCCGGCGTGGTACTCACCCCGCTCCGGTTTTGGATGGTCAGCCAAACCCCGGCCGGTGGGTCCTGCAGATCGTCGGCCTGCGACGCCGCCTGATGCAGCAGTGCGGTGACGTCACTCTGCTGGCTGCGCAAGACCATCACCACAGCCAGCCCGGACAGGACGACGACGATCGCGGCGACCGACAGCCCGACCTGCAGGCCCAGCCGCCAGGCCGCACGGCGCAGCAGCCGCGCTTCGCTGGAAGCGGGTGGCCGGCTCATGGCGTGCCCAGCTGATAACCGCGCCCGTGCACGGTCGCGATCACGGCGCGCCCGAGCTTGCGGCGCAGGTACGACACGTATGTGTCCACGATGGCTTCGCTGTCTGCGTCGGGGAAGGCCAGGCTGAGGAGGTCGCGACGGGTGAACACGCGAGACGGCCGTCCGGCTAGGGTCGCCAGTAGGGCACATTCCCGCTCGGACAGGCGAACCGGTTCGCCGTCCGGGCCCGGCTGAACCTGTCGAGTGTCCAGGTTCAGTCTCAACGCGCCCACCGGCAGGACCCGAGCGACGTCGAGATGCCGCCGGCACAACGCACGCACCCTGGCGAGTAGTTCGTCCACATCGAACGGTTTGGGCAGGTAGTCCTCGGCGCCCGCGTCGAGACCCGTGACGCGGTCGGCCGGGTTGCCAAGCGCCGAGAGCACCAGCACGGGTGTCGTGATGCCCTGGCCGCGCAGCCGGGTGAGGACATCGAGCCCGTCAAGGGCGGGGAGCCCCCGGTCCAGTATCACGACGTCGTAGTGCCGGACCAGCCCGAGATGCAGCCCGGAATGTCCATCGGCGGCTGTTTCGACGTCGTAGCCCTCTTCGGTGAGCAGCTCGGTGAGCAGCGTTACCAGCTCGGCGTTGTCCTCGACCAGCAGAACCCGGCCGGAGCCCCGGTGCGCAGTGACCATTCCACCGTTCATTCCGTCATCGTGCCAAGCCCGGCGATCCGTGGCACCCGCGCCCGTCTTCCCAGATTTTCCCCAGGACTCCCGTCGAGACTGGGCAGCACTGGGGACCCCGAAGAGACGAAGGAGAATCGCGTGAACCATCGGCAACGCCTCCGGACTCGTGCCCGCGGACGTCGCCACACCGCGCTGGCGACGTGGGCCGCCGGCCTGGGCGGGACCGCGCTGGCCACCGTGTTCGGCGTGACGTTCGCGCAGGACGCCAGCGCCGTCCCCGCCCCACCGCCACCTCCTGCCAAATCACCGGTCGCCTCGCCGGCGACGGCGACTTCCGAGCCCCCGACGACCAGCTCTCCGACGAGCACTCCGGTCCGGCCACCCCGGTCCGCGACTCTCCCGCAGACGTCGACCTCGGCGTCCCGGGTCATTCGCCCACCGGCGCAGGCTCCCGTGACGGGGAGCCGCCACTCCACGACCGGGAGTTCGGGCGGATCATGACGACGGCCACGGGGACGTTCGCGAGCATTCGGTTTCGCGCATTGGGCACGACGGCCGAACTCGTCGTCACCGATCCGGCTCGGCTGACGGCCGGAGAGGAGTTGCTCCGCGATGAGCTGCAGGCGATTGACCACGCGTGCAGCCGTTTCCGCGACGACTCGGAGATCACAGAACTTCACGCGCACGCCGGTTCGCCGGTTCGCATCAGCGCGTTGCTCGCCGAGGCGCTGCGGGTTGCGTTGCGCGCGGCCGAACTCACCGACGGCCTGGTCGACCCGACGGTCGGGCAGGCCGTGTGCGATCTCGGCTACGACCGCGACTTCGACGCTCTCGAGCGGGACGTCGCCACGCCCGTCGAGCCCGCGGGTGAGGTTCCGGGGTGGTGGCGGATCATCCTGGACTCCGCACGGCGCGAGGTCGCGGTGCCGCGGGGGGTGCAACTCGACTTGGGCGCCACGGCGAAAGCGTGGGCGGCCGACAGGGCGGCGGCGACCATCGCCGCAGAGCTCGGCTGCGGGGTGCTCGTCGGGCTCGGCGGTGACCTCGCCATCGCCGGGCCCGCGCCGGACCGGGGATGGCAGGTCGTGGTCGGGGACGACCACGCCGCCACCGACCCGTTGCGCGACCCGGTGGTGGCACTGACCGGCGGCGGGCTGGCCACCTCGAGCACGGTGTGCCGTACCTGGCGCCGGGCCGGGCGCACCGTGCACCACATCGTCGACCCGCGAACCGGGGACATCCCGGAACCGTGCTGGCGGACGGTTACCGTCGCCGCTGCCACTTGCGCCGACGCCAACACGGCCAGCACCGCCGCCGTCGTGCTCGGCGAGCGAGCACCCGCCTGGCTCGCGCGGCACCGCCTGCCGGCTCGCCTGGTGGCCACCGACGGCCACGTGCTCGGCGTCGCGGGCTGGCCGGAGGAGGCCTCGGCATGAACGTGTTGTGGTACGCCAGCCGCGCCACCGGGCTGGCTGCGCTGGTGTTGTTCACCGGTGTCGTGGTACTCGGCGCGGTCACCAGCATCCGGGTCGCGTCGCCACGATGGCCACGGTTCGCTGTCGCCGCCGTACACCGCAATCTGTCGCTGGTCACTCTCGTCTTCCTGGCGATCCACATCGCGACGGCGATCATCGACCCGTACGCCGGCATCCGGTGGATCAGTGCGGTGGTTCCGTTCGTCTCGACGTACCACCCGGTTTCGCTGGGGATCGGGACCGTTGCGTTCGACCTGCATGGCGCGGTGACCGTGTCGAGCTTGCTGCGCCCGAGGATCAGAGCCCGGATCTGGAAGGCCATCCACTGGGCCGCGTATCTGGGCTGGCCAGCGGCTGTGGTGCACGGTTTCGAGATCGGTGGTGCCGATTCCCGGCTGACGTGGGTTCGGGTGCTGCTGCTGGCCTGCGTGATCGCCGCGGTGGCGGCCGTGCTGTGGCGTGCCACGGTCCGCCACCCCGACACCGAAGCCCGGCGAGGCACCTTGGGAGGCCTCTGATGACTACGTACTCGCAGACGTCCCGCCGACGGTCTGCACACCCCGACGCGGCCGACCCGCGCCGGCTTTTCGCCGGGTGGTTGCGGTCGCGGAAGCCGGCGAGCTTCGCCGAACACCGGGCCCGGTACGGCCTGGTGCCGAACGAGCTCTACGCCGGCACGGGCGGGCGTGAGCGGTTGCTGGCGACGGTGGACGCCTCGGGCCTGCGGGGGCGAGGCGGCGCGGGATTCCCGACCGGCCACAAGCTGCGCGCTGCCGCCAAGGGCCGCCGTTCCGTGGTCGTGGCCAACGGATGCGAGGGAGAACCGGTCAGCGGCAAGGACGAAGCGCTGCTGACCGTCGCCCCGCATCTCGTCATCGACGGCGCCGTGCTGGCCGCCACGGCGACCGGGGCCGCTGAGATCATCCTGTGCGTCCACCGCGACGCGCCGGTCACGGCCTCCGTCACCGCGGCACTCGCGGAGCGGCCGAGCGGAGAACCTCCCGTGCGGCTGGTACACATCCCCGCGCGCTACGTCGCGAGTGAGGAATCGGCGCTCGTCAACTTTCTCAACACCGGTGACGCACGCCCGACCGCGAAGCCACCGCGGCCCTTCGAACGTGGCGTGCACGGGCGCCCGACCTTGATCGACAACGTCGAGACCCTTGCCCACCTGGCCCTGATCGCCCGCTACGGCGCGCGGTGGTTCCGTGGCTGCGGAACCCGGGAGTCGCCCGGTACCACGCTCGTCACCCTCGGCGGCGGCGTCGTCCGGCCCGGTGTGTACGAACGCGCGCTGGGCACTCCGATGAGTGAAGTCCTCGATCTGGCAGGCGGCGCGAGCGAACGGCCACAGGCGATCCTTTTCGGTGGATACGGCGGTGCCTGGCTCCCGATGCAAGCCGCCGTCCACACCCGACTGTCACATGAGGACCTGAAAACCGCCGGTGCGACTCTGGGCGTCGCGTCGCTGACCGTGCTGCCCGCACGGGCTTGTGGTCTCGCCGAGACCGCGCGAATACTCCGATACCTCGCTGGTGAATCGGCACGCCAATGTGGACCGTGCATGTTCGGATTGCCCGCCATCGCCGACGATTTCACCGACCTCGTGCTCGGTGGCGTCCCGGCGGCTCGAGCTGAACAACGGTTACGACATCGGCTTTCCGTCATCACAGGTCGCGGCGCCTGCGCGCATCCCGACGGCGCGGTCCGGCTGGCCGCCAGCGCGCTGCAGACCTTCGACGACGACCTGCGAGCTCACCGCACCATGCGACCGTGTGCGTGGGCGGCGCATACCATCCTGCCGCTCCCCAGCTGGGAGCACCGCGCCGGAGATTGGACGTGACCGAACCATGGCCGAACAACGAACACCACAATTGCGGATCAACCCGATCACCTGCCGCGCGCACGGAATCTGTGCCGAACTCCTGCCCGAGTTGATCGATCTCGACGAGTGGGGCTATCCGATTCTCGTCGACCGCGCAGTGCGGCGGTCGATCTTGGCCGACGCCAAGGAAGCGGTCTCGGCATGCCCGACTCTCGCGTTGAGCCTTACGCGTCCACGCTCGTGGCCGCCCGGCTCTCAGCCACCGGTGGGCCATCCCGCTGGCTGGGAGCACGGTGGTAGGGGTGACGCGCGGGAACCCGCCGAAAGCACTGATTTCACCGGGTTCTCACCGGGCTCTTACCTCGGGCACCGAAATGCGGTCCCGCCTGGGAGCCGTTTCAGACATACGGGGTTCGACTCGTAGTGAAAACGCTCACCTTCTTACCGCATTCACAACGTGGTGATATCGCACGTTCACCTTGGTGGGCCAGTGTTGATCATCTTCCCGCACCTGCGACTGCAAAGGACGTCATGACAACGGTCAACGGCCTCC
The DNA here is from genome assembly GCA_035551175.1 of Amycolatopsis sp. GTDB lineage: Bacteria > Actinomycetota > Actinomycetes > Mycobacteriales > Pseudonocardiaceae > Amycolatopsis. The sequence goes on along the minus strand of DASZNR010000164.1, from coordinate 22,603 downwards.
CGGCCCACATCCTGCTCGTGCACGCGATCGTCGTGCTCCTGCCGTTGAGCGCGGTGCTGCTCGTGGCGAGCAGTCTCTGGCCGAGGGCGCGCGGCAAGCTCGCGTTGCCGAACGCCGTGCTGGCGTTGCTCGTGGTGATCCTCGTCCCGATCACCACGAATGCCGGAGAATGGCTCGAACGGCGCGTGCCGCGCACACCACTGGTGCGCGATCACACCGAACTCGGTGACACCGCGCTCTACGCGGCGATCCCGATCGCCGTGCTCGCGCTGGTGGTGTGGTGGCGCCACCGCGAAAGCACCTCGCTGGCCGCCTCGCCCGAAACGAGCCCGGCACCGGAGCTCCCGGCTTCGGGCGGCGGTGTCGCGACGGTGGCCAATACCGCCGTCCGCCGCAAGACGTATCTGGCCCCCGCGTCGTCGACGGTCACGGCGGTGATCGCGGTCCTCGCAATCCTGGTGGCCGGCGGGGCGTGCTACGACATCGTTCGCATCGGCGACTCCGGAGCGCAGGCCGCGTGGCAGGGCCAGTTCAGCCAGAACGCCGCGCCCCGCCCGGGTCACTGACCGGCTTCGATGACAACGGCCCGCCTTGGGCGGCCGCGTCGGGTTGCCGGCGGCCGCCGTGCCGGTGCTGTTCCGGCGCCGGAGGTGGGGAAGAGGTGGGCCGGCAGGGCTCGCTGGTCGACGAACGCTGCACTCTCCTCGGCAGTCTCGCGCGTCACGTGCAGAATCGTGAGCGGTCACGACCCGGACCACTCGACGGTCGTCGCTTCGAGTTCGTCGGGGAGCGTGGACGGGTCCACGGCGGCGAACGTCGACTCCGGTGCGGCTTCGATCGTGGCGCGGGTGGCCAGGATCTGCCCGTAGCCGGCTGCTCTCGCGACGGCCGTGGCGACGTCGGTGGCGTGCGCTTCGTCGGGGTCGGAGTGCACGCCGATGCGGATCCGGGGAGCGAAACCGTGGTCACGACGATGGTCGGCGAGGCGCCGCTGGATCGTGCGGGCGCAGCGGAGAGCGGCGGGTGCGCTGGAGAAAGTGGCGACGCGGCCGTCGTGGTGGACGCGTCGCGCGCCGTGCTCGGCGAAGCACGAGTGCAGGGTGCCCTCGAGCCAGCGGGTGAGTGCCGTCCACGCTTGGTCGTCCAGTACGGAGGCCAGGCGTTCGGTGTCGGGGTCGGCGTGCACGACAGTGATGCGGGACGACCTCGGGGTCGCCGGGGTCGCGGCCCAGGCGAGTAGGTCGTCGGGCGACGCGGCGGCGCCACGGCCGGTGGCGAGGGCGAGCTCGCCGGCAGCCAGTTCGGAGCGCAGGCGGGCGAGGGCCGCGTCCAGGGCGGGGCGCGCGGTGGCGGGCGCCGGGACGTGGATGCGTTCGCGCTGGGCGGCGGCCGCGCCGAGGAAGGTGGCGGCCAGCCGTGGATCGTCGCAGGCGAGGGCGGTGTGGCCGAGGCCTTCGAGGCTCGCGGCCATGCCCGCGCGATGTCCCGACGCGGTGCACAGTTCAAGCGCCGTGCGGAAGGACTCCCGGGCGGTCTCCGGACGGTCGGGCAGCATCAGGCGGCCGGTGACCTGCAGGGCGGACGCTTCGCCTTCGCGGTAGCCGATGGCGCGGTAATGCGTGAGCGCCCGCGCGATGAGTTCGTCGGCGCGGCCCAGTGGCTCGGCGATTGTGCTGCAAACGTCGAGGCAGAAGCCGAGGATCGCGTCTTCGCCGGCTCGCTGCGCCACGTCGAGTGCGGTCCGCGCGGTCGTCCGCGCGGCGGAAAGCTGGTCGTCGTCGCGGTAGGCCCGGGTCAGGTGGACGAGCGCGATGGCCTCGCGCCAGCTGTCGCCCGATGCGCGCAACGCCCGCACGGCCTCTTCGAGCGGGCTGCGGGCCGCTGCGGGATCGCCGCGCGCCCAGGAGACCATGCCGAGCCGGGTGAGTGCGTCGCCTTCCCAGCGGCGGTCGCCGGTGGCGCGGGCGAGCGTGAGCTGTTCGACGGCCCGGCCCCTGGCCGCGTCGAGTTCGCCGAGGCCGAGGTGCAGCAGGGTCGCGGCGGCGAGCAACGGCAACCGCAGGCCGGCCTGTGCACGATCAATGGCTGCCAGCCCGGCGTCGAGCCAGTGCAGTCCCTCGACCCGGGCACCGGCGAGGTCCCACACGTGCCAGAGGCCCGACGCCAGCCTTGCGCCGAGTTCCGGGTCCCCGCCTTCGCCGAACGCCCAGCCAAGCGCGGCGCGCAGGTTCTCACCGTCCGCGCGGAGTTTTTCCAGCCAGCGCACGGAATCCGCACGGTAGAGGTGCGGCTGGGCCGCCTCGACGACCGCCAGGTAGTGGCGCGCGTGGCGTTCGGCGATGATCGTGTCCTCCCCGCGTTCGGCGAGGCGGCCCTGTGCGTAGCGGCGCAGCGGTTCGAGCATCCGGTACCGGCCGCGATCGGCGGAAACGTGCTCCAGCTGCACCAGCGAACGTGCGACGAGCCCGGATAGCAAGCTCACCACGTCCTGGCCGTCCCCGGCCACTGATTCGGCGGCGTCGAGGGTGAAGCCGCCCGCGAACACCGAAAGCCGCGCGAACACGATCCGTTCCGGGTCGGTGAGCAGGTGGTAGCTGCCGTCGCACGCGGTGTCGAGGCCGCGGTGCCGGCCGGCCGCGCCTTCACGCGCGTCCAGGAGCCGTGACCGGTGGTCGAGGTCGTCGAGGATACGGCGCAGCGGCAACGCCGCGGCTTGGGAAGCGGCGAGCTCGAGGGCGAGCGGCAGCCCGTCGAGACGGGCGCAGATGTCGCGGACGAGGCCGGCGCTCGCCTCGGTGACGCGGAATCCGGGCCGGGCCGTCGCCGCGCGCGCCCCGAACAACGACACGGCTTCGCTCGCCGCGACCCGTTCCCACGAGGCATCCGCGTCCGGCACCGGGAGCGGGGCGACGGTGCACACGACCTCGCCCGCGATGCCGAGGGCTTCCCGGCTGGTGGCCAGCACCCGCGCTTCGGTGCCGGCCGCGGTCACGGCCTCGGCCAGTGCGCGGCAGCCGGCCACAACGTGCTCGCAGTTGTCGAGGATGAGCAGGCCTTTGCGGTGACCGAGCGCTGCGGAAACGGAGTCGAGCAGCTTCGGCCCGGTTTCGGCGCGCAGGCCGAGCACACCGGCCACGGTGTGGGGCACCAGTGCGGACGTCGTGGGCGGAGCCAGGTCGACGAACCAGGAGCCTGCCGGGAACCGCGCCGCCGCTGCGCGCGCGATCTCGATCGCCAGCCGGGTCTTCCCGATGCCGGCGGCGCCGACGAGTGTCACGAGCCGGTGCCCGTCGAGCAGGTCGCTGATTTCCGCCCGTTCGCGGCTGCGGCCCACGAACGCGCCCAGCGGCCGCGGCAACCGGGCGGGGCGGGTCGCGTCTGGCGGGTCGAGCGAGGGGTGCTGTTGCAGGACGGCACGGTGCAGATCGCGCAGCGCGGGCCCGGGTTCGACGCCCAGTTCCTCGCGCAGCGCCCGGCGGGCGGCGCGGTAGCACGCCAGCGCTTCGGACTGCCGCCCGCACCGGTAGAGCGCGACCATGAGGTGGGCGCGCGGCCGTTCGCGCAGCGGATGCCGTGCCACGAGCGCTTCGAGTTCGCCGACGACGTGCGCGTGCCGGCCGAGCGCGAGGTCGGCTTCCGCTTTCGCTTCGATGGCGTCGCAACGCAGTTCGTCGAGCCGGGTGGCGGTCTCCGCCACGAACGGGGCGTCGATTCCGGCCAGCGCCGGACCGTGCCACAGTGCCACGGCGTCGGTCAGCAGAGCCGACGCCGTCTTCGGATCCGCCGGCAAGGCCTTGCGGCCTTCGTCGAGCAACTGCTCGAACCGCAGTGCGTCCACCTGGTCCGCCCGTGCCCGGACGGTGTAGCCGGCGGGCTCGGTGACCAGCACGCCGACGGCGCCTCCTGCGGCCAGTGCCCGGCGCAGGCCGGCGATGGAGCCGTGCACGATCGTGGCCGCCGACGCGGGCGCCGCGTCGCCCCAGAGCAGGTCGACCAGGCGGCCGACGGGAAGCGGAGTGCCGAGGTGCAGCAGCAGGACCGCCAGCAGGGCGTGCTGCCGCGGCGGCCCGAGCGGAATCCCGTCGCCGTCTTCGCCGATCACCGCGACGGGCCCCAGGATCCGGAACTGCATGGCTCGGCCTCCTCGCTGTCCTCAATGGTGCCTCATCACCGGTGGCGTGTAGCCGGCGTTTAGCCTCGCGACCGAAGCTGTTCGTGGTGACGACAGCAGAGGAGCACGGCCATGGATGCCATCGCGGACACCGCGCAGGCGGCACTGGACGCGGCGAAAGAGCTGCGCCCCGCCTTCCGCGGAGACCTCGTTCTCCCGCAGGACCCCGATTACGACCACGCCCGGCGCGTGTGGAACGGGTGCGTCGACCGGCGTCCCTCGCTCATCGCGCGCTGCCGCCGCACCGCGGATGTGGTTGCCGCGGTGGGCGCGGCACGCGCCCGTGGGCTGGAGATCGCCGTGCGCGGCGGCGGCCACAGCATCGCCGGGCTCGCCGTCGCGGACAAGGCGGTGACTCTCGATCTGTCCGGCATGGGCGCCGTCCGCGTCGATCCGGGCCGGCGCCGGGCGTCGGTGCAGGCGGGGTGCCTACTGGCGGCGGTGGACCGGGAGACGCAACGGCACGGGCTGGCGGTCACCAGCGGCTTCGTCTCGCACACCGGGGTCGCGGGCCTCACCCTCGGCGGCGGCTTCGGCTGGACGGCCCGCCGGCACGGACTCGCCTGCGACAACCTGCGCTCCGCCGAGGTCGTGCTCGCCGACGGCGCCATCGTCACGGCCGGCGAAACCGGCGACAGGGCCGGGGACTCTGACCTGCTGTGGGCGCTGCGCGGTGCGGGCAGCAATTTCGGGGTGACCACTTCTTTCGAATTCGACCTGCACCCGGTCGGGCCCATGGTCGCGACCGGGACGGCGTTCTACGCGCTCGACGACGGCGCCCGGGTGTTGCGGGCCATGCGCGAGCTCGCCGACGAGGCCGGTGACGAAACGACGTGGGTCGCGTCGGTGTGGGACGCCGAACCCGATACCCCGGTGCCGGCCCCGCACCACGGCAAACCCGTGGTGACACTGACCTTCGTGCACGTCGGTGACGTCGACGAAGGCCTGCGCCTCGGCCGCCGGCTCCACGCCGTGGCCACTCCGCTGGCGGAGACGGTCGGCCCGGTCACTTACCTTGATCTCCAGCGCGGCAACGACAACGCGTGGCGTCACGGCCTGCGCCGGTACTGGAAATCGCACTACCTCTGGGATCTGCCGGACGCGGCGATCGAGGCGTTCCTCGCGCGCGGAACCACCACGGGGACCGGTGGCGCCCCGGTCACCGGCTCACTGCAGACCCGTGGCGGTGCGGTGAGCCGGGTCGGGGAACAGGACGCGGCCGTCGGGCACCGCGGCGCGAAATTCGAGTTCCTCACCGCGAGCAACTGGACCGACGCGGCCGAGGACGACATCCGGCGCGCCCTCGTCCGCGCTTATGCCGACGCGATCGCGCAGTACTCGCACGGCGTCTACGTCAACAACCTCGGTGCCGAAGGCGCCGACCGCGTCCTGGCGGCCTACGGCACCGAGAAGTTCACGCGGCTCGTCGGCCTGAAACGCCGGTACGACCCGGACAACGTGTTCCACCTCAACCAGAACATCCGGCCCTGACGCGCATCAGCCGACGCTTTCCCGCACCACCCTCGCGAACCGGCCGGCGGGGCGGGGCAGGCCGTAGTGCTCGCGCAGCGTGCGGCCCGTGTACTCGGTGCGGAACAGCCCGCGGCGGCGGAGTTCGGGGACGACGTGGTCGACGAACTCCTCGAGCCCCGACGGCAGCAGCGGCGGCATGATGTTGAAGCCGTCGGCGGCGTCGTGGGTGAACCAGTGCTCGAGGTGGTCGGCGATGCGATCCGGTGTCCCGGCGACGACTTGGTGCCCCCGGCCGCCGCCGAGGCGGGCGAGCAGCTGGCGCAGGGTGAGGCGGTCGCGGGCGGCGAGATCGCGGACCAGCTCGAAGCGGCTCTTCGCGCCGTTGATGTCCGAGACCGGTGGCAGTGCGGGCAGCGGCTCGTCCAGTGGGTGGCCGGCGAGGTCGACGCCGATCATTTCGGACAGTTGCCGCACGGCTCGTTCGGGCACGATGAGCGCGTCGAGTTCGTCGGAGAGTCGTTGGGCCTCTTCGGTGGTGGACCCGAGGACCGGGACGACGCCCGGCAGCACCTTCAGCGAGTCGCGATCACGGCCCGCGCGAACGACACGCGCCTTCAGGTCGCGGTAGAAGGATTGGGCATCGGCGAGGGTTTGCTGTGCGGTGAACACGGCCTCGGCGTGGGCCGCGGCGAAGTCCTTGCCGTCTTCGGAGGAGCCGGCCTGCACCAGCAGCGGGTGGCCCTGCGGGCTGCGAGTCTGGTTGAGCGGGCCGCGGACCTGGAAGAACCGGCCGCGGTGGCCGATTTCGTGGACCATGGCCGGGTCGGCGAATTCGCCGGTGGCCGGGTCGACGAGGAGGGCGTCGTCTTCCCAGGAGTCCCAGAGCGCGGTGGTGACGTCGACGAACTCGGCCGCGCGCTGGTAGCGCTCGGCGTGCTCGGTGTTGCGGTCACGGTTGAAGTTCTGCGCGGCCCGGTCGCCCGCGGAGGTGACGATGTTCCAGCCGGCGCGGCCGCCGCTGATGTGGTCGAGGGACGAGAACCAGCGGGCCAGGTTGTAGGGCTCGGAAAAGCCGGTGGACGCGGTGGCGATCAGTCCGATGTGGTCGGTGACGGCCGCGATCGCCGTGAGCAGGGTGATCGGCTCGAACCGCGCCGCCGCGGTGTGCCGCACGTCGCCCCAGATCTGCACGCCGTCGGCGAGGAACACCGAGTCGAACGTGCCGCGTTCGGCGATCCGGCCGAGTTCCTGGTAGTGGCCGACCTCCAGCAGCCGGGCCGGGTCGGTGCGCGGGTGCCGCCAGGCCGCTTCGTGGTGGCCGACGCCCATCAGGAAAGCGTTCAAGTGAAGGTGGGACAACGAAGATCTCCGTTCGATCAGGTCGGCGCAAGCCGGTCGGCGAGCGCGGTGGGGTTGCTGAAGACGGCGTCGAGTTGCACCGCGCCGGCGGCGACGGCGAGTACGTCGTCGCGTGGAAAACTGCCGGCCACCACGGTGCGGTGCGGGTCGGGGCAGGTGTGGGAGTGCTCGGCGACGACTTCGCGCAGCGCGGCGAGTAGGTCGGGCACCCGGGCGATGCCGGGTTCGGTGATCACGAGCACTTCCGGGTTGATCACGTCGAGCAGGACCGCCGCGGCGCGGCCGAGGGTCTCCGCCCGGTGCCGCAGCAGCCGGTGTGGCTCGGGCTCGCCTCGGGCGGCGGCGTCGACGACCTCGGCGATGCTCGCCTTCCCGGCGCGCCGGAGGACCGCCCACTCGGCGACTTCGGCCTCGAGGCACCCGGATCGGCCGCAGCCGCAGGTCGTCGCGGGATCACCGAACGGCAGGTGCGCGACCGTGCCCGCGGTCGACCCCGGCCCGCGGACCGGCGTGGTGCCCGAGACGATCGCGGCGTCGACGACGTTGCCGACGAACAGGTGCACCAACGACCGCCCGGCCCGCCCCGTCCCGTACAGGCCCTCGGCGGCGGCCAGTGCCCGGGCGTGGCTGTCGACGCGGACCGGCAATCCGGTCAGCTCCGTGAGGACCGCGCCGACGGGCACGTCGTGCCAGCCCAGTGAAGCGTGTTCCACGATCACTCCGCGCGAGGGGTCCACCCAGCCGCCCGACGCCGCCCCGATGCCGACCGCGATCCGGCCGCGCTGGTGGCGCTGCCGGAACCCGGGGAAGTGCTGCGCGATGCCCGTGAGGACGGCGTGCGGGTTTCTGCCCGGGTGGGGGAGCCGGTCTTGCGCGAGCACCCGGCCGCGCAGGTCGAGTGCGGCGATCGTCGCGAACTCGTGGGCCAGGTGGACACCGAACACCACGTGCCGGCCCGCGACGACCTCCACGGGCGCCGGTGACCGGCCGCGTCCGGACCGCAGGCCGGGCCGCGGGGTCTCGGCGAGCAGGCCGAGCCCGCTCAACGCGCCGACTCCGCGGCTGACCCCGGCCGGGCTCAACCCGGTCAGTGCGGCGAGTTCGGTTCGTGCGACCGGGCCGTGGGTCAGCACGGCGCGCAGGAGGGCCGCGGACCGGTGCGCGCGCCCGGTCTCGGACGGAGCCGCCGCGATCGTCATGACCGCCGCTCCCGTCGGGTCGTTCTCACGCCGTCCGCCACGACGTGAAACGACGCTCGATCGTCACCAGCAGCTGGTTGAACCCGACGCCGATCACCGAAATGGCGACGATTCCGGCGTACATCTGCGGAATGGCGAAGTTGTACTGCGAAGTGTTGATCAGGTATCCGAGGCCGGCCTTCGCCCCGACCATTTCGGCGGCGATCACCACGACGATCGCACTCGCCCCAGCAAGCCTGATGCCGGTGAAGATCGTGGGTACCGAGGCGGGCAGGATCACCTTGCCGAACAACGGCAGCGGCCCGAGATCCATCGAGCGGGCGAGCTTGATCAGCGTGGGATCGACGTGCCGGACCGCGCTGATGGTGTTGAGCAGAATCGGCCAGGTGCAGGCATAGAACACGATCGCGATCTTGGACGTCTCGCCGATGCCGAGGATGAGCACGAAAACCGGTAGCAGCGCCAGCGCGGCCGTGTTGAGGAAGAGCTGCACGAGCGGCGTCAGCACGTCCGAAACCGGTTTGTACCACCCGATCAACACGCCCAGCGGCACCGCGAGGACGACCGCGAACGCGAAGCCGGTCAACGATCGGGTCAGGCTCGCCTGTACGTGCTCGGCCAGCTGACCGTCGCCGGCCAGCTGCACGAGCGCCTGGACGACCTCGGAAAACGGCGGCAGGAACGTGGTGTCCACCAGGCCGGCCCGCGGCGCGGTCTCCCACACCGCGAGCAGCACGATCACCGCGATGGTCTTCTTGAACACCGCCAGCGAGACCGGGCCCAGCCGCCGGGAGAGGCTGCGCCGCGGGGCGATCGGCGGCTCCGGCCTGGGCGGAGCCTCGTCCCGGCTGACAGTGATCGTCGTCTCGGTCATGCGCGGACCGCCTCCTGCTCCAGTTCGTGGGCGCGCACGACCTCGTCGTGCAGCAAGGTCCAGATTTCGTGGCGATAGCGGGCGAATTCGGGCGCAGACCGGATGTCGGTGCCCTCGTCGTGCTCACCGAGATCGATGTCCACCACGCTCTTGATGCGGCCAGGCCGGGACGTCAGCACCGCCACGCGCTGACCGAGGTACACCGCCTCGTCGATGCTGTGGGTGATGAACACGATAGTTTTGCCGGTCTGCTGCCAGATCCGGCGCAGCTCGTCCTGCAGCGTTTCGCGGGTTTGCGCGTCGAGTGCGGCGAACGGCTCGTCCATCAGCAGCACCTCGGGGTCGTAGGCGAGGCTGCGGGCGATGGCGACTCGCTGCCGCATCCCACCGGACAGCTCGTGCGGGTGCCGGTCGGCGAACGCGCCGAGCCCGACCAGGTCGAGGTACTCTCCGGCCCGCCGCGCCCGTTCCCGCCGTGGCACGCCGATCGCCTCCAGCCCGAACTCGACGTTGCCCTGCGCGGTGCGCCACGGAAGGAGCGCGTACTGCTGGAACACGATGCCGCGGTCCAGCCCGGGGCCACGAACCGGGCGGCCGTCCAGCAGGATCTCACCACTGTCCGGTTCGGACAGTCCGGCCAGCAGGTCGAGCAGCGTCGACTTGCCGCAGCCGCTCGGGCCGACCAGCACGACGAACTCGCCGCGCGCGACGTCGAAGCTGATTTCCTGCAGCGCGGTCAGGCGCCGGCCGGAGCCCCGGATCCCGAAGGTGCGTCCGACGTCGGCGAACCTGATCTTCGAGGTCATGACTTCCCCTTGTCGTAAGAGTTGTACTGGTTCGTGTAGAGGTCCGACGCCTTGACCGAGCCCGGCTCGATATCGCCGCGCCGGCCGAGCCAGTCGATCCAGATCTGCAGCTCCTTCTGCTGGATCAGGCCGCCGGTGCCGGCGACGCCATAGGATTTCCAGTACTTGAGCGGATCGGTGTCTTCATTGCGCTTGCGGTCGGTGATGATCTTGGTGAACCGTTCGATCACGTGCTCGCGTGGAGTGGTCCTTGCCCACTCGATCGCCTTGCCGACCCCGCTGACGAACGTGCGCACGGTGTCCGGGTTCGCCTTGATGAAGGAGTTCTTCAGCACGTAGGTGCCCGCGCTGAACGCGCCGAGCAGCTGATAGTCGGTGAACAGCGCGCGCACGCCTCCGCGGGCGAGGGCCTTGTCGCGCATGATGTCCGAGAGCACGGCGACGTCGATCTGGTGCTGCCGCAACGACTGTTCGGTGTTCACCGGGGGCACCACGATCGGCTCGGCCTTGGCGATGTCGTCCTTCGACAGCCCCTGGCGCTGCAGATAGATGTCGAGCATGGCCTCGTCGTGCGCGCCGAGGGTGTTCATCCCGACCTTCCTGCCGAGCAGGTCGCGGGCAGCTTTGACCGGACTTCCGTCGAGGACGTAGAACCCGTTGAAGGCGGCGGAATCGACGCCGTAGTAGCTGATGACCGCGGTGATCGGCGCGTGCGCGGCGGCGAGCTTCACCACGGCGCCGTTGAAGGCACCGCCGAAGTCGACCTGGCCCGTGGCGGCGGACTGGATGTCCTGCGGGCCGCTGATGGTGTCGCCCACCCAGTTCAGCGTCACGTCCTGCAGGTAGCCGAGGTCGGCCGCCAGCTCGGCGGGCGTGACCTGACCGGCCCAGCCTTGGTAGCGCAACGTCTTGGTCTGCGCGCCGCCGGCCGTGGCGCATCCAGCGGCGGCAATGCCGAGACCCAGCAAGGAGAAACCGAGAAACTGTCGTCGACTGGCGGTCAGCATGATCGTCCTTCGCGCAGGAATGGGGAATCGGGAAACGTGCGGCGTGGTACCGCGTCGATCCAGCAGAGGTTGACAGCACGAGCGGGCGCGGTAAAGGCCTCTCACGATGTGGCGCCGGTCCGAAAGCTGGGACGAATTGATTTCACGCTGAACGCAAACTTGCCGACCTCGGGCGGGCCTGTCCACTCTGGAACGCACCAGCCCATCGGACAGGAGCACATGCCATGAGCATTTCGGCCACACCGGTTCGCACCGGGATTCAGGTCGTGAAACTCGGCGCCCGCATCGGGGCGCGGATCGACGGTGTCCGCCTCGGTGGCGACCTCGACGATGCCACGGTCGCCGACATCCGCGCGGCGCTGCTGGCGCACAAGGTGATCTTCTTCCGCGACCAGCAGCACCTCGACGACGCGGGGCAGCAGGCGTTCGGCCGGCTGCTCGGCGACCTGACCCAGCCGCATCCCACCGTTCGCAGCACGGGCCTCGACAACATCCTGCCGATCGACGCCGAATACGGGAAAGCCAACAGCTGGCACTCCGACGTGACCTTCGTCGACCGCATCCCGGCGATCAGCGTGCTGCGCGCCGTGACCCTGCCCGCCTACGGCGGCAACACCATCTGGGCCAACACGGCGACGGCGTATGAGAACTTGCCCGAATCGCTCAAAGCGCTCGCCGAAAAGCTGTGGGCGGTGCACACCAATCTCTATGATTACGCTGCCCGCGCCGACGAATCGCGGATCGGTGGCGTCGATGTGAAAGAGCAGTCTTATCGGGACGAATTCCGGTCTGATGTGTTCGAGACGGAACACCCCGTCGTTCGCGTGCACCCCGAAACCGGAGAACGCGTACTATTGCTCGGCCATTTCGTCAAGCGGCTCGTCGGGTTGTCGAGCTCCGAATCCGCCGCGTTGTTCGAACTACTGCAGGCCCGCGTCACCAAGCCCGACAACACCATCCGCTGGCAGTGGGCGCCCGGTGATCTCGCGGTCTGGGACAACCGCGCCACCCAGCACTACGGGGTGGCCGACTACGACGACCTCCCGCGCCGCCTGCACCGCATCACCGTCGCCGGCGACGTCCCGGTCGGCATCGACGGTGTCCCCAGCAGCGTCCGGGTCGGGGACGCGTCCGCCTATGCGTCGGTGAGCTGACCACCGGTCCGTGGGTCCTGCGGCTGGCCGGCCGCAGGACCCACGGCGGTGCGGGCGCGGCCCGGGTTTTCATCCACGATGGACTCCGGGGGACGGCTGACGGTCGGATGGAAGGCCGTCGTCGCGCTCGACGAACCGGCGCATGCGTCGTTCACCGACGCCGAGGCGCTGGAGCCGCGGCGTCGGTACCTGCCGCCGGGGCGACGCCCACCGGCCGCGGCGGCGTGACCGGGCGGAACGAACGCCTAGAGTGCGTCGGGTCCACGTTCGCCGGTGCGGACGCGGACGACGGTCTCCACGGGCGTGACCCATACCTTGCCGTCGCCGATCTTGCCGGTGTGCGCGGTGTCCAGCACGGTCCGTAGCGCGGAGTCGACCTGCTCGTCGTCGAGAAGGATCTCGAGCCGGTACTTGGTGATGAAATCGACCGCGTACTCGGCGCCCCGGTAGACCTCGGTGTGCCCTTTCTGCCGGCCGTAGCCGCGGACCTCGGTGACCGTCATGCCCGCGATACCGAGTTCCTGCAACGCGACGCGGACGTCGTCCAGCACGAACGGTTTGACGACGGCGGTCAGCAGCTTCATCGGGTCTCCTCGCGCGCCGGCCGGTGCGAGCCGAGTGCGCCGGCGGGCGCGCTTCCCCGGCGTCCGGACTGGACGGCCAGCTCGTATGCGCCTTCGGCGTGCTCTGCCTCGTCGACACCGTCGATCTCAGCTTCGCGGTCGAGCCGGAATCCCATGAACTTGTGCATGACCCAGCCGATGAGGAAGGTCACGACGAGCGAGTAGCCTAGTACGGCGAGTGTGCCGGCGGCCTGGCGCCACAGCTGACCGAAGCCGCCGCCGTAGAGCAACCCGTTTACACCCTGCGGATCCACGCTGACGGTCGCGAAGACGCCGATCAGGAGCGTGCCGACGAACCCGCCGATGCCGTGCACGGCCACGACGTCGAGCGAGTCGTCGAACCCGAACCGGTACTTCAGGCTGACCGCGAACGAACACACCACGCCCGCCACCACGCCGATCGCGATCGCGCCGATCGGTTCGACGTAGGCGCACCCGGGCGTGATCCCGACCAGCCCGGCCACCGCGCCGGAAGCGGCGCCGAGGGTGGTCGGCTTGCCGTCGCGGAACTGCTCGACGAGCAGCCAGCCCAGCACCGCCGCCGCACCCGCGACGGTGGTGTTCAGAAACGACGTCGCGGCCAGGTTCTTCGCCGCCAGCGCGGAGCCGGCGTTGAAGCCGAACCAGCCGAACCACAGCAGCCCGGCGCCGAACATCACGAACGGCAGGTTGTGCGGCCGCGCGGCCTGCTTCGGCCACCCGTGCCGTCGGCCGAGCACGATCGCCAGTGCCAGCGCGGCGGCGCCGGAGTTCACCTCGACGACCGTGCCACCCGCGAAGTCGAGCACGTGCAGCTTGCTTGCGATCCACCCGTCGGGCGCGAAGACCCAGTGCGCCACCGGCAGGTACACGAGCGTGACCCACACGACGGAGAACACCGTCCACGTCCAGAACTTCGTGCGTTCGGCGATCGCGCCGGCGAGCAGTGCCACCGTGATGATCGCGAACATCATCTGGAAGGCGACGAACGCGAACAGTGGCACCTTGGCCCCCGCCGGCCCGACGGTCTGCTGCGCGACGCCGTGCAGCCCGGCCAGCCGCAGGTCGCCGAGGAGCCCACCGAACCAGTCGGAGCCGAACGCGAGGGAATACCCGTAGACGACCCAGATCAGGCCGACGGTGGCGAGGCAGATGAACGTCATCGCCATGACGTTCAGCACGCTGCGGGCACGGACCATGCCGCCGTAGAACAGCGCGAGGCCGGGCGTCATCAGCATCACGAGTGCCGCGCTGCCGAGCAACCACGCCGTGCTTCCCGTATCCACCACGCCCGTAATCTCCCTCGTCTCGACAACCGGCGGCTGGAAGCTAACGGGGCGGTGTTACCGGGATGTTTCCGTAAGGAGTCCTCCACTGTCCGGTAATCGGGCAAAAAGCCCAAACAGGCACGAATTGCTGCGGGTTTTGGTCACACCACCCGGTCGACGTCGTGAACTACCCAGGTCAGGCGCCGCCCGCCTCGTCGCCGGCCGGCGAAGTCCAAGGGCGTTCGGGTAGATCGCGATCCGCGCGCCATGGGGGCTCCGCGAAGACAGCGTCCGCGTGAAAATCCGCTTCGTCAGCGCGGCGACTGCCGGGAAGGTCAGGCGTCGGGGTTCCAGCTGAGCAGGCGGACGCGGGCGACGGTCTCGAGATGCTTCTTCATCGCCGCCGCGGCGGCTGTGGCGTTTTGCGCGCGGATGGCGTTCGCGATTCGGCGGTGCTGGGCAAGCGATCGCGGTGGGCGGTGGGGCTGCTGCAAGGACTCGTGACGGCTCTCGGCGACGCCGGTGCGGATCTCCGCCATGAAGTCCGAAAGCAAGGCACTGTGCGCGGCGGCGGCGACGGCGGCGTGGAACCGGCGGTCGCCGTCCTCGCCGAGTTCGCCGGCGTCGATCTCGGCGCGCATGGCGTCGAGGGCGGCGGTGATCTCGGCGAGGTCTTCCGGTGTGCGGCGCAGGGCGGCGAGCTCGGCGAGTTTCGTTTCGATCGCTTCGCGCGCGTCGAGCACGTCCGGCAGCCGGCTGCGGCGGTCGACGAGCGCCGCGACCGGTTCCGGATTGAGGGTGTCCGTGCGCAGATAGACGCCGCCGCCGTGGCGGCTCTCGACGAGGCCCTGCACTTCCAGCACGACGATCGCCTGCTTGACCGAGGCGCGGCTGACGTGGAGCCGCTCCGCGAGGTCCCGCTCGGACGGCAACCGGTCGCCGACTTTCAAGCCGGCGCCTTCGACGTGCTCGCGCAGGCGGTCCATCACTTGCTCGTACAACCGGGGCCGGGTCACCGGACGAAGAGAATCGGACACGTAACCCCCTTGACAGGCGACCAGCACTCTAGCAGTGTCCCGGTTCACTCACGCAGTGGCAAAGTGGCTGAGCCAACGGAGGCTTTCATGTCGCGTCCCGTCCCTGACCACCTGCATCGCAGACGCGCCGTCGTCGCCAGCACCGTGGGCACGACGATCGAGTGGTACGACTTCTTCCTCTACGGCACGATCGCCGCTCTGGTCTTCCCGAAGCTGTTCTTCCCCGGCAGTTCCGCGAGTGCCGGCGTGCTGGAGTCGTTCAGCACGCTGTTCGTGGGGTTCGCCGCCCGGCCGGTGGGTGCGGCGATCTTCGGCCACTTCGGTGACCGGATCGGCCGCAAGGCGACCCTGGTGACCACGCTGTTGCTGATGGGTATCGCCACTGTGCTGATCGGAGTCCTGCCGGGCTACGCCGCGATCGGCGTTGGCGCGCCCATTCTGCTGACCGTGCTGCGGGTCGTGCAGGGCATCGGCGTCGGCGGCGAGTGGGGCGGTTCGGTGCTGATCGCCATGGAATGGGGCGCCACCAAGCGGCGCGGGTTCATGGCCAGCATGCCGCAGCTGGGGGTCCCGCTCGGTCTGCTGCTGTCGACGGCGATGGTCAAGTTCAGTACTTCGATCAGCGGTGGCGGGTTCGAGTCCTGGGGCTGGCGCGTGCCGTTCCTGGCCAGCATCGTGCTCGTCGGCATCGGGTTGTACGTGCGGCTGAAGGTGGTGGAAAGCCCGGACTTCGCGGCGGTGAAGGTGAATCGCACCCTCGAGCGCCGTCCGGTGTGGACGGCCATCCGCAAGCACCCGCGCGAAATCCTGGCCTCGGCGTTCGTCCGGATGTCCGAGCAGGCACCGTTCTACCTGTTCATCACGTTCGTGCTCACCTACGGCACGAAGGTGCTGAACATGCCCCGCGGCGATCTGCTCGACGACACGCTGATCGCGGCCGCCGTCGGCCTGATCACCGTGCCGTTGTTCGGGCACCTGTCCGATCGGTTCGGCCGCAAGCTCGTCTACGGCATCGGCATCGTCTGCACGGCGCTCTACGCGTTCCCGTACTTCTCGCTGCTCGACACGCGCTCGTCGGGGATGGCGCTGCTGGCGATCGTCGTTTCGCTGATCGTGCACGACGTCCAGTACGGCCCGCAGGCGGCGCTGATCGCCGAAAGCTTCGGCACCAACGTCCGCTACAGCGGCGCCGGCATCGGCTACCAGCTGGCGTCGGTCATCGCCGGCGGCCCCGCGCCGCTGATCGCGGCGGCGTTGTTGCAGAGCACCGGCTCGAGTATCGGGGTGAGCTGGTACATCATCGTGTGTTGCGTGATCGCGATGGCCGGGCTACTACTGCTGCCCAGGCGGACGACCACTGATTCGGCCGCCGCCGCGCCGGTGTCGCCGGAGTCGGCGCAAGCCTGATCTTCCGTCGCGCCACCTCGGTTGAACGCTTCGACCGAGGTGGCGCGTTCGCTGAGCGTCAGGTAACTCAGTCGATCAAGAGGTAGGTGGCCTCTCTGGCCTGCGTCTCGGCGGCGCTGACGAGAGCCAGGAACGGCCGCAGCGGTCGCCGGGATGCCCGGTGCCCTGGTCAGGCCTGGGCGAGTTCCGCCGAGTCACGGGAGGGGATTCGGCGGTGGGCTGGTCAAGACGGCGTTTGCGGATCTGGTAGGCGCCGGGGATCAGGACCAGGGTGAGGCCGCTCGGCCAGAACGGCGACCGGGTGGCGGGCAGGAACGCCATGGCGAGGATGACGGCCAGCATGTGCCGGCCCGCCGAGTGGCAACCGCCCGGCGCTACGCTCACGGCCGCGGTGGCCGGCCACGCGACGCCGTCCGCCCGAGCAGTGACCTGCACGTCACGGCCGCGGATCGACGGGACGCGGCCGCAACGCGCCCGCCCGGGGGTCGCCGAGACCGTCCGGGGGGCGGAAGGAGAACCCGAATGCTGTAGGAACTGCGTGAGTACATCGCCGTGCCCGGCCGGGCCGCCGCAGTGCACGCCCGCTTCGCCGAGCACACGATGGCGTTGTTCGCCAAGCACGGCCTCGAGGTCGCCGGTTTCTGGACCGACGTCGAGGACGACGGCCGGATCATCTACCTGCTCCGGTTCGGCGACGAGGCGGCGAAGTCCGCGGCGTGGGCAGCGTTCCGGGCCGACCCGGAATGGCAACGGGTGAAGGCCGAGTCGGAGGCCGACGGCCCGATCGTCGCCGAGATGCACAGCACCACCCTGGCCGCTGTTCCGTTCTGGCCTGCGAGCGATCAGGCCGTCGAGCTTTCGTGACACTGGTGGACCCGGTCGCCGTCCGCTCGACGACGCGCGGGCGCCGGCCGGTGCGGGCGAGGCGGGTGGACTGACGCCGGGGGAGCCGAGATAGTGAAGGTCATGTACACCGGCAACCCCGACGTCCCCGACGAGGTGTTCGCGGACGTGCTCCGGCAGATCGACGACTTCGTGCGGACGCGGGTCATGCCGCGCGAGGCCGAGATCATGGCGACCGACGCGATCCCGGTGGACCTGCGCGAGCTCGCCGCGGACATGGGGCTGTTCGGGTACGCGATCCCGCAGGAGTGGGGCGGCCTGGGGCTCGACCTGGTGCAGGACGTCGAGGTCGCGATGGTGCTGGGGTACACCTCGTTGGCGTTGCGGTCGATGTTCGGGACGAACAACGGGATCGCCGGGCAGGTACTCGTCGGGTTCGGCACGCAGGAGCAGCGGGCGCGGTGGTTGCCGGGGATCGCGTCGGGGCAGGTCGTGGCGTCGTTCGCGTTGACCGAACCGGGCGCCGGATCGAACCCGGCGGGATTGCGCACGGCCGCTAAGCCGGACGGCGACGGCTGGGTGATCGACGGGCGCAAGCAGTTCATCACCAACGCCACCGAGGCCGGGCTGTTCGTCGTGTTCGCGCGGACGAGGCCGGCGTCGGAGTCGGGCACGGGCATCGCGGTGTTCCTCGTGCCCGGTGACGCGCCGGGCGTCGAGGTCGGGGCGAAGGACGCGAAAATGGGGCAGGAGGGTTCCCGCACTGCGGAGGTGGCCTTCACCGGGGTGCGGGTGGGCCCGGAGGCACTGGTCGGCGGGGACGGTGAGGTCGGCTACCAGGCGGCGATGACTTCGCTCGCGCGCGGTCGCGTGCACATGGCGGGGCTGGCGGTCGGCCAGGCGCAGCGCGCTCTCGACGAGTCGGTCACCTACGCCGCCACGGCGACGCAGGGCGGCACGCCGATCGGGGACTTCCAGCTGGTGCAGGCGATGGTCGCCGACCAGCAGACGGGGGTGCTCGCGGGCCGGGCGCTGGCCCGCGAGGCCGCGCGGTTGTACGTGACGGGCGAAGACCGCCGGATCGCGCCGTCGGCGGCGAAGCTGTTCTGTACCGAGATGGCAGGCAAGACCGCCGACCTGGCCGTGCAGATCCACGGCGGCAGCGGCTATCTGCGCGGGGTCCCGGTCGAACGGATCTACCGCGACGTCCGGCTGATGCGGCTCTACGAAGGCACGAGCGAGATCCAGCGCCTGATCATCGGCGGCGGGCTGGTGCGGGCCGAGAAGAAGAAGCAGCAGTCGTGACGCGTCCGCTCGACGGGATCACGGTCGTCGCCGTCGAACAGGCGGTCGCCGCCCCGCTGGCCACCCGCACGCTCGCCGACCTCGGCGCGCGCGTGATCAAGGTGGAGCGCTTGGACGGCGGCGACTTCGCCCGCGCCTACGACCACGCGGTCCACGGCACCGGCGCGCATTTCGTGTGGCTCAACCGCGGCAAGGAGTCGCTCGCCATCGACCTCAAAGCCGGAGAGGGCCGCGATGTCGTACGGCGGCTCGTCGCGCGGGCCGACGTGTTCGTGCAGAATCTGGCACCCGGCGCCGCGGCGCGTCTCGGGCTCGATGATCTGCGGGCGGAGCATCCGGAGCTGGTCGAGGTGAACCTGTCCGGCTTCGGCTCGGGCGGGCCCATGGAACAGCGCAAGGCCTACGACATGCTCGTGCAGGCCGAGGCGGGGCTAATCGCCATCACGGGCACGCCCGAGACGCCGGTGAAGACCGGCGTTCCGACGTCCGACATCGCGTCGGGCATGTACTGCGCACAGGCCGTGCTCGCCGCGTTGCTCCGCCGCTCGCGCACCGGAGAGGGTGCGACGGTGGAGGTCTCGATGCTGGAGGCCACCGTCGAGTGGATGGGGTATGCGCTCTACACCCAGATGTACTCAGGCAAACAGCCGGCGCGGATGGGGCTGAGCCACGCGTCGATCGCGCCGTACGACGCGTTCCCGACCCGCGACGGGCAGATCCTGATCGGCGTCCAGAACGACGCCGGCTGGCGCACGCTCGTCACCGAGGTGCTCGACGCGCCCGAGCTCGCCGGCGATCCGCGCTTCGCGACCAACGTCGAACGGGTCGCCCACCGTGCCCAGTGCGACGCCGCGGTCGGCGAGCGCACGGCCCGCTGGTCGAGCGCGGAGCTGGACGAACGGCTCGCCGCCGCAGGAGTGCCCGCCGCGCAGCTGAAGGAGGTCGGCCAGGTCGTCGACCACCCGCAGCTGCGGGCCCGCGACCGCTGGCGGCGGATCGGGACGGAGTTCGCGGAGGTCGACGCCCTGCTGCCGCCGGTCACCTTCGCCGACGTCGACGTCCGCATGGGCGATGTCCCGGCGCTCGGGCAGCACACGCGCGCACTGCTCGCCGAGGCCGGGCTCGACGCCGACGACCTGCTGGCTCGCGGCGTGGCGGGCGAACCCGGCTAGCGAGTCCGCCTCCTTCCGGCGGAATGCGGGGTGTTCGGATGCGTCATCGGGGATCCCCTGCGCCTGGCTCGCCTCCGGCCCGCTCCTGAGAACATCGACGTTCCGCCCGGCGCCGTGCCTCCTCGTGAGCCTCGCGCAGCAGGCGGACAGCTACCGCGGTGGTGCGCGGGCCCGGGTTGATGATCGACACCCAACCCTGGCGGCGGTACACCGGGTGTGGAAAGACCACGTCGGTCACCGTGTGATCCCACGACCGTTCCAGACACCGAACCGTCTCTCCCGTCAGTTCGAGGAACGTGGTGGTGCCGACGTGAATGTTCAGTCGCCAGCGATCGGGCTCGTCGAGATCGGACGACGCGTCGCCGGGGTAGTTCTTCGTCACGATCGTCGCGTAAGGCTGCTGGCGTTCAGGTACTCGGCCATCTGGTGCGTAGTAGAAGAAGTGGTCGCCCCAGGCGACCTCCGGAAACTCGCTGCCCGCTTCGGGGGCGAGTTCGAGCACGCCGTCGAACGATCGGATTGTTTGCACCAGGTGGTCGATACGCATACTTCAAGCATGAACTTCAAGTACTTGTGGAGGGTTGCATGCGATCAGGCGAAGCATCGCCACCGATGACCACCGCCGCCGTCGCAGCGGCTGCGGAGTACTCCCTCCAGCAGGTGCGCGATCTGGAAGCAATCGGGGTGATCTCACCAGCGGCAAGGACCCGCAGCGGATACCGGCAGTTCGCTCCAGACCATGTGCGTGACCTGCGTGCCTACCGCGATCTCGCCCTTGCCGTCGGACCCGTCGAGGCGCGACGCGCGATGCGACAGATCCGCATCGAACCGCGGGACCAAGCTGCAGCGCCGATCTGCGAGTTCCACACCCGGCTCAACCACGAACGCGAGCAGACACTCGCAGCACGGTCAGCACTCGAGTCCATCAGCGCCGAGGCGACGACCGACGACGCGCCCCGGGAAGACGACTCCATGACCATCACCGAACTGGCGCAGGCGCTCGACGTCAGGGCATCCACACTCCGGTTCTGGGAGAGTGCCGGCCTGGTCGATCCGGAGCGCGTCGCGACCCCCGCTGGAACCGCCCGACGCTACCCGGTCAGCGCGATCCGGGAAGCGCGCATCACCGCAGCCCTCCGTGCTGGTGGCTACCGAATCCCCGACGTCCGAAAGGCACTCACCGCAGTCCGCGAACTCGCCGACGTCGCCAGTTCGCTGGCCGCGCTCGACGCCCGGCTCCAGGCCATCGCTCGACGCACACTCGCTCTGCTCCGCTCCGGAGCCATCATGGCGGAAATCATCGAAGCAGCCCCACCGGCAGGAGTGGCCTGACCACTGCGTCCCGCGGCTTGCCCAGGCCACTCGGCGACAGCGGCCCAACCTGTAGTTTCTTGTGGTGACCGAACACGTTCCCCCGGCGCTGGAGCGGTGCCGCGCGTTCCTGGACGAGCAGCGGCCGCCGACGCCGTGTCTCGTGGTCGATCTCGCGGCCGTGCGGGAAGCCTGCGAACGGCTGCGCGACGCGTTGCCCGAGGCCCGGATGTACTACGCGGTGAAGGCGAACCCGGCGCCGGAGGTGATCCGGGTGCTCGCCCGCGCGGGTGCGGGCTTCGACGTGGCCGGGCGCGAGGAGATCGAGCTGTGCCTCGATCAGGGTGTGCGCCCCGGGCGGATTTCCTACGGCAACACGGTGAAGAAGGCCCGCGACATCGCGTACGCCCACCGCGTCGGGGTCCGGCGGTTCACCTTCGACAGCGCCGGGGATCTGGAGAACCTCGCCGAGCACGCGCCGGGTGCCACGGTGTCGTGCCGGATCCTCGTGGACAGCTCGGGCGCGGGGACGCCGTTCGGGCGGAAGTTCGGCTGTGCCCCGGAAATGGCGGTGGACCTGCTCGTGCGCGCGGCCGCGCTGGGGCTGGATCCCGAGGGGGTCGCGTTCCACGTCGGGTCACAGCACCTCGACCCTGGCGCGTGGGACGCCGGGATCGCCGCGGCGGCCGAGGTCACGCGCGCGGTCGCCGCGCGGGGCGTGCCGTTGCGGGGCTTGAACATGGGGGGCGGACTGCCCGCCCGCCACGTGCCGGATCCGCCGCCGGCGGCCGAATACGCGGCGGCCATTCGCGCCTCGCTCGCGCGGCACTTCCCGGTCGCGCCGCAGCTGGCGTTCGAGCCGGGCCGCGCCGTGGTCGCCGACGCCGGGTTGATCCGCAGCGAGGTCGTGCTGGTGGCGCGCAAGTCGGCGACGGCGCAGCGGCGCTGGGTGTACCTCGACGTCGGCCGCTACAACGGGCTCGCCGAGACCGAGAACGAAGCCATCGCCTACCGCCTCGCGACCGCGCACGACGGAACGCCCGACGGCCCGGTCGTCCTCGCCGGGCCGACCTGCGACGGGGACGACGTGCTTTACCAGCACACCCCGTACCGCCTGCCGCTCGCGCTGCGCGCCGGAGACCACGTGGACATCCTCAGCGCCGGTGCGTACACGCAGAGCTATTCGTCGGTGTCGTTCAACGGATTCCCGCCGCTGCGGACGTACTTCGTCGGCGGCGAAGAAAGCCCGGTCGGTGAGTTCGCCGGGCGGCACGTGCTCGCGGAGTTCTCCGGCGTGTCGCCCGAGTTGCTCGACGATCCCGATTTTCTGTGCGAGAGCTTGGAACTCGCGCTGGGCAAGGCGGGCGCCACCGTGCGCGACGTGACGTATACGCGGTTCGAACCGCAGGGTGTGACCGTGGTGGCGTTGCTGTCGGAATCGCACGCGTCGATCCACACCTACCCCGAGCACGGGTCGGTGTTCGTCGACGTGTTCACATGCGGGCACCGCGCGGATTCCGAACTCGCCGTGCAGCTGCTGCGTGATCTGCTGGGCGCGAGTGTGGCTCACACCAGGACCATCCACCGAGGACAGGACAACGGGTGATCATCGAGG